>CP185271.1:738750-1477500 GCA_019458035.2 Streptococcus oralis
TACTAAAATATCAAATCGTGATATAATGAAAGCGATTAAAGCAATAGATAAAGGAGATACTCTATGACTTACCAAGAAAATTATCAAAAATGGGTCGATTTTGCCGACCTTCCCGACTATCTTCGTCAAGATTTAGAAAACATGGACGAAAAAACAAAAGAAGATGCTTTCTACACCAATCTTGAATTTGGTACTGCAGGTATGCGTGGCTTGATCGGTGCAGGTACAAACCGCATCAACATCTATGTTGTTCGTCAAGCAACTGAAGGATTGGCTCGTTTGATTGAGTCAAAAGGTGGAAATGAAAAAGAACGTGGTGTGGCAATTGCCTACGATAGTCGTCACTTCTCACCTGAGTTTGCCTTTGAATCTGCGGCAGTTCTTGCAAAACATGGTATCAAATCTTACGTATTTGAAAGCCTTCGTCCAACTCCAGAACTCTCATTTGCAGTTCGTCACCTCAACTGTTTTGCAGGTATCATGATTACTGCCAGCCATAACCCTGCTCCATTTAACGGTTACAAGGTTTACGGTGAAGACGGTGGACAAATGCCTCCACACGATGCGGACGCTTTGACAACTTACATCCGTGCAATCGAAAATCCATTTGCTGTGGAAGTTGCTGATGTCGAAGCTGAAAAAGCTTCTGGCTTGATTGAAGTTATCGGCGAAGCTGTTGATGCAGAATACCTCAAAGAAGTAAAAGATGTAAATATCAACCCAGCCTTGATTGAAGAGTTTGGTAAAGACATGAAGATTGTCTACACACCACTTCATGGTACTGGTGAAATGTTGGCTCGCCGTGCTCTTGCACAAGCAGGATTTGACTCAGTTCAAGTTGTTGAAGCACAAGCAACTGCAGACCCAGACTTCTCAACTGTTAAATCTCCAAATCCCGAAAATCAAGCGGCCTTCGCCCTTGCTGAAGAACTCGGCCGTCAAGTTGGTGCTGATGTTCTTGTGGCAACTGATCCAGACGCTGACCGCGTGGGTGTTGAAGTTCTTCAAAAAGATGGTAGCTACCTCAACCTTTCAGGTAACCAAATCGGTGCTATCATGGCTAAATACATCTTGGAAGCTCATAAGAGTGCTGGAACTCTTCCTGAAAATGCTGCTCTCTGCAAATCCATCGTATCAACTGACTTGGTAACGAAGATTGCTGAAAGCTACGGCGCAACTATGTTCAATGTCTTGACAGGTTTCAAATTTATCGCTGAAAAAATCCAAGAATTTGAAGAAAAACACAACCACACTTACATGATGGGATTTGAAGAAAGCTTCGGTTACTTGATCAAACCATTTGTACGTGATAAAGATGCTATCCAAGCCGTTCTTGTCGTTGCTGAACTTGCTGCCTATTATCGTTCACGTGGTTTGACACTTGCTGACGGTATCGAAGAAATCTACAAAGAATACGGCTACTACGCTGAAAAGACCATCTCTGTTACCCTTTCTGGTGTCGATGGTGCAGAACAAATCAAAGCGATTATGGCTAAGTTCCGTAACAATGCTCCAAAAGAATGGAACACAACAGCTATCACTGTCGTAGAAGACTTCAAGGCTCAAACTGCTACTGCTGCTGATGGTACTGTGACAACTTTGACTACTCCTCCAAGTGATGTGTTGAAATATACACTTGCTGACGGTTCATGGATTGCAGTTCGCCCTTCAGGTACAGAACCAAAAATCAAGTTCTACATTGCCGTTGTGGGTGAAAGCAACGAAGATTCACAAGCTAAGATTGCTAACATCGAAGCGGAAATCAATGCGTTTGTGAAATAACACTCTATAAAGATGAGATAAACTAGTCTCATCTTTTTTTCGTATCAAATCTAAGCAATTTTAGGAACTTTGTGGCATACTAGACATATCAATGAAAGCGAGGTAAACTCATGGAACAATTTTTAGAAAATATTAAAGATCTTGAAGTCACAACTGTTGCCCGTGCTCAAGAAGCACTTGATAATAAAGAAACAGCAACCTTCTTCATCGGTCGCAAAACTTGTCCCTACTGCCGTAAATTTGCTGGTACATTAGCAGGTGTCGTGGCTGAAACCAAAGCTCACATCTACTTTATCAATAGTGAAGAACCAAGCCAACTCAATGCTTTGCAAGATTTCCGTTCACGCTATGGTATCCCAACTGTTCCAGGATTCGTTCATGTTGCTGATGGCCAAATCGATGTCCGTTGTGACTCTTCAATGTCAGCACAAGAAATCAAAGAATTTGCAGGATTGTAAAAAATATAAAAAAGAAGGCACTCGCCTTCTTTTTTATATCTCTGTCAATGGTGTTGCAGTATCTGGAGAGGTATCATAAACTTTAAAGTCTACTCCTACTCCTAGATCAGCTTGCGCTAGCTGGTTGACCATGGTCATATGAGCCAGCTCCTTGATATTGTTCTCTTTGGACAAATGCCCGAGGTAGATTTTCTTGGTTCGATTTCCCATTGCACGAATCATAGCCTCAGCTCCGTCTTCGTTAGAGAGGTGACCGAGATCGGATAGGATTCGCTGTTTGAGCCGCCAAGCATAAGATCCTGCTCGTAAGATTTCCACATCATGGTTGGACTCAATGAGATAACCGTCTGCATTCTCAACAATTCCTGCCATACGGTCACTGACGTAACCTGTATCGGTCAGCATGACAAAGCTCTTGTCGTCTTTCATAAAGCGGTAAAACTGGGGTGCTGCCGCATCATGGCTAACCCCAAAACTCTCAATGTCGATATCGCCAAAGGTTTTGGTTTTACCCATTTCAAAAATATGCTTCTGCGATGAATCCACTTTACCGAGGTACTTGCTATTTTCCATAGCCTGCCAAGTCTTTTCATTGGCGTAAAGGTCCATACCATATTTGCGAGCCAATACACCAACTCCATGGATATGATCTGAGTGTTCATGCGTAATCAAAATCGCATCCAAATCTTCTGGCTTACGATTGATTTCGCTCAAAAGACTGGTGATTTTCTTACCAGACAAGCCTGCATCCACTAAGATTTTCTTTTTTGGGGTTTCCAGATAAAAGGAATTTCCACTGGAACCTGATGCTAAAATACTATATTTAAAGCCTTTTTCACTCATTCTAGTCTTCTATTTCGTCCTCCCATATTTCTTCTTTTACGGCCTCCTTATCATAAGGGAGCACGATGGTAAAGGTTGAGCCCTTACCGTATTCGCTTTTTGCCCAAATAAAACCATTGTGTTGTTTGATGATTTCTTTGGCGATGGCTAGACCTAGTCCAGTTCCACCTTGAGCACGACTTCTTGCGCGATCCACACGGTAGAAACGGTCAAAAATCCTAGGTAAATCTTGTTTTGGAATCCCAAGACCCTGGTCAGAAATTGATAAAATCATCTGGTCATCCGTAGTTTTCATGCTGACCGTAATCTTCCCACCATCTGGTGAGTACTTGATGGCATTGTTAAGAATATTATCAATCACCTGGGTCATCTTATCCGTATCAATCTCAATCCAAACTGAAGTTATTGGATAATCTCTCACTAGCTCATATTTTTTCTCTTCATCCTGATTTCTCATCTTATCAAAACGGTTGAGGATAAAGGTGATGAAGGCTGTAAAGTTAATCAACTCTACATCCAGTTTACTAGTCGCATTGTCAATACGAGAGAGATGCAAGAGATCTGTCACCATACGCATCATACGGTTGGTTTCATCGAGTGAAACTTTGATAAAATCAGGGGCGACAGGATCATACAGGGCTCCCTCGTCCAAGGCTTCAAGATAAGATTTAACACTGGTCAAAGGAGTCCGTAACTCGTGACTCACGTTCGAAACAAAGAGTCTTCGCTCACGCTCTTCCTTCTCCTGCTCGGTCGTATCATGTAAAACGGCAACCAAACCAGAGATGAAACCTGACTCACGGCGAACCAGAGCAAAACGTACACGAAGGCTCAGGTATTCCCCATTCACATCTTGGGAGTCAATCGTCAACTCAGGAATCTGTGTAATCAGGTCACGCAACTCATACTCATCTTCTATCTTAAGCAATTCGAGGATGCTTTTATTCAGAACATCTTCTTTCTGCACACCGAGCTGTTTCTTGGCCATATCGTTGATCATGGTAATCTGGCCACGGCGATTGGTCGCAAGAACGCCATCTGTCATGTAAGAAAGAATACTGTTCAATCGTTTACTCTCTTGTTCCAGATTTTCTTGGGTCAAACGAATAACTTCTGACAAATCGTTCAGATTATTGGTGATATTGGTTATTTCTGTACTTCCTTGCAAGTCCAAAACTTGAGAATAATCACCTGCAATCAAGTCCTTAACCTTCTGATTTATCTCCTTCAGACGGATATTATCCCGACGATTTTCCAGTAACAGCAAGGTCACCACCAGGATAAAGCCAAGTAAAATCAGGATAAAGATAAAATCGCTGGTCAGAATAGTTTGTCTAATATCTTCAATCATTATTTCTCATATAGTATCCAACACCACGACGTGTGAGAATGTACTCTGGACGACTTGGAGTATCTTCGATTTTCTCACGCAAGCGTCTAATGGTCACGTCCACTGTACGAACATCACCAAAATAGTCATAACCCCATACAGTCTCAAGCAAGTGTTCACGCGTAATCACTTGTCCAATATGAGACGCCAAGTGATACAAGAGTTCAAACTCACGGTGGGTCAAATCTAACTCCTCACCATATTTCTTAGCCACGTAAGCATCTGGAACGATTTCCAAATCACCAATTTGTAATGGCTGGGTCTTCTTCTCATCAGACTCTTGGCTATCCACAGAAACCAGGTCTGTACGACGAAGCAGAGCCTTGACACGAGCCTGCAACTCACGGTTTGAGAAAGGTTTTGTAACATAATCGTCTGCACCTAACTCTAAACCAATAACCTTGTCAAACTCGCTATCCTTAGCTGATAGCATGATAATCGGCACGCTACTAGTCTTACGAATAGCTTTAGCAACTTCTAAACCATCAATTTCAGGTAGCATTAAGTCGAGGATAATAATATCTGGTTGCTCAGCTTCAAATAGCTCGATTGCCTCACGACCATTAAAGGCTGTTACAACTTCGTAGCCTTCTTTGGTCATATTGAACTTAATAATATCTGAGATTGGTTTCTCATCATCTACAATTAATATTTTTTTCATAAGATCACCTTTTTCTTTTTCTATTATAACAAAAAAATGGAAAGAAGACACAAATGGCTAATCCCAGTCCCCATCTCCAAGAACTGTTTTATAAGCCTGCCAAATCTTTTGTTGAGGTTTAGCGAGGGGGTAGTCAGCAAACTCTTTAGGGGATAGCCAGCGAATTTCTCTGTCGGAGAACTGTTTTAATCCTGTCACCTGACCTGATAGGATTTGAATATGCCATTTACGATGACTAAAGACATGCTTGACTTGTTCAAAAACTTGATGGGACCAATCAACCTCCAAATCATAATCCTGCTCAAAACTTTCTTGGGGGCTTGGTCCAAATGCACTGCTTACCTCTTTGACTTGAGAAAAAAGATCTAACTGATCATCTTCTCTAGAAAATTCTTCGACTTCAATCAAGGGGAAATGCCAAAATCCAGCTAGCAGTTTTTCGCTTTCATTTTTCTCAAGTAGATATTGACCTCGATCGTTGCGCACAACCAAAGCCTTGAGATAGATTGGAAGAGGTTTTTTCTTGGGTTCTTTAATCGGATATCGATCCATAGTTCCCTTCTGATAGGCTGCGCTAAAGTCTCTAACAGGGCTTTCTTCAGGTCGAGGATTAACTGGAGACTCAATATCTGAGCCCAAGTCCATCAAAGCTTGATTAAAATCTCCCGGTCGTTTCGGATCAATCAAAATTTCCATCATGGCTTGGAAAATCTTTCGATTGCTAGGAACTCCGATATCATAATTGACCTCAAACAAACGCGCTAAAACTCGCATGACATTGCCATCAACTGCTGGCTCGGGTAGATTAAAAGCGATACTGGAAATTGCTCCCGCAGTATAGGGGCCAATCCCTTTCAAGCTAGAAATTCCTTCGTAAGTGTTTGGAAATTTCCCTTCAAAGTCTGTCATAATCTGCTGAGCCGCCGACTGCATATTGCGTACGCGGGAATAATAGCCCAACCCCTCCCAAGCTTTCAACAAACGTTCTTCAGGGGCATTGGCCAGACTTTCAACTGTTGGAAACCAGTCCAAGAATCGTTCGTAGTATGGAATAACTGTATCCACTCTAGTCTGCTGGAGCATGATTTCAGATACCCAGATGTGATAAGGATTTTTACTTCTCCGCCAAGGTAAATCTCGCTTGTTTTCATCATACCAATTGAGGAGTTTCTCACGAAAAGAAATGATCTTCTCCTCCGGCCACATGACGATACCGTATTCTTTCAAATCTAACATATATCTAGTATAACATAGAAGCTTTTAACTGTCCTTTTCTCAGTACTAAAAAGCCTCTTCCTAAAGGAAAGAGGCCTATTTCTTATTGATGAACCGCTTGAGCTGCAGTAATTAGTGTAAGATTATATACATCATCTGAGCTACATCCACGTGAAAGGTCATTAACTGGCTTATTCAAACCTTGTAAAACAGGACCTACAGCCGAGAAACCACCGAGACGTTCTGCAATCTTGTAACCGATATTTCCAGCTTCTATACTTGGGAAGATGAATACAGTTGCTTGTCCAGCTACTTTACTTCCTGGAGCTTTCAAAGCTGCCGTTTCAGGGTGGAAGGCCGCATCAAATTGCAATTCCCCATCTATTTCAAGATCTGGACGTAGTTCGTGCGCAAGTTGTGTAGCTGCTACTACCTTATCAACGTTCTCACCAAAACCAGAACCTTTACTTGAATAGCTCAACATAGCAATTTTGGGTTCGATACCAAACATTTTAGCTGTAATAGCCGAGTTGATAGCAATTTCAGCTAAGTCATCAGCATCAGGATTAATGTTGATCGCACAGTCTCCGAAAAGATAACGTTCTGAACCACGAGTCATCAAGAAGGCACCTGAAGTACGAGTAACATTAGGACGAGTTTTAATGATTTGAAGGGCTGGACGAACTGTTGAAGCAGTTGAGTGAATCGCACCAGATACCATACCGTCAACCAAGCCCAAGTAGACTAGCATCACACCAAAGTAGTTGACGTCTTCAACCAAAACTTTACGCGCTTCTTCTTCAGTCATTTTGCCCTTACGACGCTCTACTAAGGCAGCAACCATTTCATCAAATTGAGGATAGTGCTGGGGATCAATTACTTCATAACCATCCATGATCCCTTCGATTTCAAGATAAATTTTAATTTTTTCAGGTTTACCAAGCAATACTGGGATGACATCTGTTTCTTTAACCAAACGTTTTGTCGCTTGAAGGATACGAGGTTCTTTCCCTTCAGGGAGAACGATGCGTACATTTTTACCAACCAGGTTGGCTTTGAGATTTTCAAAAACTTCCATGAGTTTTCTCCTTTAATAAAATTAATTATACTCAAAATAGATTTTAAAGAGTATTAGTTGATAACTGAGTAATAAGATTGTTAAAATCATCTGGCAAGGGGCTTTCTAGTTGCAAATCGTGCTCTAGAAAGGGATGATAAAAAGATAAATAATGACAATGCAAGGCCTGACGCTGAATGCCGTCGTCTAAGCTTCCTCCATAGAGATCGTCTCCTAAAAGAGGAAAACCGATGTGAGAAAAATGCACTCGGATCTGATGAGTTCGTCCAGTATGCAGTTGAATATCGACCAAGTGAATATTTCCATAAGACGCTACAACTTTGTAAGACGTATGAGCGTATTTCCCACCTTTGGCAACCCGTCTCGTGATAATGGAATCTTCATCACGCGCAATCGGGGCAATAATCTCCCCTTCAGGCTCCAAGACACCAGCTCCTTTAACTAAAGCAAAATACCGTTTTTCGATAGACTTTCGTTGCAACTGCTTGTCTAAACGTGCATGAGCGTAGCCGTGCTTGGCAAAAAGCATCAAACCAGAAGTATCTCTATCAAGCCTAGTCACGATGTGAACTTGCTGATTTTCATATTCCTGTTTAACATAGTAGCCCTTGATAAAATTGGCAATGGTATTGGAATGATTGACACTGGGGATGGAAGCTACTCCATAAGGCTTATTCAAAACCAGAAAGTGATCATCCTCATAGAGAATATCCAGTTGACGCTCAATTGCTTCCAACGTTTCAAAGCCTTCCTCAGCTGGAATATCGATGGTAACCCTATCTCCAATATCTAAGAGATGGATTGCATTTTGAGGTTGGCCATTGACCAGAATAGCCCCGCCTCGAAACTTAATCTTAGCCAGAAGTCCCTTAGAAACCTCGTGTTTCTTGAGGAAAGTTTTGACTTTGACGTGGTCGTCTGCGATAAATTCGAACCTCATTCATCCACCTCGCCGATGAAGGCATCTTTGACACGATTCCAGAAACTAGTGTGGCTTGGTGTCGCTACGAAGTGAATCTTGTGATGGTCGATTTGATACTCAATCCGTTCGATATTACGGAATGAATAGACGCTGTTATCGACTGATATCGTGTGGTAATCATTGCGTGTCGGCAAAAGTTCAATCTTATCTTTTTTGGGAATAATGATTGATGATCCCAAAGTGCGATAGACTCGATTGTTAAGACTCGCTATCTCCGTCAACTGCAAGGCTTCAATGGTGGGATGCAAGACAGCTCCACCCAAGGACTTGTTGTAAGCAGTACTTCCCGTCGGAGTTGAAACAGTCACTCCATCTCCACGAAATCTCTCGAACGGAACATGGTTAATGATGATATCCGCAACCATGGTGCGGTCTGATCGACGGATACTGGCTTCATTTAAGGCTCGGAAGATTTTCACCTCTCCATTTTCAAGCGTTACCTTAACATTCAAGACTGGATAAGAAACTTTGGCACCAGTATCTAGCAGAAGATTGGTCACCAACTGATCCAGCTCAAAATCACGATAATCCGTGTAAAATCCCAAATGACCTGTATGAACACCTACAAATCGAACCTTGTCTAACTGATTCTCATACTTGTGAAAAGCAGACAAAAGCATCCCGTCGCCACCAATAGAAATGACAATGTCGGGATTGGTATCGTTCAGTATAAAATGTTGTTTCTTTAGTTTTTCCCTCAGCTCATGCAAAACCTTCTGACTCTGAGGTTTTCTATTTGCTATGAGGTCAACTCGTTTACCTGTATTCTTCATCTGTATCGTCACTATTTCCTACACCATCGTTTAGTTTTCTGCTCAATGGATCAAAGAGAGCCTGCGCTTCCTGGATGTCGTCACGAATCTTGCCCATTTCTTCATCCAGTTGATAGGCTATTTTCGCCGTGATTTCCAGTCTTTTCCTGATTTCTTCTGGAAAATCGCCCTGATATTTATAATTGAGCGAGTGTTCAATCGTAGCCCAGAAATTCATGGCTAAAGTCCGTATTTGAATTTCAGCCAAAATCGTCTTAGCCCCGTTGATCGTATCAACCGTGTACTCGACAACCACGTGATAAGAGCGATAACCTGAAGCCTTACGATGAGTGATATAGTCTCGTTCCTGAATGATTCTCATATCTTGGCGTTTACGTAGAATCTCAACTACTTCTTTAACGTCGTCAACAAACTGAACCATGACACGTAAACCTGCAATATCTTGCAGATCATGTTCCAGACTTGCATAAGTAATTCCTCGACGAGCCATCTTTTCTTTGATACTTTCAATCGGTTTGACACGACCCGTTACAAATTCAATCGGAGAATGCTTGTTTTGCTTACGATACTGTTTGCGAATTCCCCGAAGTTTAATCTTCAACTCACCTACAGCCTGAATGTATGGATCTAAAAATTCTTCCCATTCTATGGTCATACTTTCTCCCTTGTAATGTTTGATTGCTCTGTCGAAAATCTTTGATTTTTTCAATACATTCGTATACAATAAATACATTGTCCATTATACCATAAATCGCTTTCAAAGATATAGAAAAGGTTGAAAAAATGAAACATTTAGAAATAGAATTGAAAACACTTCTGAAAAAAGAGGAATATGATCATCTAAAAAAACAGTTTTCCCATATCCAACCCGTCCTTCAGAAAAACTACTACATTGACACACCAGATTTCCAATTGCGTGAAAAGAAGGTTGCCATGCGCATTCGCACATTTGCAGATTGGGCGGAATTGACCTTGAAAGTGCCTCAAACTGTAGGAAATATGGAATACAACCAGAAATTGACTCTTTCAGAAGCTGAATCATACCTAGAGAAACAAAAACTACCTCAAGGGCTCGTTCTAGAGAAGCTTGCTAAGATTGGCATCGAAAGCCATGAATGGCTTGTTCTAGGCTGTCTTTCAACTCTACGTTATGAAACGAAAACTGAAATTGGCTTAATGGCCTTAGACGAAAGTCAATACTTTGACCAGACGGACTATGAACTCGAGCTTGAAGTCACAGACCATGAAAAAGGGAAAGCCGATATTAAGAGATTTTTAGATGAGAATCATATAGTTTATAAGAAAGCTCCATCAAAATTAATTCGTTTTATTAAAAGCATGAAAAAAAGCTGAAATAATCTCCTTTTTTTGGTAGAATAGAAAAGATAAAAATAAAAGAATCTTGCTTTGAAAAACAAAACTTTCTCAAAGAAGATTCACAAAGTTTACAGAGGACGGTCTATAATGTCAGATAGAAACAACATGAAACTTTTCACCCTAAACTCTAACCCAGAAATCGCTCAAAAGATTGCTGATACAGTTGGTGTACCTCTCGGAAAATTATCCTCTCGTCAATTTTCTGATGGTGAAATCCAGGTCAATATTGAAGAAAGTGTCCGTGGTTACGATGTTTACATCATCCAGTCAACCAGCTACCCCGTTAGCAACCACTTGATGGAATTATTAATCATGGTTGATGCTTGTGTTCGTGCAAGTGCTCACAGTATCAACGTTGTCCTTCCTTACTTTGGTTATGCTCGTCAGGATCGTATCGCTTCTTCTCGCGAACCCCTCACTGCAAAATTGGTTGCCAATATGCTTGTCAAGGCTGGTGTAAGCCGTGTTCTAACGCTTGACCTCCACGCTGTTCAGGTTCAAGGTTTCTTTGACATTCCTGTAGACAATCTTTATACTGTTCCTCTATTTGCTAAGCACTACTGTGATAAAGGACTTCTTGGCTCTGATGTTGTTGTTGTTAGTCCAAAGAACTCTGGTGTTAAACGTGCTCGTAGTTTGGCCGAATACCTTGATGCCCCTATCGCTATCATTGACTACGCCCAAGACGATTCTGATCGTAACGAAGGCTATATCATTGGGGATGTTGAAGGCAAGAAGGCTATCTTAATTGACGATATCCTAAATACTGGTCGTACTTTCTCTGAAGCAGCCAAAATCGTTGAACGTGAAGGTGCAACTGAAATTTATGCAGTATCTAGTCACGGTTTATTTGTTGAAGGTGCAGCAGACCTTCTAGATGCTACAAACATCAAAGAAATCCTTGTGACAGACTCAGTAGCAACCAAAGAAAGAACTCCAGAAAATGTATGTTACATTACTGCTAGCGAGTTAATCGGAGATGCTATCGTCCGCATCCATGAAAGAAAACCCGTCAGCCCACTCTTTGCTTACAACAAAAAGAAATAAGGTGATTCTTTGATTTATTTGGACAATGCTGCTACGACTCCTATGTCAGCAGTAGCTATTGCAGAAATGACCAAGGTCATGCAAGAAACTCATGGTAATCCTTCTAGTATTCATAGTCATGGTCGGCAGGCTGGCAAACCACTCCGTGAAGCTCGTCAGGAACTAGCCCAGTTATTGGGGACAAAATCTCAACATATCTTTTTTACGTCTGGCGGTACAGAAAGTAACAATACTGCTATTATCGGCTATTGTCTCCGTCATCAAAATCGTGGAAAACATATCATCACGACAGCTATTGAACATCATTCTGTGCTTGAGACTATCGATTATCTGGTGCAACATTTTGGCTTTGAAGCGACCATCATCCAACCAGTAAATCAAGAAATTACTCCCCAGCAAATTCAAGAGGCCTTACGTGACGATACTATTCTCGTTTCCACTATGTATGCTAATAATGAAACGGGCAGTCTCTTACCTATCGCTGAGATTGGACGTGTTTTAAAAGAGCATCCTGCGGCTTATCATGTAGATGCTGTTCAAGCTATCGGGAAAGTTCCCATCCATCCCGAGGAATTAGGAATTGATTTCCTCAGTGCTTCTGCCCACAAATTCCATGGACCAAAGGGAATCGGCTTTCTTTATGCTTCTTCCGCGGACTTTGATTCCTATCTTCACGGTGGAGACCAAGAACAAAAGAAACGGGCTGGAACAGAAAACCTCGCTGCCATTGTAGGTATGGTCGCTGCTCTCAAAGAGGATTTAGAGCAACAAGATGAACATTACCAAAAACTAGAGGGATTAAAATCTGCTTTTCTAGACGAGATTGCAGGTCTAGAATACTATCTCAACGAAAGCCAACACCAGCTTCCTTATGTTGTCAACATTGGCTTTCCTGGTCAAAAAAATGATTTGCTCTTGCTACGGTTAGACCTTGAAGGAATTTCAATTTCTACTGGTTCAGCTTGTACCGCTGGTGTTGTACAAACCAGTCATGTACTTGAGGCATTTTATGGACCAGATTCGCATCGTTTAACAGAATCTGTCCGTATCAGTCTCTCTCCTCTTAACACCGAAGAAGAACTGAAACAACTCGCACAAACCTTAAAAAATATTATTGGAGATTAATCTAATGGCATTCGAAAAAACCATTAAACTACAAAACTGCCGCTACGACTACACACTTAGCCCAACTGTCAAAAAGTTCACACTGAAAGATAATACTTTCTTTGAAACAAAAGTTGGAAACTACGAACTGACTCGTCTTCTTGAGAAAGTACCGAACAGCGGTGAAGGATTCAAGCTAAAGATCATCATCAACAAAGACCTTACAGGTGCTAAACTCAACATCACTGACAAGTCAGGCCTTCGTTTGGTGAATATCTTTAAATCAGAAGATCACCATATTCACCAAGAAAAATTCTACTTTCTCATGGACAGCCTTGTAGAACGCGGAATCTTCACAAAAGAAGAAAGATAATTGGCTATGTATCAACTTACCTATCAAGATAGTTATCAAGTAGAGCGTACCCTTGAATTTGAAAATTACGAAGAGCTTATGTTATCTCTATCAGGTTGTGTAACTCTTCCAGATACATTCCTAGTCACTTCATTAACCTTTGATGATAAAGTTATCTATCAAGGATTGGTCGGAGATCTCTACCGTTTTCTATCACAAGCTAATTTTTAAAACTAAAACTAAGATTTTCTTAGTTTTTTCTTGTTTTTGTTGATTTTTTCACAATGTTTCTATAAAATAGAAGAATAGAAAGGTTGTGGTTTTGTGAAAGATAAACAGTCTGCTATTCCAAAAGCAACAGCAAAAAGACTCTCTCTCTACTATCGAATTTTCAAGAGATTTCATGCCGAGAAAATCGAACGTGCCAACTCCAAGCAAATTGCAGAGGCTATCGGTATCGATTCTGCGACTGTTCGTCGTGATTTTTCCTATTTTGGCGAACTAGGTCGTCGTGGTTTTGGTTACGATGTCAAAAAATTGATGAATTTTTTTGCTGATCTCCTAAATGATAACTCCATTACAAATGTTATGCTGGTCGGGATTGGAAATATGGGGCATGCCCTTCTCCACTATCGCTTCCATGAGCGTAACAAGATGAAAATCATCATGGCATTTGACCTAGATAACCATCCAGAAGTTGGAACCCAGACACCTGATGGAATTCCAATCTATGGTATCTCTCAAATTAAAGAAAAAATCAAAGAGGCAGATGTTAAAACTGCTATCCTAACTGTTCCAAGTGTTAAATCACAAGAAGTCGCCAATCTTTTGGTCGATGCAGGTATAAAAGGTATTCTCAGTTTCTCCCCTGTTCATCTCCACCTTCCAAAAGATGTGGTCGTTCAGTATGTCGATTTGACAAGCGAACTCCAAACCCTCCTCTATTTTATGCGTAAAGAGGATTAGAAAGCGAAAGCATTTATGAAAAAACCAGTTATTGGGATTACAGGAAATGAAAAAGCTCATCCAGATGATGACATCATGATGAGCTATGCAGCAAAGGGCTTTGTTGAAGGAGTCAAGGACGCTGGCGGAATTCCAATCATCCTACCGATTGGTGATCAAGAAATGGCTACCCATTACATCAGTATCATTGATAAGCTCATCCTAACGGGTGGACAAAATGTTGATCCAAAATACTATGGTGAGCCTAAAACCATTGACAGCGATGACTACCATCTTCAAAGAGACCAGTTTGAATTAGCCCTTATCAGAGAAGCGATTAAACAGAAGAAACCAATTTTCTCTGTTTGCCGTGGTACTCAGCTTTTCAATGTCGCTATGGGAGGTACGCTTCACCAAGATATCGAGGATCATTGGCAGGACTGTTCAGCCGAATACACGACTCAACGCCTCGTAACGGAACCTGATACCATTCTCCGAGAAATCTATGGAGAAATCTCTCATATCAACTCCTTCCACCACCAGAGTATTAAAGATCTAGCTCCTAATCTTAAGGTTGTAGCACATGATCCTAAAGATGGAATCATTGAGGCTGTGACAACTACGGACGGCTTTCCTTACCTTGGTGTCCAATGGCATCCAGAATTTCTATTTGAAAATCGCCCCAAAGATAAAACATTGTTTGACTTTGTTGTTAACGAACTCTAAATCAAATCCGTCTTTTCACGGTAACTAAAGTAATCAGAGTGAGAAACAATCAAATGGTCCAAGAAAACAATTCCCATCAGTTCGCAAGCTTCCTTCACTAGCTTAGTGACATGGTCGTCATTTCGACTAGGAGATACAGCACCGGATGGATGATTGTGAACGAGAATCACTGAGGTAGCCATATGCTTCAAAGCATAGTGAAGGATTTCCCTCGGTTCAGCAATGCTGCGTGTCGCAGAGCCGATAAAAATAGTTTGCTGATGGATGATTTGATTTTGAGTATTGAGATAGAGCGCCACTAGGTGCTCTTGTTTTTTGTCGCCAAGTTCCTGTTGCATTTTCTTGGCTAGTTTTTGACTACTGATAATACTTTCCATCTCAAGGGTTTCATGTTTGTGAATGCGATGTCCCAGTTCAATCACCGCTTGTAGTTCAATGGCTTTAATCCGTCCAATACCAGACAGACTTTGCAGTTCCTGCAGAGTCATTTTTTTCAAATCAGTTAGACTGTTGAGACTATTCAAGACTTTTTGGGAAATTTCAAAGACATTGGCCTGACGTGTTCCTGTTCTGAGCAGAATTGCTAGCAATTCTTGATTGCTCAGAGCCCCTACTCCTTCTTTAACTAGTCTTTCTCTAGGCAAGAGTGAATCTTCTTGGAATGAAATACTGTACATAAAAATCCTCCTCACTTTATTATTCGTGAGAAGGATGAAAAATTAGATTTTTTTCTCAATTGGGGCTACACTAGCTAAGAGTTTTTTCAGACCGACTTCTGGGAAATTGATTTTCAATTCCTGAGTAGCGCCACTACCCGACACTTCAAGGACTGTTCCCTCTCCCCATTTCTTGTGAAATGCTATATCTCCAATAGACCAGTTTGTATCGCTTGAATCTTTTTTATTTCCTCCTGCAAACTGTCCAAATGGAAGACCACTTGACTGGATAGAGCTTGGTGCAGCATTGCGTTTTCGTTCTTGAAGGGCCTGGGCTAGGCTCATACCTTGACCGAAAGCAATCCCACCACTGCTATAAGATGCCTTGAAACTGGTATTAGCTGGTCGGGCCAAGCCTTGATACTCAAGCAAGTCTGAACTGATTTCATTGATGAAACGTGTTGGACGGTTATAATTGGTACGACCGAAAAGCAGGCGAGAGTTGGCATTGGTCAGATAGAGGATTTTCTCCGCACGCGTAATACCCACATAGGCCAGACGGCGTTCTTCTTCTAATTCATCTGGATCCTCGGCCGCACGGCTAAGGGGAAAGACATTTTCCTCCATCCCAATGATAAAGACAACTGGGAACTCAAGTCCCTTAGCTGCATGGAGGGTCATCAAGGTTACTTCAGATGTCTCCTGACTGCCTGAATCCGTATCCGCAATCAGGGCAAGGTCATTCAAGAAACGACTGAGTTTATCCAAACCTGTTTCTTCTTCTTGACTATCAGGATTGTCGTCAAAATTCTTGGTAACAGATAGGAACTCTTCGATATTTTCAACCCGCGCCTTGCTCTCCAAGGTCGCTTGGGCATTGAGAATATCGATATAACCAGTTTTTTCTAGAACAGCCTCCACCAGCTCGGTGATAGTTAATTGATCCAGTTGCTCCCGCAAATCCAGAATCATATTGGCAAAATCCCAGATAGACTGGGCTGCCTTACCCCTGATTCCTGATAACATGATATTTGCTGAAGCATCCAGCATAGACATATCTTGCAAACTAGCAAAGTCACGGATTTTCTCAACCGTGCCTGGCCCAATTCCACGTTTAGGCTCGTTGATAACACGCTCAAAACTGATATTGTCACTCAAATTAGCAATAAGATTAAGGTAGGCAATAATATCGCGAATTTCCTTACGGCTGTAGAACTTGGTCCCTCCAACCATAGTATAAGGAATATTGGACTTGAGCAGGGCTTCCTCAATAGTACGAGATTGCGCATTGGTTCGATAAAGAACTGCAAAATCCTTGTGGAGGAAGTTTTGACTACGACCAAGTTCATCTATGGTTTTGGCTACAAAAACAGCCTCATCTTGTTCGTCATTTGCACGATAGTAAATAATCTGTTCCCCATCAGCATTCTGGGTCCAGAGATTCTTAGGTCGACGATTTTTATTGTTTTTGATGACATCGTTGGCTGCTTGGAGAATGGTTTTGGTTGAACGATAATTTTCTTCCAACAAAACGACCTTGGCTTGAGGGTAATCTTTCTCAAAATCCAAGATATTCTGCATATCAGCACCACGCCAACCGTAGATAGACTGGTCCGCATCCCCAACAACACAGATATTTTTAAAGCGTGAAGCCAAAAGCTTGACCAATTGGTACTGGGCATGGTTGGTATCTTGGTACTCATCAACGTGAATGTACTGGAACTTCTGCTGATAGTAGGTCAAAACATCAGGATTCTGATCAAAGAGACGCAGGGTCAGCATAATCAAATCATCAAAATCAACAGACTCTGACTGACGAAGCTCTTTCTGATAGGCTGTATAACACTGGGCTACGATTTGCGTATACATATCACCAGCCTGAGCAGCATAAGCGACATCATCAATCAGGTCATTCTTAGCATTGGAAATGGTTCCCAAAATAGTCCGTTCATTCCATTTTTTCGGATCCAAGTTCAACTGCTTGAGAATGCGTTTCATGAGAGTACGTTGCTCACCAGGATCTACTATGGTAAAATTGCGGTTGTAGCCAATATGATCCGCATCGCGACGTAGGATACGAACACACATGGAGTGAAAGGTCGCAATCAGACAGTCCTGGGTTGCTGGATTGAGCCCATAGGCACGCTCCTTCATCTCACGCGCAGCCTTATTGGTAAAGGTAATGGCCAAAATATTCCAAGGATTGACCATCTTCTCATCAATCAAATAAGCAATACGATGGGTCAAAACTCGGGTCTTCCCAGAACCAGCCCCCGCCATGATTAACAAGGGCCCTTCTGTCGTTTGCACCGCCTCAGCCTGACGGTCATTCATTCCATTCAATAATGCGTTCATTTTCTCTTCCTTACTCTTGAAGTCAATGTTTCTATTATATCAAAAATTAGGGAAAATATCTTTAGCTAGACTGATTGCGTGTGGAATTCTACTCTTTCATATCATCAGGAGGAGTCAATGACTTTTGCATCCAAACGATATCATGCCATTTTTCAAACTTATAGCCTATCTTAGGGAAATGAGCTACTTGTTCATAGCCCCTCTTTCGGTGAAGAGAAATGCTCCTATCATTTGGCAAAGCGATACAAGCTAAGAAGCGTAAGTAACCCCTTGACACTAATTCTTCCTCCAGACAGTCATAGAGTAGACTCCCTAACCCTCGACCTTTGGCTTCTTGGTGCAAGTAAATTGACACTTCAACTGACCAATCATAAGCTCTCCTATCATAATAGGTGGAGGCATAGGCATATCCCAAAATTTTGCCTTCTTCCTCTAGCACTAGATAAGGATATTTAAGCAAGGTCTTTTGGATTCTTATTTGAAATTCTTCAACACTTGACACCTCATATTCAAATGTAATGGCTGTATTAAGGACATAAGGAGCATAAATAGCAAGCAGGTCTGGAATATCAGACTCCCTTACTGTTCGAATCTTTGGCATATATTCCTCTCTCTAAAATCGAAAATGAGCTTGGATAGCTTTTCCAAACTCATTTGAATTCAATTAAACTATTAGAACAATCCTAGAACGGTTCCGTCACTTTCAACATCCATATTGAGAGCGGCTGGACGTTTTGGAAGACCTGGCATAGTCATGACATCGCCAGTAAGGGCTACAATAAAGCCTGCGCCTAGTTTTGGTACCAACTCACGAATGGTAATTTCAAAGTTTTCTGGTGCCCCAAGTGCATTTGGATTGTCTGAGAAACTATATTGAGTTTTAGCCATACAGATTGGCAATTTGTCCCAACCATTCTGAACAATTTGGGCAATTTGCGTTTGGGCTTTCTTCTCAAAGTTCACTTTGCTACCACGGTAGATCTCTGTAACAATCTTTTCAATCTTTTCTTGGACAGAAAGGTCATTGTCATAAAGACGAGTGTAGTTGGCCGGATTTTCAGAGATAGTCTTGACAAGTGTTTCGGCAAGTGCTACACCACCTTCTGCGCCATCAGCCCAGACACTAGCCAACTCAACTGGCACATCAATAGAAGCACAAAGTTCCTTCAAGGCTGCGATTTCAGCTTCTGTATCAGAGACAAATTCGTTAATCGCGACAACTGCAGGCACTCCAAATTTACGGATATTTTCAACGTGGCGTTTTAAGTTAGCAAAACCTGCTCGAACTGCTTCTACGTTTTCTTCTGTCAAAGCATCTTTAGCAACGCCACCATTCATCTTGAGGGCACGAAGGGTTGCGACGATGACTACCGCATCTGGAGAAGTTGGCAAGTTTGGGGTCTTGATATCAAGGAATTTCTCAGCACCGAGGTCTGCACCAAAACCAGCTTCAGTAACCGTATAATCAGCCAAGCGTAGGGCTGTGCTTGTCGCCAAAACAGAGTTACAACCGTGAGCGATATTGGCAAATGGACCACCATGTACAAAGGCAGGTGTACCGTAAATTGTCTGAACAAGGTTTGGTTTAATGGCATCCTTCAAGATCAGAGCCAAAGCACCTTCAACCTGCAAATCACCTACAGAAACAGGAGTACGGTCATAGCGGTATCCAATAACGATATTGGCCAAACGACGTTTCAAGTCCTCGATATCCGTTGCCAAGCAAAGAATAGCCATGATTTCAGAAGCAACTGTGATATCAAATCCATCCTCACGTGGAATACCATTTAGAGGACCACCAAGACCAACGGTTACATGGCGCAGCGCACGGTCGTTCAAGTCCACGACACGCTTCCAGAGAATACGACGTTGGTCAATTCCCAGCTCATTTCCTTGGTGCAAGTGGTTGTCAATCAAGGCAGAAAGGGCATTATTAGCAGTTGTAATGGCATGCATGTCTCCAGTAAAGTGGAGATTGATGTCCTCCATTGGCAACACTTGGGCATAACCACCACCGGCTGCACCACCCTTAATCCCCATTACTGGACCAAGTGACGGTTCGCGAATGGCAATCATGGTTTTCTTACCAATCTTGTTTAAGGAATCCGCAAGACCAATGGTAATAGTTGATTTTCCTTCACCTGCTGGTGTTGGGTTGATAGCTGTCACCAAAATCAACTTACCAACTGGATTGCTCTCAACTGCACGAATTTTATCAAAGGTGAGCTTAGCCTTGTACTTTCCATACAACTCCAAATTATCGTAAGAAATACCAAGTTTCTCCACAACATCAACGATTGGCTTCAACTCAATACTCTGTGCGATCTCAATATCTGTTTTCATTCAAAACTCCTCTAACCTCTTATATGATAATCCATTATAACACAAAAAAAGGTTTTTCACATACAAAAAGCTTAGTAAAGTTTATAAACATCAAGTTTTAAGGCCGATTTTAGTCATCTTTTTTACTTTTTATAAGTTTTTATAGCCAAAAACTATAATCTTTCTGGAAAATTAGATGAAAAAAACAAACGCTTTCTTTTGATTCTATTTTATTTTTTGGTACAATAGTCCTATGAAAATTTTAGTTACGTCAGGCGGTACCAGTGAAGCTATCGATAGCGTCCGCTCTATCACTAACCATTCTACAGGTCGCCTGGGGAAAATCATCACTGAAACTTTGCTTGCTGCAGGACATGAAGTTTGTTTGATAACGACAAAACGATCTCTGAAGCCAGAATCCCATCCCAACCTAAGTATTCGAGAAATTACCAATACCCACGAGCTTCTACTAGAAATGCAAGAACGTGTCAAGGATTATCAGGTCTTGATCCACTCAATGGCTGTGTCCGACTACACTCCTGTTTATATGACAGGGCTTGAGGAAGTTCAGGCTAGCTCCAATCTAGAAGAATTTTTAAGCAAGCAAAATCATCAAACTAAGATTTCTTCAACTGATGAGGTTCAGGTTTTATTCCTGAAAAAAACACCCAAAATCATCTCTCTAGTCAAGGAATGGAATCCTGCTATTCATCTGATTGGTTTCAAACTGCTAGTTGATGTTAACGAAGATCATCTGGTTGACATTGCTAGAAAAAGTCTTATCAAGAACCAAGCAGACTTAATCATTGCAAATGATCTGACTCAAATTTCAGCAAACCAACATCGTGCAATCTTTGTTGAGAAAGATCATCTTCAAACGGTTCATACTAAAGAAGAAATTGCAGAACTCCTCCTTGAAAAGATTCAATCCTATCATTCATAGAAAGGAAAGCTATGGCAAACATTCTCTTGGCTGTAACTGGGTCAATCGCCTCTTACAAGTCGGCAGATTTAGTCAGTTCTCTAAAAAAACAAGGCCATCAAGTCACTGTCTTAATGACTCAGGCTGCTACAGAGTTTATCCAACCTTTGACACTACAGGTCTTATCACAGAATCCTGTCCACTTGGATGTCATGAAGGAACCCTATCCTGATCAGGTCAATCATATCCAACTTGGTAAAGAAACGGATTTATTTATCGTGGCCCCTGCCACAGCTAACACCATTGCAAAACTAGCACATGGCTTTGCGGACAACATGGTGACTAGTACAGCGTTATCTTTACCCCAAAACATTCCTAAACTACTTGCTCCTGCTATGAATACAAAAATGTATGACCATCCGGCAACTCAAACAAACCTTAAAACTTTAGAAACATATGGTTACAAGCTTATCTCTCCAAAAGAATCCTTACTTGCTTGTGGAGACTACGGAAGGGGAGCTTTGGCAGACCTTGATATTATTTTAGAAAGAATAAAGGAAACTCTCAATGAAAAAACGATCTAATATTGCCCCAATTGCTATCTTTTTTGCGACCATGTTGGTCATTCACTTTCTAAGCTCTCTCTTATTTAATCTATTCCCATTCCCAATTAAACCAACTATCGTGCATGTTCCTGTTATTATTGCAAGTATTATTTACGGTCCACGCGTTGGGGTTACACTTGGATTTTTAATGGGACTACTTAGCTTGACGGTTAACACGATTACGATTCTACCGACAAGTTACCTCTTCTCCCCATTTGTACCAAACGGAAACATCTACTCAGCTATCATAGCTATCGTCCCACGTATTTTGATTGGTTTAACTCCTTATCTAGTTTATAAACTGATGAAAAATAAAACTGGTCTGATTCTAGCTGGTGCCCTTGGTTCACTTACCAACACAGTCTTTGTACTTGGTGGAATTTTCTACCTTTTTGGAAATGTCTTTGATGGGAATATCCAAAAACTCCTAGCAACTGTTATCTCTACAAACTCAATCGCCGAATTGGTTATCTCAGCCATCTTGACTGTAATGATTGTCCCACGTCTCGAAACCTTGAAGAAATAAAAAAACAACTCCACTTTCGTCCTGAAGGTGGAGATTTTGTTTGAAGTAGTTTCTTTTTTGTGAAGTCTTTACCAACTTTTAACTAAAAAACGACCTATAAACCCAAGTAAATCCTTGCTTTATTGTCTTGTTTATTGTACTATACTTGTGTATATACAGATAAATGGAGGTTCTTATGGATATACGGAAAAAAACGCAGTTTATGACTATGACTGCCCTACTCACTGCAATAGCGATTTTGATTCCAATCATTATGCCTTTTAAAATCGTTATCCCACCGGCTTCTTACACCCTGGGAAGTCATATCCCCATCTTTATCGCCATGTTTCTTTCGCCTTTGATGGCTGCTTTTGTGATTATTGCTTCTAGTCTTGGTTTTCTGATGGCAGGCTACCCTATGGTTATTGTCCTACGCGCCTTTTCTCACATCGTTTTTGGTATTTTGGGAGCATTTTATTTAAAAAAATTCCCTGAAACCTTGGATAAACCAAAGGCATCTTGGATTTTTAACTTTGTTTTAGGTGTTGTTCACGCTATCGCTGAAGTACTAGCTTGTATCATCTTCTATGCTACTTCAGGGACAAACGTTGAAAATATGTTTTATGTTCTCTTCGTCCTAGTTGGTTTTGGCACAATCGTCCATAGTATGGTAGACTATACATTAGCACTAGCTGTCTATAAAGTGCTTCGAAAACGTCGCTAAAAGGAAAAGCTATGACAAAGGATCGCAAACAAGCTCTTCTCAAACTATTAAAAGAGGCACCAAAAGCTCTCAATGGTCAAACCTTGGCTGAGCACTTTCATGTTACGCGCCAAGTCATTGTACAGGACATCGCTATTCTCCGAGCAGATGGGGCTCCTATCCTATCCACCAATCGTGGCTATATCTATAAAGAAAACAATGTCAGCCCCTACGTTCACAAACTCTTTAAAGTGAAACATGAACTGGAAGAAATCGGTCAGGAACTTCTAGCTATTGTAGATAATGGCGGACGCGTTCAGAATATCTTAATCGATCATCCCGTTTATGGCGAAATTGAAACCCTACTCAAACTCACTTGCCGCCGAGATGTCCAGCACTTTCTGGAACAAGTCGAGAATTCAGACTTTAGACCCCTTTCTGAATTGACAGACGGCATCCATTACCATCTTGTTGAAGCAGAAACACAACAAGACCTCCACTATATCGAGGAGGCCTTGGATCAGTTAGGTTATTTGGTAAAAGACTAGAAAATTTCTTTCTCCCAGCCGTCCTCTGTACGGTGGCGATAGAAGAACTCAGACTTGTCAGGTGCTTCCATCATTTCCATCAGAGGCAACATATCATAGGCCAGATCCAAATTTGGAATCTGGTCTTTTTGTACCCAAGATACTTCTCCTTCATCTGAAGATTGGAGATTCCCAGTAAACTCTGTCGCCTTATAACAAAAAACGATGTAGCGCCCACCTGTATCTAAGGGCCAATTTTTAATACCGACCAGTTGGGGATTCTGAATCGTTAGACCTGTTTCTTCATAAATCTCACGAATGACAGACTCAGCAAAGGCCTCGCCGTTTTCAACATGACCTCCTGGAAAGGCATAGCCAGACCAGCGATTGTTTTCAGGAGAGCGGTATTGCATGACTACTCGCTTATTTTCTAAATCTTCGATTAGACAGATGTTGGTTAAAATAGTTGCTTGGGTACGGGACATAGATTTGCTCGCTTTCTAAATTATTAAATTTTCAGACTTGGTACCAGAGCCATTAGCTTTTACTTTTTAAAATTATTTAGAATAGAATACCATCCGTTTTTCCTTTATAGGTTTTCCAAGGTCAAGCATCTTTTCTTGTCCATCAAAAGTAAAACCCATTTTTTGATAGAAAGCAATGGCACGCTTATTATCTTTCAATACCCATAAGAAAATTTCAGAAAAATGATCAAGAGCATTCAAAGCTGCTTTCACTAACTTTTGTGCGATACCTTTTCCATAATAGTCTTTTAAAATATATAAAGCCATAATTTCACCAGCTTGAATAGTCTCATCACGAAAGTTCCCATAACTGATAAAACCAACTACCTTCATGCCATCTATCGCAATCAATGTATTTTCTGGATACTTTTGACTAAAGAATCGACATCTTTCTAATGTTATTGTCTCCTGAAATTCTGCAGGCAAAAGGTCGTCATAAGCCTCTCTCCACGTTTGCCAATGAACGAAGGATTTACCTTCTATCTCTTCAGGGGTTTCCATCTGTTTGACTGTGATGACCATTTGCTTCCTCCCATTCTTCTCTCAAAATGCCGTATTTAATACTATCATAATAAACAGCTTGATAATAACGAACTTTTGGAATATGAGCTTCTTTTTTCATTCTTAATTTCTCAGCCAATTTCATCATACCAAAATTTCCTGACCAAGTTGTCAAACCAAGATGCTCCAACTCCAAGTAATCCTTAAATGTCCGATCTATCCATTGTAGCATAGCAGCTTTTCCAATGCCAGAGTTCCAAAACTTGTTATCATAAATACAAATCCCCAATTCCATCCATCTTGTTTGTTTACATACCCAGTAGCGCGAAACAGTCCCAACTAATTTATCATCAACAAAAATACCAAGGCGATTTGAGTTGTTTAGAGTAGATTCTGATTTTTGTAGTTTAAATTCTTGAAAATTAGGAAAATGCTGATAATCGTCATAATAGGGAGCATCATACTGCTTCCAAATTGGATTAGATTGTGAATAAGCAATTTCCCACAAAGACACCAAATCTTCTTCAATTAGTTTTCTTAAATAAACCATACTATCTTAAATAAACCATACTATTTCCTAATCCAACGCCTTCACTTCCTCAGCAACTTTTTGCAGATATTTTTGTCTTGTAGAATTTGTATTCACCTCACGCCCTAACTCACCCAAAATTGAAACTTTCTTTGTTTTAATACCACAGTGATTTAGGACAGCATTCTTTAATACTGATATTCCATAACTGTCTGGAATATTGATAGGACCTGAAAATACTTTGTACCACCATGTTGGTGCCATGGATGTTGCGTAAATACTGGCTGTTTTTCCTTTTAGTAACTTTTTAAACTGCTGACCTCTTAAGTAATTCCAAATAAAACTTCCTTGATTATTGGCAGAGTATGCAATTCCTGGCGTGAAAACACGATCGATCCAACCCTTCAATAAACTAGGCATACTACTCCACCAAATTGGATAAACAAAAATGAAATGATCTGCCCACTGGATTAATTCCTGAGAGCGAAGTATGAAGGAGTCCTCTTCCATACGTTTTCGATAACCATAACGTAATACGGGATCAAAATCTATCTCATTTAGATTAATAGATTCAAGCTCATGATGATTTGAGTCAATATTTTCTACAATCGTTCGAAAAATTTCTTGACAGAAACTTCCCTTGTCAGGATGTCCATTGATGACTAAAATTTTCATTCGTTTTCTCCTATCTACCCCAACGCCTTCACTTCCAACATCATATCACGTATCTGAGCTGCCAGTTCAAAGTCAAGCACTTCGACGGCTTCTTGCATTTGTTTTTCTAGTTTCTTGACGAGTTCTTTACGCTCTTGTTTGTTGAGGCTGTTGATATCGACTTCCTTGTCCTCTTCTTTAGCAACTGCCTTTGTCACGGCAATCAAGTCACGAATTTCTTTCTTGATTGTCTGAGGTACAATACCATGTTCTTCATTATAGGCCATCTGGATTTTCCGACGACGAGCCGTTTCATCGATAGCACGTTGCATAGACTGAGTAACTGTGTCTGCATACATGATGACATGCCCTTCACTGTTACGAGCAGCACGTCCAATGGTCTGGATAAGTCCGCGTTCGTTACGAAGGAAACCTTCCTTGTCAGCATCTAGAATAGCAACCAAGCTTACTTCAGGAACGTCAATCCCTTCACGGAGGAGGTTGATTCCGACCAAGACATCAAAGACACCCAAGCGCAGGTCACGGATAATCTCCGTCCGTTCCAAGGTCTTGATATCTGAGTGCATGTACTTGACCTTGATGCCCATTTCTTTGAAGTAGTCGGTTAAGTCTTCTGCCATTTTCTTGGTCAAGGTTGTGATAAAGGTTCGTTCATTCTTTTCAACACGGGCATTGATTTCACCTAGGAGGTCATCAATCTGTCCCATAGTCGGACGGACTTCCACCTCTGGGTCTAGAAGTCCTGTCGGACGAATGATTTGCTCAATCACTGTCTCGGTCAGTTCATTTTCATAGTCACCTGGTGTTGCTGAAACGTATACAATCTGATGCACATGGCTTTCAAACTCCTCACGACGAAGAGGACGATTATCCAAGGCAGACGGCAAGCGGAAACCATAATTAACCAGCATTTCCTTACGCGAACGGTCTCCATTATACATGCCTTTAATCTGCCCCATGGTCATGTGACTTTCATCAATCATGATCAAGAAATCATCTGGGAAGAAATCAAGAAGCGTATAAGGAGGCTCTCCTTCGCTACGACCATCCATGTGACGTGAGTAGTTTTCAACACCGTTGGTATAACCCATCTCACGTAACATCTCGATATCATACTCTGTCCGCTGTTTCAAACGCTGGGCTTCTAGCAGTTTGCCCTCCTTCTCAAAGACAGCTAACTGCTCCTCCAACTCCGCCTGAATTTTGGCAATCGCAACTTCCATGTGGTCGTCATTGGTCACAAAGTGAGTCGCTGGGAAAATCGCCAAATGATCCACTTCTCCCAATACCTGACCTGTCAAAGCCTCAACTTCACGGATACGGTCAATCTCATCCCCGAAAAATTCTACTCGAAAAGCATGTTCATCTCGGGAAGCTGGGAAAATCTCCACCACATCCCCACGAACACGAAATCTTCCCCGTTGGAAATCAATATCATTGCGTTCAAACTGAATATCCACCAAGTCATTCAAAAGTTTATCACGAGAAATCTCAAGACCTGGACGGAGACTAACAACACTGTCAGCATATTCCTTTGGCGAACCCAAACCATATATACAAGAGACAGAAGCCACGACAATGACGTCATTACGCTCTAAGAGGGCTGAAGTTGCCGAGTGACGGAGCTTGTCAATCTCATCATTGACCGAGCTATCCTTTTCAATATAAGTATCACTCGAAGGGACATAGGCCTCAGGTTGGTAATAATCATAGTAGGACACGAAGTACTCAACAGCATTCTCAGGGAAAAATTCCTTAAACTCTCCGTAGAGCTGACCAGCTAGGGTTTTGTTATGGGCAATGACCAAAGTAGGTTTATTGACTTTGGAAATGACCTGACTCATGGTGTAGGTCTTCCCTGTACCCGTCGCCCCCATCAAAATCTGAGCCTTTTCTCCACCCTCGATATTGTCAACCAACTGCTCAATCGCTTGTGGTTGATCTCCTGAAGGTTGGTATTTTGATACTAGTTTAAATTTATTATCTGTAATTCGATTTATCATGATTGCCTCATCTGCTTTTTTCTATCCTTCTATTTTACCATAAATTTGCTTTTCAGACTCTTCTCCAAACTGATAAGAATGTGCAGTTCATGTTATATTTCCTTACATAAAATTCATAAAATTTGCCTTTTCACTTTTTTTCTGGTATAATGGAAAAATATTCGGAAAAGGAGACTAAAAATGAAGAAAAAAATACTAGCATGTTTGCTCATTTTATTTCCCATTTTCTCACTAGGTATGGCAAAAGCTGATACTGTTAAGATTGTGTCTGATACAGCTTACGCACCTTTTGAGTTTAAAGATTCAGATCAAACCTACAAAGGGATTGATGTTGATATTATCAATAAAGTCGCAGAAATCAAAGGATGGAACATCCAAATGTCTTATCCCGGCTTTGACGCAGCCGTAAATGCAGTACAGTCAGGTCAAGCAGATGCTATTATGGCAGGTATGACAAAAACAAAAGAACGTGAAAATGTCTTTACCATGTCTGATACCTATTATGATACAAAAGTTGTCATTGCTACGACAAAGGCAAATAAAATCACCAAATATGAGGAACTTAGCGGAAAAACAGTTGGAGTTAAGAACGGAACTGCCGCTCAACGCTTCCTCGAAAGTATCAAAGATAAGTACGGCTTCTCTATTAAAACCTTTGATACAAGTGATTTGATGAATAACAGTCTAAGTGCTGGTGCTGTAAATGCCATCATGGATGACAAACCTGTTATTGAGTATGCGATTAACCAAGGACAAGATCTCAGCATCAATATGGATGGTGAGGCTGTTGGAAGCTTTGCCTTTGGTGTCAAGAAAGGGAGCAAGTATGAACACTTGGTTACCGAGTTTAACGAAGCCCTAGCACAAATGAAGAAGGATGGTAGCTTGGAGCAAATCATCCAAAAGTGGACGGCTTCTAAAACTACGGCAAGCCCAACAATAACTACTGCTGCTGGACAAAAAGCTACTCCTGTGAAAAGCAAGTACATTATTGCCAGCGACTCATCTTTCGCCCCATTCGTCTTTCAAAATTCAAGCAATCAATACACCGGTATTGATATGGATCTTATCAAGGCCATTGCCAAAGATCAAGGTTTTGAAATTGAGATTACCAATCCAGGATTTGATGCAGCCATTAGTGCTGTTCAAGCTGGACAAGCAGATGGTATCATTGCTGGTATGTCTGTAACAGATGCTCGTAAGGAAACCTTCGACTTCTCAGAATCATACTACACAGCAAATACGATTCTCGGTGTGAAAGAATCAAGCACAATTGCTTCTTATGAAGACCTCAAGGATAAAACTGTCGGTGTTAAAAACGGAACTGCTTCTCAAACGTTCCTTACTGAAAATCAAAGCAAATACGGCTATAAGATTAAAACTTTCGCAGATGGCGCTTCTATGTATGACAGTCTGAATACTGGATCTATTGATGCCGTGATGGATGATGAGCCAGTTCTCAAATATTCTATCAGCCAAGGGCAAAAATTGAAAACGCCAATCGCTGGAACTCCAATCGGTGAAACAGCCTTTGCGGTTAAAAAAGGAACAAATCCAGAATTGATCCAGATGTTCAATAACGGACTTGCGAACCTCAAAGCTAACGGAGAATTCCAAAAGATTCTTGACAAGTACCTAGCTAGCGAAACATCATCTGACTCTACAAGTACGGTTGACGAAACCACTATCTGGGGCTTGCTTCAAAACAACTACAAACAACTTCTTAGTGGACTTGGAATCACACTTGCTCTAGCGCTTATTTCATTTGCAATTGCCATTGTCATCGGTATTATCTTCGGTATGTTTAGCGTCAGCCCATACAAATCTCTTCGTCTGATCTCTGAGATTTTCGTTGACGTTATTCGTGGTATTCCATTGATGATTCTTGCAGCCTTCATTTTCTGGGGAATTCCAAACTTCATCGAGTCCATTACAGGCCAACAAAGTCCAATCAATGACTTTGTAGCTGGTACTATCGCCCTCTCACTCAATGCAGCTGCTTATATCGCTGAAATTGTTCGTGGTGGGATCCAAGCTGTTCCAGTTGGGCAAATGGAGGCCAGTCGCAGTCTTGGTATCTCTTATGGAAAAACCATGCGAAAGATTATCTTGCCACAAGCGACTAAATTGATGTTGCCAAACTTCGTCAACCAATTCGTTATCGCTCTTAAAGATACAACCATCGTATCTGCTATTGGTTTGGTGGAACTCTTCCAAACTGGTAAGATCATCATCGCCCGTAACTACCAAAGTTTCAAGATGTATGCAATCCTTGCTATCTTCTATCTTGTAATTATCACACTTTTGACTAGACTAGCGAAACGCTTAGAAAAGAGGATTCGTTAATGGCAAAATTAAAAATTGATGTAAATGATTTGCATAAGTATTATGGAAAAAATGAAGTTTTAAAAGGCATTACGACTAAGTTCTATGAAGGAGATGTTGTTTGTATTATCGGTCCTTCGGGTTCTGGTAAATCCACTTTCCTCCGTAGCCTTAACCTTCTTGAAGAGGTAACGAGTGGTCACATCACTGTGAATGGTTATGATTTGACTGACAAATCAACCAATGTCGACCATGTTCGCGAGAACGTCGGAATGGTCTTCCAACATTTCAACCTCTTTCCTCACATGTCCGTCCTAGAAAATATCACTTTTGCACCTATTGAACACAAACGAATGACCAAAGAAGAAGCTGAGAAATTGGGGATGGAGTTGCTTGAAAAGGTTGGACTAGCAGATAAAGCTAATGCCAATCCAGATAGTCTTTCAGGTGGTCAGAAACAGCGTGTAGCCATCGCTCGTGGACTTGCCATGAATCCGGATATCATGCTCTTTGATGAACCAACTTCTGCTCTTGACCCTGAGATGGTTGGAGATGTACTAAACGTTATGAAGGAATTAGCAGAGCAAGGCATGACCATGATCATCGTAACCCACGAGATGGGATTTGCTCGTCAGGTGGCCAATCGTGTTATCTTTACGGCTGATGGTGAATTCCTGGAAGATGGAACTCCAGATCAAATCTTTGACAACCCGCAACACCCTCGTCTAAAAGAGTTCTTGGACAAGGTCTTAAATGTATAAAACAAAACTGTAAGGTTCTCCTTACAGTTTTTTAATTGCGTATTGGATTTTTGATTTTTTTGAAAATTATGATAAAATATAGACTATGAAAATGAGAAAATCTCATCCCTAGTCCAACTAGGAAAAAATATAGAAATTAGGTAGCTAGATGTCATCAAAGGTTATTGTTACAATTTTCGGTGCGAGTGGAGATTTAGCTAAACGCAAACTCTACCCTTCCCTTTTCAGACTCTATAAATCAGGTAATTTGTCTGATCATTTTGCTGTTATCGGAACGGCTCGTAGACCTTGGAGTAAGGAATATTTTGAGTCTGTTGTAGTCGAATCCATTCTTGATTTGGCAGATAGCGTAGAAGAAGCTCAATCTTTTGCTAGTCATTTTTACTATCAAAGTCATGATGTCAATGATACCGAACACTACATCGAATTACGCAAACTTCAGGCTGAGTTAAACGAAAAATACCAAACCGAGCACAACAAGCTCTTCTTCCTCTCTATGGCTCCACAATTCTTTGGGACTATCGCCAAACACCTCAAGTCAGAGCAAATCGTAGACGGAAAAGGCTTTGAACGTTTGATTGTCGAGAAACCTTTCGGTACAGACTATGCTACTGCTAAACAACTCAATGAAGAACTTCTTGCTACCTTCGACGAGGAGCAAATTTACCGTATTGACCATTACCTAGGTAAAGAGATGATTCAGAGTATCTTTGCTGTTCGTTTTGCCAACATGATCTTTGAGAATGTTTGGAATCGCGAACACATCGATAATGTTCAGATTACCTTTGCGGAACGTTTGGGTGTTGAGGAACGCGGTGGCTACTATGATCAATCTGGTGCCCTTCGTGATATGGTGCAAAACCATACTCTCCAACTTCTCTCTCTTCTAGCCATGGACAAACCAGCTAGCTTTACAAAGGATGAGATTCGTGCTGAAAAGATAAAGGTCTTTAAAAACCTCTATCATCCAACTGAGGAAGAACTGAAAGAACAGTTTATCCGTGGTCAATATCGCTCTGGTAAAATCGATGGTATGAAATACATTTCCTATCGTAGCGAGCCAAACGTCGATCCTGAATCCACAACAGAAACTTTCGCATCTGGTGCCTTCTTTGTAGACAGCGATCGCTTCCGTGGTGTTCCTTTCTTCTTCCGTACAGGGAAACGTCTGACTGAAAAAGGGACTCATGTCAATATCGTCTTTAAGCAAATGGACTCTATCTTTGGAGAACCATTAGCGCCAAATATCTTGACCATCTATATTCAACCAACTGAAGGCTTCTCTCTCAGCCTAAATGGGAAGCAAGTCGGTGAAGAATTTAACCTGGCACCAAGCTCTCTGGATTACCGTACAGATGCTACTGCTACTGGAGCCTCACCAGACCCATACGAGAAATTAATCTACGATGTTTTGAACAACAACTCAACCAATTTTAGCCACTGGGATGAGGTAAGTGCTTCGTGGAAATTGATTGACCGTATCGAAAAGCTCTGGGATGAAAACGGAGCTCCACTCCATGACTACAAGGCTGGTAGCATGGGACCTCAAGCTAGCTTTGATTTGCTTGAAAAATACGGAGCTCAATGGACTTGGCAACCAGATATCGCCTATCGTAAGGATGGTCGTTTAGAATAATCAAAAACAATCCTGCAAGTATTCTTGCAGGATTTTCTTTTATATCAAACCTTCAAGAAGGCCCTTCATAAAGTTCTCAGAGTTAAACTCACCGATATCATCGATTTTTTCGCCAAAACCAATTAATTTAACAGGGATATTGAGTTCCTCACGGATAGCAAGAACAACACCACCTCGGGCAGTTCCATCAATCTTAGTTAATACTATCCCTGTAACAGGAGTAATTTTTGAAAACTCTTTAGCTTGTACTAGAGCATTTTGTCCTGTTGAGGCATCAAGAGCTAGGAAGGTTTCGTGAGGGGCGTCTGGAACAACTCGTTTGATAATACGACCAATTTTTTCCAACTCGGCCATGAGGTTATCCTTGTTTTGCAGACGCCCTGCTGTATCAATCATAAGGATATCAATCCCTTCAGCTACAGCACGTTGCATCCCATCAAAGACCACGCTTGCTGGATCAGCCTTTTCAGCTCCCGTCACAACCGGAACATCCACACGTCGACCCCATTCAGCTAGCTGGGCCACAGCACCCGCACGGAAGGTATCTGCCGCAACCAACATGACTTTCTTGCCAGCTTGTTTGTAGCGATGAGCTAATTTCCCGATAGAAGTTGTTTTCCCAACACCATTGACTCCGACAAAGAGCATGACTGTCAAACCATCTTGGAAATGGATTTGTTCATCGTAGTTGCCATCCTTTTCGTAGAGCTCGACCAATTTCTCGATAATGACACGACGGAGCGCATCAGGCTTCTTAGCATTTTCGAGTTTGGCTTCATAACGTAGTTCTTCTGTTAGGTTCGAAGCGACTTGCACACCGACGTCGCTCAAGATGAGCAGTTCTTCCAATTCTTCGAAGAATTCTTCATCGACAGAACGGAAGTTGGCAAAGAAAGCATTCAAACGAGCTCCGAATCCCGTACGGGTTTTCTTTAGACTGCGGTCATATTTTTCCTGCACGGTTTCTTCAACCTGAGGAAGTTCTTCTTCTACGTCTTCATCCCCTAGCTCTTCTCCAGTTTCTAGAGATTCTTGGCTCTCTTCTTCGAAAAATTCTTCAAGCTCTTGGCCTTGCTCTGTCTCATTAGATTCTAACTCAACTTTTTCTTGAGCCATTTCCTCGACTGCTTCTGGTTCAATCACTTCTTCTGTCAAGACCTGAGGAAGTTCTTCTTGAGCAAGTGTTTCTTCCACTTTGTCTCTTGCTGTCTCTTCCTGAGAAGTTTCTTCGACTGCCGTTTTGGTTTCTTCAACCTCTTCTGACAAATCAAGATTTTCCAGAGCTTCTTTTACAACATCTTCAATTTTCGGCTCTTCTTTTTTTCCGAATAGACGGTCAAATAATCCCATATTCTAGTTCTCCTTTAGCACGTATTCTTCGATAGCCCAGGCAACGGCTTCTTCGTCGTTGGTCATCGGGGTAATCACATTGGCAACTTCCTTAACAGCAGGAACTGCATTTTGCATGGCAACTCCCAGACCCGCCCACTCAATCATGGAAAGGTCATTGGCCTCGTCGCCACAAGCCATGACTTGACTTTGGTCGATACCTAGGTGTTTAATTAATTCCGCTAAACCTGTTGCCTTGTGGACGTTTTTCGGTGACCATTCCAATAAGAGTTCACGCGATTTGAAGATTTCATATTGGTCAAACAAGTCTGGAGAAATCTTTTGAATGGCCGCATCCAAGGGTTCTTGGGGGAAGGCAGTCACACATTTATTATACGTCACCTGACTAGATAGCTCTTCAAAAGCGACAGGTACGAAAGTCAGGGCTGGGTTGAACTTAGCATAGAGACTTTCTTGGTCTGACTGGATTTGGTAGACTGTACCTTCTGAAATAGCATCTAACGGAAGTCCGAGTTTTTCAGTTTCCTCGTATAATCGCGCCACATCGTCGATTGAAAAGACGGTTTTATCTAGAATCTCTCCCGTGTTTTTCTGCACCAGACCACCATTAAAGGTGATGGTATACTCATCCTCCTGACCGTCAGTCCCTAGCTCATGGAGAAAGAAATCCATAGCCTTTAGAGGACGACCTGTTGTCAGAACGACCTTGATGCCACGGTCACGCGTAGCTTTGAGGACCGCCTTGGTACGATCTGTCAGCTTTTTATCCGTTGTCAGCAAAGTGCCATCCAAGTCCAGTGCAATCAATTTAATATCCGCCATTACAAGCCCTCCATATAAGCCATCACTGATTGGTCCTTATGGTGGCCAATCACTGCTTCTGCTAATTCTAAAATCTCTGGTCGCGCATTTTCAGGAGCGATTGGGTGCCCAACAACCTGCATCATATGAAGGTCATTGAGATTATCGCCAAACGCCATAACCTGATCCATGGTTAGACCAAGTTTTTTTGCCAGCTCAACAATAGCCACACCCTTATCAACGTAGTCCAAGACAATATCGATGGATTCATAACCTGTTGTCATGGCTTTCACACCAGAAACATTTTCGTTGACCCAGGCCTCTCCAGCTTCTATCGTTTCTTCTGTGAAGTTGGTGGTGAATTTAAAAATCTCATCCGTGATATCTTCTAAACTCGCTACTTTTTGAATATTTTCATTGTAGTGACGACTGAACATCAGATAGGTCTCATCCACTGTATCCAAAACATAACAAGCTTTTTTCCCAGTCAGTAGCATTTTTCTTTCATCAAAATAGGGTGATTTCTTTAAAGCTTCAAAAGTGCTCAAGTAAAAATCCCGAGACATAGTAGCCTCATACATATCCTCACCATGAAACTCAACATAGCTCCCATTTTCAGCTATAAAAATCACTTCATCACGCACATCCGCAAACAACTTTTTCAGGGACAAGATACCGCGACCTGAAGCCACTGCAAAATAAATCCCCTTTTCCTTGTAGGAAACAAGTACGTTTTTAAGGCGTTCCATATCAAACCGACCCTCTCCATCTAGAAAGGTTCCATCCATATCGGTTGCTACAAGTTTAATCATAAAATCCTTCATACTCCAATTGATAAATCTATCTTCTATTATACCATAGATAAGTTTAAAAAGTTCCAGTACAGCAGGAAAGCACTACTTTTTCGGAGAAACTTCAAAGGGCCTAAAAATTAGAATTGTAAAACTTTTTTCAGATAGTTTAAAAAGTTTGTATTCCCCTACCCTTTTCTCTATAATGGAGAGAAAGGAGATGACTATGACAGAAATAAAACATGAAATTGATGCTAACTTTGCAGGACGACTCAATATCCTACGCGCAGGTGTTCTGGGTGCCAATGATGGAATTATTTCCATCGCTGGAGTCGTTATCGGCGTTGCCAGTGCGACAAGCAATATCTGGATTATCTTTTTATCAGGTTTAGCGGCTATCCTCGCTGGTGCTTTCTCTATGGCCGGTGGCGAATATGTCTCTGTATCCACTCAGAAAGACACGGAAGAAGCCGCTGTTGCTAGAGAACAGTTGCTCTTGGATAAGGATATCGAATCTGCAAAACAATCCCTCTATGCTGCCTATCTTCAAAACGGTGAGTGTGAAACGTCCGCCCAACTTTTGACCAACAAGGCCTTTTTAAAAAATCCACTCAAAGCCTTGGTTGAGGAAAAATACGGTATCGAGTACGAAGAATTTACCAATCCTTGGCATGCTGCTATCTCTAGCTTTATTGCCTTTGTACTGGGAAGTCTTCCTCCTATGCTTTCAATCACCGTCTTTCCAAGTGACTATCGTATTCCTGCTACTGTTTTTATCGTGGCCCTTTCCCTTCTTGTCACTGGCTATACCAGTGCTAAACTAGGCAAGGCTCCTACGAAAACAGCTATGATCCGTAACCTCTGTATCGGACTTCTTACCATGGCAGTAACTTACCTGTTTGGACAACTCTTTAGCATTTAAGATAAAGAAATACCTCGATAAACATCGAGGTATCTTTTTTACATTTGCACAATCTTGCGATAGCTTCTTGAGGTAATCATAAAGATCAAGACGTAGACGATGAGGAAGATGGCACAGATGGACAGAGTGACAGTCAACATCATAGTTGCATCTAGCACCCCAATGACTTTTAGGATAAGGCTAAGCATATGATAGGCAAAGGCAAGGTGTAGGAAGGCAAAGAGCAATGGGAGGAAGAAAACAGTTAGCACCTGTTTGTTGATAGTTTGCTTGATTTGCTTTTGATCGAGACCGACTTTTTGCAAAATGATAAAGCGTTCGCGATCTTCATAGCCTTCAGAGATTTGTTTGTAATAGATGACGAGAACCGTTCCCACCATAAAGATGATAGAGAGGAAGATACCGATGAAGAAGACTCCACCAAAGAGAGCACTCATCTGCGCACTGCTATCAGCCAGATTGCTTCCGTAAACATAGCTTCCTTCTTTGCTTAATTCTCTATTAAAATCATCAAGGAATTTTGAATAGTCGTTGGCAAGTTTGAGTTGCTCTTCCTCACTAGCTGTTACATTCATACCACCGTAGTATTGATTAAAGATGGAAGAATTAGGATGCTGGTCAAGAAAGGCTTTCAAGTCAGGAACAACCAGATAGTTATAGTCCGAAGTTAGAATATTGTACTGATTTGGGACATGTTCAAGAATAAAATCTTTTTTGATTTCTTCTTTGATCGTGTAGGTCTGGTTATTTAGAGTCAGTTCTTTCTGTCCTTGAAGTTCTTTGTTTTTAGTAAACAATCCAACTTCCTTTCCTGAAAGTGCGAGTTTTTGCCCCGTCATATTCTCATAGTCTTTTTGGTCAAAGACCATAAAAACAGTTTTCGGTTGAACACGGTTTTGACCTTTGTCAAAGATTGTTAATTTCGTACCTTCTTGATTTGCTACACCAAAGCTACTGTATGTAAGAACTTCTTTCTTTGTAACAGTCAATCCCTTATCACTAGCATACTGGTCTAGGAGTTTATTTATGTCTTCTTTTTCAACATTCTGTCCTGTAATTCCAAAATCATGTGGATTCATGACTTTCTTGAAAGTTTCAGAGCCTTTAAAGATACTCGTTGCAGCAGACATAGTCACCAAGACCATGGTTGAGAGAATAGCAATCGTTGCCAGACCAACCGCATTTTTCTTCATACGGAAAATGAGATTGGATACGGAAATCATGTTGTTAGGTTGGTAATAGTAACGCTTGTTTTTCTTCAAGATTTGTAGGAAAACTGTGATTCCTGCATTGAACAAGAGATAGGTTCCAAAAATTACTAATAAAACTGCCACAAAGAAAATCAGAACAGCGGAAAGTGGATTTTCAACTGTTACTGCTAGGTAATAACCAGCTCCCAAACTGATTAGACCTAGAATAGTTTGAAGGCCTAAGAAACGTCCTTTTTTCTCACCACTGGCCTTTTCACGAGAGAGTTGAAGGGCATTCATGCGTGCAATACGAAAGGCATTGATAAAAATCAAACCTAGGAAGATAGCTCCAAAGACGATGAGAACTAGGATGAAGACAATTGGTTGGAAAGTCGAAACGAGCTCAACCTTCATTTTCATTAACTTCAGGAGAAGGGCAAAGATTAGCTTATCAAAGAGAGCTCCTAGGCCGAGACCAGCTGTCAAGGTTAAGGAACCAAAAATAAGAAGCTCCTTAAAAACCATACTGATCAAATGGCGCTTTTCAAGCCCCAGCATACCATATACACCTAGCTCCTTGGAGCGGTTCTTCATGACAAAACTATTGGCATAAAGGACAATAATTCCAGAAGCGATGGTAACAACCACCATACCGAGAGCAAGGGTCATAGAGATAGTTTCTCCCCCTCGGATCTTGCCAATGTTAGGATTAAGTGACAGTGAGTAAAAGAGATAGGTGATGGTCACTGCTAAGAGAACAGCAAGGGCAAAGGGATAGTAGAGTTTGCGGTTTTTAATCAAGTTGGATACCGCTAACTTATTGGTTAATCGGAACATACTAATTCACCTCGCTTGCCATAACAGTCAAAGTATCAGAGATTTCTTGGAACATCTGACGCTCTGTCTTGTCTCCACGGTAGATTTGGTTGTAAAGAATGCCGTCCTTGATAAAGAGAACACGCTTGGCCCTGCTGGCTGCTGCCGTTGAGTGAGTTACCATGAGAATGGTTTGGCCACGTTCATTGATTTCATCAAAAACATCGAGTAAGGCTGCAGATGATTTGGAGTCAAGGGCTCCTGTTGGCTCATCCGCAAGGAGAATTTCAGGTTCTGTGATGATGGCGCGCGCTACTGCAACCCGCTGTTTTTGACCACCAGAGATCTCGTAAGGGTACTTCTCTTGCAATTGGTTGATGCCTAAATTTTCAGCTGTTACCACCAATTTCTTCATCATCTCTGTGATAGGTTTTCGTGATAACACTAACGGAAGCAAGATATTGTCCTTAACAGACAAGGTATCTAGCAAGTTAAAGTCTTGGAAGACAAATCCCAACTTCTCACGACGGAAGCTGGAAGCCCGTGAGTTTTTAATAGTTGCTGTGTCTACTCCGTTCAAGTAAACTTGACCACGAGTTGGTTTATCCAGCATAGCTAGGATGTTGAGCAGAGTTGACTTTCCTGAACCAGACTCCCCCATGATGGCAACGTAGTCACCCTTCTCTACGGTAAAGTGAATATCTTTGAGAGCTTCTACTTGGTTGCCTTGGAAACGTGTTTTATAGATTTTTTGAACGTGTTTTACATCTAAAAGTGTCATGATTTTCTCCTTCTTAATATCCCATCAATTGAAACTGCGCTTGCATCATAGCGCATCCCAGTTGAACACGCTCGATATCTTTTTGACTTGGTTTTCTTGTTTTCTTTTGTAAAATTCTTTTCATGGTTTTGCTCCTTTGTTCTTTATGAGTCTAGTTTATCGCAAAAAAAGAGGTCTTGCCATAACCTAACCTTACAAAAGAGACTTTAATCTTACATTTTTGTAAGATTGAGGAATTTTTTGAAAATAGCTACTATAAAGAAGTCCTGTCATTGCTTGTTTTATTCTTAAAATAATAGTAAAATTAAATTATGAAAAGGCTTTCTGCTAATTATCTTTAAAAGTGCTAAACTATCATTCGTATCACTGCTATAAGGAGGGAGGTTCAGCCCCTCTTTTTAGAAAGAGGTTCCTATGAAACGTGTTTTTCTCTTCATCAGCAATCTTCTTTTAACTTTCTTCCTCATTGCCACTCTGTCCTTTTGGAAAGAAGCTCTTCCTCAACGCCTATTTCCAGGTGTGGCTGTACTCAGTGGTCAAGTCGATTATACTACCCTCAAACAAGAATTAGACAGCCTTGCTAGGAAACATAATAGTCTCATCGCAAGAACCATTTGGGAAGTGGATAGTGATGGAAAATCAAGAACTCTCTACGAAGCTTTTGGAGATGGGCAACTCCCAGACTGGATGCCTCTAGCAAGTCAAGAAAGCATTCACAAGAGCGATCTTCTCAATAACTACAATATTATCAGCGGTTCCCTAACTAGTCAAGAATTGGCTACTCATCTGAAAGAACTTGGACTAGAAAAAGCGAATGCATTTGAAAATGATAGAGTATCTTTCGTACTGGCCATGTTTACCCAACCTAATCAACTCATCAGTATGTTAATCTTTTTGCTGACTTTCTTAGCTTTAATTGTTATCGGTCAGATTCAATCTCTCTCTCAGTCAGGGATTAGATTGATTTCTGGAGAGCGGCTGAGCCATCTCTTCTTTCGTTCTCTCGAAAGAGACGGACTTGATATCCTTCTTTTCGGCTTGCCTGCTTTCCTAATAGCTAGTGTTTTAGTAATTTACCTAGGCTATCCTTATGAAATTCAGACTTTTTTAGTAATACTATTTATTTTTTATAATAGCCTGCTTCTCTTGCTAAGTCTTCTCATCGCTTTTCTTTTTATTATTTCTTTGAAAAGAGTTCATCTTCTCTCTATCATTAAAGGAAAATTACCAATTAAGTCAATTTTACGTATTCTTTACTTTGGTCAAGCTCTGTCTATCTTATTAGTTATTGTAGGATTTGGGCGCTTGTCCATTTATCATCATATATTTATGAAAAATGAGGCTGGACAAGCTACTTGGGAACAACGCTCCAATGTTGTTACTCTTCAAACAGGGCGTTCCAGTCAGATGAAAAATTTAGATGAACTGCAGACAAATGCTGATAAATGGTTTGACTTTATTCAATATTCTTTAGAAAATGGAAATGCCTTTCTAGTCAAACATAATCTCGCTATTCAAGCTATAAAACATTCTCTTTCAACTCATAATGATTCTGAACAAAATCCCTATGAATTGGAAGGGAAAAATATTCTCTATGTAACACCTGACTACTTCAAAAAAGAAGGTATAGAGTTAACATCAGAAACTTTTAAAAAAATCAATAATCTAAAAGATGGACAGATCCTTGCCATACTCCCAGAAGAACTACAAAAAAATGAAAAAGATATAAAATCAACCTTGCAACAAGAGTTAACCAACCGATTATACAGTAGCAAGTCTAATCAAACTGTCGAAGTTAGTATAGCTTATACCAATCAAAATAATGATGTATTTCTCTATAATACCACCCATATCTCTTATGATCAATGGTTATCAAATCCCATCTTTCTTGTGCTTTCTCCTAAAGCACTTGGTAAGGCTTCCTCCATCTTCTGGTTTACAAATCTAGAATATCTCTATTTTACAGACCTCCACCAGACACAAGAACTTTTGAAACACTATCAACTTGATCAAATGGTCTCAGGGCTATCGTCTGCTAGGGAAACCTATCTCCAGTTAAATCAAAAAATTAAAATCGAAATTTTTAGTAACTTAGCGAGTGCTATGTTTGCTATTTTGACTTCAATTTTGCTGTTTACAAGTTTAAATCTGCTCTATTTTGAAGCCTTTCGCAAAACCATATTCTTGAAAAAAATCGCAGGCTATTATTTCTTTGAATTACACAATAGATATATCACTTCTCAAATAGCAGCTCTCTTTCTCGGAAGTGGTCTAGCTTTCATTATTTCTAAGAATATCTGGATTACCCTGATCCTATTTCTCAGCTTTTTAAGTTTAGCCGTTCTTCTATTGAAGATCTTTGATAAGAAGGAAAGCAAAACCTATGTTAGCATTATCAAAGGAGGATAGCATGATTGAATTGCAACATATTTGGAAACAATTTGGTTCTCGTATTATTTTTTCAGACTTGAATCTGAATTTTCAAAGTGGTATGGTGTATGCTTTGATAGGAGATAGTGGTTGTGGCAAAACCACTTTGCTCAATATGCTTGCAAAACTAGAGACTTTCGATAAAGGGGAAATATTTTACAAAGGAAATCCTTTGACTTCAATAAAAAATGAGGAATTTTATCGTAACGAACTTGGCTATCTCTTCCAGAACTTTGGACTATTAGAAAGTCAGACCATTCGAGAAAACCTTGAGCTGGGACTGATTGGTAAAAAACAGAACAAGAAACAAGAAAAAGAGAGACTTCTTCTTCAAGCACTACAAGCTGTCAGACTAGATTATCTAAGTCTCAACCAAAAAATCTATGAATTATCTGGTGGTGAAGCTCAACGCGTAGCGCTTGCTAAGATTATCCTGAAAGATCCTCCTTTAATTTTAGCCGATGAGCCTACCGCCTCGCTAGATCCAAAAAATTCCAAGGAAATTATGGAAATTCTCCTTGAACTTCGTAATGCTAATAGAACAATTATCATCGCAACTCACAATCCTAGTATTTGGAAAATGGCTGATCAGGTAATTCGTCTTTCTAAAGACGAAACAGAATATAATTAAATACCAAAATCCCTTGTGGTTATTTAGCCACAAGGGATTTTCAATCATTTATGCTACTTCTTTTAAGTATCATAGTGCAAATAATAAATATTTACTGTTAAATCTCACCAAAACCAGCCATCATTGTCTTCAATGGCTTGGGCTTCCTTACGCTTGCGTGGTCCTGTTCCGTACATTTCGGCTTCAATGTCTTCCTTAGTTGGCAGGATAGAGGCCAGGATGATGTAGATTATCACTCCGACTCCAAAATTTGATATGGTAAAAATGGCAAAGAGAAAGCGGACTAGGGTTACATCAAAATTCCACTTGTCTGATAGACCAGCTAAGACTCCCGACACCATGCGATTTCGTCTCATTTTATAAAATTTTGTATTCATGATTGTTTCCTCTTTCGGTATTCTTACAAGTAGTATAGCATGAATCAGAACAATCAACATCAGTCCTTAGGCCGATTTATGATGACGAGTTTACCTCGACAAACCCCACATCGATAGCGTTTGGTATCAATCCTTCTCTTACGCTGATAACTTTGCTGGCAAGATTTGCACTGATAGACTAGGTAGGCACTTTGAGATTGTGTTTTCAAGGGTGGTACATAGCGCAGTCCATCCACTTCTTTCAAAAGTTCCTTAAAATCTCGGTCCTTATGGTGATAACCCTTTTTCTGAAAATAAAGATGATAGTGACAGAGTTCATGGCGCACGATTTTGCGAAAGACTTCCAAACCTAGTTCGTTATAAACCTTGGGATTAAAGTCCAAATGACCATCCTTGGGGAAAAATCGTCCACCTGTCGTTCGCAGACGAGAATTCCACTGGGCTTGGTGCGTGAAAGGTCTACCAAAGTCTTCTAGTGAAACAGACTGAACGTACTCAGTTAGATTCATCTGGAGCGAGGAGCGACAGATTGACTTTTTCACGTTCAGTATCGATTTTCTTGACCCAAACCGTTACCAAATCTCCGACTGACACCACTTGGCTGGGATGTTTGATAAATTTACGACTCATATGGGAAATATGAATGAGACCGTCCTCGTGTATCCCGATATCAACGAAGGCACCGAAGTCAACGACGTTACGCACCACTCCTTCCAGCTTCTGGCCGACTTTTAAGTCTTTGATATCCAAGACATCTTGACGGAGAACTGGAGCATCAAAAGAGTCACGGAAATCACGACCTGGTTTTAGGAGGTCAGCAATGATATCTTTAAGGGTTTCTGGTCCAAGTTCTAGTTCTTGCGCCATCTCCTTGACTGAAAGGGACTTAAGCTTATTTTGTGCTTCTTCATTCAAATCCTTGATATCCAAGCGTTTGAAGAGCTCCTTAACCGCACCATAGTTTTCTGGGTGAACTCCTGTATTATCAAGGATATTGCTACTTTCCGGGATACGGAGGAAACCGGCAGCCTGTTCAAAGGCTTTGGCACCGAGACGAGGAACCTTTTTGATTTGTGCGCGTGAAGTGATTTTTCCTTCTTCCTCACGGTATTTGACAATATTTTCAGAGATGGTTTTATTGAGTCCAGCCACATGGGAAAGAAGAGCTGGGCTAGCCGTATTGACATTGACACCGACCTGGTTCACCACCGTATCGACGACAAAGTCCAGACTTTCAGACAGTTTCTTCTGACTGACATCGTGCTGGTATTGCCCGACACCGATTGACTTGGGATCGATTTTAACCAATTCAGCAAGCGGATCTTGCAAACGACGGGCGATTGAAATAGCCGAACGTTTTTCAACGGTTAATTCTGGAAATTCCTGACGAGCAAGTTCACTAGCAGAGTAGACAGAAGCGCCACTTTCATTGACGATAACATAGCTGACTTCTGGAAAATCTTTCAGAACTTCCGCCACAAAGGCTTCACTTTCACGACTAGCCGTTCCATTTCCGATAGCAATGATTTCCACGCCATACTGACCAATCAAGTCCGTCAAATCTTTCTTGGCTTCTTCAATTTGACGAGCTGATGCTGGTTTTACTGGATAAATGACTTGAGTCGTCAGCATTTTTCCTGTTGCATCTACGACAGCAAGCTTGGCACCTGTACGAAAGGCAGGGTCAAATCCTAAAACCACGCGCCCTTTCAGTGGAGCAACCAAAAGGAGATTACGCAGGTTGTCTGAAAAGAGTTGGATAGCTCCTTCTTCTGCTTTCTCAGTTAATTCTGTCCGAATGCGTCGTTCGATAGCAGGCAAGACCTTTTTCTTAACTGACTGTTGAACAACTTCATCTATATAGGCATTTTTCACCTTGAAACGGGCAGCAAAGAAAGCTAGAATACGATCCGTCGCGTGCTCAAAACCAACTTTTAAGACGCCTAGCTTCTCCCCACGGTTGAGAGCCAAGGTACGATAGCCCTGCATGTTGCCAACTGTCTCTGAGAATTCGTAATAAATCTGAAAAACTTGTTTTTCATCAAGACTTTCATCCTTGACTTGCGAAGTGATTTTAGAGTGTCTCAGCACTTCCTGATAGGTCATAGCACGTAGATTGACATCTTCAGATAGGGCTTCTACCAAGATATCAACTGCACCAGCCAAAGCTTCTTGACCAGTCGCAAATCCTTCACAGACAAACTTCTCAGCTTCTTTCTCTAAGCCAGTTACATTTTGCAAAATCAAGCGAGCAAGAGGAAAGAGTCCAGCTTCTCGGGCAATAGTTGCCTTGGTTCGACGTTTTTCCTTATAAGGAAGATAGAGTTCTTCAACGTCTGCTAATTTTTCAGCTGCCAAAATAGCTTCTTCCAATTCCTTGGTTAGTTTGCCTTGTTCTTGTATCTTAGCTAAGACAGCTTCTTTACGGTCGTTGAGATTTGTCAGACTTTTATCCAAGTCGATAATGGCCTTAATCGCCACCTCATCCAGACTACCAGTCATGTCCTTTCGATATCGCGCGATGAAGGGAATTGTCGCCCCCTCAGCCGTCAAACTTAGAACAGTATCGATTTGCTTTAAGGTTACTCCCAAATCTTGGGAAATTTTTTCATATTTTTTATCCATAAACCTATTATACCACAGAGCAAACAGCAGTCCAAAATGATAATATTTCCATAAACCAAAAAAGGACATCTATATCAAGACATCCTGTGTATTTTACACTAAATCACGTAAAATATTCAAAAGTAATTCTGTTGATTCTTCCAGCTCTTCTGTAGTATAGCTGTTATTTTGATTTTCTGGATGATGAATGATATTGCGAATTAAAGTTGGAAGAGTTTTTTGCCCTTGCTGAATATTCCCGTTTTTTAATAAACGATGATAATCTTTATCTTGAGTTACTCCTTTATCTACAAGCCATTTGTCGAATTCTTTCTCGAAGTAATTCTTTTCATCCTCATCAATCGCTTTTGCTTGTATAAATCCATATAGTTCATTGTGAAATTCCACGCTATTTACTCCAAAAGCAATGTAGTTTATTTCTCCTATTGTCGGTGTGGTAGTTCCGAATAAATTTAATTCCCGCTTATCCGATACAAAATTCACCCCGTCATCATTCTTGGAAAAAATATTGATTTGCTGAGTTCTACAGTCAAACTTTTTTAACAGGTAAGGAGAATGAGTCGTAATAAAAACTTGATATTTTTCAGAAATTTTATTGAGTGAGTCGATAAGTTTATCTTGCGCTTTAGGATGTAAAAATGTCTCAGGCTCATCAATAAAAAACATAATTGGCTTAGATAATTTTTCCTATTCATTATCAAGCACACCAGCATAAACTTGAATTAAGCTTAAAGCTAATGCCCGTTGCATTCCAGTACCTTTTTCTGAAACAGAAGTTGAAATACCATTATCCGATTAGTACTTTGGAAATTTTAGTCGCAGTCCCCTCAAGAATTCTGCCCAATCCCTCATCTCCAAAAGCCTTTTTATGGGCTCTTTGAAAATTTTTCCAAGTAACTCCTTTTTGAAAATTTTCTGTTATGCCATTAATTATTTTACCTATTATTTTGGTCTTACCAAAATCTTGATAATCTTCATTCTTTATATCCGAATATACAAACTGAGCATCAAATAACGCAGTAATTGTTTTATCAATGCCTGTGGGGTTTTCAAACCTCTTTATCTCATCTTCCTCGGTTGAATTCGGATTATAAACCCTTACTTTTGTGATATTTAAAGAAACTGGTTTTTTGCCTTGTGTCACTTCACATTCCTGAGACGACCTTAAAACCCTAAGACTATACGTACCATCTTCATTGTCGATTACATATTCACTGTATTTATTCAGATTTAGATTTTCATCATTAACTATTTCACTGAGATCCGCGCCTTTGAATTCAAGTTCAACAGATATATTTTCATCCTCAAGGCCCTGAGTTATAAAATCTAACTTGTTTGTTCCACTCTGAATGAATTCAATCGCCTTAAAAATTGTCGTCTTACCACAGTTATTGTTTCCTACGAAAAAATTCACACCTTCTGAGAATTCAATAACATGCTCTCCTTTAAAACTCTTAAAGTTTACTAGTTTAATTTTAGAAATAAACATTTTCTTATCTCCTACTCACGTTATGTATTAAAGTGTTCGTAGCTGTTCCTTAACCTCATTCTTACTGACAGTCTCGTTGAAGAACGGCAAGCCGACAATGCGATAACGGTCATCATCAACCAAGGTTCTTGCCTCGTCTCGCTCAGAAATTTGATGTAAAAACTCTTGCTTCCAGCCTTCCTTACTATTTTTGAAAGTATTATCCGCATCCAAGAATTGACTTCCTTTTGGTTCAATGAAAATTTGCCATGAAACATTACCTATTTCCTTGTCGTTCGCAAACATTAGAAAATCTGGTTCAAATGGTTTCCCTTTGTCAAAACTATAAATTTTCACAGCTTTTTCATTTCTAAGAAGGTATATATCTGTCCATTTTTCTTCTAGTTCTGCCATGACATCTTGGAGAGCCTTAATTAAGTATTTTTCTTCATTCGTTCCATAATTGTCATCATAAGCATACCAATCTAGCGCATCTAAATTGACATAAATCCTATTATTCGGATCTTTTTGCGATAGTCCCATTTCTTTATCACTACCAGATTGAATGGTGTATTTACGCAGGATAGTATCTGCGAACAAGTCTTTGATCTTATACTGTTCAAATTTTTCAGAACCAAAGTATCGCTCTTCGGTCGCAATTAAATCTTTTTCAATGTGATGGAGAAGTTTTTCCGTGATGTATAGTTTATCGTCTGGAGTTAAATCCTCCACTAGTTTGCACTGAGACTCCACTCGCATATCAATATCTGAAAGCATATCGATAAATCCAACAACATTTGACAATCCTACAAAGGCTCTCTGTAGATTATCGAACGAGAACTTTTTATTGCGATTGATAGCCGTTCTGACAATATTGTTGCTGATAACTTTGCCGAATTTGAAGGTAATCGCCTCTAATGATTCCGAAACATAATTTCCTTCATCAAATGCCTCAATATCTCGCACACCGTGGGTTGGGAGTTTGACTTCGAAAGATTTGGGGATGAAATTCGTATCAAATAGACTTCCTTGACGTTGTTCAAGTAGCTGCTCATAAGAGAGGCGTTTATTCATCCAAACGACGCCATCTGTGTAGGTTCGAGTTTTCTTGAAAGACTCCTTAAGTTTGAGCTCACGTTCTTCCAGATTTTGGTCATCATAAATCCCAGATTCGCGCAAGACTTGCTTGAGTTCTGAAATATAGCGAGGGTTGTTCGCAGAATGATAATGAAGTTGTTCAATCACTCGAAGTTCGTTGTTTTCATTCTCATCAAACTTTCGAGTGTATTTTTCATCAAAATTATCTCCAATCACAAAAGGATAATAACGAGCACCACGGCCAATCAACTGCTTCTCGGTATTGGTAGTTTTCCCAGCGACAAATCCGTTTTTTGTAGTCTTACCATCACGGGTGTCATAAAGACGGACGATATCGAAAAGATTGAGAACGTCCCAGCCTTCATTAAGCATATCCACGGCAAAGATCGCACGGATTTCATTTGTTGGTTGTTCCAAGGTATTGAGGAGAGTGAGGCTGTCTTTGTTCTTGTTTTTCCCGTCCACTAATAGCAGACGTTCTTTTCGAAAATCTTCCTGAAGCTCTGCAATCAAGTCAGCATCAGAAATGCCAACTGTCTCGAAGTAAGCAAACACTTTTTTTAAGATACTGGATTTTTCATCCATTTCTGAAACAAGCTCACGTTGCGCTTGAATATCTGCTGGAGTAAGATTTTCGAGCAAGCTTAAAAAAGCATCTAAGTTTTCTTGGCTCTCAGCAATCTTCTGCGATTTGAACATAACCAAAGGTTTCAGATTGATGCCATTTTTTAGCGCTATTTTCTTGCGATATTGGCTGATGATAATAGCCTGCAACATACGATTATTGATTTCGCCATCCACCAGATGAAAGAGAACATCTTTTGAATATTTATCCAGTCGAAATTCCTTCAAATCATATTTGAAAAGTAAGGATTTTTCGTACTTTTGAGCTAAGGTTGGATTTGTTAGGTCAATCGTTGCCGTAAACTCAAAAATACTGGATTTTTTAGCGGTGTTCTGGATAGCTTCAATGGTAGACGTCCAGCTAGTGTTGTCTTTTTTCTCGTTTGTATCCAATCCAGCATTCAAGTGATGGGCTTCATCCGCCAACATGACAACAGAAATATCCTTGAACTGCTCATAAGACAGACGATTTTCTCGTGGCGTATTCAGGTCTTGGTGGAGTTTTTGGATGGTGGTGAAAACGATATTGATACTATCTTCGCGACTATCTGAAAAATCCATCACTTCACGAACTGTCACGATTTGCCCGTCCATGACAATCTTGTCCGCAAAAAGGTACTTACCAGAAGAGCTCTCCAAGAAATTATCCTTGGTTTTGGTAAGAATATTGTCGTTATTGACAAAGAAGATGAAGTTTCGCTCGCCTTGCTGGTACTTTTCCAAGATAACCGCCGCCATCAAAAGCGTCTTCCCAGAACCAGTCGCCATATTGTAGAGGACTTGCTCTGGAATCGCACGATTTTCATCTGATTTATAGTATAAATAGCGTCCAATCGCTTCCTCTTGATAAAGACGCAAAGAGTGTTTCAGGTTTTTAGTAATGTAATCTGGCAAATCTACTCGAAAGTTTTTGAAGCCTGACCGACTGACCGTATCATAAGTTTCGTAAATGAAAGTCATAGCTTACTGTTCCTTTCCGTAGAAAGCATGATTGAGCTTTTTATCTTGAGCGGAAATCCCGTAATCAATATCGTCAATATCCGAGTAATTCACGTAAAGATTGTTATTATCAATAATCTCAAACATAATTTGCTTTTGTTCTGCTAAGGAAAGCTTTTCGAATTCATTTGCTTTCAGTTTTTTAGGGTCAATGCGATAAGATAAGAAGGAAGATTTTTTCGCAAGCTCAAACAGTTCTAATAATTCTTCTGTCGTTATCGCTTGGATAATGGCATTTTTGAAGTTTTGAGCATCGTTTTTCAATTCAGCATAGACAAAACTTCCACCACCAGTCCAATTGACATCTTTTGAGATTCCCGTTTGCTCACCATTAATTACATTTTTGAGACGATTAACAACTAGTTCTTCAATATAATCCATCTGCTCAATACCAATATACTGACGGTTCATCTTGTGAGCAACTGCAGCTGTTGTTCCACTCCCCAAATGATAGTCGAGAACTACATCTGATTCCTTTGTTGACATTTTTATTATTCGCTGAAGAAGTTTTTCAGGCTTTTTGCCATTAGGTAATTGAACTCCTCCTTCGTTTGCTATCGCTCCTGTTGTTTTTATATCTTGCCAAAAATCGCATGGATTTTTGAAAATATTCGAATCTGCAAAAATAACTTGTAGCCGTGGTTGCTTCGTTTCTCGGTTAAATTCTGTAATATAATAAAAAATTGTTTTTTTCTTAGACAGTGCTGAAGCCAATTGTTGGTCTGGTATACTTTCTAAAGACTTAACAATCTTAGCATAACCAGAAGAGCCTGCAGTTTTGACGATTCTATAACTGTTTTCAAACAACCAATTGTTTTTATCATCCTCGTCTTTAAAGTTCATCTCCTTTATCTTATCAGATAAAGACACTTTTATAACATCTCTAAGTATTTCGTTAGCTTCAAACACTTCTTCATCACTATTTTCATCCTGAGTTTCAATATCTATTAATCTTTGCCTATCAGTAATAGAAAAATTCTCCAAAAATATATTATTTTCATTATCCCAAGTATCTACTCGATACTTATCTATTTCATTGAATTCTCTAAAACCTTCTTTTTTGTACAATAAAATATATTCTTTTAGTTTAGGCATTCTAGATTTAGCGTGATTCATTTTTACACCACTTGCTTCACTCATTTTTACAGCAATACAATTTATAAAATTTTCACTACCAAAAATCTCATCCATCATAACTTTTAAGTATGCTTGTTCATTATCATCGCATTGTACAAATATTAAGCCATCTATTGACAGTAGCTTTTTTGAAATTATTAATCTATTTTTCATAAAAGTTAACCACGATGAATGATTAAAACTATCATTATATCTGAAACTATCATTCCCTGTATTGTAAGGAACATCAATATAAATCAACTTAACTTTTCCAGCAAAGCGTTTTTTCAAACTATGCAAAGCGATAAGATTATTCCCTTTAATGATAAGATTATCAGTATCTTTTATCTCTTCCACGTTATGCTCGCCAGTTTCGTCATAGCGTTTAAAGTTGGTCAAAACCTTATCATCCAGTAAACGATTAATTTCCGTTGGTGCAAGCGTTTCGTTAAAGAAAATCTCTTGACGTTTAGCATCATCCTTAGTCTGTCCACCCTCAAGTATGCAATCTTTGTATGGAAAATTCAATACAACATCATTGTTTTCAGACAGGTACTTCTCACCTGTCGCTAACCCAATTTTAGTTTTATACGCGGTAAAGCTATCTGGTAAGAACTCCTTGTTGTTGAGAAACTGTAAAAAGACATTCTTCTTAAAGACGAGAATACCTGTCTCCAGCTTAGAAAAGAAGTGATTAGAGATTTTTTCATCACTCATCAAGATATTAAGAAGTTCAGGATTATATTGTCTTGCAAGCACTGCTAATTTATTCTTATTGATCACACCTTCCACCATAAAGGTGTCATTTTGTGCCAGAAGGTGTTCCAGTTCTTGTTTCATATAAAGTTTACCTTTCAGTTATAATTTAGCGAAGGACTGATAGGATTCCTTTATTATGAATATAATAAAGGAAGGGTACCCTTCCTTTATTATGAATATAATAAAGGAAGGGTACCCTTCGGGTTTTTCAAATTTTTCTGATTCTATTATAGCATATTTTGAGTCAGTTCTCACAATCTTCTTGTTGCTTACGAACTTCCAATTTCTTCAAAAAACTAGAGAAAGAATCAAGCTATCTCTTTTTAATAATTTTAAGTTAGAATGGAATCAAGTTGATGAGAAAAACTTTGAGATTTTTCATGATTCGAGTAACGATAAAATTCCTAAGATGCACTTGTCTGCTTGAATATTCAGATGAAGTAAAATCTTTGAAGGTAGCAATCAACCATATAACCTGTAATATACTTTCCCCAATAATCCACACTCTACAACACCATTGTCTGCCCATATATCGGATTTTTCTCCTCAAGATACTCTTTCAATTCGAATTTGGAAATTTATTTCCAGACTGTAAATTTTACATAAAAAAGCTGGACTTCCTTAACAAACAGAGTAATCCTTCTCGAGTATTAACAAATTAATTAGTAAAGAAATTATGAACGACTATAACGTTAAACAGAATTAGTCAAACTTGGCATGTTTTTACATCTTTGATTATCAAAATAATCCCATTTCCACAAAATAATAGTATAATAGAGGTAGAATGTAGAAAAGAGGTAGGCCCATGGCTGTTAAATTTACAAAAACCGATGACTTGGACAAAATGTTTGAAGAATTCGCCAAACTTCCTGACTTAACACAAGTCACTTTCCCAGATGACAAAAACAAAAAAGAAAAAGTTGAGAAGAAAAAATAGATGACTGTTTTCCAATCTCTTCCTCCTAGCATCTTACAAGCAGGTGCTATCTTTCTTTCCATCATGATTGAAGCCCTTCCTTTTGTCTTGATTGGGAGTCTCATTTCGGGATTGATTGAGGTCTATATCACACCTGATAAAGTTTATGAGTTTCTTCCTCGAAATCGTTGGGGGAGGATCTTTTTTGGCACCTTCATTGGCTTTCTCTTTCCCTCTTGCGAGTGTGGAATCGTTCCGATTATCAATCGTTTTTTGGAAAAGAAAGTACCCAGCTACACGGCCGTTCCCTTTCTGGTGACTGCTCCCATTATCAATCCTATCGTTCTTTTCGCAACATATTCTGCCTTTGGCAATTCAATAAAACTTGCCTTTTTGCGAGCGCTTGGAGCCATTGTGATTGCTTTGGTGCTTGGAATTTTCCTCGGATTTTTCTGGAAAGGACCCATTCAAAAAGAGAATCCTATCACTTGCCATGAACATGACTTTTCACACTTGACTTCTGCTAGAAAGGTCTTTCAGGTCTTTATACAAGCTATTGATGAGTTTTTCGATATGGGGCATTACTTGGTCTTTGGCTGTCTCTTTGCGGCAATCGTGCAGGTCTATGTCCCGACTCGGATCTTGACCTCTATCAGTGCTAGTCCAGTCTTTGCGATTCTCTTGCTCATGTTTCTAGCCTTTCTCCTCTCTCTTTGTAGCGAGGCAGACGCCTTTATCGGTGCTTCTCTCCTCTCGAGCTTCGGCCTAGCGCCAGTCCTTGCTTTTCTGGTCATTGGCCCCATGCTTGATGTCAAAAATCTCCTCATTATGAAACACTATCTCAAAGCGCGCTTTATCTGGCAATTCATGGGCATCGTGACAGTGCTTGTCTTGCTTTATTCTTACATGATGGGGGTGATGCTATGATCCGATTTTTCATTTTACTGGGTTATTTTGCCCTAACTCTGTATCTGCAGCTATCTGGCAAGCTCAGTCACTACATCAACCTCCACTATTCCTATCTAGTCTATATCTCCATGATCCTTTCTCTTCTGTTGGCTCTGGTCCAATTCTATATCTGGATTAAGAAAATCAATTCTCACAGCCATTTGGAAAGCCGTCGAGCTAGACGAATCAGCATCCTTTTACTGTCTCTACCTCTGTTGATTGGAGTTGTCTTTCCGACAGTAAGTTTGGACTCGAGAACCGTGTCTGCTAAGGGATACCATTTCCCACTTGCTGAGGGAATCGATACAGCTATTCAGGCAAGTGAAGGGACATCCAGTCAATACCTCAAACCCGATACCAGTACCTATTTTTCCAAATCTGCTTATGAAAAGGAAATGAGGACAACAGCTGACAAATACCTCGCACAGCCAATCATTCAGGTTACAGATGAAAACTATATGGAAGTCATGGAAGTTCTCTATGACTACCCTCAAGAGTTTGAAGGAAAGAAAATCGAGTTTACAGGCTTTGTTTATAACGATCCTAGCCATCCAGATAGCCAGTTCCTCTTTCGCTTTGGAATCATCCACTGTATCGCAGACTCTGGTGTATATGGACTCTTGACCAAGGGGAACTCACGCCAGTATCCTGACAATACTTGGATTACCGCTAAAGGAACCCTGACCCTCCACTACCATAAAGAACTCAAACAAAAACTCCCAACACTGGAAGTTGAGAGTTTCACAAAAGTAGACAAACCAGAAAATCCTTATGTCTATCGTGTGTTTTAATAAAAAGAGGCAATATCAGAGTTTCTGCATTACAGAATTCTAATATTGTCTTTTCATTTTTTCTTATGCTCATTTCAATCCAGCGTACTATCTTATTTTTTGATCATTTCTCTGATAGAATGTTCAGAAACCCATTTAGAGTAGCTTATCATTCTTTCATCAGTTAAAGCTTCTACCGCTATAGTCACGCACATATCAACCGCTTCTTCCACGGAAACAGTAAAGTGATAACCATTTAATTGTAAAAACTTCACCAAAACAAAGAAAGCTGTTCGTTTATTGGCGTTTGCAAAGACATGCTTCTTTATCAATTGGACAAATAATATTGTTGCTTTATCAAAAATTGTTGGATAAAGAGGCTTGCCAAAAACAAATTGTTCTGGTAAATTCACAATCATATTTAACGCTGAAGAGCTAACTGTTTGAATTTGCTCATTTGGAGAATACCGTTGAATTACTAAAGCATTGATTTTTTCAATTTGCTTTTCTGTTAGATAGACTGTCATTTTTCCACCAAAGCTTTGAAAACATCGTCGTATTCTTCAAAAATTGTATCCAATTTTAAGTTAAAGGCATCATCAGAAACATAAGAGACCTGATGATCCAATTCTTCAGGAGTAAAGATAATTTCGCCACTTGGTAACAATTTTGCTTCATATTTAACACCACTTGGAATATTGAATTCGCTTGGAATTGTAATGGTGATTGAATTTCCTTGTTTTCTTGTTTTTACGACCATCTTATTTCCTCCTTTGAAGTATTATAACAAATAATTACGGTAATTACAATGATAGTGTAAAACTACTATTTCATATCAGAGCTTAACCGGAATACTCAGCATAAGTGATTTTTTCAAGGTTTCCAATTCTTCCAGAGATTTTTGAATTGCCAATTGTGATTTTGCTCTTTCTATCATATATTCAATATTTGTTAGAGGATTTGTATTTCCTTCAGTCCACAACATTTCCCATAGCTGATCAATTTTATTTTTTAATTCGCCTGTAATCATACTAGTCTCTTTTCTTTGGTTTTAAAGTTATGAATATCACTATTTTAACAGATTTTCAATCAACCTTCAATTATGTTTCTCGCTATAAAAATTTCTTTCAAAAATAAAAAAGCAAACACAAAATATGGTTCACTTTTTTAAACTTTTCTACTCTCCATCCTTCCAGTTCCGAGCAATCTCTTCGTCTTTCTGGAGTTGGTCTACGAGCTCTTCGATGGAGTCAAATTTGACCATATCACGGACACGGTCTAGCCAGTAGACCATGACTGTCTCACCGTAAATATCATCTGAAAAGTCAAAAATATTGACTTCAAAACGTGGTTCTTCGCCATCAAAGGTGACATTTTTGCCAACGCTCGCCATGCCACGATATTTTTGACGTTGCACCTCGACTTCGACTACGTAAACACCGTCTGCTGGCATATAGGTTCGATCTCTGAGGACCAAATTGGCTGTTGGATAACCGATAGTCCGCCCACGAGCATTTCCATGAACGACCATGCCACGAGATGGGAGCGGAGTGCCGAGAAGATGATTGACTTCCCTGACATCTCCATCAAGAATAGCTTGGCGAATCCGTGTGGAACTGATCTTGCCCTTTTCGTCCTCGACCGGAGGAACAATGATGATCTCTCCATCAAAATAGTCCTTCAGTTCATCTGCAGTTTTCTTATCAGATCCAAAGGTATAGTCAAATCCTGCTACAATAATAGCTGGTTTTAAAGCTCGAACATAGGTATCAAAGAATTCTTGACCCGTTAAACTAGCAAATTTGCTACTGAAGTCAAGTAAGAATAGAGCCTCTACCCCATGCCACTTCATCTTGTGCTCCCGTTCTTCGTGATTGACGATATGGAGCATAAGCTCAGGTTGGTAAGGTTGCAAGGCAAGTTTTGGCGACTCTGTAAAGGTCATCACGACAACTGGCAGATAATCCTTCATAGAAGCCTTACTGGCCACTTCAAAAAGTTTCTGATGCCCCTTGTGGATGCCATCAAAATAACCTAGTACAAGGACTGTATTACCTGGTACTGCAATATCTTTTTCGTTCTTAATAGGTACTGTTGTAATCATGAAACTATTATATCATAGAGCAAGTCTTTTCGCTAAGAGGAAATCCCAAATGTCGTTTTTTGCGCCTGAACTGACCGTAAGAGAAAATTTAGTACTTTAGTTTTAAAAAATAGCACCTCCTAAGAGATGCTATCGTTTGGTAACTAGTCTATTGTTTCTTCTAAATCTTTTAACTTAACCGAAACAATCTTAGACACACCTGATTCTTGCATGGTCACTCCATAGATAGAATCCGCTGCCGCCATCGTCCCCTTACGGTGGGTTACGACGATGAACTGACTATCCTTGTCAAAGCGGTTAAGGTAATCCCCAAAACGTTTGACATTGGCTTCGTCTAGCGCAGCCTCTACCTCATCCAAGATGACGAAAGGAATGGTCTTAACACGGATAATGGAGAAGAGCAGAGCCAGAGCAGATAGGGCTTTTTCACCACCACTCATAAGATTAAGTGATTGGATTTTCTTGCCTGGTGGTTGGACAGAAATCTCAACACCAGCTGTTAAAAGATCGCCCTCAGTTAATATCAAGTCTGCCTGACCACCGCCAAACATCTGCCTAAAGGTCACTTTAAAGGACTCACGAATAGCCTCAAAGGTTGATTTGAATCGTTCCTTAACCTCATCATTCATCTCTGTGATGGTCTCAAGGAGTAGGTTTTTCGCAGACAAAATATCATCTCGTTGACTATTTAGGAAATCCAAACGATTGTGGACTTCTTCGTACTGTTCAATAGCATCCAAATTGACAGGACCCAGCGAGCGAATAGCCTTCTCAAGATCTTTAACCTCTTGCTCTGCCAGATTGAGATCTTCCAGTTCATGCGCTTTTTCTAGAGCCTCTGTGTAGCTGATCTGGTACTGGTCTGTTAATTGAGCTTGTAGATAGCGCAAGCGTTCGCTGACCTTTTCCTTTTTGGCTTCAGCACGTGTTTGCTTGCGAATCCACTCTTCATTCTGCTGGCGAGCCTGGTCCAAATGACTGGCAATATCATCTAGCTGACCTTCAATATCATCCAACTCAAACTGCTTGCGAATCAAACCTTGTTGGAGGTTTGTTTTCTGAGTTTTGGCCTCTTCCACCTGCTGACTTAGCAAATCCGTATCCACTTTCTCAAGATTATCAACCTTTTCTTGGAGGAGGCGCTGGATTTCCTCTTGCTCGATATCCAGATTATCCAGTTCCTTGCCTAAGCGTTCAATATCAGTCACTTCGTACCGCTTTTGTCCTTGCAGTTCGGACTTAAGCAAGCGCGCTTGAGAAATCTGTTCCTGCAAGTTTTGATAGCGTTCTTGAATAGCGTTTTTGTTAGACTTAATCTCTTCAATCTCAGCTTCTAGATTTTGCTTTTCACTGGCGATAGTAGCGAGGCGCTCTTGGCATTTTTCCTTGTCCGCTTGCCAATCTCCTTCAGATAGGCGATTTAATTCCTCTTCTTGAAGTTTCCAAAGCGTTTCCAGTTCTTCGACCTGCTGATTGGTTTGTTGATAAGCAAGATACAAACCTTGCTCCTGAATACGAGCTTGCTCACCCTGAGATTTGATAGCTTCTAATCTTTCTGCCAATACCGCCATCTCATCTTGCAAGGTCTTCAAACTCGCTTCTTCTGACCGCAAGTCAGCTTCTTCTTCAGCAATTTCTTTTTGTAATTGCTCCAGCTCTGGCTTGATGAAGATGCTGTTATTTTGACGATTGGCACCACCTGCGTAGGAACCACCTGTACGCAATTCGGTACCATCAAGCGTCACCATGCGAACCTGATAGCGAACTTGACGAGCTGCGGCACGCGCATGTTCTACAGTATCAAAGATAGCCGTCGTAGCAAGCAAGTTTTTGAAAATGGCTTCTAGTCTCTTATCAAACGACACCAACTCATCTGCCATGCCCAGAAATCCTGGACTTGCTGCGATAGCATCTTGATTCTGACTAGAAATGGTACGAGCCTTGATAGTCGTCAGTGGAAGAAAGGTTGCACGACCAGCTCTGTTACGTTTTAGGAAATCAATCGCCTTGGTTGCCGCGTTTTCATCTTCTACGATGATATGCTGACTGCTAGCTCCAAGCGCAATCTCTAGGGCAGTTTGATAATGCACATCAAAGGTCAAATGTTCACTGACTGCACCAATGATCCCACCAAGACGGGCTTTTTCTTGAAGAACACTCTTAACACCCGCATAAAAATTACTATGATTTCTTAGGATGTTTTCTAAACTCTGGGCTCTAGCCTGCTTGTTTTTGAGACTGTCTAGACGATCAAAGAGTTGGCTCTGCTGGGCTTGGTAAGAAACTTTCTGCTCCTCTTGTTCCTTGGAACTAGCTTGGTAGTCTGCCAATAATTTCTGAACCTGCTCCTTGGCAGATTCAAGCTCAGCCTGTTGTTGACTGGCCTTCTCTTTAGCTGTAGCCAGTTGTTCTTTCAACTTCTCAAGTTGGTCTGCTTGTTTTTGAGATAGTTGACGGCTGTTTTCCAACTCATTCTCGATGCGGGTCAGTTGGTTTGAGACATCCGCTTCTTCTTGTAAAAGAGCGACAAAGCGTTCGCGCAAGAGCTCAATCATCTGGTCAGGATCATCTGAAAAAGCCAACAACTCTGCTTCTAGGCGATTGAGTTCCTTGTTATTTTCAGCTAGACTTTCCTCTAACTGTTCCAAATTCCCTTCTTTTTCAGCCTTTTCCTTACTTAGAGCCTTCCTCTTATCTTCCAAAGCAGTCAAACGGGTTTGTGCTTCTTGTTGATTAAGGGCAACTTGCTCGGATTCCAGTTTGGATAGGGCTAGTTTTCGCTCTAAGTCACTAATCAAACTAGTCAAATCCATCAAGCTTCCTTGATCCTTGGCCATTTGAGCTTGGAGATCCTGGCGTTTCTTTTTAAGGCTTTGATTTTCCTCTTCTAACTCTTCACGTTTTTGGTAATAACTGGTCAAGAGTTCCTGAACCTGCGTTAGTTCTTCTTCTGTTAGCTCTAGTTCAGCCTTGTTTTCCTTGATTTGGGCAACCAGTACATCCAAATAAATTGCCTTGCGTTGACCATCCAAGTCGAGAAACTTGCGAGCATTCTCGGCTTGTTTTGCAAGGGGCTTGATTTGATTGTCCAACTCATAGATAATGTCCTCTAAGCGGTCGAGATTGTCTTGAGTTTGTTGCAGTTTGCTTTCTGTTTCTTTTCGACGAGTCTTGTATTTTAAAACTCCAGCAGCTTCTTCAAAAATAGCTCGGCGTTCTTCGGGCTTGGAGTTAAAAATTTCCTCAACCTTCCCTTGAGAAATGATGGAGAAGGAATCCCGTCCCAAACCTGTATCCAAGAAAAGGTCGTGCACATCACGCAAGCGAACTTTTTTGCCATCAATTCGATACTCGCTATCTCCACTACGGTAGATATGGCGTTCTACCTTAATGACTTGCCCTGCATCCTTGATGAAGCCATCTTCATTGTCCAAGGTCACGATAACAGAGGCATAATTGAGTGGTTTGCGGCTTTCAGTTCCAGCAAAGATAACGTCGGGCATCTTGCCACCACGAAGGCTCTTGACACTAGACTCCCCCAAGGCCCATCGCAGACTTTCTGTGATATTTGACTTCCCAGAACCATTGGGCCCAACGACAGCTGTCACACCTTGATCAAAGACGACCTTGGTCTTGTCAGCAAAGGACTTGAATCCCTGAATCTCAATCTCCTTTAAATACATGAATCCAGCCCTTTCTCAACTGCATTTTTCGCGGCCTCTTGTTCTGCTAATTTTTTAGAACGGCCTTGACCTTTTCCGATGCTCTTGCCCTCAACCAGAACTTCTACATCAAAAACCTTGTCATGGGCAGGTCCCGTTTCAGAGGTCACCTGGTAACGAATATCTACATCTCCATTGACTTGGAGCAACTCTTGCAGGTGTGTCTTGTAATCCTTAATCATTTCAAAGTCACCTGCTTCGACCTTGGGAATCATGACCTGATAGATGAACTCTTTTACTCTAACAACATCCTTGTCCAAAAGCAACGCTCCCAGAAAGGCTTCAAAGGCATCGCCAAGAATAGTGTCACGATTGCGCCCACCTGACTTTTCTTCCCCTTTTCCTAGCTTGATAAACTGATCAAACTGGCAATCACGCGCAAAACCAGCCAAACTCTCCTCACGGACAATCATAGCACGGAGTTTAGACAAATCTCCCTCTGGTTTCTTAGGATATTTTTTATACAGATATTCTGAAATCAATAATTGCAGAACAGCGTCTCCTAAAAATTCCAAGCGCTCATTGTGTGAAATTTTTAAGAGGCGGTGCTCATTGGCATAACTCGTATGAGTAAAGGCCGTTTCTAGTAAGTTTTTGTCTGCAAATTCGATTGCAAAACGCTTCTTTAGTACAGTTTGTAATTCTTTCATACCAACCTCTTTCTAACTGATCACAGTCCTTCTTATTATATCAAAAAAAGCCCCCTGAGTCACTTTAAAACGGGAGTGAAGGGGATTTGAACATTTTTTAGAACAAACTTTTCATTTTTAGGGAAAAACTTGGGACGAGATAAAGAAAAAAGCCTTATTTAAGGCTTTCATAGGCTATTTACATCCACCCTGAGGGAATCGAACCCCCATCTCAAGAACCGGAATCTTACGTGATATCCATTACACTAAGGGTGGAAACTTGTCTTATTATAACAGAAATTTGCTCTAATAACAAGTTTTTTATGGGTAGACTAAGCGTCCATTAGTGGGAAGCATCCCCGTTCCAGATAGAGTTTTTCACGATAACATAATCAACGTGTTTAAGGTCAGGAAGTCTGCGTCCACCTGCGTAGGAAATAGCACTTTGTAAGTCCTGCTCCATCTCAGTAAGGGTGTCTTGCAAGTGCCCTTTAGCAGGCAGTAAGATGCGTTTGCCTTCCACATTTTTATATGCTCCTTTTTGGTATTGAGAAGCTGAACCATAGTATTCTTTGAACTGTTCGCCATCGACTTCAATCGTCTTTCCTGGGCTTTCGATATGTCCTGCAAATAGGGAACCAATCATGACCATGCTGGCACCGAAACGGATAGACTTAGCAATATCGCCATGAGTACGAATCCCACCATCAGCAATGATCGGTTTACGCGCTGCCTTAGCACACCAGCGAAGGGCAGCCAATTGCCAACCACCTGTACCAAAACCAGTCTTGACTTTGGTGATACAAACCTTACCAGGACCAATTCCGACCTTGGTAGCATCCGCACCAGCATTTTCCAATTCACGCACAGCTTCTGGTGTTCCCACGTTACCAGCAATGACAAAAGTATCTGGTAATTCTTTCTTGATGTGTTGAATCATAGAAATCACGCTATCCGCATGACCATGAGCAATGTCAATCGTGATATACTCAGGAGCATCAGCCTTGAGTTGGCTAACAAAATCATACTCGTAATCCTTGACACCGACTGAAATAGAAGCAATGAGCCCTTGATCGTGCATGTGTTTGATAAAAGGAATACGTCCAGCCTCATCAAAACGATGCATAATGTAAAAGTAACCGCCTTTAGCAAGTTGCTCTGCTACGTTCTCATCCAAAATCGTCTGCATATTTGCAGGTACAACAGGTAGTTTGAAAGTGTGATTTCCAAGTGTGACACTCGTGTCTGCTTCTGCACGGCTTTTAATGACACATTTATTTGGGATCAACTGAATATCTTCGTAATCAAAAATTGGAAATTCATTTAACATATCGATGTCTCGTTTCTTTTGTAATGACCTACCTATGCTTGCGCATCTCTACGCCTTTTTCCGACGTTTCCTTGACTTATTATAAACCAAAGTACAGTTTTTGTCAAATATTTTTAATAATCAAATTATATCGTTCGGGAATTGCTTATATAAATAGCGAAAAAAGTGAAGAGACTATTTTCTCCCCACTTCTTCATCAATAATCGCTTTAAAATTTTCTTCTGAGTTTTCCATCATTTTACAAAATTCATTGTAAGATGAAGCATTCTGAGGGATTTGGATAGACCACTTCTTCAATTGAGCTCCATAGCCAGCTAGTTTCCCTATTTCACTATTTACTGACTGCTCCATACTAGGAAAAATCAGTCCAGCTTTCTCAGATTTTAAGATATAAGAATAGGAAATCAATTGGAACAAGTCCTCACGGTTAATCCCTTTTTCAGTGAACTCCAGTTTCTTATATTTTGCATCTAGAACAATCTTTCGTTCTCTGTCATAAAAATCTGGATATACCTTTCGTTTCCCAACAGAAAATACTGAAATTCCATCCGTCTTATCCTTATTTCTGGGATGTACAAAACATTTTGGCAACAAGGTGTAGACATACTCTTCCCAAAGCCAGGCAACATCAAAGAGAATACCATGTACCCTTTGAGATTGAGGACCAAGACCATGTTTTTCTCTACTCAGAATCATCAAGCAGAGTTCCTGTAATTTTCTATACTCTCTGAAGTAGGCGTGTCGGATGGGTTTGATTTTATTCATTCTGATAATCTTGGCACGATCAGCTAGTTTATAAGCTGGAGTTGCACGAGTAATTTCAGTTATATTTTCACGATTACTATCAAGTAGTGCTCCAAAACTTTTTTGAGTCTTTATGTACTCAATCGTATGCCGAATCAACTGCATGAGTGGATTATCATAGGTAAACTCTCTTGTTGTATAGGCAATATTTCCCGTAAAAGGAAGATTTTTTTTCAGATGATTTCCTACATCAACGACTCCTTTTACATGACTATCGTTATGGAAAAATTGCTGGTATTCCTTATAAAGACCTTTTCGGAGAGCAGCTTGCAGATACTTGGGAAAGAGGTAAACCAAGAGTTGATAGAGTTTATCTTCAGGAGATAAACCGACATCCAAACTAGTCAGATTGATATTGAGAACCTTTTGTAAAAGATAATGCAAAAAATGGTCATTACTTTCATCAGAAAAACGAGAGGCAATTGTTAATCTTTCCTGACCATATCCAAGAAAACCAATTACATTCCCAGTCTTAATTTCCTGATTGAACGTTTCAAAGATTTTTTGATCCCTTTCTAAGTCAGAAGAATTCTTTAAATCATTTGGGAAAATAAAAATATTGTCCTCTCGAGATAGGTTATCTAGTGTTCTATCAAGGAGCGCTTGACTTAGGTTGGGATATTGTGCGACAAAGTCCTCTTTAGCAATTCTATGCTGATTATCAGTGATCCGCATTATCATCACCAGTATTTTGCCGATCTGTTCGCTCGTTATTTGTCAGATCAAATGCTTTTTTCAATGTATCCAGAGTTTCAGCCTCCTCATAAGAGCCTCTTAAGTAATCTTCTAAAAGTGGTTTGAGGTAATCAGACCAGAGTAATTCAAAATCATAATCCAATTCTTTTAAATTATGGAAATAACTTGGTCCGATATGATAATGACTGTTTAACTCCTGAACGTTTTCGATAGCAGCGTTCAAGTTTCTTAAACGTTTTTTCGCTTCTTCCTCATGTCCATCTAGTTTCTTATCTAGAATGTATAACTGGCTTTCAGCAGTAACTTCAACAAAACGGAAACGACGACGCATAGCAAAATCAAAGGTATCTACTGAACGGTCAATATCATTCATAGTTCCGATGATATAGACATTTTCAGGGATATAAAATTTCTCATCAGTCTCATGTAAATTAGCATATTGGGTAGAAACACTTCCCTTTTCACCACGATAACCAGGGTCAATAGAGAAAAAGAGTTCACCAAAAATCTTTGAAATCTCTCCACGATTGATTTCATCGATGATGAAAACGAATTTCTTGTCTGTGTCAATTTCTGTTGGAGAAATATAATCTTTCAGACCAAATCTTTTCTTTAAAGTTTCTAGGACTTTTTTTCCTTGATTACGATAATAAGGCTGTTTCAGATATTTTTCATCTTTATAGAGTTCATAAACATAAGATTTTGTTAAGCAAGTTCCTTGGGCTTTAGTTTCATAATTGATATTAAAATTATTTCTACTATTTACTGTGAGATAGGAAAATTCTGTCAAATATTCTTTTTCATCTCTGCTATTTACATATTCAAGATAAAGATCCCACGCTTCCTCAAAATTATCTTGGCCTCCAGTTTTCTGAGCTTCTTTAGCCTTCTGGCAAAACTTCTTGAAAATACCATCTTCTAGCTTAAACTCGATAGCTCCATCACCATTTGATACAGGTCTCAACCCCTCTACAAAATCAGTATAATCATAGGATGGATGAAATTGTACAAAGCCGATTTGGTCTTCGTTGCCACCCGTTAATTCTTTAGCAATTTCTTTAGTAAGATAAGTTTTTCCTGTGCCAGGAGCACCTCGAAGAATGAAGTTTTTGGATTGTAATAATATATTCTTATACTCGTTGATATTTTCTGACATGTTTATCTCTTCCTTTTCTGATTCTCTATAAAAACTAGTGAAATTATCATAAAACTCTTTTAAAATATCGTTAGGTTCAGCAGTTGATTCCAACTCTAAGTCCTTGACAAGGTATTTATAATCTAAATCTTCATCTCGATTATTACTATACCATTTTACTATTTTAAATTCTGTGAGTTTAAATCTCTGAAAACCACACCTTATATTTATCCATGAGTTATCCATGTCACTCAGCCGATAACCAAAGTAAGGTGATTTAATATATCCATTACCACTCTTTGGACCAAAATGACCTGTGTTAAGCATTTCAACTTTGTACGGAATACCCTCAATAGTCAGTGCAGGGTAAATCTGTTCAGCTCCATCTAATTTTTGAGAACGTTTAATTTCTATATCTTTTGAATTATAGATATTTGATTGATTCACAAATTTAGACAAAAACTCTCTGAAGACTTTATAACACTCTGATTTAATTCCACTTTTTACAAACTCATAAGATTTATTTATAAAAGGTAAAATATCATTTAATGAATTTTCATCCTCAATAAAATACTCAGCATCAAGTGTCCAACCGAATGAATCAGGCTTCTTATTAAACAACAAAATATCTGAATCATGAAGACTCTTAGAGAGAACGGCAATCTTTATTCCTTTATTTTGAAAATTAATTTCTATAAAATTTTGTAACTTCCCTTTCCTATTTTTAACCTGAAAAGAAATATAACTTTTTGTTTGATTTTCAATTGCATCTGGGAATTCTTTTTTTATCCTGTCAATGAAAGTTTGTTTTGAAACCATTGTGTTTTCCTTGCCTATTAAAAATTTATTGTTAGACGTAAATTATATTTGTTTCGTTCAAAGTAAGATATTTTACTTTGAACGAAACCACATCCTATTAATATATATTCTGCATCTAGCATATCATATCTATTAAAAAAAGAAAAGAAATTCTAAAGAAAAAGCCCAGTGTAGAGAACTTTATTCCCTCATAACACTAGACTTCTTTTTTTATTTTAATAATACTCACCTTGACGGTAGTCCCATGAGTTAAAGGTATCTGACAAATGCATCATGATTTTATCAATGTCAAGCCCTTTGCGGATAACGACTGGTGCTGGTGAGGTTGAACGTGCTCCACCTTGTTCTGGGATGAGTTTTCCGTCTTTATCGACCATAGACACCATCACACCTTGCTCGTAGCGAGTTTCAATCGTTTTGTCAGGTTGGATGGAAGCCACATAGTCGTCTGCTTCGATGACAAGGTCCACTGCTCCTTCGATCCTTTCTCCGATACCTTCTACCTTACCACGGTTTCCTTTACCAGATGGGTTGGCTGATGAGGCGTAGACCATCTTGCCTTCTTCCCAAAGTTTAGCAGCCAACTGTTCACCAGCTTTACCAAACTTGATGACAAAACAGCTAGTACCACGAACGTCTGTCATGAGTTCTTCACGACCATCACCGTATGCTTTCAATTTTTCAAAAGCTTCTGGTTTCCAAGGAAGGATACAACCTAGGAGAATGTCTTCGTCCCAATGTTTTTGGTAGAAGGCTTCAATTTCTGGGTTGAGTTGTGCTAAAGCACGAAGCTCATCCATGCTACCACAGAGGACAACACCAGGTTTGTTACGGTTACGCTCTTTGGCTTCAAATTTGCGTTCAAGACCTGCCTTATCGCTAGTCATGATAATGTAACCAACTTTTGTAGGGCAAACAATACAACCGCCCTCACCTTTTAAGATTTCATAGCCTTCTTGAGAAAGTGTTCCGTTCCATTGAATGTGTTTTGTCATAGTTCTATATTTCCTTTTCTATTTTTCTAATCCTGCCAGTAGGCTGGGCGTTGTTTTTCATAAGCAGCAATCAAATCTTCATACTGCAAGGTAATACCGATATCATCCAAACCATTTAAGAGCTTGTGTTTCCATTCGCTATCGATTTCGAAAGTGAAGACTCCAACTGGTGAGATGATTTTCTGTTGTTCCAAGTCCACGGTTATCTGATCGCTTGGTTGTAACTGGGCTAGTTTCTCTCTAACCTCTCTGGGTTGGACAATAGGTAACATACCATTATTGAGTTCATTATTGTAATGAATATCACCGAAAGACCCTGCAATCACGACCTTAAAACCATAGTCAGCTAATGCCCAAGCTGCGTGTTCCCTAGACGATCCTGCGCCAAAGTTATCCCCTGAGATGAGAATACTAGCTTTACGGTATTCTGGTCGGTTAAAGACAAAGTCTGGGTCCTCAGTATACTTGTCGTCCAGATAACGCCAAGCGTACATAAGGTACTTACCAAAACCTTTCTTATCAATTAACTTGAGAAACTGCTTGGGAAGGATTTGGTCAGTATCAATGTTATCATTCATAAGAGGAACGGTAGTTCCCGTATAAACTGTAAATTTCTCCATATCCTCTCCTTACTGGGCTTCTGGCATCTGTCGAACATCTACGAAACGCCCTGCGATAGCTGCCGCAGCTGCCATGGCTGGACTGCAGAGATGGGTCTTAGCACCAAAACCTTGTCTGTCCTCAAAGTTACGGTTGCTAGTTGAAGCGCAGTGGACACCATCTGGAACCTTGTCAGGATTCATCCCTAGACACATAGAACAACCTGGATCTCTCCACTCAAAACCAGCATCTAAGAATACTTTATCCAAGCCCAACTTCTCAGCAGCTCGTTTCACAGGACGAGAGCCCGGGACTACGATAGCCGTTAAGTTAGGAGCAATTTTCTTCCCTTTGACAAATCGCGCAGCCAGTTGTAAATCGCTGAGACGAGCATTGGTACAAGATCCAATAAAGATATAGCCTAGTTCAATATCTGCTGGCTTTTGACCAGGCTCCAAGTTCATGTAATTGTAGGCTCGCTCATCATTCATATCCTTAATTTCTGGGAAGCTACTGTCAAAGTCAACACCCATAGCAGGATTGGTTCCCCAAGTCACCATAGGAGCCAAGTCTGAGACATCCATCTGGATAACCTTATCATAGACAGCATCATCATCACTAACCAGTCTTTTCCAATCGTCTACTGCCACATCAAAATCCTTGGGAACACACTCGCGACCCTTTAAATAGTCATAAGTCTTCTGATCTGGATTCATGATTCCCATCTTAGAGCCAAACTCGATGGACATATTGCAGATGGTCATCCTCTCTTCCATGGTCAGTGCATCAATCGCTTGCCCACGATATTCAACTACATAGCCAACACCACAGGCAACGCCGTACTTGGCAATCAAGGCGAGAATGTAATCCTTGGAATAGACTCCTTTTTGAGGAACACCAGTGAATTCTACTAACATTTTCTTGGGTTTAACTTGCCAGAGTGTCTGAGTAGCGAAGACATGCTCGACCTCACTGGTTCCAATCCCAAAGGCGATAGCTCCGAAGGCTCCGTGAGTTGCTGTATGGCTGTCTCCACAGACGATGAATTTTCCTGGTTGAGTCCGTCCTGTTTCTGGACCAACCATATGAACGATTCCCTGCTTTTCAGAACCGTGGGCTGCATGCTCAATCCCAAATTCCTCAACATTTTCAGCAAGCTTATCAATTTGAGCCTTGGAAATGACATCTCGAATATCGTAGATATTGACCGTTGGTACATTGTGGTCAAAGGTCCCAAATGTCAAGTCTGGTCGTCTCAATCTGCGGCCTGCATCTCGTAATCCTTGAAAAGCTTGGGGACTAGTCACTTCATGAATATAGTGCTGGTCCACATACATGAGTTGGGGCTGCCCTTCTTCTCCTGTGATGACATGGCGGTCCCATAATTTATCAAAAATCGATTTTCCTGCCATCCATTACCTCCAAATAAAATATAAGGCTACTAGTGTGGTCACCATCCCGAGAAACCAAACCGTTTTAAAATACCATTTTCTAGTCTTGTGGTGAAAGGTGATTCCTGCCAACCAGGCACCAAAACCACCACAAGTAAGGGCTAAAATGAGTAAGATTTTCTCTGGGACGCGCCAAGCACCTCTTCTTGCCTTGGATTTGTCAATGCCATAAATCAAGAAAATCAGCAAATTCCAAATCAAGAGGGCAAGCATGATTCCTTCATTTATCTTCATAATCTTTCAATGATGGCTTCTGTCATTTCCCTGGTCGAAGCCTGTCCTCCAATATCTCTTGTTAAAATGCCAGCCGCTAAACTAGCTTCAACAGCACGCTCGATACGCTCCGCATCCTCATAACGTCCAAAGCTGTCTCTCAGCATCATGGCAACTGACAAAATCATAGAGATAGGATTGGCAATTCCTTGACCTGCAATATCAGGTGCCGAACCATGAATAGGTTCATAAAGACTTGGACCTTTTTCAGAATGACTAGCTGATGGCATGACACCAAGTGTGCCTGATAGAACGCTTGATTCATCAGATAAGATATCTCCGAAAAGATTTTCCGTCACGATGACATCAAACTTGGCAGGATTGGTAATCATAATCATGGCAGCTGAGTCCACCAACTGGTGTTCCAAGGTCACATCTGGGAAATCCTGCGCGACTTCCTCAGCTACTCTGCGCCAGAGTTTTGATGTTGCTAGAACATTTTGCTTATCGATACTAGTAACGATTTTTCTGCGACTTCTTGCAATTTCAAATGCCTTGCGAATGATCCGCTCTACTTCCTCATAGCTGTAGTCGTTGATATCACGCGCTTTGCGCTCTTCAAGGATATTATCCCCAAAGTAAATCCCACCTGTCAACTCACGTACCACGACAAAGTCTACACCAGTAATTCGTTCTGGTTTAAGTGGTGACAAATGCTTAAGACTATCAAAGATTTTTACAGGGCGAATATTGGCATAAAGATTGAGTTCCTTACGAAGAGCCAGCAAGCCTTGTTCAGGTCGAATCGCTGCCCCATCATACTGAGGACTACCGATAGCCGCAAGGAGAATAGCATCTGCTTCTCTACATGCCTTGAGGGTTTCATCAGGTAAGGGATGCCCCACAGCATCAATACCCGCACCTCCAAAGGGGCGTCTGTCTATCTCATAGTCAAATCCTGTTTTTGAAGCTAGAGCTTCCAGAACCGCTAAACCAGCTTCCATGATTTCTGGACCGATTCCATCCCCTGCTAGAGCTACTATTTTCTTTGTCATAGCCTTCTCCTTTACACACTAGGCATGTCTCGGTAGGAAACGCTATGCCCCATCTCACCTGCATTCTCTTTTTGAACAAAAGTATTGGCATTGATATAGGCAATAGCGGAAGCCTTCAATACATCGAAATCAAGACCTGCTGCGTTAAAGATGGTTTCGGTATCTCTGTTTTCAACAGTGACCAAAACCCGAGCTTGGGCATCGATTCCATCTGTTACAGCATCAATGGTATAGGACACCAAGCGGACAGATTGGTTAAAGAACTTATCGATAGCGTTAAAGATTGCTTCAACGGAACCTTGCCCTGTCGCATTGAATTCGACTTTCTCACCATCCATATTGGCTAGGCTAACGAGCGCTTCAATCTCATTATCTGCATGGGTTTGAAGTTGCAAATCATCAAAATGGAAGCCTTCTGGATTTTCAACCATGGTTCCAGCTACCAGAGCTCGAATATCTGCATCTGTGATTTCTTGTTTCTTGTCCGCCAGTGCCTTGAACTTAGCGAAGAGTGGTTTGATATCCTCTTCTGTAAAATCTAGAGCCAATTCTCTTAGTTTCTCAACAAAGGCATGGCGACCAGACAATTTACCAAGTGGAAGGCTATTACTCTTAACACCGACCAATTCAGGTGTGATGATCTCATAAGTGAGAGGATTTTTAAGGACTCCATCTTGGTGAATGCCCGATTCATGAGAGAAGGCATTGCCACCAACGACAGCCTTGTTTTTAGGAACTGGAATACCAGAGAAGCGAGAAACCATTTCAGACGTATTCATTGTTTCATCCAAAACAATATCACTAGTTGCTTGGAAGAAATCCTCACGAATCTTCAAAGCAACAGCTACTTCTTCAAGAGCAACATTACCTGCGCGTTCACCGATACCATTAATAGTTCCCTGGACACGTCCAGCACCGTGTTTAATTGCTGTCAAAGTATTTGCAGTTGCCATACCGAGATCATCGTGACAGTGGACACCAAAGACAACTTTATGATCTGATTTAATATTTTCAGTCAAGTGATCAAAGATACGTGCAAACTCTTCTGGAGTCGTAAAACCAACTGTGTCAGGGATATTGATATAAGATGCACCTGCATCAACCGCTGTTTGAACGACTTGTAAGAGGAAATCCAACTCTGTTCTAGTCGCATCCTCAGGAGAGAATTCGACGATTTCAAACTTAGAACGTGCGTAAGAAACATGCTCCTTAATAGCTTCTAAAATCTCTTCCTTGCTTTTATTGAGCTTATACTTGCGGTGAATCGGACTGGTAGCGATAAAGACATGAATTTGTGGATACTTGGCATCCTTAAGAGCCTCATAACAAGCATCAATATCAGATTTTACAGAACGAGCTAATCCTGTCACTGCTGTTTTTTTCATGACTTTAGCAATTTCTTGAACGGCTATAAATGAATCTGGACTGGCAGCAGGAAAACCAGCTTCAATTACAGAAATTCCCCATTTCTCCAGCTGTCTTGCAATGGAAACTTTTTCCTTTATTGAGAAGTTAACACCAGGTGTTTGCTCCCCATCACGAAGGCTTGTATCAAAAAATTCAACTTTACGCATAAGATTTCCCCTTTTCCAAATGTGGTTTTAAAAAAACATCTCGCTCAGAAGCCCAAGCGAGATGTTGATTTACTCCCGCTTGGTAAGCCAAACAGGACTAATGCTTTTGCACTAGCCCGAGTACCTCAACAACAAAGCAAATTGATTAAACTTAGCTGTTTTCATGTTTGACTTTCTCCTTCGTTTGATATCTTGTTTAGTATTTTAGCATAGCTAAAAACACTTGTCAAGAAAAAATCCATTATTTTCTGAAAATTTCTTCAGTAAAGAATATTTTGCTAATTGAAAGTATTTAAAATCTCAAGTAAATTTCCCTATTTTTTCACGGTTAGGTTCCAACTTCTTTCTATCAATTTCAGTACCATTTCATCTGACAAAGTATCATCAAGTGCCATACTAATCCAGTAACGTTTGTTCATATGAAAGGCTGGGTAAATTCCCTTTTGCGAAAGCAAGTCAGCCACTTGGTCGTGTTTGAGGTTGACTGCTTCCACTAGCCCTTCTCTCCCCTTATCTAACTTATCCCATGGAATTCTCATCAAAACAGCATACCACTTTTGATTGCCTTCATGGCGCAATACAGCAGTATCAGGAGACTTTTCCCACAGATACTCCAACTGATTACCATACTTTTCCTGAACTTTAGCCATGATACGCTTGGTCTGGGGACAGATAAAATCTTGCACATCAAAACAGGACTGACGAACCTGATAGAGAATCTCCAAACAAGCTTGACGAACACATCCGACAAAAGTCCCTCTCATGCTTTCCATATGTACTTGAGGATAGAGGTCACCAGTCTCCTGATCAAAAACTTGAAAGCTCACATTATCCGTTGTGATGGACACAGTCATGACAAAGTCTCCATCTAAAATCTGGAAACTGTAGGTCCAGACTCCCTCATTTTTTATAAAACCGTAGACACTGGCTTTTTCTTGATTAAACTGGTAAGATTTAAAAATTTCAAACATAAGTGAAAACTGCTACCAAAAGCTAGCAGTTCCTTTCTATTTTTTAAAAGACAACCTTAGTCCCATGTAATTGTGTCACGCCTAGCTGGTCGATAAAGATTTGACGGTTGTCCAAGTCAATTCCCCCACCTGGTAGAATTTCAATTTTACCAGCAGCATGTTCTAGAATTCTGTGATAGTGATCAAAACGTTTTTCTAGCGAGTCGCCAGATAGACCAGCACGAGTCAAGATACGAGTGACACCGGCTTGGCTGAGCCAGTCAATGGCTTCCAACTGGTCTTCATCACTCAATTCATCAAAGGCCATGTGAAAGACAATTTCCATTCCTTTAGATGCGGCAATCAACTTCTCAAGATTAGTCTTATCCAACTTCTTATCAGCAGTTAAAGCACCAAATACAACACCTTGGCTTCCAGCTTGCGCAGTCAAACGAATATCTTCTAGCATGATCTCTATTTCAGGATCAGTATAGACAAAGTCGCCACCACGGGGACGAATCATAGTCATGATAGTGGTGTCGTAGTTAGCTGCCAGTTCAACCGCTGCCTTGGTTACTCCATAGCTAGGTGTTGTTCCTCCCACTGCTAGATTGTCACAAAGTTCGATTCGACGAGCTCCAGCCTGCATCGCTTTTTCAAGCAAGGTCACATTTTCAGCACAAAATTCGTAAATCATTTGATTCTCCTTGATGTTTTCTTTAAATTTATTATATCATATTATTTTAAATATACTTTCATTTTTATCAAGGCAAATAACTACTATTTTTATCTATTCTTTGTCAGGAATGACTTTAAAGAGATAGTAGGTGATAAAGACAGTCAAGGCTCCCAGACCAATTTTGACTGGTAAAAGAGGGGCAACATAAATAGAAATCCCCATCAAGATATAGATAGATACGATGATTTTTTTCTTACGTTCTAGCGCGATTGACTTGGTTTCCCGAAAATCAGCTACATAAGTCTGATAAAGCTTTGTATGATAAAGCCAATCTTCAAAACGCTTAGAAGATTTTGAAAAGCAAGCGATAGCTAACAAAAGAAAGGGAGTTGTTGGTAAAAGTGGTAGGACAACTCCAATAACAGCTAAAGCCAGTGAAATAAAGCCAATACTGAGGTAAATGAGACGCATGATTTCTCCTAGATAAATTACTCTTCCTCTAGTTTCGCATACAAGGGGGAAATTTGTCAAGCCTCAACAAAAAAGAGCCTGAAATTCATTTTCAGGGCTCTGCATTTTATTTAATTTTTTCCTCTTCGTAGTCGCCATTACTACATACAACCTGCTTACCACCACCACGGACTTTTTTCTCCACAAGGAAGTGTCCGCATTTTGGACAGTCACGGCCAATTGGTTTGTCCCAGGAAGTAAACTCACATTCTGGGTAACGATTGCAACCATAGAAGATACGATTGCGCTTGGTTTTGCGTTCGATGATTTGTCCTTGATGACAGCTTGGACACTCGACTCCAATCTCTTTGACAATTGCCTGAGTATGACGGCAGTCTGGGAAGTTGCTACAAGCATAGAATTTACCAAAACGTCCTAGCTTAATCACCATCGGACTACCACAAACTTCACAGTCAAATCCAGCTGGCTCATCCTTGATCTGGATTTTTTCCATTTCGGATTCAGCCTTGGCCACTTCTTTAGAGAATGGTTTGTAAAAGGCATCAATGACTCGTTGCCACTGCTCTTTACCAACTTCGACATCATCCAATTTCCCTTCCATCTCAGCTGTGAAGGTCACGTTTACGATATCTGGGAAATATTCAACGATGAGTTTATTGACAATTTCTCCCAGTTCTGTCGGTTCAAAACGTTTAGCTGCCAGACGAACGTAGTAACGTTTTTGGATGGTTTCAATGGTCGGAGCGTAGGTTGACGGACGTCCAACTCCATTTTCCTCCAAGGTCTTGATAAGAGTCGCTTCCGAATAGCGAGCAGGTGGTTGAGTAAAATGTTGTTCTGGCTTGCTATTGACCTGTTTGACCACATCTCCTACTGCCATATCTGGCAACATCTTGTTCTTGTCAGAGTCATTATAAATAGCAAGATACCCATCAAACTTAACTTGGCTTCCATTTGCCGCAAACTGAACCCCATTTTGAGAAAGCTTAACAGCCATGGTATCAAAGATAGCGCCTGTCATCTGGCTAGCCACAAAACGGTTCCAGATAAGGGTATAGAGCTTGAGCTGGTCTTTGTCCAAGTACTTAGCAATGCTTTCAGGTGTGTTAAAGACACTAGATGGACGAATGGCTTCGTGGGCATCTTGAGCACCTGAGGCATTCTTGACCCTACTACCATGCTTGGAATACTTGCTACCAAAACGGTCGTTAATGTAGCTTGCCGCTTCATTCTGAGCTACTGGACTAATACGAGTCGAGTCTGTACGCATATAGGTAATCAAACCTTGCACACCTGATCCGATATTGATCCCTTCATAGAGCTGTTGAGCCACCATCATGGTCTTTCTAGTACGGAAATTAATTTTGTTAGCCGCATCCATTTGCATGGTTGAAGTCGTATACGGTAGGGGCGCATTGCGTTTGCGTTCTTTCTTATCTACCTGGTCTACTGTGAAATCTTTACTAGTCAAATGGGACAAAACTTCTTTGACTTCTTCATTGGTGGTCAATTTCATCTTTTTGCCATTCATACCATAGAAAGAAGCCTGAAATTGCTTGGTTCCCTTCTTAAAGACACCATCAATTGTCCAGTATTCTTCCGGTTGGAAGGCATTGATTTCATTTTCACGGTCAATGATGAGCTTAAGGGCAACAGACTGCACACGTCCTGCTGATAAGCCTTTCTTGACCTTTTTCCACAAAATTGGCGAAATTGAATACCCGACCAAGCGGTCTAAGACTCGACGAGCTTGTTGGGCGTCGACCAAGTCCATATCAATCTTACGAGGTTCTTTAAAGGCATTTTTTACTGCGTCTTTGGTGATTTCATTAAAGACTACACGGTTGGCATCATTCTCATCCAAGTTGAGAATGTGAGCCAAATGCCAGGAAATTGCTTCTCCTTCACGGTCCGGGTCACTCGCCAGAAAGACTTTATTGGCCTTTTTGGCTTCTTTTTTCAGATCATTGATGAGAGGGCCTTTGCCTCGAATATTGATATACTGCGGTTCATAGTTATTTTCAATATCGACTGACATACTAGATTTTTTCAAATCACGGATATGCCCGACACTGGCTAAAACCTTGTAATTTCTGCCTAGATATTTCTCAATCGTTTTCGCCTTAGCAGGCGACTCCACGATGACTAGATTTTTTTTAACTGTTGATTTTTTCTTCTTTGTTGCCGTAGCCACACTATCACACCTTTTCAAAGTAATAAACTTTATAAAGTGTAAACCATTTTTCTATAGCTGTCAAGACCTAAGTCATATATATAGAAGAAAAGTTTATCTGAGTGAACAAATTTCTCCTTAAAATTCAAACTCAGCCAGCACATCTTGACCACTGGAAATCAGCTTTGCTCCCTCTTGGATCAAGTGGTGACAGCCATCTGAATGGCCATCTAAAATGTTTCCTGGAATGGCAAAAACATCACGCCCTTCCTCCATAGCTCGCTCACAAGTAATAAGACTACCCGAACGCATCCTTGCCTCTGCTACAATCACACCACGGCACAGTCCAGCAATGATGCGATTACGAGCTGGAAAGTGAAATTTCAAGGGTTCCTCACCAGGTCCGTACTCACTTAGCACTAGATGATGATTTCCAATGTAGTCCTGCAAGCGTTTATTAGCACGTGGATAAAAAACATCCAATCCAGTTCCAATGACAGCAATCGTTCGTCCTCCATTCTGGAGCGCAGCCATATGGGCAGCCGTATCAATCCCTTTAGCTAAACCACTGACCACGATTAACTCGTTTTCCAAACCTTGAATGACTTTCTGAACCGACTTTGCTCCCTGACTAGAACATGAACGACTCCCTACAACAGCAACCTTTGGAAATTTCAACAGGTCTAGATTTCCTTTATAAAACAAGAGCGCTGGAGCATCATAAATCTCACTCAAATCCCAAGGATAACAGTCATCAAGAATAGAAAAGGATGGAAATTTCTGAAACTCCTTCTCCAACTGTGCATCATCTATCTGGAAATAGCGTTCCATAAAGACAGCAGGATTACGACACCCAGATATTTCTGCAATATCACCTAGCAAGAGCTCCTGATCTACAGTCTCGTCGTATTCAAGAACTGTTAAAATTTGTTGATTGCTCAGCCCAGCTTTTCTCAATTTGTAAATCTCATAGTTTGTGATCTTCATATACAACTCCATTTCTTATTCTACTCATCTATCTATTCGTAAAAAAAATAAAAAGAAGACCAAGGATCTTCTTTTTTTCATTTATTCAGCTTTAGTAGTTGACCAGCTACTTTCAACCATCGGTAAGATTGTTTTTAAAGTTTCCCCATCCCCTTCAAGTGAAACATAGCGGATTTTACCATCATTTGATCGGAAAACCCAGGTAACGAGGTATTTCCCTGACTTAGCAATTGCATTGACAACATAGGCTTCATAACCTCCAATGGTCGATTTGGAGCCCCAAACCTTACTGAAATCAGAGCTTTGTTCTTTGGAAGTTAAAATACTAGACGAGACAGTTACAACATCCAGTTTAGCATATTCTTCTTCGCTGATATTAAACTGCTCAGCCTTGAAGGTATTCAGCGTAACAATGTTGATATCTGTTCCATCGCAATACTGTATATCATTTCCACCTTCTACTTCATGGAACCGAACCCATGATTTGGGTACCTTGACAAAACCATATTCATTCGAACCGATGATTTGCGTCTCTTCCTTCTTCGCTTCGGAAACAGTAGAGCTAGAGCTACTCGTTTCCTGACTGCTAGAAGAACTAACAGCCGCAGTCGAACTTTCTTCGGTTGCTGTTTGCGATTTATTAGAGCATGAAGCTAGAAAAACACTAGCAGTAACAACAGTTCCTAAAATTAATAATTTTTTCATCCTACCACCTTTCCATCTGCATTATAAAAAAAATCAGGACTCCTGTCAAATTCTAACCTGATCTATTTTGTCAGTTGACGATTTTTCTCATTCTCCTTTAAAGCAAAAACTCTTGAATAATCTTCAAGAGTTTTATTTCTATTCTTCATCCATGCTTAAGACGCTAAGGAAGGCTTCTTGTGGGACTTCTACTGATCCGATAGCTTTCATCCGTTTCTTACCTGCCTTTTGTTTTTCAAGGAGTTTGCGTTTACGAGAAACGTCACCACCATAACACTTGGCAAGTACGTTCTTACGAAGGGCCTTGATATCCGTACGAGCCACAATCTTGTGTCCAATAGCTGCTTGAATTGGCACCTCAAACTGTTGACGAGGGATGATTTTCTTGAGCTTATCAACGATGAGTTTTCCACGTTCATAGGCAAAGTCCTTGTGAACGATAAAGCTAAGGGCGTCCACCTTGTCTCCATTGAGAAGGATATCCATTTTCACTAGCTTAGATGGGCGATACTCTGACAATTCGTAGTCAAAGCTCGCATAACCACGTGTCGAAGACTTGAGTTTATCAAAAAAGTCAAAGACAATTTCGGCAAGTGGAATTTGATAGATGACATTGACACGATTATCATCAATATAGTCCATGGTTACAAAGTCCCCACGTTTGCGCTGAGCTAATTCCATTACTGCTCCGACAAACTCCTGCGGTACCATGATTTGCGCCTTGACATACGGCTCCTCAATGGTCGCAATCTTAGTTGGATCTGGAAACTCAGACGGGTTAGACACATCCATAGACTCACCGTCAGTTTGGTTAACCTTGTAGATAACAGACGGAGCTGTCATGATGAGGTCAATGTTAAACTCACGCTCTAAACGTTCTTGGATAACATCCATATGGAGAAGTCCAAGGAAACCACAACGGAAACCAAACCCAAGTGCCTGAGATGTCTCTGGTTCAAATTGAAGACTGGCATCATTGAGCTGCAATTTTTCAAGCGCTTCACGAAGGTCATTGTACTTGTTTGACTCGATAGGATATAGACCCGCAAAGACCATAGGGTTCATTTGCTTGTAGCCATCAAGTGGCTCAGTTGCAGGATTGTTTGCTAGGGTCACTGTATCTCCGACACGCGTGTCTTGAACCGTCTTGATAGAAGCCGCAATATAACCAACATCACCAGTCGCTAGGAAATCACGCCCTACTGCTTTGGGTGTAAAAATTCCGACCTCCGTCACATCAAAGGTCTTGCCATTGCTCATGAGCTGAATCTTATCGCCAGGTTTGACCACTCCGTCCATAACACGAACTTGGAGGATAACCCCACGGTAGGCATCGTAGACAGAGTCGAAAATCAAGGCCTTAAGTGGCGCCGTCACATCACCAGTTGGTGCTGGGACTTTTTCCACGATTTGCTCGAGGATTTCTTCAATACCAATACCAGCCTTGGCAGAAGCCAAAACTGCTTCACTGGCATCCAGTCCAATGACATCCTCAATCTCTGTGCGTACGCGCTCAGGATCGGCTGCCGGTAGGTCAATCTTGTTAATGACTGGAAGGATTTCTAAATCATTGTCCAAGGCTAGATAGACATTGGCAAGGGTTTGAGCCTCAATCCCTTGGGCGGCATCGACCACCAAAATCGCCCCTTCACAGGCAGCGAGCGAACGCGACACTTCATAGGTAAAGTCCACGTGCCCAGGTGTGTCTATCAAGTGAAAAATATAAGTCTCTCCGTCTTTAGCAGTATAATTGAGCTCGATGGCATTGAGTTTAATGGTAATCCCACGTTCACGCTCAAGATCCATACTATCCAGAAGTTGGGCTTGCATTTCACGACTAGAAACCGTCTCAGTCTTTTCCAAAATGCGGTCTGCCAGCGTTGACTTTCCGTGGTCAATATGGGCGATAATAGAAAAGTTCCGGATCTTCTCCTGTCGTTTTTTCAATTCTTCTAAGTTCATGATGCTCTTCCTTTCAGGGTATCTATTAATTATAAATTGTTTTTAACATTTTGACAAGACCATACCCTGTTAGGAGTACTAATCTTCGGCAACAAAGCCATCATTTTCGATAAAGTGGTGTTCTGTCATTCCTTGGTCTGTAAAGACGATCCCATGAAGGACACCACCATAGACAGCTCCTCCATCCATGCCAATCTTGCCATCATCTGTTATCCAAAGCTCAGCTGTACCTCGGTCTTGCTTGAGCAAACCATAAACCGGTGTATGCCCAAAGACAATGGTTTTTCCAGTATGATTTTCGGCTTCGTGGAATGGTTTTCTGAGCCAGACTTTCTTGTAATCTGTGGTTTCATGCCAATCATCCAAGGTCAAATCAATACCAGCATGAACAAAGATATACTTGTCTGTCTCAACAACAAAAGGCATTTGACGAATAAAATCGACTAAATCGGTTGCTTCCGTCTCGACGCGTTTAGCGTCTTCAACTGCATCCACAGGTGCATCCAAGGGACGACCTAGGATTGAGTTAATGGTTGTATCACCACCATTGCGACGATAATGGTCATAGCTTTCTTCTGGGTCATCGAGCCAAGTCAGAAACATATACTCGTGGTTTCCTGATAGACAGATAGCCCCTTGATTGTCGACCAAGTCTTTGACCATTTCTAGAACACGGCGACTGTCTTCACCACGGTCAATCAAATCCCCTAGAAAGAGCAACGGGGTGTGACCATCCCATGTTTTGAGAAGGTCTTCCAGCATACCTGCTTTCCCGTGAACATCTCCAATTACATAATAGTCTGTCATTTATTTCTCCCTCGTTTGCAATAATTCTCTAGCTTGGGTAAGGGCAGCTTCTGTTACATTCTCCCCAGCCAACATCTTAGCTACTTCCTCTACTCGCTCTTCTAAAGTCAAGAGACGAACCGTCGACACCGTAGAGTGCTCATCGCTAATCTTCTCAATAAAGAATTGATAATCCGCAATCGCAATCACTTGTGGAAGATGAGAAATAGCTAAAACCTGACCATGCTGGCCAATCTTATGAATCTTTTGAGCAATGGCTTGGGCCACACGACCTGAAACTCCAGTATCCACCTCATCAAAGACAATACTGGTCTTGCCTTCCTTACGAGAAAAAGCTGACTTGATAGCTAACATGAGACGGGATAATTCCCCACCAGACGCAACTTTGACCAAGGGTTTAAAGTCCTCACCCGGGTTAGTAGAAATGTAAAACTCGACCGTTTCATTCCCCTCACGACTAAATTTGCCCTTGCTAAAGCGAACTTGGAATTGTGCCTTCTCCATATAGAGATCCTGAAGTTCTTGTTTAATCTCAGCCTCAAGCTGCTGGGCCAAATCATGACGAGCTGATGCAAGTTGCCCTGCCAAATCGACAAGATCGACTTCCAATTTCTTGAGCTCTCCTTCCATGTCTTCAGAAGAAAGGTTATTTCCAGTCAAGAGATTGTACTCATCCGTAATCTTAGCAAAATAAAGCAAAACATCGTCTACAGTCCCACCGTACTTGCGAGTAATAGTATTTATAAGGTCTAAGCGATTTTCAACCTGCATGAGGTGATTGCCATCAAAATCCAAGTCCTCAATAATATCTTCCAAACGCTTTGTAATATCTTCTAAAACATAGTAGGTCTCTGACAGAGAACTTGAAATTTCACGGTATTCAGGGTCGTATTCTTCAACACTTTCCATGTCATTCATGGCCGAACGCACATTGGCAAGACTGGAGAATTCCTCATTGTCCAACATGCTATAGGCATTGGTTAGCGTATCCGCAATATTTTTATGATTGAGAAGCTTATCTCGTTCTTGGTTGAGAGCCAAGTCTTCACCAGCCTGCAAGTTTGCAGCCTCAATCTCTGCCATTTGAAATTCCAACATCTCAATACGAGCCTTGTGTTCCTGCTGGTTTTTCTTAACTTCAAGAACCTGCTTGCGCATTTTGCGATAGGCATCAAAGCTCGTCTGATAGGTCTCCTTCAAGTCCAAGAAAGTAGCATCACCAAACTCATCCAACATCTGGATGTGCAGTTGAGGGCGCATTAACTCCTCTTGGTCATGCTGACCATGGATATCCACAAGGTGCTGCCCAATAGCACGCAAGACAGAAAGATTGACCATCTGACCATTCACACGACTAACACTACGACCGTTTTGTAAAATTTCCCGGCGGATGATGATCTCATCGCCCAATTCTAAACCTTGCTCATCAAAAAGTTCCTGCAAAAGGCGACTGTTTTCAGCTGAGAAAAGCCCCTCAATCTCTGCTTTTGGCGCACCATGACGAATAACATCTGTCGTTGCACGAGCCCCCAACATGAGATTCATAGCGTCAATAATAATAGACTTTCCAGCACCCGTTTCCCCGGTTAAAACAGTCATACCCTTTTCAAAATTGAGGGAAATCGCCTCAATAATGGCAAAGTTTTTTATCGAAATTTCAAGTAACATACTGACCTACCATTTTTTGACTTGTTCAACAATTTCTTCAGCTGCCTCTGCTGTTCTAGCTACAATTAAGATAGAATCATCATCAGCTAGACAGCTAAAAATCTGTTCAGAAAATGCTTCAACCAACTGACTCTTCACAAAAATAGTATTTCCAGGAATGACAGCAAGATTGATCATATTTCCCATTAACTCAGAACTCACAATATTGTCCTCAGCCAACTGCAAACTCTTGACGATTGATTTTGGCAACTCATAGATATAGGTGTTGTTCTTCAAAGGAATTTTAACAATACCAAGCTCTTTGATGTCCCTTGAGACAGTGGCTTGCGTAGCAGAAATACCTGCTTCCTTCAAATGCTCAACGATTTCTTCCTGAGTCCCGATCTGATAATCCGTAACAAATCTTCTAATTTTTTCAAGTCTCTCTTTTTTATTCATCTTTAAATTCTCTATGTGCTCTCTCTACAACTTTTTCTATTTCGGGGGCAACTTGATTACTTGCTCCCTCTTCCTTTTTCAAATATGCCAGAAATTCAATGTTTCCATGTCCACCTTGGATTGGTGAATAGTCTAATCCAAGCACTGAAAAACCTTGCTCAACTGCCATAGCAGTGACAGATTCAAGGACAGTTTGATGAACCTTGGCATCTCGAATGATTCCATTTTTCCCAATCTGCTCACGACCTGCTTCAAACTGGGGTTTGACAAGTGCCACCACCTGACCTTGATCAGCCAAGACACGATGCAAAGCAGGCAAAATCAGACTGAGGGAAATGAAACTCACATCAATACTGGCAAAGCTTGGTTCCTGCTCAAAATCAGTCTTTTCAGCATAACGAAAATTAAACTGCTCCATGCTGACAACCCGCGGGTCTTGACGTAATTTCCAAGCCAACTGATTGGTGCCAACATCGACTGCAAAGATCAACTCAACACCATTTTGCAACATGACGTCAGTAAATCCTCCAGTGGAAGCTCCAATATCAATCGTTGTCGCTCCCTCGACTGACAAATCAAAGACCTGCAAGGCCTTCTCCAGTTTTAGACCACCACGACTGACATACTTGAGTTTTTCACCCTTGAGTTTTAGCTCAGTGTCATCTGGGATTTTCTCTCCTGGTTTGTCAAAGCGCTCCCCATTGAGGACAGCTACGACTAGACCTGCCATTACACCGCGCTTGGCCTGTTCTCGCGTTTCAAACAAGCCCTGTTTATAAGCTAGTACATCCACTCTTTCCTTAGCCATTGATTCTCAAACTTTCTACTACTTTCACAATCGGCTCTGTTTCAAAGCTGACTTGCTGGGCAATTTCTTCTAACTTGGCATTAGCTTGATCCAAGGTTTGGTTACAAAAGACAATGGCCTCCTCCAAACCCAGCAAGGCTGGATAGGTTGATTTTTCAGCCTGCAAATCCTTTTGTGGAGTCTTGCCGATTTCCTCAAAACTAGCTGTTATATCCAGCACATCATCTCTGACTTGAAAGGCCAGCCCAATCAATTCACCCACAGTTTTCAATTTTGCTTGGATTTCTGGTTCCAATTCCGCAATGATAGCAGCTGCTTGGAAAGGATAAGCTAGTAATTTTCCAGTCTTATTGGCATGAATGGTCTGAAGTTCTTCCAAGGATAAATGCTGGTGTTCGCCTTCCATATCTAAAACCTGCCCTGCCACCATACCTAGACTCCCTGAAGCAAGGGATAAATTGGCAATCAAATCCACCTTGATCTGACTTGGTAAATCTGCCTGCGCTATCAAGGCATAGGGATCTAGGAACAAGGCGTCTCCTGCCAATATTGCCATAGCTTCGCCAAATTTCTTATGATTGGTTAAACGCCCCCGACGATAATCGTCATCATCCATGGCAGGAAGATCATCATGAATCAAGCTTCCTGTATGAATCATTTCCAAAGCCGCAGCCACCTGCGCGTGAGCTGGTTGGATAACCACTCTCAGGGATTCCAAAACTTCTAGCAAAAGAAAAGGGCGAATACGCTTGCCACCAGCATGAATGGAATAGAGAACAGACTCTCGCAAACTAGAGGCAAACTGCTGGTCTCCATAAAAATCTTCCAAAGCCGATTCAACAAGAGCTAATTTTTCTTGCTTCTTCATTCAAAATCACTTTCTGTCCCGTCTTCTTGCATGACCTTAACCAAGGTCTTTTCAGCCTTGTCCAGCGTCGCTTGGAGCTCTTTTGACAAGACCATTCCCTTTTGAAAGGCAGCAATCGCATCTTCTAAAGCAATTTCACCATTTTCTAAACTTTGGACAATGGTCTCCAGTTCTGCTAGATTTTCCTCAAATTTCTTTTGTTTTGACATCTTTAACCTCTAATTCTACTTGACCATCTCGCATCAAAAGCGTCACTTGATCTTTTTTATTCAACATCTCAACAGAATCGACTACGGACTCTTCTTTTTTGACAATTGCATAACCACGAGCCACGATTCGACTGGTATCCAGCATCATCAAAGCTTCTGAAAGTCGCTTGACTTCAGCAACCTTGGCATCATAAACCAGCGCCATTTGGCTACGAAGGAGCTTGTCCAACTGAGCAAGTTGGTCTTGATAGCGTTGGATTTTGGTTATAGGTGATAATTGGACTAGTTGATGCGTCCTTGCTTGGACTAGCTGTTTGTTATCAGAAATCCGTGTTCGCAAACTTTGTTTTAATCGCAGTTGTAGTTGATCTAACCGTTGCAAATATCCATCATACAAGCGCTCTGGCTGTCTAAAGATAACTGACTGACTACATTTTTTCAGAGCTTCTTTTTTTCTTGACAGGACATTCTGAACTGCTGTTGCCATCCGCTTTTCTTGATTTTGTAAATGGCTCAAGAGATCCAACTTGGTCACAGGCGTTGCCAATTCAGCCGCAGCTGTTGGCGTCGCAGCACGACGATCGGCCACAAAGTCTGCCAAGGTCACATCCGTCTCATGCCCAACACTAGAAATAACTGGCAAACGAGATTCAAAAATAGCCCGTACCACGATCTCTTCGTTAAAAGCCCAGAGATCCTCGATGGAACCCCCACCACGACCAATGATGAGAACATCTAGGTCCTCACGTTGATTGGCACGCGCAATATTTCGAGCAATTTCCTCCGCAGCTCCATCACCTTGTACCTTGGTCGGATAGAGAAGAATGTCGACACCTGGAAAACGTCTGCTGACGGTCGTGATAATATCACGAATAACGGCTCCACTGCGACTGGTCACCACACCAATTCTCTTAGAAAATTGGGGAAGAGGTTGCTTGAACCGTTCTTGAAACAGACCTTCTTCTGTCAATTTTTTCTTGAGTTGTTCAAACTGAATCGCAAGCGCCCCAACCCCATCAGGCTCAGCCTTTTCAATGATGATGGAGTAGCTCCCACTGGGTTCATAAACCTGCACACGCCCAATTAAATTGATTTTCATTCCTTCTTCCAGGTCGAAATCTAATTTCTGATAGATCCCAGACCAGATAGTCGCTTGAATAACTGCATGGTCATCCTTTAGGGAAAAATATTGGTGTGTAGGTCGTTTACGAAAGTTGGAAACTTGACCAGTTAAATAGACCCGTTCCAAGTAAGGGTCTTTATCGAATTTCATTTTCAGATACTTGGTCAAAGTTGTTACCGATAAATACTTTTCCATCTCCACCTACTATTCATTTTCTTGCTTTTCCATGGGTATTATTATACCAAAAAGATGATTAAAAATCTCCTTTTGCATACTGAAACCAAAGGAAAAATAGAAAAAGGAGGCAAGGCCTCCTCATCTGATTATTTACTGTTTCGAGCTTCTTCCAAAATCTTTGCAATCTTAGTGGTCAAAAGGTCGATAGCAACGGTATTGCTGACTCCCTCAGGAATGACGATATCGGCATAACGCTTAGTCGGCTCGATAAACTGGTGGTACATAGGTTTAACTACACCTAAGTACTGCTCAATGACACTGTCAAGGCTACGTCCACGCTCCTCCATATCACGCTTGATCCGGCGAATAATACGCACGTCATCATCTGTATCCACAAAAATCTTGATATCCATCAAATCGCGCAGACGCTTGTCCTCCAAGACCAAAATTCCCTCAACGATAAAGACATCTTGAGGCTCCTGACGATAGGTCTTGCTACTCCGTGTATGCGCTGTATAGTCATAAGTCGGGATGTCCACCGGACGCCCTGCCAACAATTCCTTAATCTGCTCGATCATCAAGTCTGTATCAAAGGCAAATGGATGGTCGTAGTTGGTTTTGACACGCTCTTCAAAGGTCAAGTGAGACTGATCCTTGTAGTATGAATCATGCTCAATCATGGAAATCTTTTCATCAGGAAAATGCGATAAAATGGCTCTTGAAACACTGGTTTTACCACCACCAGAACCACCTGTCACTCCGATAATGATTGGTCTATTTTGCATGCTATCCTCCGTTTTTTTATCCGTCGTCTATTCTATCATATTTTTTGCAAAATTTATAGTCTGATTTGGATAGCCTAGGGAAAACAAATCCTTCCCACACTCCAGTTAAACTAGCTAAAAACCTTTCTTGGTTTGTAGAAATTGTCTCGTTTTTCTAGAATGGCTAGCAATGTATCTCCTTCAAAAGCAGCCAATTCTTGTTCTGTTTGGTCTAGCTCGATAAAACGACCAAAGCGCACTTCTGTAGCCTCTTCTGGACTTAGGAAAACTTTGACAAGGTCCCCTGTCCCAATCTCTAGAGGATGAAGAAAGTCCAGTTGACCAGCCTCCACTTTTTCAGCAATTTCATTCAAAGTCAAGGCATCTTCTAACTGTAAACCTGCTGCACTCGTCCGAGTCAAATGGGACATATGGGCCGCATAACCCAGCTTCTCTCCCAAGTCAAAAGACAAGGTACGGATATAAGTCCCCTTACTACATTTCACACGAAAGGTAAAACGTGCAAGTTCGCCCTCATAAGAAATCGGACTTGTTCGTTCAAATTGATAAATGGTCACCTGACGTTCTGGACGCTCCACTTCCTGACCAGCACGCGCATACTCATAGAGCTTGCGACCATTAACCTTAACAGCCGAGTACATCGGTGGAATCTGAGTAATAGGCCCAGTCAGACTAGCAATCGCTTCATCGACAATGGTTTCATCCAAGGGCGACAAAACAGGAGTCTCTGCGACCACTTCCCCACTAGCATCCTCGGTCGTCGTTGAATAGCCCAGAGTAATCTCTCCCTCATAGACCTTGCCCTCATCCTGCATGAACTCGACCATTCGGGTCGCCTTGCCCACTGCAATGGGCAAAACACCCACCACATCTGGATCCAAGGTCCCACCATGACCAATTTTCTTGGTTCCTAAAATCTTACGCAGCTTAAAAACCGCATCATGCGAGGTCATCCCCGCTTCTTTTTTTAAGTTGATAATACCGTTCATGTGTTGCTTTCTGATTTCATTCATGAAATATCTTCTTCAAGAATTGTAATGTAATTATCTTTTGTAACAAAAGATTTGCTGCTTTTCTTCTAGTGATGGATATACCTCGTTTATTTCCTTCTCCCGTTTTCATCAAAGTTTTTCTTCAATGCAATCTCTGTTGAAATCATCGCGCCAACTAAAGGGATTGTCTGAATCATCGTGATAATAAAGCCAACAGTACTCATTGTCTCCGTTCCCTTTTCAAAAACAATGGCCATGGCAATCACGGAGAGAGGTGCTGAAAGTAGTCCGCAAAGATACCATACTTTCCCCAAATATTGATTCGCAAACTTCCATGTTTCTTCATTTCTCATGGACCTTTTTGTTCGGTATCCGAAGAAATAATTGATTTCTTTCGGTGTTCTCCTGAAAAATAGCCAGCCAAATAAAAGCATAGTTAACGGAATAAGTAAAACTACGATTAGCATGAATATCCTAAATCCCATTTAAATTCCCTCCATTACTTTTACCTCTAAATGATAGATTCCGATCATGTCAGCAATCTGCTTGTCTTTTTGATCGATTTGATCCACTAGTTGAGTACGTTCACGCTCAAAATCATCGCGCAATTGCTCAATTTGACTTTGTAGCATTTTTTTACACGTGCGCTAGAACGTGCTATCCTATCAAATACATTTCTTACAAATCGCCCATTTGCATTTTTATTTTCAGGATTGTTACTATGTAATTCTAAATATTTTTTTAATGTTTCTTTTGCAGAATCATGCAAAATGTATTTATCATTTAATCTTTTTTCGTTTATAGCTTTAAGATTTCGTTTTTCGGAATCTGAAATATCCTTCTTATCAATTTTTTTATTAGCTCTTTCAACTTGTTCTTTTAGATTTTTTTCTCTTACTTCTCTATCCTTTATATACTCGCTATTAGATTTTGCACCTTTACTTTTATTAAGTGATTCATTAGTTGCTGCTAAATTTTCCTTTTTGTTTGCTAAATCTGCAGTATCTATATCAGCAATCTTTCTCCAAGAATTTTCAAAAATCTGTTTTCGAGGTACGACGTGATCCAGATTAGCTTTTTCGTTTATTTTTAATTTTTTTCCGGTGTATTCATCCTTCAAGTTTCCTAATTTTTGCTTTTCTTTCATTGCCTTATTTGCATCAGTATATCTTTTGTCTTTAACAATCTGATCAGCAATTTCTTTTGTATAGCCATTTGGGTTCTTTTCGTTATATTGCTTTAATAATGTATCACTTGTCATATCTAAACCAATCTGATTCCCAAATTGATTCCAAATTTCATCTAAAATAACATCCCCTAATTTATCCGGTGAACTAATTTCTTTACATTCTAGTTCTAATTTTTCAAGATTAGAAAACTCCATTGTAAATTGCTCTTCCAATAGTTCTTCTAACTCATCATAGTTTAAATTTTCAGACTCATTTACTTCTTCAGTATTCAATACTAATAATTCATTTTCCACTGCTTTCTCACTCCCCCTTCAGAGCTTCAAACTTCGCTTTCATAGTTGGATTTTTTCGGGTCAATTTTTTAACTGAAACATCTTCCAATTTGTTATTGGCGAGGCGGAGTTGGTTTTCGGATGTGATTAGGAATTTCTTAACCTCTTCCATGCGTTTGATGGCTTTGTCGATTTCATCAATTGCTTTACCAAAGTTGGTTGAAGCAGAGTTGTAGTTTTTAGCAAAAGCTAGTTTAAAGGCATCCAAATCTTCCTCAAAATGTGTAATATCGATATTTTGCTCTCGAACCAAGGCCAACTCCTGCTTGTATTTTAGGGAATTAAGCGCCGCATTGCGCAAGAGCCCGATCAGTTGGATAAAGAACTGTGGACGGACCACATACATCTTTTCATACTCGTGGCTGACATCCACAATCCCTGTGTTAAAGTAGTCGTTATCTGCTTCTAACATGGTCACCAACACAGCATACTCACAGTTCTTTTCCCGACGGTCCTTGTCTAATTCCTTGTAAAAATCGGCATTCTTGTGCTTCTTCTCTGTTCCATCCGCTTCATTTTTCATTTCAAACATGATGGAAATAATTTCCACTCCATTTTCATCACATTCACGGAAGATAAAGTCTCCCTTAGATCCACGCGCAGAGACCTTGTTATCCTTCTCAAAGTAGGCATTTGGAAAGGCAAAACTACGAACCTTGTTAAACTCACTCTCTGCATACTGTTCCAGACTTTCACCGATAGCTTTTGTGGATTGTTGGGCTTTGAAATTCTTATAAAATTCGACTTGCTCACTGGCTGCCTTAAGCTGGGCTTCGTAATTCTGCTTAACAGAAGCCAAAGATAACTCATTTTCCTTTTCTTGCAAGAGGAGCTGATTTTTGACCTGATCACGCTCTCTTTCTAAATCAGAGAGAGTCTTTTGGAGTTGGTTTTCATGCTCTAAACGCAAGGTGGCCAATTGGCTTTCCAAGGCCTGCACTTCCTTTTCCTTTGCTAATAAGGCCTCATGGCTTGTCTGTTCCACTTCTTTCTTAGCTAACTCTTTCTCTATATCAAAGTTTTGGATTTGACTCTGCAGTTGCGCGATTTCTTGGTCTTTTTGAGCCAGTTTAGACTGTTGCTCATTCATGGCCTTTTGCTCAGCCAAGGCCAGCTCCTGCTTCATTCGATCGTGTAATTCCTTATCAAACTCAGCTGTTCTCACTTGGGATAAAAGTTCGGCATACTGACTTTCATTTACTGTAAAGACTTCCCCACAGTTGGGACATTTGATTTCGTTCATAACCTTCCTCTTTCTAGACTTCTGTAACCATTATATCATGCCTGAGGGAAAATCAAAAACAGCGAGTCGAAACCCACTGTTTATATCTGTTACTTTAAATTTTTTCCAAGGCCAAACGCAAATCTTCAATCAAATCCTCTACATTTTCAAGACCGATAGACAAGCGGATTTGGTTTGGTGTGACACCTGCTGCTTCTAGATCTTTTTCTGACAACTGACCGTGAGTGGTTGTCGCAGGATGGACAACAAGAGATTTGGCATCTGCCACGTTTGCAAGGTCAGAAAAGATTTCAAGATTATCAATTACCTTGCGAGCTTCTGCTTCTCCACCTTTAACATGGAAGGTAAAGATTGAGCCAACACCTTTTGGCAGATATTTCTCAGCCAAGGCATGATATGGACTGTCAGCTAGTTTTGGATAGTTGACTTTTTCTACCTTAGGATGGTTGACAAGGAAATCAACAATTTTCTCTGCATTTTGCACATGGCGTTCGACACGAAGAGAGAGAGTTTCAAGCCCTTGGAGCAAGAGAAAGGCATTAAATGGTGACAAGGCAGCACCTGTATCACGAAGCAATTGAACACGAACAGCGATAATAAAGGCTGCTGCACCCACATCCCGAGTATAGCTCAAGTTATGGTAACTCGGGTCTTCCTCAACAAATTGAGGGAATTTTCCTGAAGCTTCCCAGTCAAAACGACCGCTATCCACGATGACACCGCCAATAGTCGTACCATGTCCACCGATAAACTTAGTTGCTGAGTGAATGGCAATATCTACACCGTGAGAGAAGACGTTAATCAAATATGGTGTGGCAAAAGTGTTGTCCGAAACGAGAGGAATCTGGTGTTTATGCGCAATCTCAGCCAATTTTTCTAAGTCAGGAATGTTAATCAAGGGATTCCCCAAGGTTTCAATCAAGACAAGCTTGGTATTGTCATTGATAGCTGCTTCCACTTCTTCCAAATTATCCACATCCACAAAGGTTGTTGTGATCCCATAACGAGGAAGGGTTTCTTTCAAGAGGTTGAAGGTCCCACCGTAAATAGTTGACGCAGCCACCACATGGTCACCTGCGTGAGCAAGCGCCAAAATAGTGTAGGTTACAGCAGCCATACCTGATGCTGTCGCTAGTGCTCCAACACCACCTTCAAGAGCAGCTATTCTTTCTTCAAATGCCGCTGTTGTAGGGTTGGTAATACGGGTATAGATATTCCCCGGTTTTCTCAAAGCAAACAGATCCGCACCTTCCTGCGTGTCATCAAAAACGAAGGATGTTGTTTGATAAATCGGTACTGCACGAGACTTGGTCGCTGGATCAACGACTTGCCCAGCATGCAATTGTAGGGTTTCAAATTTAAAATCACGAGTCATAAGACGACCTCCAAATAGCTTCATTAGGGATATTGTATCATCTTGTGCTAGTCTTTTCCAATACCGTTTTTCTATATTTTGATATAAGGAACAACTATGACTAGTCTTACATATCAAACAAAAAAGCACGATTAACTCGTGCTCATTCTTTAATCGACATAAGTATCTTCGTTTTTATTGAGGAAGGCGTAAGGCAAGCCCATCAAGAGACCTCCTCCGATAAAGTTCCCGACAAAGGTTACACCCCAGTGACGAAGAATATTAGGAATGTCAAAATTAGCAATTGAATCTGCTGCAACGCTGAACTTAACAATCGCAAAAGAAGCAAAGTTCGCAGCAATGTGTTCGTTTGTTAAGAATACAAACATGTAAATTGCTGACAAAACAAGCCAAAGTTTGGCCCCACCATCTTTCACCAAAACGAATGAAAGAATGGCAATGTTTACAAAGATATTGGCTAAAATACCTTCAAGTAAGACTAGCTCATTGGAACGACCTAACTTCATCTCTACAACCCCTGAAATGAAACTATCATGTGTTAGATTTGCATAGGCTGCTGAGTGGGCAAAGCCCCAACCTGCTATCAAAGCTCCGATGAGATTGAACAAGGTACAGTAAAGTAAGATCTCAGCTGTTCTTCTCCAAGAGATTTTTTTCAAGAAACTACCAGCTGTCAAGAACATCATATTTGAAGTTACCAGTTCAGCATTTAAGAAAACAATGTAGGCCAATCCCCAAGCAAAAACAAATGGGAAGAGGAAACGTCCACTACCTGGAGCGATCTTATTAATCAAGTCAGCCCCAACTGCGCCCGCAGCCGTACTAAATGTCAGAAAAGCACCTGCAAACATGGAACGAATCGCATACTTAAACTTACTTTGACTATAAAGACTTTCTTTCTTTTTGCAAGCAAATTCAATCTTTGAAATAAATTCTGAAGAGACCATAAAAAACTCCTAAAACTTTTATTTGTGATAATTTTAACATAATTCTCGTTTTCTCGAAAGCGTTTTCTGTAAAATTCTAAAATATTTATCTTAAAAATCTTTTTCAAAATCTTTATCGTGAGGCTTACAAACCTTTTTCATAAGAACTATTTTGATTCTATTTGTTCATATAAAAAACCAGTGAAATAGCACTTCACTGGTTCATTCATTCTTAATATCGTTGTCTATACGGTTGATTAAAGGCCTTCAAAATATCCTCAGAAGTCTCAGAATAAGCTTTTGATTCTTTAAAGATACCTTTGACGATTATACGCTCGGTTTCATCATAATCAACACAAGTAACCAAAGTAATCTCCTGCACACCAATACGATCATCGATTTCGTCTACACGGTCTGGTGTAACACGTTTTACTTCTGTAATCTCATAAGTATAAACTTTATCCTTATCAGTCAGATAAATTTTCATACCTGCTTTGGCATTGACCAAAGGCGAGAAGAGCATTTGACTGGCATTTTCAGCAGTAAAGATATGGTGACTTGCTAGAGAATAGTTCCCTTCTCCCATTTTTTGGTCTGGTTTCATGGTTCCTGCTCCGTAAAACAAGTTTACATTATCCAAACCTTTAAAAATCGGTAAGTTTATCTCCACTTCGGGAATAGCAATACCTCCAATAACGGGAAGTTTCTGAGCATCCCATTGTGAAGCCAATACAGCTTCGGATGAAATAGACTTAACAGAGTCAAAATCAAAATTCCCTTCGGTTTTTAGATTTTCATCTATATTTTCCTTAGTGACTTGATTGACTTGGTATTTATTGGTATTCCAGACCAAAAAGATATCGCGAATTTTTGAATTAAAAATTAAAGCTAGCGATAAAAGAATTAAGAAACCTGCTAAAATATTAATAAATAGATTTCTGCGCTTATTCTTCTTATTTTTCGTTTTTTTATGAGACATTATACTTCACCTTCTGTTTCAATTTCAGTCCCAACTTCTTCTTTTTCTGCCGCAGCAACCGTTGTAAAGGTCACAATCTTAGCATCCTGATCTAGACGCATCACCTTAACTCCCATAGTTGAGCGTCCAGTTTGTGAAATATTGGCAACGTTAGTACGGATCATGACACCTGTATCTGTGATAATCATCAGGTCTTCATCTCCTTTAACAGTAAGAAGACCTGCCAGAGGACCATTCTTCTCAGCAACATTGGCTGTCTTCATCCCTTTACCACCACGGCCTTTAGTAGGATATTCAGTAGCAAGTGTACGTTTACCATATCCTTTTTCAGTGATGATAAGAACTTCGTCTTGGTTTGTAATCACGCTAGCACCAACTACTGTGTCACCCTCACGAAGATTGACTCCTCGGACACCTGTCGCGATACGGCTCATGCCACGAACAGCTGATTGATTAAAGCGAACGGCATAACCAAACTTGGTACCAATGATAATATCCGTATCTTCTTCTGTCAGCAAGACATTAATCAGTTCATCTTCATCCTTGAGATTCAAAGCTTTCAGTCCATTTTGACGAATATTAGCGAACTCTTTAACACTGGTTCGTTTCACGATACCGTGACGGGTTGTGAAGAAGAGATAGGCGTCATCACTACGTTCAGACTCAACGTTGATAATGGTCTGAATACTCTCACCTTCGTCCAACTTCAATAGATTGACAACTGGCAATCCCTTAGCGGTACGACCATATTCAGGGATTTCATAACCTTTTAGTCGGTATACGCGTCCTTTATTAGTAAAGAAGAGCAAATGATCATGGGTGCTGGTTGAAACCAACTCACGCACAAAGTCATCATCCTTAACTCCCGTACCTTGAACTCCACGGCCACCACGTTTTTGAGCAGTGAACTCACCTTGGTCCAAACGTTTGATATAGCCCTTGTTAGATAGGGTAATCAAGACATCCGTTTCTTCAATCAAATCTTCATCTTCAAGAGTTAAGACTTCTCCGATCATCAACTCCGTACGACGCTTGTCACCAAACTTGCGTTTGACTTCGTCCAATTCCTCTTTGATGATTTGAGCCACGCGCTCAGGTTTGGCAAGAATATCAGCCAAATCTGCAATCAAGGCAATTAATTCATCATATTCAGACTGAATCTTATCACGTTCCAATCCTGTCAAACGACGAAGACGCATATCAAGGATAGCTTGACTTTGACGCTCTGAAAGCTTAAACTTGCTCATCAACTCAGCTTGTGCTTCGGCATCTGTTTCACTTGCACGGATAATACGAATCACTTCGTCGATATGGTCAAGTGCAATTAGAAGACCTTCTAAGATGTGCGCACGCGCTTCTGCTTTTTCCTTGTCAAAACGAGTACGGCGAACAACCACTTCTTTTTGGTGCTCGATATAAGCATCCAAAATTTGACGAAGGGACAAGATTTTTGGCACGCCATTTTCAATCGCCAACATGTTGAAACCAAAGTTGGTTTGCATCTGGGTCATCTTGAAGAGGTTGTTAAGGATAACGTTGGCAGATGCATCGCGTTTAACCTCGATTACAAAGCGAACGCCTTCACGGTTGGACTCATCACGTACGGCTGTAATGCCCTCAATTCGTTTTTCCTGAACCAAGCGAACAATATGCTCATGTACCTTGGTTTTATTAACCATATAAGGGAATTCCGTTACAACAATCCGCTCACGACCCGTCTTAGTGGTTTCAATCTCTGTACGAGAACGAAGGACAATGGAACCTTTACCAGTCTCATAAGCCTTATGGATACCTGATTTCCCCATGACAAGAGCACCAGTCGGAAAATCTGGACCAGGCAAGACTTCCATCAAGTCCTTAGTCGTCACTTCAGGATTATCCATAACCAACTTCACTGCATCAATGGTTTCACCCAAGTTGTGAGGTGGAATATTGGTTGCCATCCCAACAGCGATACCAGTTGCCCCATTGACCAAAAGGTTTGGAAAACGAGCTGGCAAAACCAAGGGTTCACGTTCGTTAGCATCGTAGTTATCTACGAAATCAACTGTGTTTTTATTGATGTCACGAAGCATTTCCAGAGCAATCTTGCTCATACGTGCCTCAGTGTACCGCTGCGCGGCAGCACCGTCCCCGTCCATAGAACCAAAGTTTCCATGCCCATCAACAAGCATGTAACGGTAGCTCCACCACTGAGCCATACGAACCATGGCTTCGTAAATAGAGGAATCTCCGTGTGGGTGGTATTTACCCATAACATCCCCTGTAATACGGGCTGATTTTTTATGAGGTTTGTCTGGTGTAACACCTAGTTCATTCATTCCGTATAGAATACGACGGTGAACAGGTTTTAAGCCATCTCGAACATCAGGAAGGGCCCGCGCAACGATAACGCTCATGGCGTAGTCGATAAAGCTGGTCTTCATCTCCTTTGTCAGATTGACATTCACTAAATTTCTATCCTGCATTAATAAATGCCTCATTTCACTATTAGTAATTAGATATATTATACCATAATTTGTCCTTCATTTCAGTCTTTGAAAACCACTAAAACGTTTACATCGATAACCGAATAGAATATTCGTGACAAAGTTTTTTAAAAGTGATAGAATGAAAGTGTCTGGGGATTCCCCTAAAAAAAATGAAGGAGATGTTTAGATAATGACTTCAACTAAACAACACAAAAAAGTGATCCTTGTTGGTGACGGTGCCGTAGGTTCATCTTACGCTTTCGCACTTGTTAACCAAGGAATTGCACAAGAGCTTGGAATTATCGAAATTCCACAATTACACGAAAAAGCTGTTGGTGATGCGCTTGACCTTAGCCACGCCCTTGCCTTCACTTCACCTAAAAGAATCTACGCTGCTCAATACTCTGACTGTGCAGACGCTGACCTTGTTGTTATCACTGCAGGTGCTCCTCAAAAACCAGGTGAAACTCGTCTTGACCTTGTAGGTAAAAACTTGGCTATCAACAAGTCAATCGTAACACAAGTTGTTGAATCAGGTTTTGATGGTATCTTCCTTGTTGCGGCTAACCCAGTTGACGTTTTGACTTACTCAACTTGGAAATTCTCTGGATTCCCTAAAGAACGTGTTATCGGTTCAGGTACTTCACTTGACTCAGCACGTTTCCGTCAAGCACTTGCTGAAAAATTGGATGTTGATGCTCGTTCCGTTCACGCCTACATCATGGGTGAACACGGAGATTCTGAGTTTGCGGTTTGGTCACATGCCAACATCGCTGGTATAAACCTTGAAGAATTCCTTAAAGATACTCAAAACGTTCAAGAAGCTGAATTGATTGAATTGTTCGAAGGTGTTCGTGACGCTGCCTACACAATCATTAACAAAAAAGGAGCTACATACTACGGTATCGCAGTAGCACTTGCTCGTATCACAAAAGCAATCCTTGATGACGAAAATGCAGTACTTCCACTTTCAGTCTTCCAAGAAGGTCAGTACGGTGTTAAAAACGTCTTTATCGGTCAACCAGCTGTTGTTGGTGCACACGGTATCGTTCGTCCAGTAAACATCCCATTGAACGATGCTGAAACTCAAAAAATGCAAGCATCTGCTAAAGAATTGCAAGCTATCATTGATGAAGCATGGAAAAACCCTGAATTCCAAGCAGCTTCTAAAAACTAATGAAAAGAAGGTCCTCGAACATGGGGACCTTTTTTCTTTTACTGTAAAGGCTTAAACCCTATTTTTCAAAAGACCACTTATCTCAAAAGTTATATATCATATCAAAGACTCAGTTGAAAAACACCTAAATTTATACATATATAACTAAAGAAATGAAATCAACCGTTGCAGATGTCATGAAAAAGTATTCGTCTTTGCCCCCAAAATGCCCCAAAGCAACAAAAAAAGCCTATTGACCAAGCTAGAAAGCTTGATACAATAGGCTTTTTAAAGTGTCATTACTTAACAGCGTCTTTAAGGGCTTTACCAGCTTTGAATGCTGGAACTTTAGAAGCTGCGATTTCGATTTCTTTACCAGTTTGTGGGTTGCGACCTTTACGTGCAGCACGTTCACGAACTTCAAAATTACCAAAACCAATCAATTGAACTTTTTCACCAGCTGCAAGGTATTCAGTTACTGCTGCAAATACAGCATCAACTGCTGCTGCTGAATCTTTCTTAGTCAATTCTGTAGCTTCTGCCACTTTAGCGATCAAATCTTGTTTGTTTGCCATGTTAACAAATCCTCCAAATAATTTCTGATTAACAAATATAATCATATCCTAAAATTGCCCATAGGTCAAGTCAAAAACACCATTTCAAACATTTTTCTCTATTTTTTTAGGAATTATAGCGGATTAGAATTGCCCAAGCATTCTCTCCAGTATGAGTTTGAATAATAGAGCCAGTTTCCAGTACAGAGATTGGTTTCTCAACATAGGCTTGCAATAAACTCTTCATCTCATTTGCCCATTCATTCGTTCCAGCATAGGAAATTCCAATTTCTGCAACTGATTTTTGGGAAAGAGTATTGGTTAATTCCTCAAGCCACTTTTTGAAAGTTTTCGCTCCACGTCCTTTGACGATTGGTTGAAGTTCGTGGTTTTTCATCTGCATCACTACACGAATATTTAATAGTGAGCTTAATAGTCCCGTCACACGTCCAATACGCCCACCTTTCACTAGGTTTTCTAGAGTCGAAACACCGATATAAAGCTCTGTGTGATTCTTCACTTCTTCTATATGTGCTAGAATAGTTTCTAAATCTTTACCCTCTTTAGCAAGTTTTGCAGCTTCAACAACTTGAAACTTCATAGCCTGATCTGTAAAGGAACTATCAATAACAGTCACATCAGAACTTGAGAGACTTGCACCTTGGCGTGCAGCTTCAACCGTTCCAGACAAGGCATGAGACATATGAATAGCAACAACCTGACTGCCATCTTTTCCCAGCTCTTCAAAGACTTCAGCAAACACTCCTACTGGAGGTTGACTCGTTTTAGGGAGATTCTTGCTTTGTTGCATGAGATGAAGGAATTCCCCCTCTTTTAGATCAGCATCTGAGTAGAGTACGCCATCAATCATAACTGATAAGGGGACAATAGTGATATTTAATTCTTTAACTACTTCTGGTTCGATAGTAACAGAAGAGTCCGTTACAATTTTTACTTGTGTCATAAGTTCAATCTTTCTATTTTTCTCAATAGGATTGGGATTTTTCACTCTTATTATATCAAAAAAATGATAAAAAATCATAAGTAATCCAATTAAAAAAACTGAATTTTTGGTATAATCTATCTATAGAAAAGCGAGGAACAGCTATGATTCGAAAACTTCAACCGATTATTACGATTATATTTGGAGCAGCTATCTATGCCTTTGGTCTCACCTACTTTGTTGTTCCTTATCATCTATTTGAGGGAGGGGCGACAGGTATCACCTTGATTACCTACTATCTTTTTAAAATCCCTGTCTCATTGATGAATCTCTTAATCAATATTCCTTTATTTATTTTGGCTTGGAAGATATTTGGTTCCAAGACCCTCTACTCCAGCCTTCTGGGTTCTATTTCTCTCTCTATTTGGCTCGCAATCTTTGAGCGTATCCCCTTGCAGTTTGATTTACAAGGAGACCTCATCATCGTTGCTTTAGTCTCAGGGGTTTTACTGGGAGTTGGTTTAGGAATTATCTTTAATGCTGGTGGAACCACTGGTGGTTCTGATATCGTTGCCCGTATCCTCAACAAGTACACCAATCTTTCGATTGGGAAATTGCTTTTTGGAATTGACTTTTTCATTTTAATGTTAATTCTGCTTATTTTTCAAGATCTCCGTCTTGTGACCTATACTCTCTTGTTTGACTTCATCATCGCTCGCGTTATTGACCTGATTGGTGAAGGGGGATACGCTGGTAAAGGATTTATGATTATTACTCAATATCCTGACCAACTGGCTGATAAGATTAATGAGGAGCTTGGACGCGGTGTGACCTTTATATCTGGTCAAGGTTATTACAGTAAGAAAGATTTAAAAATTATTTACTGTATCGTCGGTCGGAACGAAATCGTCAAAATGAAGGATATGATTCACCAAGTCGATCCTCAAGCCTTTATCACCATCACAGAAGCCCATGAAATTCTGGGTGAAGGCTTTACTTATGTGAAAGATTAAAAAGCTGGGGTTTCCCAGCTTTTATTTTTCTTCTGTGAGGGTTGAATGATGGTAACCATAAGTAAAGTAAATGACTAACCCAACTACAAGAGCAATGCCAAAGGCAATCCAAGTATCTAGACTATATTGAAGCATAAAGGAAACACAGATAAGGATGGAAAGGATTGGCAAAAGTGGCACCAAAGGAGTTTTAAACTCTCCTTTTTTGGGCATACCCTTATCTTTTCTAAGTTTTATTATTCCGTAGGCTAGTAAAATGAGATAAGCTAGCGTACAGATATTTAAGAAGGCTGCAATACTGGCTAGAGGAAACACTCCGGCAGCAAGGGCTGAAACAACTCCTGTTAAGAGGGTCGCATTTTTAGGAACTCGGCTAGTTTTACTTAGTTGTTTAAAGCTTCGAGGTAAAAGTCCATCACGTGCTAAGCTATAAATCATCCGAGACAAAGCATAAGTCATGGAAATACATACCGTTATCAGGGTGAAAATGGCTACGAGCGAAACATAATTGGCTGCCCAACCGATACCAATACTCCGTAATGAAAATGCTACTGCATCGTCCACATTGAGCTTGCTATAGTGAACAATCCCTGTCAATACTAAGGTCACCAAGGCATAGAGAATGGTGACGATTGTCAGAGAAAGTACAATTCCTCTAGGAATATTTTTTTGCGGGCTTTGGATTTCATCAACTGCCATGGAAATAGACTCAAATCCGAGAAACCCAAAAAACATCAAAGATGCACCTGCCATAATCCCAGTGCTTCCTCCATAAATCTGGCCAAAGCCAAAAGGAGCAAAATTCGACCAATTTTCAGGTTTGATGTACCAAATACCAACTAGGATAAATAAGGCTAGAGCAGAGAATTTCAAGATTACTAGAAGCGAATTAAAGCGCAAGGCTGCCTTGGAATTTAATAAAACTAATCCTGTTACCAAGGTAAGTACTAAAATAGGCAGAAGATCGATATAGCTACCTTGTTCGGGATTAAAAGTGCCATTTAAGGCTTGGGGCATGGAGATACCATAATCACTGAGCAATCCCTTAAAGTAAGCTGCCCAGCCAGACGCCACACCTGAAACAGCCGTCATGAATTCCATAATGGTCAACCAGCCGGCAATCCAGGCTGGCAATTCGCCTAAAATCGCATAGAGATAACTATAAGCACCCCCAGTTGCGGGTACACGAGAGGCAAATTCTGCAAAAAAGAGAGCTGATAAAGAAACACATAAGGCAGAAATCACAATGGAAATCACTAGTGAGGGACCAGCTAGAGTAGCCGCTGCTGTTCCTGTAATGGTGAAAATCCCCGTCCCTACCATGGCACCGATTCCCAATAAAATCAAATCCCACAATTTCAAATGGCGACGCATCTCTGTCTGTCTCAGACTAACATCCTTGGTTCTAAAAATATTCATACTTCATCTCCACTAAATGTAATTGTTTTATTTTACCATATAAAAGCATTTTTGTGAATATTTATTAGATTCTTTTTTGAAAAAAATCTGAACAGGAACTCTTCCTGTTCAGATTCTGCATATTCTTACCCAACAGAACCTTCCATTTCATAGCTAATCAAGCGGTTCAGCTCAACCGCGTATTCCATTGGAAGTTCTTTAGTGAAGGGTTCGACAAATCCCATGACAATCATCTCGGTTGCCTCAGATTCTGACAAACCACGACTCATGAGGTAGTAGAGTTGTTCTTCTGAAATCTTAGATACCTTGGCTTCGTGCTCCAAAGCAACTTGCGAGTTATGAATTTCATTAAATGGAATGGTATCAGATGCTGACAAGTCATCCATGATAATGGTATCACACTCGATGTGAGAAACAGATTTCTTAGAGTTCTTGTTGAAGGTTACTTGTCCACGGTAGTCCACCTTTCCTCCGCCTTTAGCGATGGATTTTGAAACAATAGATGAGCTTGTATGTGGAGCGTTGTGGATCATCTTGGCACCCGTATCTTGGTGTTGCCCTGCATTAGCAAAGGCGATGGAGAGCATGGTTCCACGCGCACCTTCTCCATCTAGGTAAACAGATGGGTATTTCATGGTTGTTTTGGCACCTAAGTTTCCATCAATCCATTCAACAGTCGCATCTTTCAAGGCTTTGGCACGTTTTGTTACCAAGTTATAGACATTATCAGACCAGTTTTGGATAGTTGTATAGCGCATGTAAGCTCCGTCCAAAGCAAAAATTTCTACAATGGCAGCGTGCAAGCTATTGCTTGAATATGTTGGTGCTGTACATCCTTCTACGTAATGGACGCTTGCTCCCTCGTCAACGATAATCAAGGTACGTTCAAACTGACCTGTATTTTCGTTATTGATACGGAAATAAGTTTGAAGTGGAATATCTACCTTGACACCTTTTGGCACGTAGATAAAGGTTCCACCAGACCATACTGCTGAGTTGAGGGCTGCCAACTTGTTATCTGTCGGCGGTACCAACTTCGCAAAGTATTGTTTAAACAAATCTGGGTATTCCTTGAGAGCAGAATCCGTATCTGTAAAGATAATCCCCAATTTTTGGAACTCTTCCTTCATATTGTGGTAAACCACTTCTGACTCGTACTGGGCAGAAGCACCAGCTAGATAAGCACGCTCAGCTTCTGGAATCCCGATACGTTCAAAGGTTTCTTTGATTTTTTCAGGAACATCATCCCACGAACGGGCTGGCTTATCAGATGGTTTTTGATAATAAATCAGGTCATCAAAGTCAATCTCTGACAAGTCTGCTCCCCAAGTTTGCATGGGCATTTTTTTGAAAGTTTCATAAGACTTCAAACGGAATTCTAGCATCCACTCAGGTTCTCCCTTAGCAGCTGATAGTTCACGAATGACATCTTCATTCAATCCTTTTCCTGTCGATAGGACAGGCTCTACATCGTCATGGAAACCAAATTTATATTCACCAAGGTCAATTGGTTTTGGTTCTACTCTTTCTTCAGCCATAATATCCTTTCTTTCATTCTTCATTTCTACTGATTCGTAAGACAAAAGAAACTTGTCTTATCAGTTATCTTGATTTTCAATTGTCTTCTTAAGGGCGTTCCAAGCTAGAGTTGCACACTTTATTCTTTGAGGGAATTTGGCAACACCTGATAAGAAGGCCGCGTCTCCAAGTTGGTCTTGACGCTTATCTTTTTGCCCTTGAACCATTTCAGAAAAAATAGTCGCAAGTTCTAAAATTTCTTGTTTGGTCTTGCCCACAACAGCATCTGTCATCATGCTTGCAGAGGCAGTTGAGATAGTACAGCCTGAGTTTAGAAAAGCGATATCCTCCAAGCGGTCCTCTGCATCAAACTTGACAGAGAGATTAATAACATCCCCACAGGTTGGATTGTTGAGACTGATTTGTTCAGCGTCTTCTAACTTCCCTTGGTGATGTGGATTTTTCGAATGGTCTGCTACCACTGCCATATAAAGGCTATCTAGTTTAGAAAGTGCCATTGAAAAACTCCTTTGTCTTTTGTAAGGCATCGACTAGTTTGTCGCAATCTGCCTTGGTATTGTAGATATAAAAACTTGCGCGAGCTGTTGCTGGGACATCCAAATACTGGAGCAAGGGTTGGGCACAGTGGTGACCCGCACGAACGGCTACTCCTTCATAATCCAAAGCAGTCGCAAGATCGTGAGGATGGAGTTCGCCTAGATTAAAGGCAATAACACCCGATCGTTGCGCCAAGTCTTGTGAACCATAAATAGTCAGTCCTTCAATTGCCTGCAGTTTTGGATAGACATATGCAATTAGTTCTTGTTCATGAGCTTCAATAGCATCCATACCAATCTTTTCTAGGTAATCCACTGCAGCAGCAAGTCCGATAGCACCTGCCATATTTGGAGTTCCAGCCTCGAATTTCCAAGGCAATTCCTTCCAACTAGCAGATTGCTCATAAACGAAATCAATCATTTCGCCACCAAATTCTACTGGTGACATTTGATTGAGATATTTTTCTTTACCGTAAAGAACACCAATACCAGTTGGACCAGCCATCTTATGACCTGAAAAGGCAAAGAAGTCCACATCCAAGTCCTGTACATCAATCTTCATATGAGGCGTAGACTGAGCACCATCCACCACCATGATGGCTCCAACTTGGTGAGCCATTTGCGTGATTTCTTTAATAGGATTGACCACACCCAGAACATTTGAAGCGTGAGCTAGTGAAACAAATTTGACCTTGTCAGTTAATTTCACCTGCAAGTCAGCCATATCCAGAGATCCGTCCTTGAGATAAACATAGACGAGCTCCGCTCCAGTCTTGCGGCAGGCCTCCTGCCAAGGAATGATATTGGAATGGTGTTCCATGACGGAAATCAAGACCTGATCTCCCTCAGTCAACACTTCTTCAGCATAACGTGCTACCCAGTTAAGACTGGTTGTCGTTCCTCTGGTAAAGAGAACTTCTTTTGTAGAGCCTGCATTGATAAACTTACGAATGGTTTCACGAGCCCCCTCATAAGAAGCAGTTGCTCTCTCTGCCAAGGTATGAACACCACGGTGAACGTTGGCATTTTCCTGCTCATAGTAGCGGTTGATTGTTTCAAGAACTGCTAGTGGTTTTTGTGTCGTCGCAGCATTGTCCAGATAGACCAGAGGTTCATCGTTGACAATCTGGTCTAAAATTGGAAAATCCTTGCGAATCGCTTCTACATCTAACATAGGCTTCCCCTTAGCGTTTTGACAATTTTTCTTCGATAGTCGCAATCATTTCATCACGAACTTCCTTAACTGGAATCTCAACGATAACAGAGCCAAGGAAACCACGAACAACCAAGCGTTCTGCAGTTGCCTTATCCAATCCACGGCTCATGAGGTAATACATATCTTCTGGATCAACTTGTCCGATAGACGCCGCGTGACCTGCAGTAACATCATTTTCATCAATCAAAAGAATTGGGTTGGCATCTGAACGCGCCTGGTCTGAAAGCATGAGAACTCGACTCTCTTGTTGGGCATCCGCTCCCTTAGCACCCTTGATGATGTGACCGATACCATTGAATGTCAAAGTTGCTTTCTCAAGAATAACTCCATGTTGCAGGATATTTCCAATAGAGTTGCAACCATAGTTAGTTACGCGAGTGTCAATCCCTTGCACCTGACGACCACTTGAAAGAGCTACGGCTTTAAGGTCAGCATGGCTACCATTCCCAATCAAGTCGCTATCAAAATCAGCAACAACATTTCCTTCGTTCATGACACCGATTGCCCAGTCAATGCTTGCATCGTTGCCTAGTTTACCACGACGGCTAATGTAGGCAGTGACATTTTCACCTAGACGGTCAATAGCAGCAAATTTCACTTGCGCACCAGAACGAGCAATCACTTCAACTGTGATATTGGCAGTTGCTTTTGCACTGCCACCCCCTCGTGACTCTAGACGTTCAAGATAGCTTATTTTAGAGTTTTTACCAGCAATGATAAGGATATGCTTGTTAAATGGCACATCGCTATCGCTGTCTTGGTAGAAAATCCCTTCGATTGGTTCTGTAATCTCAACATTATCAGGGATGTAGAGAACAGCGCCACTATTAAAGTAAGCTGTGTGGTAGGCTGCCAACTTGTCATCGTCATACTTAACAGATGACATGAAGAATTCTTCGATCAGCTCTGGAATTTCTTCTAAAGCTGAATGGAAGTCTGTGAAGATAACACCCTGTTCAGCCAATTCAACTGGTGTTTGTTCAAAAACAGTTTGAGTTCCTACTTGCACCAACTTCAAGTGATTATCTAGAGCCGTGAAGTCAGGAACATTTGCTGATGGTTCACTTTCTGTAATAGTTCCATCACCCAGATTCCAACGGTGAAATTTCACACGCTCAATAACTGGTAATTCTAAACTCTCAATCTTATCAAAGGCTTTTTGACGGAGGTCAGCCAACCAGCTTGGTTCAGCATGCATTTCTGAAAAAAGTTTAATAGTTTCTTTAGTCATTTACTTCTCCTAAAAGATACGAGCGAATTATAATTCTTCCTTGTAGTCGTAGCCAAGTTCTTCAGCTAGTTTTGCGTATCCTTCACGTTCCAAACGAGCTGCCAATTCTGGACCACCAGAAAGGACAACACAACCTTCCATCATCACGTGTACCACGTCTGGTGTGATATAGTTCAAAAGACGTTGGTAGTGAGTGATGATCATGGCACCAAACCCTTCTCCACGCATGGCATTCACACCTTTAGATACAACTTTAAGGGCGTCAATATCGAGACCTGAGTCAATCTCATCCAAAAGGGCAAAAGTTGGTTCCAACATCAAGAGTTGAAGAATTTCATTACGTTTTTTCTCACCACCAGAGAATCCTTCGTTAAGGTAGCGCTCTGCCATTTCTTCTTTCATGTTGAGCAATTCCATTTTCTCGTCTAGTTTAGTGATGAACTCACGAATTGAAATCTTTTCATCGTCTTCTTTACCAGCATTCATAGCTGCACGAAGAAACTCAGCGTTGGTAATTCCAGGAATTTCTGATGGGTATTGCATAGCCAGGAAAAGTCCCATACGCGCGCGTTCGTCCACTTCCAATTCAAGGATATTTACACCGTCAAACAAGACCTCCCCTTTGGTAACTTCATAGTTTGGATTTCCCATGATAGCGGCAGAAAGAGTCGATTTACCAGTACCATTTGGTCCCATGATAGCGGCGATTTCTCCTGTTTTCAGAGTCAGATTGACTCCTTTCAAAATTTCTTTTCCTTCAATCTCAACGTGAAGATCTTTGATCTCTAATACTGACATGATAGTTCCTTTCTTTTTCAGGCCTACTTCCTTTATCCTTAGCGAAATCACTTACATTTCTCTAAAAAATACAAGAAAAGGTCCATAAATATACTCTACTAGTATAACAAAAAAAAGCCTAAAAGGCTTTGATTTTGTCTAGAAGCTTGGAGCTAGTCCTTGCGATTTAGGTGCTGATCAATGGTGTCTACAATTTTCCCCATCACGTAACTTAACCTAAAATTTCGAAAGAGTAGAATGGCCCAAAAGGCTGCCATAATATAACGACCAGTCATCCAGGCTTCATTGAAAAAATAAGTTTCAGCAGCCGTGAATAATGCTATTATGATAAATTGTTGTCTATTCATAAACTTATTGTATCATGAAATCTTTCTTTAGTCTTCCTCTACCTTCACTTTATCAGCCAAAAATTCAAATCCTTCTGGAATCAAACTCTCTTCTTTCACCTCTTGATTGGTTTGAGAAGACTTGTTTTTAGCTGAAAATGCTGCTCGAACCTCTTTCCATTCCTCCATGGAAATGGCTAAAATCTCAGGTGAAAAACCTGCTGCCTGACTGAGGATGTTGCCAAACATGGTGTTAAGATTATCCCGTTTCATGGTTTGCCCAGCATTGAAATTAGACTCAAAAGCTAAAATAGCATGGTGTTCGTTTGCCGCAACTGGCTGAGAACCAACAAGCAGAGCCTTATCAGGACCAGCTAAGCTTTCGATTACTTCTCCCCATGCATTCTGGAGGCGAATCAAGTTTTGCCGTGCCAATTCAGGATTTTCAACAGCTTCTTGTAGGATAGCCTGAACTTTATTACGGTCTACTCGATAGACTGTCTTGGAAGTGGTTGGACGGCTAGGGACTGGCACCACTTGTTTAGGAGCTGTTCCAACATTGGCAAGTTCTTGTTTGAGACGAACTACTTCCTGTCTCAGTGCAGAAATTTCACTTTCGACAGTTTCTGAAAGCACTGGTTCAGGCTTAATCTCAGCTAAACGAATGGTCATCATCTCAGCATAAATCTTAGGTTGCAGGCTTGCTTTCATATCTGCCAAGCTCACAGTCGCTATTCGAATCATTTCAAAGAGGCTTTCCTGTGATAAAGCTAGATTGTCCATAAAAACTGGACTATGATGAGTATTTTCGCCACCCGTCTGGACGACCAGTAAATCACGCAAATACTGCAAGAGATCCGTCACAAAACGAGTCATGCTCTTGCCATTTTCAAATAAAAGATTCAGAGAATTAAGCGCTTTTGAAACATCCTGCTGAGACAAGGCGGCTACATAGTCATCTAGTGCTGATAGACTAATGGTGCCTGTAATCTCCTCAGAGATAGCAGTCGTGAGCTCATCTCCCTGTGTCAAGCTCAAGGCTTGGTCCAGAATAGACAAGGCATCCCGCATTCCACCTTCAGCTCGTCTGGCAATGATTTCCACAGCCTCCGGTTCAGAACTGATATTTTCTTTTTCTAGAATATGATAAATATGCTCCTTGATATCTTGAGTTTTAATCGATTTGAACTCAAAACGTTGAACACGCGATAAAATGGTTGCTGGAATCTTATGCAATTCAGTGGTCGCCAAGATAAAGACAACATTTTGAGTTGGCTCCTCAAGAGTCTTCAAAAGCGCATTAAAGGCTCCCGTAGACAGCATATGAACCTCGTCTATGATATAGACCTTGTAACGTGCCAAGCTAGGTGCATAGGTAGATTTGTCACGAATTTCACGGATTTCATCAACTCCATTATTTGAAGCCGCATCCATTTCAATAACATCTTCTAGGCTACCTTCTGTCACTGCCTGACAGATATAGCAGTGATTACATGGTTCTCCATCCACTTGATTTGGGCAGTTCATGGCCTTGGCAAAAATCTTGGCTACACTTGTTTTCCCAGTTCCACGAGGGCCTGAGAAAAGATAGGCATGACTAATCTTTTCCTGCTCGACTGCTTGTTTTAGGGTTTTAGCCACTACCTCTTGCCCGACCAATTGCGAAAAAGTCTGGCTTCTATATTTTCGATAAAGTGCTTGATACATTAGGCTTTCTCCTCAAACATCGTAAAGTCCCATTCTGTCTTCTCAAGCAAAATAGCAACAAATTGTTCCAAGTAATCGCGGTCAATGGCATTATAATCATCAATAAGAGAAGAGTCCAAGTCTAAGACACCCAGCAATTGACCATTCTTGAGCATGGGAACTACGATTTCACTCTTAGCCTTACTATCGCAAGAAATGTAGTTTGGATAGGTGCTCACATCCCCTACTAAAACAGTCTCTTGAAACTCGGCAGCTTCTCCACATACGCCTTTCCCAAGCGAAATGCGAATACAAGAAACACCACCCTGAAAAGGACCTAAAATCAACTCACTACCATCAAACAGATAAAAACCTGCAAACACAGTATTTGGAAAGCGAGATTTTAGGAGGGCGCTAGCATTCGAAAGATTGGCAAGAACATTGCTCTCACCCTCTAGTAAATAAGAGAGTTCCTCATTCAACAGTTGATAACGTGATTGTTTTTCTGAATCTAACATAAAACTATTATATCAAAAATGAGAAAGAGACAAAAGAAAAATCCCTTGTTTTAAACAAAGGATTTTGCGATTATCAATTTGATTAAAGTTCGATATCACCGAACAAGTCAGCCATTGAGAATCCTGTTTGTGTTTCTGGAAGTTCAAAATCACGTTTTTCTTGACGTTTTGGACGACGTGGACGAGCAGCACGTTTTTCTTCTTTTTGTCCTTCTTCTTGAGCTGGACGTTCTTCAAGAGCTTTGATAGAAAGAGATACGCGTTCTGCGTCAGCGTTAACATCAAGTACTTTAACAGTAACTTCTTGACCAACAGTAAGAGCTTCTTTTGGATTTTCGATACGTTTGTGTGAAATTTGTGATACGTGAACAAGTCCATCGATACCTGGCAATACTTCAACAAATGCACCGAAGTCAGTCAAACGTTTAACTGTTCCTTCTACTACATCACCTTTAGCCAATTTTTGCTCAACGCCATCCCATGGTCCAGGTGTTGTTGCTTTAAGTGAAAGGGATACGCGTCCTTCTTCTTCATTAAGATCAAGGACTTTAACCTCGATTTCTTCACCAACAGTTACAACTGATTTAGGTGATACGTTACGTTCGTGTGACAATTCAGTCAAGTGAACCAATCCGTCAACACCACCGAGATCGATGAAAGCACCGAAGCTAGTGATACGAGCAACTTTACCAGTTACTACATCACCAACAGCTAATTTACTGAATACTTCAGCACGAGCTGCTGCAGTAGCTGCTTCAACAACTTCACGACGTGAAAGGATGAAGCGATTTTCTTTAGGGTCAACTTCTTTGATTTTAGCATCAAATTCTTGACCTACGAAACGCTCAGTGTTACGTACGAAACGAGTATCTAACATTGAAGCTGGGATGAATCCACGAACACCTTCAAATTCTACTGAAAGTCCACCTTTAACGGCACGAGTTCCTTTAACAGTAACAACTTCTTCTTCGCGTCCTACAAGTTTGTCCCATGCTTTGCGAGCTTCAAGGCGTTTTTTAGATACAAGGTATGTAACTGTATCAGTATCTTTACCAACTACTTGACGAAGTACAAGAACATCCAATACTTCTCCTACTTTCACAAAGTCATTGATATCTGCATCGCGATCGTTTGTCAATTCGCGAAGAGTCAAGACACCTTCAACACCAGTCCCAGAGATTGCAACGTTAGCTTGAGTCGCATCAACTGTCAATACTTCAGCACTAACAACATCACCAGGCTCAACTTGGCTAACGCTATTTAGCAAATCTTCAAATTCGTTCATCTAAAAAATCCTCCAACAATCAAGTCTTTCCAAACTTGACATACTTATAATTTTTTTCCTAAGCACCCGCAAGGACATGTTCATATCGTTCACGTCTATCAATTATAAAAATAAAATACCCTAAGATATTTTTCTTTTTATCTTGAATTTATTACCTAAGAACTGGGGTAGCTGGATTCGAACCAACGCATGAGGGAGTCAAAGTCCCTTGCCTTACCGCTTGGCTATACCCCAATGATGAATGGAGAGAGAGGGATTCGAACCCCCGAACCCGAAGGAGCGGATTTACAGTCCGCCGCGTTTAGCCTCTTCGCTATCTCTCCAATGTTTAACGAGAACTATTATATCATGAAAATTTCAATAAAACAAGTATTATTTTGTCAAATTATAGTTTTCAATCAAAATTTCCACAGCTTTTTCAAGTTTTTTATAAAAACTATCGACATTTCCATTCTTTATGATGGCAAATTGGTTATCTAATTCGGCAATTTCGCCAATGACCTTTTTCCCGATTGTCAAAACGTAGCCTTCATAACTGTCTTTTCCAACAGTCACTTTAGCATCTGTTAATTGAATTTCAATTTTCTTATCTTTTTTACTCATACTGTACCTCTTTTCACTTTTTCTATTGTACAAGAAAATACTCAAACTAGCAAGAAAAAACTCCATTTCAGCCATTACAACTGCTATGGAGTTCTTCTTTACTTCGTGTCTTTTAGTCCACTTTGACAATCCATCCCTCTGGTGCTTCTACATCACCAAATTGGATACCCGTCAATTCATCGTAGAGTTTACGTGTAACAGGACCTACTTCTGTTTCACTATAGAAAACATGGAAATCATCGCCATGTTGGATTCCCCCAATTGGAGAAATGACCGCTGCTGTACCACAAGCACCTGCCTCTACAAAACGATCCAAATTATCGATTGGGACATCACCTTCAATCGGTGTTAAGCCCAAGCGGTGTTCTGCCAAGTAAAGTAAAGAGTACTTGGTAATAGATGGCAAGATGGATGGACTCAATGGCGTAACAAATTCATTGTCTGCCGTGATTCCAAAGAAGTTAGCTGAACCGACTTCCTCAATCTTTGTATGTGTAGATGGGTCTAGGTAGATAACATCTGAGAAATGGCGTGATTTGGCCAACTTCCCTGGCAAAAGGCTAGCAGCATAGTTTCCTCCAACCTTAGCCGCACCCGTACCATGTGGAGCTGCCCGGTCGTATTCATCCTGAATCAAGAAATTGGTTGGAACCAATCCACCCTTAAAGTAATTTCCAACTGGCATAGCAAAGATAGTGAAAATGTACTCTTTTGCTGGTTTTACCCCGATGATATCTCCGACACCAATCAAGAGAGGACGAAGATAAAGGGTTCCACCTGTTCCATATGGTGGTACGTATTCTTCATTTGCACGGGCAACTGCTTTACAAGCTTCTACGAACATTTCTGTTGGTACTTGGGGCATCAAGAGACGGTCACAAGTACGTTGTAGGCGTTTAGCATTTTCATCAGGACGGAAAAGCTGAATACTACCATCCTTCGTACGATAGGCTTTCAACCCCTCAAATGCTTGCTGTCCATAGTGAAGACTTGGAGAAGACTCTGAAATATGCAAGGTCGCATCCTCTGTCAATTCTCCTTGATCCCATTGACCATTTTTGTAGTGAGCGATATAGCGATAAGGTAATTTCATATAAGAAAATCCAAGGTTTTCCCAATCAATTGCAACTGTCATGTGTTTCTCCTTTATACTATTCAAACTATGTGTTCTATTCTACACTTTTCTAGTAAAATTTCAAGTTTTATTTGTAATTTTCTGAAAATTTTTTCAACATAAAAGAAATCAGCCCTCTGGACTGATTCTTTTTACGAATTTGTTTTGTCCTCTTTAAAGACCTCTTTGAGGTAAGCATCGAAAACTTCCTCATCTGAAATGGTGTCTGAGATAAAGCTTCCATTGCTAGTGCGTTCTGACAGGTTCAAATCTTGCAATCGGCTTTCATAGATTGTCCCCTTGTTAGATTGGACAAGCAGAGTTTGGTCGTTCTCTTCCACTTCTGTACTAAAGAGATCACCGATAAAGCCTTGTTCTGCAACTGCTCCTGCTAAGAAGACACGATGCGGTTTGTTTTTCAACTCACGCAAGACTTGTAGGCCTCGTTTGGCACGGCTGGTCGCCGGAATTTCCTCAATGGAGACGCGTTTTAAGCTACCACGTTGGGTCAAGAGGTAGAAGGATGAGGTATTACAGATGAAGGCAGCCTGAAGCGCATCATCTGCTTTCAGGTTCATGGCCTTGACACCTGCAGCCTTGGCACCGACAACCGGAACCTCTTCGATATTGAAACGAAGGGAATAACCGTTTTGGCTAATCAAGAGTACATCATCCAGTTTAATTGGAGCTACCGCTATAATCTGGTCTGTCTCGTCTTTGAGCTTAGCATACTTGACAGACTTAGACTTGTAGGTCCGCCATGGAGAGAATTCTTTGCGTTCTACACGCTTGATTTGACCAAGGCGAGTCACTGCAAAATAAGTTGTCGCATCATCAAACTGATCCACTACTTCTGCATAAAGGATTTCTTCGTTAGTTTCAAAGTTTGTAATGGTCTGGCTCAGATGCTCTCCGATATCTTTCCAGCGAATATCTGCTAATTCATGGATTGGTCTGTAGATGACATTTCCAAGAGTTGTGAACATCAAGAGGTGTTGCGTTGTCTTGGCAGATTGAACAAAGATTAAACGATCATCATCACGTTTGCCAATTTCTTCCAGAGTGGATGCTGCAAAGGAACGTGGGCTAGTGCGTTTGATATAACCTGCCTTGGTCACGCTGACATAGGTATCTTCCTCTGCGATGAGGCTGGCTGTATCAATCTCGATTACTTTTGCTGTATCTTCCAAAGTACTCAAACGTGGTGTCGCAAATTTCTTCTTGACCTCACGGAGTTCTTTCTTCATAAGATTGTACATAGTTCGTTCATCACCGATGATAGCCGCAAGCATGGCAATCTTTTCACGCAATTCTGCTTCTTCTTCTTGCAAGACAACCACGTCTGTATTGGTCAAACGATACAGTTGCAAGGTCACGATGGCCTCAGCCTGCTCTTCTGTAAACTCATAGCTAACCTTGAGGTTTTCCTTGGCATCAGCCTTATTCTCAGAAGCACGAATAAGGGCAATAACTTCGTCCAAAATCGAAATTACGCGAATCAAACCTTCGACGATATGGAGACGCTTCTCAGCCTTTTCCTTGTCAAAGCGGGAACGCGCCAAAATTACTTCACGGCGGTGGGCAATGTAGCTAGACAAGATTGGCACAATTCCGACCTGACGAGGTGTGAAATTGTCAATCGCCACCATGTTAAAGTTGTAATTGATTTGAAGGTCGGTGTATTTGAAGAGATAGTTAAGAACGAGCTCGGTATTAGCATCTTTCTTGAGTTCAATAGCGATACGAAGACCGTCACGGTCAGACTCATCACGAATCTCAGCAATACCTGCCACCTTGTTATTGACACGAACATCATCGATTTTCTTGACCAGATTGGCTTTATTAATTTCATAAGGAATCTCAGTGATAACGATTTGTTCCTTACCACCTTTTAGCTTTTCAACCTCCGTCTTAGAACGAACAACGACGCGCCCTTTTCCGGTTTCATAGGCCTTCTTGATTTCATCACGGCCTTGGATGATAGCGCCTGTAGGGAAGTCTGGCCCAGGTAAGAATTCCATCAGCTTTTCAACCTTGGCTGTTGGATGGTCAATCATGTAAACTGCGGCATCAATGACTTCAGCCAAATTATGCGGCGGAATGTCAGTGGCATAACCAGCCGAAATCCCAGTAGAACCATTGACCAAAAGGTTTGGAAAGGCTGCTGGCAGGACTGTCGGTTCTTTCTCGGTATCATCAAAGTTCCATGCAAAAGGAACTGTCTTTTTCTCGATATCTTGAAGAAGATAACCAGCAATCTCAGACAAACGAGCCTCGGTATAACGCATCGCCGCAGGCGGATCTCCGTCCATAGAACCGTTATTACCGTGCATTTCAACCAAAATCTCACGATTTTTCCAGTCCTGAGACATACGGACCATGGCATCATAGATAGAAGAATCCCCGTGTGGGTGAAAATTCCCCATAATGTTACCGACTGACTTGGCCGACTTGCGGTAGCTCTTGTCAAAGGTATTGCCATCCTTATTCATAGAATAAAGAATACGACGCTGAACCGGCTTCAATCCATCCCGAATGTCTGGCAAAGCCCGGTCTTGAATGATGTACTTGGAGTAGCGACCAAAGCGCTCTCCCATGATGTCCTCAAGGGACATGTTTTGAATGTTAGACATAATAATTCTCTTTTTAGTATTTTATTGTAAAGTAAATCTATATTTTATAAATTTAACTGTTTCTTTGTAGGTAGTGAGAAAAGAAGAGCAATCCTACTAATCCTAGAATGAATAAAAGATTAATTTTAATAATAAATAAGCTAAGTAAGGTATTAATTAGGCCGTGAAAAATGGCGCAATAAAGGATCGACTTAGTCTTTTTGAAAACAGCTGCTAGAAGAAGACTGAGATAAATTGCAAATAGACTGAATAATATAAAAGGCATCCTACTTTGGGAACTTCCAATCACAAACCATAAAGGTACATGCCATATTGCCCAAATACAACCTGTTATCAAACCGGAAATCCAAAAGGAGAATCTAGTTTCCAAAGTTGGTTGCAAGATGCCTCGCCATCCCAATTCTTCTTCGCCACCATAAATACAGACTGCACTCAAAAAAACAACAAACAAATTTCCTAGTGGAAAAGCCGGATTAAGCTCCTTAGATGAGAAAGCAATGACACCTGTCTGCACGAAAATTAGTAAAAGAAATAACAAAATATATTTCTTTGAGTCCCCTAAGATAAAAGAGACTATGCTTTTAATGGATTTTTGAGGCAAACAAGAAATGGCTGCAATGGTTGGACCGAAACCTCCTAGTAAATGGAGAAAGACTCCTAGTGGACTTGTTAGACTTAAGAGGCTCATTTGGGTCAGAAAAGCGAGCAATCCCCAACCAAATCCCCAAGAAATGAGAAAACTAATCAGTAAAAATTTTGTTATCTTATTATTTTGTAAATGTTTCATTTGTTTCGAATCTCTCCTCAGCATATCTCATCATCTTCTCAGCTACTTCCATATCATAGTCAAATCCCATCATTTGAGCAAGGAATTGAGCCTCTTGGTGGAAAATTTGCATCGTAGCAAATGAAGTCTGAGTGATTTTGTCACTACTTGATAAATCAAGCAGATTTGAGAATTCTTTCTCTTTCTCAGCAGGTAAATAGTTCAAAGAGATACTTGTAGTTTTTGCCGATATCAATCGTCCCCTTATCAGCTGCAACCTGCCAAGCCAAGATCTTCAAGAGTTCTTGCTGACAAATCCCGTAGAGATGGTCCGTCCCATAGATGAGTTGCTTACGACGAATACCCTTAACCACATAGGCTGATACCCACCAAAATTCATTGCAGGCTTTTTCAAAATCTGTCTGACTAGCAGGACTTGTCCAGTAACGTTGAGGATTTGGAGAATAGGGCACAAACAAGCCTTTCTCATCTTTTAAAACTGTATAATCAGCTTCACTATCCACCCACTCTTGAATATACTCCGTAGGACAGAGGGTCAAATCAATCCGATTTCCATCTTCAAATAGCATCAGATAAAGTCGACGGTTGCCTAGGACATTATGCTGCTCAATGATACGAGTGCCAAACTGGTCTAACCAAGAAAGGTCACTCGTCAGATTATCTAAGTCGTCCACGACATAGATCACGTCGTAATCCTGAAACTCATCTTTTGGTGCTTTTGGATTTGTCCGTGAACCAGACATGGCGACAGCCTCGACTTGGAGCACTTTTGCGGTTTGAAAAATTAAATCAAGCATTTCGGGTTCAGTTCTCATATTAACACCTGTTCTTTATTTGATATTACTGTCTATTAGCATACTATTTCTCAAGTTAGATTAGTTAATCAATTATAACAGATTTAGCTATCCTTCTCTCAAAGTTTTTAATTTCGACAAAATTCTAGATTCATCCATGCTTAAAATAACAAATAAAGTCGAAGTATAGATGTCATCGTACCATTGTTCCAATTCATCATCAGCCAAATCAAGATGATATTGATTTGAATTATTGTGCCTTAAACCAAAATTATTATACATTTCAAAAAGTTTTTCAAACGCGATAACCTTTTGATTGTTAACTTTCATAATATCTTTTAATTCTTCAGAATAATTTAGTTCTCTTCTAAACGGTTCAAGGTAGTTCGCTAAAGCAATAAGTATTTCTTTCTTACGCTGAATATTTCCCTTATTTGAAAAATGATTATATTCTAAGACCTTTATCGCCTCTTCAATACTAGTTTCAGATACAATCTGAGAAGCTTCTGAGGCATATACATTCTTTTCAACAATGATTTTATTACCATTATCCAATGTAATCAATTCATGATTTGATAATTCTAAAAACCTTTTAATATTATCAAATATAACTTGAATAAAGCTACTCTCTTCCTTTGTAAATTTTTCTGCAAGATTACAAAAAATGTCAACTAATAACTCAGAGAAAACAAATAGTTGTTCAGTTGTATTATAGATATTCGATCCAACAAATTCTATCATTTGTGAATAACTGGTGAACGTTGAACGATTAGGATAATCTAAGAAATTATTAGAAATGGCACTATTTAAACTTGTTTCATAATAGCTCCTCTTGAAATTTCTCTCCATTTCCAGCAAATCCATCAAATTTTTCAACTCTCTCTGTGGATCAAACTCCATCCGGTTCAAAATATCAAAATAATTCTGTCTCGCCATAATATTTCCTATACTATATTAAAACACAGTCGCTTCTTCCAGCGTAAACTTAACATTATCTTCAATCCATTTACGACGTGGTTCGACTTTATCTCCCATGAGGACGTTGACGCGGCGTTCAGCGCGTGCTAAGTCTTCAATGGTGACACGGATGAGGGTACGGGTTTCTGGGTTCATGGTTGTTTCCCAGAGCTGGTCCGCGTTCATCTCACCAAGACCTTTGTAGCGTTGAAGGATAGCGCCTTTACCAAACTGCTTGCGGAGTTCTTCTAGCTCTCCGTCCGTCCAAGCGTAGGCCACTTCTTCTTTCTTACCTTTCCCTTTGGACATCTTGTAAAGAGGCGGAAGGGCGATATAGACATGGCCTGCCTCAACTAGCGGACGCATGTAACGATAGAAAAATGTCAAGAGCAAGGTCTGAATATGGGCACCATCTGTATCCGCATCGGTCATGACAATAATCTTGTCATAGTTGGCATCTTCAATAGAGAAGTCTGCTCCGACACCCGCTCCGATGGTATAAATCATGGTGTTGATTTCCTCATTTTTGAGGATATCCGCCATCTTGGCCTTGGCTGTATTGATAACCTTACCTCGAAGAGGCAAGATAGCCTGGAACTTACGGTCACGACCTTGTTTGGCAGAACCACCGGCAGAATCACCCTCGACCAGGTAGAGTTCGTTCTTTGCTGGATTTTTAGATTGGGCTGGGGTTAATTTACCAGAAAGCAAGCCCTTGTCTTTCTTGTTTTTCTTACCATTTCGGCTCTCATCACGCGCCTTACGTGCCGCTTCGCGGGCATCACGAGCCTTGATAGCCTTGCGAATGAGATTGGAAGCCAGTTCCCCATTTTCCATAAGGAAGAAGGTCAACTTATCAGCCACAATCCCATCCACAACTGGACGAGCTAGTGGACTCCCTAGTTTATCCTTGGTCTGGCCTTCAAACTGAAGATGCTCTTCAGGAACTAGAATAGAAAGAACGGCTGCTAGTCCCTCACGATAATCTGAACCTTCTAGATTTTTATCTTTTTCCTTGAGAAGTCCCGTCTTACGCGCATAGTCATTCATAACCTTGGTAATGGCAGACTTGAGCCCAGTCTCATGCGTTCCGCCGTCCTTGGTACGAACGTTATTGACAAAGGATAGAATGTTATCTGAAAATCCATCATTGTACTGAAGGGCTACTTCCACTTGGAAACCATTGTCTTCCCCTTCAAAGTACAGAACTGGTGTCAAGGTTTCCTTGTCTTCGTTCAAATAGGAAACAAAGTCCTGAACTCCATTTTCATAATGGTATTCAATCGCTTCATCTGTTCGTTTGTCTGTCAGAGACAAGGTCACATTTTTTAAGAGAAAGGCTGACTCATTGAGTCGTTCTGAAATGGTATTGTATTTGAAGTCTGTCGTAGAGAAGATTGTCGCGTCAGGCATGAAGGTGACTTTGGTACCTGTCTTAGTCTTGGGCGCTGTACCAATTTTCTTCAAAGTCGTGGCAGGTTTTCCACCATTTTCAAAGCGTTGCTTATAAACAGCACCATCACGAGTGATTTCTACTTCTAGCCAACTAGAAAGGGCATTAACAACAGAAGACCCCACCCCGTGGAGACCTCCAGATGTCTTATAACCCCCTTGACCGAATTTCCCTCCGGCATGGAGAATGGTAAAGATAACCTCTACGGTTGGAATTCCCATGGCATGCATACCAGTCGGCATCCCACGACCATGGTCCTCTACTGTTAGACTTCCGTCTTTATTGATAGTCACATCAATGCGGTCACCAAATCCAGATAAGGCCTCATCGACTGCATTGTCCACTATTTCCCAGACTAGGTGATGGAGACCCGCACCGTCGGTCGAACCAATATACATCCCCGGACGTTTACGGACCGCATCCAACCCTTCTAGCACCTGAATGGCGTCATCATTGTAGTTATTAATATTGATTTCCTTTTTTGACACAAGGAACCTCCTATTTGTTCATCTTTTCTATTTTACAGGTTTTCTAGGGATTTTGCAAAGTTTTTCCCTTTCAGCTGTCACAATTTTAAAGGATATTCTCATCATTTCTACACTATTTCATGGTATAATGGGTATATGATGACATTTGTATTATTAATTTCAGCTTATCTACTAGGCTCAATCCCTTCTGGTCTTTGGATCGGACAAATCTTCTTTCAAACAAATCTGCGAGAGCATGGTTCTGGAAATACTGGAACAACCAATACTTTCCGTATTTTGGGTAAGAAAGCAGGTATGGCAACCTTTGTAATTGACTTCTTTAAAGGAACCTTGGCCACTCTGCTTCCAATTCTTTTCCACATACAAGGTGTATCACCTCTTGTCTTTGGACTTTTGGCTGTCGTTGGACATACCTTCCCTATCTTTGCAGGCTTTAAAGGTGGTAAGGCTGTCGCAACCAGTGCTGGGGTTGTTTTCGGATTTGCGCCTATCTTCTGTCTCTACCTAGCAGCCGTATTCTTTGGAACCCTCTATCTCGGTAGTATGATTTCCTTGTCTAGCGTTACTGCTTCTATCGCAGCCGTTATCGGAGTTCTCCTATTTCCACTATTTGGATTTATCCTAAACAGCTATGACCCTCTCTTCATTTTGATTATCCTAGCACTTGCTAGCTTGATTATCATTCGTCACAAGGATAATATCACACGTATCAAAAATAAAACTGAAAATCTTGTCCCTTGGGGATTGAACTTAACCCATCAAAATCCTAACAAATAAAACGCCAGTTTGAAACTGACGTTTTTTTGTATGCTTATTTTGACTTGATGTAGTTGATACCGTCTGCCTTTGGTGCGACTGCTTTTCCAAAGAAGGCTGCCAAGACAAGGATGGTCAAGACATAAGGGGCGATTTGAAGGTAAACCGCTGGCACTCCTTGTAGGAAAGGTAATTGAGAACCGATAACTGCTAAACTTTGTGAAAGTCCAAAGAAAAGACTAGAAAGCATAGCACCGATTGGGTTCCATTTACCAAAGATCATCGCAGCAAGAGCGATAAATCCAGGACCGACAATAGTTGTTACTGAGAAGTTGACAGAAATTGATTGAGCATAAATCGCTCCCCCAATTCCCCCTAGGAAACCTGAAATAATAACCCCAAGATATCTCATCTTGTAGACATTGATCCCCAAGGTATCCGCTGCTTGAGGGTGTTCCCCGACAGAGCGGAGACGAAGACCAAAGCGTGTCTTAAAGAGGATAAACCAAGCAAGGAAAGAGAAGGCAATTGCGATATAACCTAGTAAACTGGTAGACTTGAAGAAGATATCTCCAATCACTGGGATATTAGCCAAAACTGGGAAATCAAAACGTCCAAAAGTCTGGCTTAAGTTATCCGTTTGTCCTTTATTATAAAGAACTTTAACCAAGAAAACTGCTAGGGCAGGAGCCATCAAGTTCAATACTGTACCACTGACAACATGGTCTGCACGGAAATGAACCGTTGCGACGGCATGGATGAGAGAGAAAATAGCTCCCACGATACCAGCAACTAACAAGGAAATCCAAGGAGTCGCTGCTCCAAGTTGTTCTGCAAACTCAAGGTTAAAGACAACCCCAGAAAAGGCTCCCATAACCATAATTCCTTCAAGACCGACGTTAACGACACCACCACGTTCAGAGAAAACTCCTCCGATACTCGTAAAAATAAGTGGTGCTGAGTAAATCAGCATAGAAGAGACCAAGAGGGTGAGTAATGTTGTAATAGACATCCTTACTTACCTCCTTTAACTTGTTTTTTAGGTTTGACAAAGCGTTCGATAATATAGTGAACGCTGACAAAGAAGATAATAGACGCTGTTACAATGCTAACAAGCTCAGACGGAACTTGCGCTGCGTTCATACCCGGTGCACCAACTTGTAGAACACCAAATAAGAAGGCTGCGAAGAGAATTCCAATTGGTGAGTTTCCAGCAAGCAAACTAACTGCCATCCCGTTAAATCCGATAGCTAATGATGAACCTTGAACGTAAACGTTTTGGAAAGTTCCAAGACCTTCGACAGCTCCACCAAGACCAGCCAAGGCACCAGAGATAATCATTGATAGAATGATTGTACGTTTTGCTGAAATACCAGCGTACTCTGAAGCATGGGGATTAAGACCAACTGCACGAATCTCAAAACCGAGAGTCGTTTTCTTGAGCAAGAACCAAATCACGCCAACAGCAATGATGGCAAAGAAGATTCCGATATTCATACGAGAATTTCCAGTCAACTCTGATAACCATGGGGTCTGGTATGTAGCGTTGGCACTAACACGAATCGTTGAGTCTGTACTTTGCATAATATCTTTAGGAAAGGCATGAATAAAGGCGTTCCCTACATACAAAACAATATAGTTCATCATGATGGTTACGATAACTTCTGATGTACCTAAATAGGCTCTGAGAATACCTGGGATAGCACCTACAATCCCACCTGCAATCAAAGCAATTACTACGGTCGCTAAAATCAACATTGGGCGTGGCATGTCCGGATGCGACAAAGCAAACCAACCACTAAGAATCCAACCCGCTAGTGCCTGACCAGGAAGTCCAACGTTAAAGAAACCTGCACGGCTGGCAACTGCAAACCCCAGACCAATCAAGACAAGAGGACCCATGGCACGGAAAATCTCGCCAATCCCACGAAGACTACCAAAAGCTGTATAGAACAACTCCTCATAACCCCAGATAGCATCGTAGCCGAAAATCCACATGACGATGGCTCCGAGCAAGATTCCTAAGAATACGGAAATCAAGGGAACCGAAATTTGTTGTAACTTTTTAGACATCATCCTTCTCCTTTCCCAAGTTTCCACCTGCCATCAAGATACCAAGTTCTTGTTTGTTAGTCGTTTCTGGCGACACAATACCTTGAATCTTCCCATCATGAATAACAGCAATTCGGTCTGAAACATTTAAAATCTCATCCAATTCAAAGCTGACAACAAGCACAGCTTTCCCGTTATCACGTTCTTCAATCAAGCGTTTGTGGATATATTCAATGGCACCGACATCCAGACCACGAGTTGGTTGGCTGACAATAAGGAGATCAGGATCACGATCAATCTCACGAGCGATAATCGCTTTTTGTTGATTTCCTCCTGAAAGAGCCGCTGCTGGAACAAACTCGCTCGCCGCACGGACGTCAAATTCTTCCATCAATTTCTTAGCATGCGAAGTGATATTGGCATAGTTCAAGATACCATTCTTGCTGAGTGGTTCTTTGTAGTAGGTTTGAAGAGCGATATTTTCTGAAATCATCATATCCAAAATCAAACCATCACGGTGGCGGTCTTCAGGAACATGCCCGACACTGAGTTCCGTAATTTGTCGAGGATGCATCCCTACGATTGATTTGCCTTTTAATTCAACGCTACCTGACTCAACCTTACGAAGACCCGTAATGGCTTGAATGAGTTCAGATTGACCATTGCCATCAATACCTGCAATACCGACAATCTCACCAGCACGAACATCCAAAGAAAGATTCTTCACAGCTGGTACACCGCGGTTTTCATTAACAACCAAGTCTTTGATAGACAAGACTACTTCTTTTGGTTGTGGTGCCTGTTTCTCCGTTTTGAAGGAGACAGAACGTCCTACCATCATTTCTGCCAAGTCCGCATTTGTTGCGCCTGCTATTTCAACCGTCTGGATTGATTTCCCACGACGAATAACCGTCACTCTATTGGATACCGCACGAATTTCATCCAATTTATGGGTAATCAAAATAATAGATTTTCCTTCCTTGACAAGGTTTTTCATGATAGCCATCAATTCATCAATCTCTGAAGGAGTCAATACTGCCGTAGGTTCGTCAAAGATGAGGATATCAGCACCACGGTAAAGTGTCTTCAAGATTTCTACACGTTGTTGAGCACCAACGGAAATATCTGCCACCTTGGCAGCAGGATCCACTGCCAAACCATAACGTTCAGAAAGAGCCTTGATTTCTTTAGTAGCTTCAGCTATATCTAGAACACCATTTTTAGTGATTTCACTCCCCAAAATGATATTTTCAGCTACTGTAAAAGCCTCAACCAACATAAAATGTTGGTGAACCATCCCAATTCCTAGACTAGCAGCTTTAGAAGGTGAATCTAGTTTGACAACTTGACCATTCACCGCAATTTCACCACTAGTTGGCTCGAGAAGTCCTGCCAGCATATTCATCAGAGTGGATTTACCCGCTCCATTTTCTCCTAAAAGTGCATGGATTTCACCTTTTCGCAGTTGCAAGTTGATTTTGTCGTTTGCTACAAATTCACCAAACACCTTGGTAATATCCCGCATCTCAATGACATTTTCGTGTGCCATATGCTCTTCCTTTCAGAGGTTTATTTTATTTCAATAAAACCTGCTAATCACATTAACAAGCTCTATTGAGACAAAAATTGCCTCAATTCTTAAAGAAGCGACCGATGGCCGCTTCCTAAGAAATGACTTTTATCCATTATTTTTCAGGAACTTTTACGCTTCCGTCAAGGATTTTAGCTTTTGCGTCTTCAACAGCTTTTTTACCTTCTTCTGAAAGGTTTGTTACTGCTAGCTCAACCCCTTTATCTTTCAATGAGTAGACAATAACTTGTCCGCCAGGGAATTCACCTTTTTCTGCTTTGTTAGCAATATCTTTTACAGTTGTACCAACTTGTTTCAATGTAGATACAAGAACGAAGTTTGATTCTTTACCATCTTTAGAAGTGTATTTACCTTCTGCTGCTTGGTCACGGTCTACACCAATAACCCAAACTTTTTCGTCTTCATTTTTGCTTTCGTTCAAAGATTTTGCTTCAGCAAAGACACCAGCACCTGTACCACCAGCTGCTTGGTAGACAACGTCTGCACCTGCAGCATATTGAGCTGCTGCAATTGTTTTACCTTTGGCAGCATCACCAAATGAACCAGCGTAGTCAACTTGTACTTTGATAGATGGGTCTACTGACTCAACACCAGCTTTAAATCCAGCAGCGAAACGTGAAATAACTTCAGATTCGATACCACCTACAAAACCAACTTGTTTTGTTTTAGTTGTTTTAGCTGCTGCAACACCAGCAAGGTAGGCCGCTTCGTTATCAGCAAATGTTACGCTCGCAACATTCTTTTGATCTTTGATCACATCATCAATCAAGACATAGTTTAAGTCAGAGTGGTCTTTTGCTGCCTCTTCAACTGCATTGTGAAGTGCAAAACCAACACCGAAGATCAGGTTGTAACTTCCAGCCGCTTGTTGCAAGTTGTTAGCATAGTCTGCTTCACTTGTTGATTGGAAATAAGTAAAGCCTTTATCTTTAGAAAGATTGTGTTCTTTACCCCAGTCTTGCAAACCTTCCCAAGCTGATTGGTTAAATGATTTGTCATCAACACCACCAGTATCTGTTACGATCGCTGCTTTGGTCTTCATTTCAGATGAAGATGAAGCTGCGTTACGAGAAGAGCGGTTACCACATGCAGCAAGTCCAACTGCTGCTACTGCAACTAGACCAAGGCCTAGCCATTGTTTCTTGTTCATTACTGAACCTCCTAAATAAGATGTGCAACGATGTTGCAAGTATGGATTGGTTGGCCACAAGGACCGCGTCACTCAGAGAGTGACTCAGACTAGTTTAAGTCTGTAAATGAGTATGGAAGTAACTCCCCGACCGTCATCTCGACCGTCGATTTATCTTTAGCGACTAAAGTCACTTTTAGATCTTTTTCAAAAAATTCAGCCATCACTTGGCGACAAGCACCACATGGTGATATAGGTTTTTCAGTCTGTCCATAGACAATCAACTCTGAAAACTCTCTTTGGCCTTCGGAAACTGCTTTGAAAATCGCTGTACGCTCTCCACAGTTTGTCAAAGAATAGCTAGCATTCTCAATATTAACACCTGTATAAACGTTACCATCTTTCGCCACTAGAACAGCACTAACAGGAAAGTGAGAATAGGGTACATAGGCTTGCTTGCTGGTTTCAATTGCTAGTTCAATCAACTCAGTAGTCGCCATCTGCTAATTCTCCTTTTAAAATTGCAACGCCAGCTGACGTTCCGATACGGGTAGCGCCCGCTTCCACAAAAGCAACGGCATCCGCATAAGAACGAGCACCACCAGCTGCCTTAACTCCCATATCTGGTCCGACTGTTTTACGCATCAACTTAACATCCTCTATAGTGGCACCACCAGTTGAAAATCCAGTTGATGTTTTGACAAAGTCAGCACCTGCTTTCTGGGATAATTGGCAAGCCACAACCTTTTCATCGTCTGTCAATAAGCAAGCTTCAATAATGACCTTAACCAACTTGTCACCACTTGCTTCTACGACAGCACGGATGTCCGATTCAACCAAATCAAGATTACCTGATTTGAGAGCACCGACATTGATAACCATATCAATCTCATCTGCACCATTTTGGATGGCTTCCTTGGTTTCAAAAGCTTTTACAGCTGAAGTTGTCGCTCCCAAGGGGAAACCAACTACTGTACAAACCTTTACATCTGAGCCTTCAAGCCCTGTTTTCGCATGTTTAACCCATGTAGGATTAACACAAACGCTGGCAAAATCATACTCACGCGCTTCAGATAGCAAACGATCAATTTGTTCTTGGCTTGCATCTTGCTTTAAAAGCGTATGATCGATATATTTATTTAACTTCATATTCGAATTTCTCTCCTTTTCATGAGATGATTTCAATTATTTCCTGCAAACGTTTCACTCTATCATTTATTTTAACATATTTTTGAAATTCTGTAACTAGTTCAGAAGAAATTTTTCCATTTGTATAAACTTTTGCAACAATTTCACCCTTTTGAACGGAGTCTCCAACTTTCTTTTCAAAAACAATCCCTGTTTCATAGTCCAAGTCATCAGACTTGACTGCACGACCAGCTCCTAGTCTCATGGCATAGAGCCCAAATTCCATAGCTGGAAGGGCTGAAATAACACCCGTTTCTTGAGCTGGAATTTCCAGCACATGGGCAACTTTGACTGGGCGATAGAGATCTTCTAAATCGCCGCCTTGTGCTGCTACCATTTCTTCAAACTTAGCCAGTGCTTGGCCATTTTCCAGGTGTTGACGGATTCCCTTGATCGTTTTCTCAACATCAGCCAAGCCAAGCATAATCTGAGCTAGCTCGCAGATAAAGTGACTAATATCTTCTCGGCCTTTTCCTTGGAGAATCTCGATTGCCTCAAGGATTTCAAGACGATTGCCAATGGCTCTTCCCAAGGGCTGACTCATATCTGTAATGACTGCTACTGTTTTTCGACCAACAGCCTTACCAAGATCCACCATGGTTTGAGCCAATTCACGAGCCTCATCAACCGTCTTCATGAAAGCACCCTCACCGACCGTTACGTCTAGCAAAATGGCATCCGCTCCTGCAGCGATTTTCTTACTCATCACCGAACTAGCAATCAAAGGAATCGTATCGACAGTTGCTGTCACATCTCGTAGTGCATAGAGAAGTTTGTCTGCTTTAACCAGCTGATCTGACTGCCCAATGACAGATACACCAATGTCCTGTACCTGACGAATGAAATCTTCTTGACTTCGCTCGACTTGATAGCCCTTAATGGACTCCAATTTATCAATTGTCCCACCAGTATGGCCAAGACCACGACCACTCATTTTAGCAACGGGCACACCGAAACTTGCAACAAGGGGAGCCAAAATCAAGGTCACCTTATCACCTACACCACCAGTCGAATGCTTATCAACCTTAACTCCCTCAATAGCTGACAAATCAAACTCTTGCCCCGTCTTAACCATATTCATCGTCAGGTCAGAAATCTCACGTGTGGTCATTCCTTTGAAATAAACCGCCATAGCAAAGGCAGACATTTGATAGTCTGGGACAGTTCCAGCCACATAGCCTTCTACTAGCCACTTGATTTCACTCGAAGACAGTTCTTGACCATCTCGTTTCTTTTGGATTAAATCAACTGCTCTCATGATTTCACACTTCTAAGGATATAGTATCCCTTATCTTTCCTTATGATTTCACAATTGCCAAAAACGTCTTCCATCTTACTTTTAGCACTTGGAGCTCCTTGTTTTTTCTGAATGACAATGGTTAAATCTCCTCCGTCATTCAAGAAATCTCTGCTCTTTTCGATAATCTCATGAACAACCTGTTTGCCCGCTCGAATCGGCGGATTGGAAATAACATGGTCAAACTTCTCTTCAACTTGTTCATAGATATTGGATTGGAAAATCGTTGCTTCTACTTTATTACGCTCAGCATTTTGTCGCGCTAAGTCCAAGGCACGATTATTGATATCGACCATGGTTGCCTGAACTCCATAAGCCTTGACCAATGACAAGCCCAATGGCCCATAACCACAACCCACATCAAGGACTGTCTCTCCTTTGTTAAGCTCTAGACACTTCAATAAAAGCTGACTCCCAAAGTCAACCATTTTCTTGCTAAAAACACCCGCATCTGTCAAAAAGGTCATGTTTTCTCCCAACAACTCCACTCTCAACTCATGAATGTCGTGACCAGCATCAGGATTTTCTGCATAATACATTTTACTCATAAAACTATTTTAGCATATTTTAAGGTTTTTTAACACCGTTTACAAAGCTAAAATTCAACAAACAAACTAAATCTGTTATGACAATAATTAAAAGATTTTTGTATTACTTCCTCTATTTTTGATCTTTTAGAGCAACTTATAGCAACTTTCAAGAATCAGAATGAGAAATATCGAATTTCATTCTCTCTTTAGATGAGAAATATGATATACTAAAATATCGAACGAGGAAAAAATATGACCAACGAATTTTTACATTTTGAAAAAATCAGCCGTGAAACCTGGCAGTCCTTGCATCGCAAGACAACCCCTCCCTTGACAGAGGAAGAGTTAGAATCCATCAAGAGCTTTAATGACCAAATCAGCCTGCAAGATGTGACAGATATTTATTTACCATTAGCTCATCTCATCCAAATTTACAAACGCACCAAAGAGGATTTAGCCTTTTCTAAGGGAATTTTTCTCCAAAGAGAGAGTAAATCTCAGCCCTTCATCATCGGTGTTTCAGGAAGTGTTGCTGTAGGAAAATCAACAACTAGCCGACTTCTGCAAATCCTTCTGTCTCGTACAGTGACTGACGCTACTGTGGAGTTAGTGACGACCGATGGTTTTCTCTATCCCAATCAAACGTTAATAGACCAAGGAATCTTAAATCGCAAAGGCTTTCCAGAGAGTTATGACATGGAAGCCTTACTGAATTTTCTTGATCGCTTAAAAAATGGACAGGATGTTGATATCCCCGTCTATTCTCACGAGGTTTATGATATTGTTCCTGGGGAGAAACAACGCGTTAAGGCTGCAGATTTTGTCATTGTCGAAGGAATAAATGTCTTTCAAAATCCTCAAAATGAGCGCCTTTACATCACCGATTTTTTTGATTTTTCCATCTATGTAGACGCTGCTGTCGAGGACATTGAAAGCTGGTATTTAGACCGCTTTTTGAAACTTCTCAGCTTTGCCCAAAACGATCCAGACAGCTACTACCACCACTTTACGCAAATGCCAATAGAGGAAGTAGAGTCTTTTGCCCACCAAGTATGGAGTGATATCAACCTTACAAATCTACAAAACTATATTGAACCAACAAGGAATCGGGCCGAGGTTATTCTCCACAAGGCTAAAAACCATGAAATCGATGAAATTTACCTAAAAAAATAATTTCCCCTTGTCAAAACATAAGTTTTCAGATATAATAGTATAGTTAGTAAATATGGAGGTAAGAACATTGGCAAACATTAAATCAGCTATCAAACGCGCTGAATTGAACGTTAAACAAAACGAAAAAAACTCAGCTCAAAAATCAGCTATGCGTACTGCTATCAAAGCTTTCGAAGCAAACCCTTCTGAAGAACTTTTCCGTGCTGCTAGTTCAGCTATCGACAAAGCAGAAACTAAAGGTTTGATTCATAAAAACAAAGCAAGTCGCGATAAAGCTCGTCTTTCAGCTAAACTTGTTAAATAAGAAACAGTCCATAGAGGCTGTTTTTTTGACCTCTAATCAGAAAAGGTAGAAAATGAAAATCGCAATCATCGGTTATTCTGGTGCTGGTAAGTCAACTCTAGCAGAAAAGTTATCTAACTACTACTCCATTCCCAAACTGCATATGGACACCCTCCAATTTCAACCAGATTGGCAAGACAGTGACCGTGATTGGATGAAATCCGAGATGAAAAGCTTTCTAAACAATCACTCAGACTGGGTCATCGATGGCAACTACTCTTGGTGTTATTACGAGGAAAGAATGCTAAAAGCTGACCAAATTATCTTTCTCAACTTTCCACCATGGACTTGTCTCTTTCGAGCCTTTAAACGGTATCTCACATATCGACGCAAGGTCAGAGAAAGTATGGCTGCAGGTTGCCCTGAACGCTTTGACTGGGAGTTTATCCGATGGATTCTCTGGGATGGACGGACAAAGAATGCCAAAGAACGTTATCAACGGGTTCAAGAAACCTATCCAGAGAAAATAATTGTTCTCAGGTCGCAAAAGAAGATAGATTACTTTTTAGAAAATCTCGCGCATAACAAGAAAAACCAACGTGTATAACGTTGGTTTTTTGCTTTTACCCAATCACACTTCCATTTGGTACAGCTGGATCAACTGTGAGAAGGGTTAATTTGCCATCATGTTCAGCTGAGAGAATCATACCTTGACTGACATATTTTTTCATCATTTTACGTGGTTTAAGGTTAGCAACGATTTGGACTTTCTTGCCGACCAATTCTTGCTCATTTGGATAGTATTTGGCAATTCCTGAGAGGATTTGACGGTCTTCGCCATCACCAGCATCTAGGCGGAATTTGAGCAACTTATCAGAACCTTCCACTTTAGACACTTCTTTGACTTCTGCGACACGGATTTCGACCTTATCGAAGTCTTCAAACTTGATTTCTTCTTTGTTTAGTTTGAGTTCGACTTCATCTGGATTCCATTCTTTTTCGACTGCTGGTTTATTACCTTCCATTTGTTCCTTGATATAGGCGATTTCTTCTTCCATATCCAGACGTGGGAAGATCGGTGTTCCTTTAGCTACTACAGTTACACCTGATGGCAAATCAGCCAAGCTCAAGTTTTCAAGGCTAGAAACTTCTGCTAGACCAAGTTGTGCCAATACAGCGCGACTAGTTCCCATCATAAATGGCTCAATCATGTGAGCTACGACACGAAGGCTGGCTGCCAAGTGGCTCATGACACTTGCCAATTGGTCACGGTGCTCTTCATCCTTAGCCAAGACCCATGGGGCTGTCTCATCGATGTATTTGTTGGTACGTGAGATAAGAGTCCAGACTGCTTCTAAAGCACGTGGGTAATCAACGGCTTCCATGTGTGTATGGTAGTCAGCGATAGATTGCTCTGCTACTTGAGCAAGAGCATTATCAAACTCTGTCACACCTTCTTCATAGGCTGGAATTTGCCCATCAAAATACTTATTAATCATAGAAACCGTACGGTTGAGAAGGTTTCCAAGGTCATTTGCTAATTCATAGTTGATACGGCCGACGTAGTCTTCTGGAGTGAAGGTTCCATCTGAACCGACTGGAAGGCTACGCATGAGGTAGTAACGAAGTGGATCCAGTCCATAACGTTCTACTAGCATTTCAGGGTAAACGACATTCCCTTTAGACTTAGACATCTTGCCGTCTTTCATGACGAACCATCCGTGGGCAATCAAACGTTCAGGCAACTTCATATCCAACATCATGAGAAGGATTGGCCAGTAGATGGAGTGGAAACGAAGAATGTCTTTTCCGACCATGTGGAAGACCGTTCCATTCCAGAACTTGTCGTAGTTAGCATGATCGTCTTGACCGTAACCAAGAGCAGTCGCATAGTTAAGAAGGGCATCAATCCAAACATAGACAACGTGTTTTGGATTGGATGGAACTGGAACACCCCAGGTAAAGGTTGTACGAGAAACCGCTAAATCTTCCAAACCTGGCTCAATGAAGTTACGCAACATTTCATTGAGACGACCATCTGGAGTGATGAAGTCAGGGTGCGATTTGAAAAATTCTACCAAGCGGTCTTGGTATTTACTGAGGCGAAGGAAGTAAGACTCTTCTGAAACCCACTCCACTTCATGTCCTGATGGAGCGATACCGCCCGTCACATTTCCAGCTTCATCACGGAAAACTTCTGCAAGCTGGCTTTCTGTAAAGAATTCCTCATCTGAGACTGAATACCAACCAGAATATTCGCCCAAGTAGATATCATCTTGGGCAAGCAAGCGTTCAAAGACTTGTGCTACAACTTTTTCATGGTAATCATCCGTTGTACGAATGAATTTATCGTATGAGATATCGAGTAATTTCCAGAGTTCTTTGACGCCAACCGCCATGCCGTCAACATAGGCTTGTGGTGTGATGCCAGCTTCTTCTGCTTTTTGCTGGATCTTCTGACCATGCTCGTCAAGACCTGTCAGATAAAAGACATCGTAGCCCATGAGGCGTTTGTAGCGAGCTAGGACATCACAAGCGATGGTTGTGTAGGCAGAACCGATATGAAGTTTACCAGATGGATAGTAAATCGGTGTTGTAATATAAAAATTCTTTTCAGACATAATTTTTCCTTTCCAGGCAAATGAAACCTGATTTTCTAACACTTCATTATATCATATTTTTAGTGATTTTCGATAGGAAAATCCATACAAAAACAAGACAGACAAATGTCCATCTTGTTTTTTTCTGTTCTATATCTTATTCATAACGAAGGGCTTCGATTGGATCAAGCTTAGACGCTTTATTGGCTGGCAAGACTCCGAAGATCATCCCAACGCTGGCTGACACAGCCAAGCTAAAGAGAGCGATTGGGAGGGAAACCCCAACTTCGATACCTGCAATCATGTTTTGGAGCAATACTCCAGCTAACATGGTCATTCCAGCAGCAATCCCAAGACCGATGACACCACCTAGCAAGGTTAAGATCATGGATTCAATCAAAAACTGTACCAAGATATTAGCCCGAGTAGCTCCGAGAGCTTTCCGCAGACCAATCTCACGCGTGCGTTCTGTCACCGAAACCAGCATGATATTCATAACACCAGTTCCCCCGACAAAGAGAGAGATTCCTGCGATGGCACTAATAATGGTGGTCATAAAACCAAATAGTTGTTGTACCTCTTGGAAGGCGGCGGTTGCATCCGCAACTTGGTACTCCCCTTGCTGAAGACCTGCAATCTCAGTCAGTTTTCGAGCCAACTCTGGACCCAAAGTCTGCGTTAGACTAGTATCATTGACACGAAAGACGATATTCGAGATTTCATCAGTATTAAAATTAGCTGCAAGAGAAATATTGGTCGTAATTGGAAGACCACCAATCCCAAAGGCTTTAGCAGTTTTGGCTTCATTGCTGGTATAAACGCCAATCACACGGTAACTAAATTCATTGACAGAGATGACTTGATTAACCGCAGCTTCTGGACTATCAAACAAACTCTTGGCTAGTTCTTCATCCAACAAAATCACACTGGCAAATTCCTTGTAGTCTTGCGGTCTTAGACTTCTACCCGCAACGATTTCATTTTCAACTGCGTTCATGTAGGTGCTATTTCCGCCTGTCAGAGTCGCGCGTTCAACCTTCTTATCCTTATAAGATAGGGTAACGTTAGTCGAGTTGGTGACATAGTAACTGTCTACTCCTTTAAGTTTAGCAGCTTCCTTGACCCAGGATTCTAGTGGTTTTGGTGGTTCAACATGAACATCCTCTTCTTTCCCACTGACTGTCAAAGCGGATTGTTTCTGCGTAAAGGAGCCGTCCTTGCTTTTAATAGGAGAGAAAAAGACATGGATATCCTTCTGTGATTTGGTCATGTTTTTATTGACCTGACGAGACATGGAGTCTCCCAGAGCCATGATGACAACGACAGACGAAACTCCGATGATAATCCCGATCATGGTGAGGAAGGAACGCATCTTGTGGGCCATGATGGATGAAAAGGCAAATTTCAGATTCTGCATCTTAGTTTTCCTCCTTTTCTACCTGAGCACTGTCAGACGAGATGACACCATCACGAATGACAATTTGGCGTTTGGCATAGGCAGCAATCTCAGGCTCATGCGTGACCATGATAATGGTTTTCCCTTCCTTGTTTAACTCCACCAACAGCTGCATGATTTGATTTCCTGTCTTGGTATCCAAGGCTCCTGTGGGTTCGTCTGCTAGGATGATAGAGGGATTATTTACCAAGGCACGCGCAATCGCTACACGTTGCTTTTGACCACCTGATAACTCGGAAGGTAAATGATGACTACGCTCCGTCAGCTCAACCTTTTCCAGAAATTCCTCAGCCAATTTCCGACGTTTAGAAGCCGAAACTCCAGCGTAAATCAAGGGCAATTCGACGTTTTGAAGTGCATTGAGCTTGGACAAGAGAAAGAACTGCTGAAAGACAAAGCCGATTTGCTGGTTGCGGACCTTGGCCAGTTGTTTCTCTCCAAGGCCTGCAACTTCTTGCCCTTCAAGGTAGTATTCTCCACTGGTTGGTGTATCCAACATTCCGATGGTATTCATCAAGGTAGACTTACCAGAACCAGATGGTCCCATAATGGCAACAAACTCACCTTCATGAACTTCTAGACTGATATTTTTAAGGACCTGCAGTTCTTGGTCACCATTTCGATAACTCCTGCAGATATTTTTGAGACTAATTAGTTTCTTCATCAGCCTTCACCTCTTTTCCTTCTTCCAAGGAAGATGTTGGATTACTGATGACCTTGGCACCGTCTGTCAAACCTGAAGTAATTTCTTGGTTGTCTGCGTCCGCATTCCCCAAAGTAACTTCTACCTTCTTCGCTTTTTTCTGGTCGTCAACGAGCCAGACATAGTTTTTGTCATTTTCGGTAACGACACTTGTTAAAGGAACAAGGATGGCTTTACTCTTGTTCTTAACTTCCACACTGACAGAGAAGCCTTGTTTCAACTCACCGATATCGCTAGTCACATCAACAGTATAAGGGTACTTAGATCCAGTATTCCCTCCAAGAGCTGCATTCGCTGCTTCTCCGTTGTTTTTAGGATAATCTGAGATATAGCTAATCTTACCAGTCCAGCTCTTATCTTGGTAAACTTTAGAAGTAAAGGTAACTTCTTGACCTACAGAGAGGTTGGCAAGGTTGTATTCAGACAACTCCCCTTTGACCTGCAAGTTTTCATTACTTACAACATGTACTACCACTTGGCTATTACCTGTTGGCGATTTGGAAACATTACGATTAACTTCAACTACAGTCCCTTCTAGTGTACTGAGGACAGTTGCAGCATCTAGCTGAGCTTGGGCCTTGTTGAGTTGGGCAACAGCATCTGCACGGTTATCCTTGGCATCACTGATTTGAGAGTCGATAGAAGATACGGAAGAAGTTGCGGCTGGTGCTTGCTCTGGAAGTCCAGCTTCTGCTGGAACCTGTGGAGAAGCTGGTACAGCTGATGCATTTTCACGAGCTTTGTTTAACTCCTCGATATGACGGTCTGCCTTTGCAACTGCACGATCTGCTGCATCATAGGCAGCTTGAGCATCCGCACTGCTGTATTTGACCAAAGCTTGCCCTTCTTCGACCTTGTCCCCAACCGAAACAAGAATTTCATCTAAATCTCCCTTACTAGCATCAAAATAAACGTATTGTTCATTTTTTGCTGTAACCGTACCTGACAAGAGAACCGATGAAGCAACGGAACCTTCCTTAGCAGTAACGATATGAGAGGTTTCCTCCTTGACTGCTGACTGGGAAGGTTGTCTAAAAATCAAAATTCCCGCAGCACCGATAACAATAGCACTGGCAACACCAATCGCTGTGTATAATTGCCATTTTTTTGCCTTTTTATTTCTTTTCATTTTCAAGCTCCTTTATATTTTTGCCTTACAAAAACCATTATATCAGAAACACCCAGCCCAAACAATAACAGTTCAGATGGAAACAATGACAATTCAGGATCATTATTTCGTTCGGTATTCGTTTTTGGATTATTGTGCTAGATATATAATACAATATCTTTTTGAATTTGGCAAGCGTTTTTATAATTTTTTTACCGTAGCAGATTTTTGCATTCAAATAGTAAAAACGATAGAATATGACTATCAAAGCTATAAGGAGTTTTCTATGAGAGAATATGATATCATCGCCATCGGTGGAGGGAGTGGCGGTATCGCCACTATGAACCGAGCTGGTGAACACGGCGCTAAAGCAGCTGTTATCGAAGAGAAAAAATTAGGTGGAACTTGTGTCAACGTTGGCTGTGTTCCTAAGAAAATTATGTGGTATGGAGCGCAAATCGCTGAAAGCTTCCACCACTACGGTCCTGACTATGGGTTTACGAGTTCAGATGTTCAATTTGATTTCGCAAAACTTCGTCAAAATCGTGAAGCCTACATCGATCGTGCCCGCTCGTCTTATGATGGAAGTTTCAAGCGCAACGGTGTTGATTTGATTGAAGGTCGTGCTCATTTCGTTGATTCCCACACCGTCAGCGTTAATGGTGAATTGATTCGTGCCAAACATATCGTGATTGCGACTGGAGCTCGTCCAAACATCCCAACTATTCCTGGAGCTGAGCTCGGTGGCAGCTCAGACGATGTCTTTGCTTGGGAGCAACTTCCTGAATCCGTTGCGATTCTTGGAGCTGGCTATATCGCCGTTGAATTAGCAGGTGTTCTCCACGCACTAGGAGTAAAAACAGATTTGTTTGTCCGTCGTGATCGTCCCTTGCGTGGTTTTGACAGCTATATCGTTGAGGGACTTGTCAATGAAATGGAAAAAACAGCTCTACCTTTGCACACACATAAGGTACCCGTCAAGCTTGAAGAAACGGAGCAAGGTATTACCATTTATTTCGAAGACGGTTCTAGTCACACTGCAAGCCAAGTTATCTGGGCTACCGGTCGCCGTCCAAATGTAGACGGTCTGGAATTAGAAAAGGCTGGCGTCACACTCAACCAACGTGGATTTATCCAAGTAGATGAATACCAAAATACAGTTGTAGATGGCATCTATGCTCTTGGAGATGTTACTGGTGAGAAGGAACTGACCCCGGTAGCCATCAAGGCAGGACGTACCCTATCTGAACGCCTCTTCAACGGGAAAACAAACGCCAAGATGGACTACACGACTATCCCTACAGTTGTCTTCTCCCACCCAGCAATCGGAACAGTCGGTTTAACTGAAGATCAAGCTATCAAAGAATACGGCCAAGATAACATCAAAGTCTACAAGTCAAGCTTTGCATCTATGTACTCTGCCGTTACAAGCCATCGTCAAGAGTCTCGCTTCAAACTCATCACCGCTGGTGCTGATGAAAAAGTTGTTGGCCTTCACGGACTAGGATACGGAGTGGATGAGATGATTCAAGGATTCGCTGTGGCCATCAAGATGGGAGCGACCAAGGCAGACTTTGATGCTACAGTAGCTATCCACCCAACTGCCTCAGAAGAATTTGTGACCATGCGCTAATTGCCGAAAGAGACCACATGTGGTCTCTTTTTACTTGCAAAATCGGCTGTTACAAAATTGTTACCTTGTTTTTAAAAATAGGTTGACTTTTTCTTCTGAATTAGTATAATAGTTACTATAATTTTGAAAAGAGGTTAACAGTTTTGAAAAAAGCTCATATATATGCTATCCCTGCTATCGGTGCAGCTCTCATCGCCGTATTGGCACAAATCAGTCTCCCTATCGGTCCTGTACCTTTCACTTTGCAAAACTTTGCGATTGGTCTGATTGCTACTGTTTTTAGACCCAGAGAAGCTGTTCTATCTGTAGCTCTCTATCTCTTGCTGGGTGCCATTGGTTTACCTGTTTTTGCAGGGGGAGGAGCTGGATTTCACGTTTTAGTCGGTCCAAGTTCAGGCTATCTTTGGTTCGACCTTGTCTATGCTGGACTTACATCTTATCTCATCCATCAAAATAGTGGCTACATTCGCATTTTCCTAGCCAACCTCTTGGGTGACTCCCTCGTCTTTGCCGGAGGCATTCTCAGCCTCCACTTCCTTGCTGGGATGCCATTTGATCAGGCACTTGCAGTTGGTGTCCTTCCCTTTATCCTCCCTGATCTTGGTAAGATTATTGCCATTAGTTTCATTAGTCGTCCCCTACTCAAACGATTGAAAAGCCTTCCATATTTTTCAAGATAAAAGAATAGTCTAGAACCATTGTTCTGGACTATTTCCTTTCTAAGAATCAACTGTACACTATTTAGATACTTGACTATTCTTATACCAGTATGAATATTAATCGTTTTATTCTTCAAATTATAGCTATTCAAAATATGCAAAGTAGAAAAGTATTCTAATTGATTCAAACCAAATATGCTTCCATTGATTTCGGAAGGTTGGCAATTGTATACTTTTCAGAAAACGCATTTTCACTGAGAGAGCTATATTTTATAAATTATTTGTGATACAATAGAGCTACCTAAAAGATTCAGAAAATTTAATGTTCATTGATTATTTATATTAACTTGAACATTCTGATTTTTCTTCATTCAAAAATAACTGTAAATAATTATAAGTAGAAAGGTAATTCTATGGCAAAGAATACTCGTGAGCTAATCATTAGAGCTCTCATCACACTATCTAAGAAAAATCCTCAGCGTAGTTCCTTTACAATGACTGAAATTGCTGCTGAAGCTGGTATTTCACGACAAGCGATTTATCAAAAGCATTTTAACAACTTTGAAGATATTATCGAATACATTCACGAAGAGACCAATCAGCACATTTTTAACGTCTTTAATAAGTTCTGCCCTAGCAATGATGGAGATCCTATCAGCTTTTTAGCAGACCATATACTTCCTCTCATATACGAAAAAAGGGAAGTTATTAACACCTTGTATACCACACAAGTCGACCCATGTTGGAAGGAATTTCTTCGTGGAACATACTCTGAATGGGTCCTCAAGAATGTCAATTACCAACTGAAATATAATTTTAATAAAGAAGACATCGCTTATATCATTACGACTATGGCAATTTCCTTCATCGAAGTCTGGATTCGCAAAGAAAATCCAATACCGCCTAAAGAATTCAGGGAAACTTTCATCCAGTTATCTAAAACTTCTCTATGCGATTATATCGTGTCATAAAAAAAGGATCTTGAGTTGCACTCAAGATTCTTTTTATTGTCCCCCTTTAAAGGCATCGACCATTACCTGAAATTCTTCATTGGAAAGCGTGATTCCTTTGCCCATTTTAGTATGATCAGGACTCCAAGAACGAATATCAAACTTTGCAGGAGCTCCATTAAAGCTGACGCGGTTGATTTCCTTGGTCCATCCTTTTTCATTTTCAGACAAGGTCAGTAAGTGTTCTTCGATTTCAAATGTAAATTCTGCCATTTTAACTCCTTTATGTGATATGCTTTCTATAGTCTATTCGTAAAAATCTTGTGGTTTTTAGGAAAATTTTATATAATGTGGATATATAAGAAGGGAGGATTCTATGAGACAGACATTCAAACTAGTTCTAGATAAACTACATGGTTTTCTCAATGGGAATGATGATCATCCTCAAACTGAGGATAACTCCCTCACTGCTATGATTGAACAAGCCATCCAAAGAAAGACGGCTGTTCATGTGATACTTGCTGAGACAAGTTTTACGGGTGATATTGTCAAACACGATGCTAATCGCCAACAAATTATCGTCAAGAATTTTTCAAAAAACGTAACTCGAATCATTCGTATCAGTGACATTAAGCGACTTCGTTTCGTTCCCTCAACTGTACAAAAAGCTCAGAAAAGTCTATTTAAGAAAGAGTGAGATGTAGTTGCTTCATCCCACTCTTTTTTCTTAGCGAATTTGTTCAAAATGTAAATGAACCGCGATATGATCTCCATAACCACTTCTTTCCAAGTCACGTTGTAGACGATAGGAAATGTAGTGTTCTGCTATGGTAATGTAACCTGCACCCAGTAAACGATGTTCAACCATAGACTGAATCATGCTGATGGTAGCACGTTCCACCTTGGCCTCTTCCAAATCCAAAACCACTTTCTTAGTGACTTGTGCAAGGTTTTGACGCAAATCATCTGTCAATACATAGACAGTCTGGGCTGCCTTTAAGATAGCTTGGTAAATCTTATCTGGATTAAATTCAGCAATTTCACCATCACGTTTGATTACTTGCATAGGTATCTCCTTTATTCTTTGTTTTCTTTAATTTCTGCCAGCATTTTTTCTTCTTCTGCTGTCAGTTGATAATGTTCAAGCAAATCCGGTCTGCGCTCGTAGGTTTTCTTTAAACTCTCATACAGGCGCCACTGACGAATCTTTTCATGGTGTCCACTCATCAGTACATCTGGCACGACCATCCCTCGATAATCGTAGGGGCGTGTGTACTGAGGGTATTCGAGAAGGCCTGAAGAAAAACTATCATCTTGGTGGCTAGACTCCTTGCCAATCACTTCTGGAATCAGGCGAACCGTCGCATCAATCATGGTCATGGCTGCCAACTCTCCACCAGTCAAGACATAGTCCCCCAGGGAAATCTCATCTGTCACCAAGGTCTTAATACGCTCATCATAACCCTCATAGTGCCCACAGATAAAGATTAACTCTTCCTCTTGAGCCAAATCCTCAGCATAGGCCTGATCAAACTGCTTTCCAGCTGGATCGAGGAGAATAACGCGCGGATTTTTCTTTTCAATAGCATCAAAGGCATCGAAAATGGGTTGCGCCCGGAGCAACATCCCCTGTCCGCCTCCGTATGGCTCATCGTCTACATGGCGGGCCTTTTCAGCATATTCTCGAAAATTATGATACTGGATATCCAAGATCCCTTTTTCACGAGCCTTTCCAACGATTGAGTGCTCTAGCGGAGAAAACATTTCTGGAAAGAGGGTTAAAATATCAATCTTCATCGTCTAACCCTTCTAAGATTTCCACATCGACCCGTTTATTTGGAATATCAACATTGAGAACCACTGGTGGGATATAAGGCAATAATAAATCACGCTTGCCTTTTCGCTTGACCACCCAGACATCGTTAGCACCTGGTTGCAGGATTTCCTTGATGGTTCCAATCAGGTTCAATCCCTCATAGACTTCCAAACCAATAATCTCGTGATAGTAGAACTCACCATCGTCTAGGTCATTCAAATCTTCCTCAGCAACCTTGAGACTGTATCCCTTGTACTTTTCGATAGCATTGATATGGTACATATCTTTGAATTTAATAATGTCAAAGTTCTTCTGTTTACGGTGGCTAGCAATAGTTATTGTTTGAACAAACTGATCTTTTTCATCAAACAAGGCCAGCTCAGCCCCTTTTTTAAACCGTTCTTCTGCAAAATCCGTCACAGACAAGACTCGCATCTCACCCTGCAACCCCTGCGTATTGACGATTTTCCCAACATTAAAGTAGTTCATCTTGTCTCCTGTACTCTCCTTCTTTCCATCTTATTCTGACAACTTTTGAATAATAGTCGCAATTTTCTCTGATTCTGACCATTGTAAATAATGGTGATTCCCTCCTGAAATGAGTTTAGCATTGGAAGTCCAATATTCTGATTCTCTGTACTCTTTTTCTCTATAAGGCTGACAAAAAATAAATACAGGGATATAAGATTCTATAGATACATTCTCAAAATCTTCCTCAGTAATCTCTCCAGATATCTGAAATCCTGTATCTTGATTTTCCAACTCTGAACCTTTTTCTTGCATTATTTCCCAGATTTCTTTATTAATTTCAATGCTAAATGTTGCTTGAGTTAAGTTCTTAAAATAAAGTTCAGGACCATACTCGTCAATCAGCCTCATCTGCTCTTCCATTTCTGGATAAGGATTTTCTGAAAAATCAGCAAACATGACTTTTTTAGTTGTCGGTTCAATTGCTACTAAAGCCTGACACTTAATTGGTTTGTTGAGCAATTTGCAAGCTAAAATTCCACTCAAACTATGTACACAAAGTATATATTCAGAAATCGCCAATTCTTCAAGTACTTCATAAACCGCATCTGCAAGATTATCCAGATTTTTACCAGATTGGTCATGAATCGGACTCCTACCTGTGTTCGGAAAATCAATTGTCAAATAACCAATTGTAGGAGGAAGTTTTTCAAGTATAAGTGAAAAATTTTCATAACTTGGTAGCAAACCTGCGCCACTTAAACAAACTAGCATTTTCTTTTGTTTTTGATAAGTAACAGAGAGACTACCAATTTCTGTAGATACTTCAAACCTCTTCATAAAGAAATCCACTCGTTCTATATAATGAATTATTAAAAATCCTTATCCTTTATTTTATCACGTTCCAAAGATTTTCTCAAGTTGGATAGTTCCTATCTTACGGGCCTACTACTTCTTCAAAAAATTCACCAATAAGCTGATTAAACTCTTTAGGATGGTCATTCATCGGTTGGTGTTTACTATCTGAAATCGTTACTTGACGCGCATTGGGATTTAAGGCAATGATATCATCGTAGATCATTTTTAGGTGTTTGGGAAAATCATTTTCGCCTCTTACTAATAGCATAGGAGGGTTTCCTTTATATCCTTCTATCTCATGAACTGCCAAGAAACCTGTGATTCCAAGGTTCAAGAAAACATCTCGCCCAGTTTCTATGATTGCCGTCTTGACTAATTCTCTTGTGATAGGATTATCTGTACACATTTTTGAGTTCTTATCTGCAATCAACTTCCAAGGAATCGTTTTATACATAAGGGAACTATATTTTATGCGATTTCTCTCTTTATCTGATAGGTAACGATGCTGTCCCCAACTATCTACCATGACCAAGGCTAGGACTCTTTCTGGATGGCGAAAGGTGTACTCTTGAAGTGGATTTCCTCCCCAAGAATGACCAACCAATATCACCTTATCCAACTGGAAATAGGACAAAATAGCATCTACATCTTGAACAGCACCTTCTAAGTCGGGTAGGCCAACTTTCATAGGTGATTCACCCTGTCCTCTAACGTTGACAAAATAGAGGTCAAATCCTTCAAAAGCACCATACTGGTGAGCCCACATCTGACTACGTCCACAAGCTCCATGATAAAAAATAATGTGGCCTTTACTTGAGCTTCCAGGGCGATGATAAACAGCCAAGTCACAATCTAAGACTGGTATAATGTGACGTACCAGAGTCTCAGGTTTTCTGTTATAAAAAGCAATAGCTTCAGCTATATCATTTTGCTTCATTATTACACTCTCTCCTCTTTATCCTAGTGTCATTCTTTTTATCTATTTTATCACGCTATATTAAAATCATCGTTTTCCAAACTTAATTACATTAAATTTTTTGAATTTTCTATATTATTTAGATCAAGAAAAAGACTGCTAAGCAATCTTTACTTTTTTCTCATCAGATTCATGCCTAAAATTCCAGCAATAATCAAAGTTGCTCCGATCACATGGTATCTGTAAATTGGTTCGTGGAGGATAAGAGCTCCGGCTAGAATGGTCAAAACTGTTCCAAGATTACCAAAGACACTGACGGTTGATGCTCCAAGTCGAACAATAGCATAGATAGAGAGACTACCAGTCACTATAGAAGCTAGAATTCCCAAATAGAGCATGGAAAGCAGATAAGATACCTGTCCGAGCGGTGCAACGTAGGCTAATATGTTGCCCTCTAGATAGTGCGAGGTCAGACTCAGCGTATTAAAGGTGACGAAGCCAACAAATATCACAATAGCTGTCATATCCATGGCCCGATAGCGTCCTCCTTTGGACTTGCTGAGGATATTGTTTATTGCATTGGCGAGAACAGATCCCAACATCAAGAGAAAGCCAAAGCTAGCAGTCTCAGCACCAAAGTTCGCTCCTTTGCTAAGGAAGATGAAAACTACTCCTGCTACGGATAAAAATAAAAAGAATTTTTGAAGCAAGCTTGTCTTTTCCTTGAGAAAAACTGATGCTAACAGGAGAGTAAAAATTGGGACAAGAGTCTGTAAAATTCCAGCTTCAGAAGACGATATATACTTTAAAGCAAAGGATTGAAAAATAAAAAAGAGAAGCGGATAGAAAAGACTCATAGGAAGAATAGAAAGAATATCTTTTCTACTTAAACTCACTTTGATAAGTTTGTTTTGATGAAGAACGACCATTACTAAAGCTGCGATTGTATAGCGATGCGCTAAGTTTGTAAGAGGACTGGCATAGCCTAAAGCAATCTTAGTAAATAAAAAAGAAAATCCAATGATTGCTGAAAAGGATAAAGCTGCTAGGTAAGCTTTTGTATTCTCGTTCATAGACTGTTACTCCTTTTAAAAATAGCTATTCTCAAGATTGATTGACTAGAATTCTTTGAGACTATCTTTCCATTGTAGCATAGTAGAATCCTAGATGCTATTTCTAGGATTAGTATTTTATGCCTTCTATCACCGTTTATCTTTTTCATTGCCTAAAAAGGATTCAGCAAGTCTGATCTGCTTTTCTCGTTCTTTTCTCACAAGTTCTAGCTTGTCTACCTCTTGGAGATTCCTTACTTTGATAGCATAATCCACCATTTCCCTTGCTTTATCTTTCTTATATTTACTAATACCTTCTTTATTAGTAAAAAATTGATTTCTTATCGTATTAGATGTTCCCCTTCAAAAATCCTTCCAAATCTCGTTCATGCTGATATTTGATAGCCGCCTTTCTGTCTTTTTCAAAAATGGTCTTGGTTAAATCTATGTCGTTGATGGCCGCAATTGCGACAGTGTAGTGAATAATATCAGCCAGTTCTTTGGCTAGTTCCTCATTTGAGTCCTTGACACCCTCTTTTCTACCAGAACGACCATTCAAAACCTCAGCTACTTCTCCGACTTCCTCCACTAACTTCATAAAGAGACCTTCCTCAGTCCGAGACTGCTGGTAATGTTCGAGTAAGTAGTCTTGTAATTGTCTAAACGTTAAATCCTTCATATCCTGCTCCTTGCAAAAAAGCGAGACATTCGTCCCGCCCTTCTTATTTTTCGTCAATAACGATTCTTACTTTTTTGTCTTCAGTTGGGACAGAGTAGACAATCGTTCTTATCGCAGAAATAGTGCGACCCTTACGACCGATTACACGACCCACATCACTTTGATCAAGATCCAAATGATATTCCAAAAACTCTGGTGTATCTTCAATCTTGATAGTTAAGGCATCTGGTTGTGAAATCAAGGGTTTCACAATCGCAATAATGAGATTTTCAATCGTATCCATCTGTCAACCTACTTTAAACTTATTTTGAGAATTTAGAATCGTGGAATTTTTTCAATACGCCTTCTTTTGAAAGGATGTTGCGAACTGTATCTGAAGGTTGAGCTCCATCAGCCAACCATGCAAGAACGCGGTCTTCTTTCAAAGTTACTTGGTTTTCAGCAACAAGTGGGTTGTAAGTTCCAACTGTTTCGATGAAACGTCCGTCACGTGGTGAACGTGAATCTGCTACGTTGATACGGTAGAAAGGTTTTTTCTTAGAACCCATACGAGTCAAACGGATTTTAACTGCCATTTTTAAAGTCTCTTTTCTTATTTTTTATTTCGGTGAAATAGCTGAGCTATTTAGCACATGTTCTATTATAACAGATTTCTGATAGGTGTCAAGAAAAAAACTTGACAGACTATAAAATTTTTAAACCATTTAGAAATTTGTTATATTTTTAAAGAAAAATCAGAAAGAGAATGTCATAAATACTATTTTAGAAACATTTTATAAAGACCATCAACTCAAACCTTTCATATCGCCTGAACGAGATTTGGATGCTTGGCTTCTAAATCCTAAGCCCGTTCCCAAGCAAAATTTCAAGGATTTTAAGAAAGATATCTACTAATTAATTTATAAAATATAAATTAATAGATTCTAAATAGGGGAATAATTTAGTTCTGTAAAAATTAACTTCTACACCTATAACGCTTATTCTGACAGACTTTATAACAGTCTAAGAAAAAAGTAGAGATTCATAGAGTATCTAGATTTTCCAAATAATTGCCACCTTGGCACATAAATTCTTGCTTTCTAAATTTAAATGTGATATATTTATAACATAAATTTAAGTGTTATATATTTATAACACAAAAAAGGAGTCTATCATGAAAAAAAGTCAAAAAATGCGTGGCCTCATTGCAATGATTGCCGTAGCTCTCTTTATTGATTTTATTGTTTTATTTGGTTCTAATCTTAGTTGGGGACCCAAGTTAGTTATTACTGGTATTTCAGTGTCAGGTCAAATTGTAGCTATTTGTAGCTGGCTACATAAGAGTCAGAAAGGTAAGGGAAAGATTATTTTTGACTTGTCTGCTAAGCTTTACACGATACTTGTGTTTGCAGCAAGCATTTTTTATACAGTAGGAATTTGGGTTGCGACCCCAAGCGTAAGTTCTGGTATTAAAGAATGGATTTTGGGAATTATCCTCGTTATTGAAATGATTGGATTTGGTTTTTTCTATTTAAAAAAAGTCAAGGAAACTCCGGACGAACGCTTTTATGCTAATTTAGCAAAGTCAGCTAGCTTGATGTTTGTTTTTATACTAGGCGCACTGATGATCCTATCAGTTATCATTGGGTATATGGGGTCTCTCACTCTTTACATGGGACAGATATTTATTAGCATAGCTGTCTTGATTTGCATCTTTGCGGTTGTCTATTTTATCTTGGAACGTAGAGGATAAGCATGGCCAAAGAAAGCAAGATTATTACTAATCTCAAATCTGTTCGTGAGTCCACAGGCATGACCCAGCAGGAGTTAGCCGACCGCATCGGCATGCGACGCGAGACAATTCTGCACTTGGAAAATAACCGTTACAATCCTTCGCTGGAAATGGCTCTTAAAATTGCTCAAGTTTTTAATCTGAAAGTAGAAGACCTCTTTGAACTCAGACAGAACGAGGAAGCATAATTCTTTTCGAGACCTAGTATTAAGTTCACTGATTAATTAGGAAGTAAAACCAAAAGAAAAAATCCTTTGAAAATGTGCTCTTTTAAAATATAGTAATTCTTTCGAATTAACGTTTACTAATTGTGATGCCTTACGAGCTTTCTTAAGATCTAGTTTCCAAAATACTTTGAGTTTACTTATGGTATTGATGCCCCTAAGCAAGCGACTTTCTGGTTGGCTTCCTCTTAAACTGTCTTGTCACTAATATTTGAAATCCACTTCCTTTTAGGGTACAATGGTAGAAATGAATTTTTGAGAGGATCAGAATGAAAAAACTAGCAACACTTCTTTTACTATCCACTGTAGCTCTAGCTGGATGTAGCAACATCCAACGTAGTTTGCGTGGTGATGACTATGTAGATTCTAGCTTGGCCGCTGAGGAAAGCTCCAAAGCAGCAGCCCAATCTGCCAAGGAGTTAAACGATGCTTTAACAAACGAAAACGCCAATTTCCCACAACTTTCTAAAGAAGTTGCTGAAGATGAAGCCGAGGTGATTCTCCACACGAGCCAAGGTGATATTCGCATTAAGCTCTTCCCTAAACTCGCTCCTCTAGCGGTTGAAAACTTCCTCACTCATGCCAAAGAAGGCTACTATAACGGCATTACCTTCCACCGTGTCATCGATGGCTTCATGGTTCAAACTGGAGATCCAAAAGGGGACGGTACAGGTGGTCAGTCTATCTGGCATGACAAGGATAAGACTAAAGACAAGGGAACTGGTTTCAAGAACGAGATTACTCCTTATCTCTATAATATCCGTGGTGCTCTTTCTATGGCTAATACTGGTCAACCAAACACCAATGGCAGCCAGTTCTTCATCAACCAAAACTCTACAGATACCTCTGCTAAACTCCCTACAAGCAAGTATCCAAAGAAAATCATCGAAGCCTACAAAGAAGGTGGAAACCCTAGTTTAGATGGCAAACATCCCGTCTTTGGTCAAGTGATTGACGGTATGGATGTTGTAGATAAAATTGCTAAAGCCGAAAAAAATGAAAAAGACAAGCCAACTACTGCTATTACTATCGATAGCATCGAAGTAGTGAAAGATTACGATTTTAAATCTTAAAAACCAAAAAAATACAGTACCCACATTCGGTACTGTATTTCTTTTATCCTTATTTTTAAGTTAAATTATTAAAATCCCAGATTTGGTCCATCCAACCTTCATAGAAGTCTGGTTCGTGACAGACCATAAGAATAGATCCCTTGTATTCTTTAAGAGCGCGTTTGAGTTCATCCTTGGCATCCACATCCAAGTGGTTGGTCGGCTCGTCCAGCACTAAAACGTTGTTTTCACGATTCATCAAGAGACAGAAACGAACCTTGGCTTGTTCTCCACCTGACAAGACCTGAATTTGGCTTTCAATATGCTTGGTTGTCAGACCACAACGGGCAAGGGCTGCACGGACTTCTGCTTGGTTGAGAGCTGGAAAGGCATTCCAGACAGCCTCTAGTGGTGTTTGGCGATTACCGCCCTCTACTTCCTGTTCAAAGTAACCAAGTTCTAGGTAATCACCTCGTTCAACTTCCCCAGCAATTGGCGGAATAATCCCCAAGAGACTCTTCAAGAGAGTTGTTTTCCCGATACCATTAGCACCGATAATGGCAACCTTTTGATTGCGTTCAAAGGTAAGATTTAAAGGCTTAGTCAGAGGACGGTCGTAACCAATCTGCAAATCCTTGGCTTGGAAGATAAAGCGCCCTGGCGTACGAGCTGATTTAAAATCAAAGGATGGTTTTGGTTTTTCACTTTGCAGTTCAATAATATCCATTTTATCCAATTTCTTCTGACGAGACATGGCCATGTTTCGTGTTGCAACACGCGCTTTGTTTCGAGCGACAAAGTCCTTGAGGTCCGCAATTTCTTTTTGCTGACGTTCGTAAGCTGCCTCTAACTGAGATTTCTTCATGGCATAGACTTCTTGGAACTGGTAGTAGTCACCAGAGTAACGCGTCAGCTGTTGATTTTCCACATGATAGACGATATTGATAACGTCATTTAGGAATGGAATATCGTGTGAAATGAGAACAAAGGCATTCTCATAGTTTTGGAGATAGCGCTTGAGCCAGTCAATATGTTCAGCATCCAAGTAGTTAGTCAGCTCATCCAGAAGCAAGATATCTGGCTTTTCAAGGAGAAGCTTGGCCAAAAGAACCTTGGTTCTTTGTCCACCTGACAAAGAAGTTACATCCGTATCCATGCCAAAGTCCATAACACCAAGGGCACGCGCCACTTCGTCAATCTTAGCATCCAAAGTGTAAAAATCACGACTCTCCAGACGGTCTTGGAGTTCGCCAACTTCTTCCATGAGAGCATCAACATCCGCTCCATCTTCAGCCATTTCCATATAAAGATCATTGATACGGACTTCTGCTTTGAAAAGCTCATCAAAAGCCGTACGGAGAACATCGCGCACCGACTGCCCTTCAGCAAGGACTGAGTGCTGATCCAAGTAACCAGCAGTCACATATTTGGACCACTCAACCTTCCCTTCATCTGGCAGCATTTTACCAGTCACAATACTCATAAAGGTTGATTTTCCTTCACCATTGGCACCGACCAGGCCGATATGTTCCCCCTTTAGGAGACGGAAGGACACATCTTCAAAAATTGCACGGTCACCAAAACCGTGACTCAGATTTTTAACTTCTAAAATACTCATTTTAATTCCTTATCTTGTTTTTATGTAATCGTTTATAGATGAGCCAAGCGATATAGCCACCCAAGGTATTGGTCCACAAATCATCAACCTCAAAGACGCGATTAAAATCAAAGAAAAAATCTAAGACCAACTGCGTACACTCGATTCCTAGGCTTAGAAGAAGACTGAAAAAGATCACTTTTCTTGTCTTACGCAAGTTTGGAAGGAGATAAAGGAGTTGGAAAATCAGAGGAAAAAGCAAGAAGACATTGAGGATATTTTGTAGAAAAAGCCAACATAATTGTCCTATGTCACTCACTTGGCCCAGTTTCCAGAGAGAATTGAAAGGAGTCAAAAGAAAAACCAGGCGTCCAAGATGCTGAATACCTGGAGTTTCCACTCCCACGGGAGATTGTTCTTGAGGAGTAAAGCAAAAATAGACAATGCAAAGGCTGTAAATAGCCACTCCCAATCTTAATATTAATTCTCTTTTTCTAGTCATTTTATGGATTTACCGCTGCGACTGCCTTCTGGCGGTCACGTTTCATTGTATTGGAACGCAATTGTCCACAAGCTGCATCAATATCTGTTCCGTGCTCTTGACGAACCACACAGTTAACCCCTTTTTTCTTAAGCGTATCATAGAAGGCCAGGACGCGCTCTTTAGGACTACGGCTATATTGGTCATGCTCACTAACTGGGTTATAAGGAATCAAGTTTACATAAGACAATTTCTTGATATTCTTGAGCAATTCAGCCAATTCCAAGGCTTGTTCTACACCGTCATTAACTTCATTGAGCATGATATACTCAAAGGTCACACGACGGTTTGTTGTTTCGATATAATACTCAATAGCAGCAAAGAGTTTTTCAATCGGAAAGGCACGGTTAATCTTCATGATGCTTGAACGCAATTCATTGTTAGGTGCGTGAAGGGAAACTGCAAGATTGACCTGAACTCCTTCATTAGCAAAATCACGAATTTTATGGGCCAAACCTGAGGTAGAAACAGTGATGTGACGAGCACCGATAGCCATTCCCTTGTCATCATTGATGGTACGGACGAAATTCAAGACATTGTTGTAGTTATCAAATGGTTCACCAATTCCCATGACAACAATATGGCTGACACGCTCGTCCTGACCACGCTCATCAAAGTATTTCTGAACCAACATGATCTGCGCTACAATTTCACCGTTATTGAGGTCGCGTTGTTTCTTGATCAAGCCTGATGCACAGAAGGTACAACCAATATTACAGCCGACCTGAGTGGTCACACAGACTGACAAACCGTAGTGTTGACGCATGAGTACTGTCTCAATCAACATGCCATCTGGCAACTCGAAAAGATACTTAACAGTACCGTCAGCTGACTCTTGTACAATCCGTTGTTTCAATGGATTGACCACAAACTGGTCATTGAGCTTGGCAATCAAATCCTTGGAAAGGTTGGTCATTTCTTCAAATGACTGGACACGTTTACGGTAAAGCCATTCCCAGATTTGGTCTGCTCGGAATTTCTTTTCTCCTTGTTCTAATACCCATTCTTGCATGGTTTGACGTGTTAAACTATAAATAGACGGTTTCATCTCTTCTCCTTATTCTCTAGCTATTTCTGACGAATGACAAAATGGCGCCGTCCCTTGTCCTCTTTCTGAGACTTTTGATCCTTATGACGACGTCTATTTCGCTTATCCGTATTTGGTTTTCTCTTGTTTTGCGAAGGTTTCTTGCTTCTTCTAGAAAGGTTTTCCTCTTCCTTTTTACGCATTTTCTTGTCAAATGAAGCCCGCTTCGGTGCTTGATTTTCTAAGACAAAATAGGCACAACCATAACTACAGTACTCCAAAAGATAGTCCTGTAAGCGGCTAATCTTTTCATTTTTTTCCTCTGTTCGGTCGTCTTTGTAAAAGCCACGTAGGCGGAGCTGTTCATTGCTCCAGTCCCCCACGACATAATCAAATTTGGTCAACACTTCTGAGAAGCGCTGATTAAAGACTGTCACATCGAAAGCATCCTTGATATTTTCAACCAAGGTAAAAGCAATCCCTTCAGTCTCAACCTTATCCCCATTTATATGAAATTCTGGGCCAGGAAACTTGTTATAGTTGTATAATTCAGGTGCAATTTCTTTACGCATAGTCTTCCTTTTCCACGATTACTTAACACCCTATTTTACCATAATTTCTAGCAATTAGCACATTTCTCATAAAAATGAAAAAAGTCTGACGATTTTGTCAGACTCCTGCCTTATAAAGCAAAAAGAGAAGAATGACTCTTCCCTTCCTATTTTTTATTTAGCTGCTGCATAAAGCTCATTTACTTTGTTCCAGTTAATCACTGAGAAGAAAGCTTTGATATAGTCAGGACGAACATTGCGGTATTTCACATAGTAAGCATGTTCCCAAACGTCCAAGCCCAAGATTGGTTTTTTACCTTCTGAGATTGGTGTGTCTTGGTTTGCTGTTGAAGTTACTTCAAGCTTCCCTTCTTTGTTGACAACCAACCATGCCCATCCAGAGCCGAAGCGAGTTGTAGCTGCTGCTGTAAAGGCTGCTTGGAATTCTTCAAATGAACCAAATGTTGCATCGATTGCTGCTGCAAGTTCCGCTGATGGAGCAGTTTTTTCAGGAGTCATCAATTCCCAGAAAAGAGCGTGGTTCAAGTGTCCACCACCATTGTTGATAAGTGCTTGACGGATATCAGCTGGGATAGAGTCTACATCAGCAAGCAAGGCTTCAAGGTCTTCACCGATTTCAGGGTGTTTTTCAAGCGCTGCATTTGCATTGTTTACATAAGTTTGGTGGTGTTTGTCATGGTGCAAGTGCATTGTTTCTGCATCGATGTATGGTTCCAAAGCGTCATATGCGTATGGAAGGTCTGGTAAGATAATAGCCATCTGTAATACCTCTTTTTCTTTCTATATGAAGATGATAACGCAATCATCCTCTTTTTTCAAGTTTTATGCTCATTACGCTTGGCTAGATATCTGTAACAGCGCTCTCTCAAAAAGGTAGCCTTTTTCATAGACACCTGTCTTAATCTGGTAGTCTGTTTCAATCAAATAAGAAATCGCTCGCTTGAGAAAATCTAAGGAAATCCCTCTCGAATCTCTCAGTGCAAACTTGATTTGATAAGGATTAGGATTGCGCCCCAAGTAAGTTCCCAGACTGCTTGCAATCTGTGATTCCGTCTGACCAGCTTCTGATAAAATCTTCACTTGGGCAAAGGTACGAAACTGCCCTAACATGACCGCTATGAGCTTGATTTCGTCTTCCCCTTGCAAGGTCAAATCTCTAACCAAGTCACGGGCCTGGTCGATCTTTTTGCCCAAGATAAACTGAGTCAAATCAAAAATATTGTCCTGCAGGGTCTTTGGTATAGCCTCGACAATATCCTTCTCCTCTATCATGCCATCTGACTTATAAGACTGTAAAAAAAGGAGATTTTTCTGGATTTCACTAAATTGAAAACCAGATTTGAGAAGTAGATTTTCAAAGGATTGCCCCACAAACTGCAGACCTTGTGTCTGACTCCATTTTTGGAAATACTGGCGCAGTTCTTGCTCCTTAGCCTCAATAGCATCAAAGACAGTCGCATCTCGTTTGAGCAATTTGACCAGCCGTCTTTTACTATCTAACTTTCCTTCAGCAAAAATCAACAACTTGGTTGTTGGCGAAGGGTTATCAAGGTATTCCTCAAATGACTTGAGCTCATCATCTGTTAAAAAGCGTTTCTTGGCTGTTGTGATATCGACAAAATGATCTAATATCACGATTTTCTCATCCGCAAAGAAAGGGAGACTGACCAACTCCAACTCTAAGTCTTTATAAGCTACTTCTTTCATATCAAAGTAGGCAAAGTTGAGATCAGCTGGATCATAACCAATCTGTTTCAATACTTGACTCTTCATAACTTCAAACTGACCCTGGTCTGTCCCAGTAAATAGATTCAAGCTAGATAAATTTGATAGAGATACCTTTTGACTCTCTTCTATGGCTAGCATCTTCTCTTCTTTCTTCTGATTTTTTATTAAACTTAATCAATATAGCGCAATTTCCCACGGAAATCTTCTAGGTTCTCGTACCCTTTTTCCGCCATAATAGCTTTCAGTTCATTGGTAATGCGTTCAAAAGCACCAACGCCTTCCTTATGGAGCGTCGTTCCTACTTGCACCATACTAGCACCACAGAGGATGTGTTCAAAGGCATCACGACCCGTTAGAACACCACCCGTTCCGATGATTTGGATTTGCGGATTTAAGCGTTGATAAAAGGCGTGCACATTAGCAAGAGCAGTCGGTTTGATATACTCTCCACCAATCCCACCAAAACCATTTTTAGGACGAATCACGACCGACTCGTCTTCTATATAAAGGCCGTTTCCGATAGAGTTAACACAGTTAACAAACTTGAGCGGATATTTGTTGAAAATAGCAGCTGCTTGGTCAAAGTGAACAATATCAAAATATGGTGGCAATTTAATTCCAAGAGGTTTGGTAAAGTAGGCAAAAACTTCTGCCAAGATACGTTCTGTTGTCTCAAAATCATAAGCAATCTGAGGTTTTCCTGGAACATTTGGACAAGATAGATTAAGCTCTGTCAGTCCCTTAAACTCACTCTCTTGAACTTTTTTCAAGATGGTATGTGTTTCTTCTGGAGACATGCCAACTAGAGATAGGAAGAAAGTACGGTTTGGCTCTTTTTCCTGCAAGTCCAAAAGATAGTTCAGATAGTAGTCTAAGCCATTATTTGGTAAGCCCATGGAGTTGATAGAACCAAGTGGAACATCCTGGTAACGTGGCTCAGGATTGCCCTGACGAAAGTCCAAGGTCGCTGTCTTTGTGACAAATGTTCCTGCTGCTGAGTTTTTGACCCCTTCTAGTTCCTCTATCGTCATACAAGCCACACCCGCTGCATTCATCAAGCAATTGTCAAACTCAAAGCCAGCTATTTGTGTTTTCGTTGATACCATGATTCTGATCCTCCGGATTCCTTTTATTTCTAATATTATACCATACTTTAAGATTTTCTCTTTGAGAAAGTTATTTCTAGAGAAAACGTTCGTTTTTATAAATTGAAAGAATTTTTTGAAAATTTCTGTTTTTTCTTTACACTCAAAAAAAATTCTGCTATAATGGCTCATGTAATAAAATATAACAACAAAAAGGAGAACGATATGACATCTGCTAAAGACTATATCCAAAGCGTGTTTGCAACTGTAACAGCTCGTAATGGGCACGAGGCTGAATTTCTCCAGGCGGTTGAAGAATTCTTCAGTACCTTGGAGCCTGTCTTTGAAAAACACCCTGAGTATATCGAAGAAAACATCTTGGCACGTATCACTGAGCCTGAGCGCGTGATTTCTTTCCGTGTTCCTTGGGTTGACCGTGATGGAAAAGTCCAAGTGAACCGTGGTTACCGTGTTCAATTCAACTCAGCTGTTGGACCATATAAAGGCGGACTTCGTTTCCACCCAACTGTAAACCAAGGGATCTTGAAATTCCTCGGCTTCGAACAAATCTTTAAAAACGTATTGACTGGCCTTCCAATCGGTGGAGGTAAAGGGGGATCAGACTTCGATCCTAAAGGAAAGACTGATGCTGAAGTGATGCGCTTCTGCCAAAGCTTTATGACAGAATTGCAAAAATACATCGGACCATCACTTGACGTCCCAGCTGGCGATATCGGTGTTGGTGGACGTGAAATTGGTTACCTTTACGGACAATACAAACGTCTTAACCAATTTGATGCTGGTGTCTTGACTGGTAAACCTCTTGGATTCGGTGGTAGCTTGATTCGTCCAGAAGCAACTGGTTATGGTTTGGTTTACTACACTGAAGAAATGCTCAAAGCCAACGGTAACAGCTTTACTGGTAAGAAGGTTGTGATTTCGGGTTCTGGTAACGTAGCCCAATACGCTCTTCAAAAAGCAACTGAACTTGGTGCAACTGTTATCTCTGTATCTGACTCAAATGGTTATGTCATTGATGAAAATGGTATCGACTTCGACCTTCTAGCAGATGTGAAGAATAACCGTCGTGCACGTTTGACTGAGTACGCTGCTGAAAAAGCCACTGCTACTTACCATGAAGGTTCTGTATGGACGTACGCTGGGAACTACGACATCGCTCTTCCATGTGCGACTCAAAACGAAATCAATGGTGAAGCAGCTAAACGTTTGGTTGCTCAAGGAATTATCTGCGTATCAGAAGGTGCCAACATGCCTAGCGACCTTGATGCGATTAAAGTCTACAAAGAAAACGGAATCCTTTACGGACCTGCCAAAGCTGCTAACGCTGGTGGTGTAGCTGTATCAGCACTTGAAATGAGTCAAAACAGCCTTCGCCTCTCATGGACCCGTGAAGAAGTTGACGGCCGTCTCAAAGACATCATGACCAACATTTTCGACACAGCTAAAACAACTGCTGAAACATACGGCCTTGGTACTGACTACCTTGCTGGTGCTAATATCGCTGCCTTCGAAAACGTAGCCAATGCTATGATTGCACAAGGTATTGTTTAAGATTCATTTGCTTAATCCTCAATCGCTCTGATTGGGGATTTTTATGTCGGCTTCAAAAAAGCTCACTATTTAAAATAGTAAGCTTAAAATCAAGATTTATTTTACTTCTACTAAGGCAAAAGACAGGCATTCAACAATTTCATTTACTGCTTCATCTATGTCTAGGACCTCATTATTATTCAATATCATTGGAAGAGCATAAGAAAGACTCAAAGCTAGGATATAGCGAACAATTCTTTCATTTGACCAATCTCGGATAACACCCTTTTCTTTAAACTGATTCAGAACTGGACTAATTGGCTTAATGATAGAGTGAACAATAACATTCCCTAACTGGTCAGAAATAGTTTTATCAATAAAAGAACGACTCAAGAGAATTTTAACTTGCATTTGATTCTCCTGAATGAAAACTAGTCTATCTCGAACAATGCTTCTTAAAAACACTGGAAAACTCTCTTGGTTTGCTGTAAATTTCTTCTCAGAAAAATCAGCAATCACATCTGGAATAACCTGTTCGAGAAAAGTTGACAGAATAGCTTCTAAGATGCCTTCCTTAGTTTTAAAGTAACTAAAAACAGTCCCTTCTGAAACTCCAGCCTCCTTAGAAATAAGGCTTGCTGTTGTATTCTCGAAACCAATTTCTGAAAATAACTTTAGACTTGATAATAACACTTGACGTTGTTTTAAACTCAAGTTGCTATTTTCTAATGTCTGAGCATACTTTTGTTCTAAACTTTCCATTGCTGGCACCTCTCTGCTACTCTCTTACTTTTACAACCTTCTTACCTCGAGTGTGTCCCGACTTCAGACTACGATATGCCTCTCTAACAGACTTTAGAGAAAAATCATAAACCTGATCAATATTCAGCCGAACCTTCCCATCTGAGACCATTTCCGCTAGAACTCTAAAATCATCATATGTGGAATGTCTCGGACCCGTGAACTGAGCTCCTCTTATCATAACATATGGTGAAGGTACTAGCGTTCCAATAGCCGTGCCCTTCAATCCCAAACTGAAAGCCAATTTAACATAATCACTTCCATAGCAATCCAAAAATTTTGTAATTGGCTTTGCACTTGCTGATAGAAGAGCATTCTGGATGTTCTCTTCGTAAGCTACTGGTATAGCACCTAAGGACTTCAGATATTCTGAATTTTTCTTACTTGCAATTCCGATAACTGTTGCACCCTTAGCAACTGCATACTGTACTGCGATACTTCCAATACCTCCTGCTGCTGCTGAAATAACTACAACATCTTTAGAGTTTAGCTCAATCTTTCTAAAAGCACCTCCCACTGTTAGAGAGGCTACACCCATAGTAGCTGCATGGTTCATATCAATCATCTCTGGCTTCAATACAATTTCCGATTCATTGACACAAACTTCTGTTGCCAAAGCTCCCCTCTTGGTCCCCAATCCAGGGTCACTGATCATTGTTCCAAAAACCTTATCCCCTACTGCAAACCGACTTACTCCTTCACCAACTTCTGTGATAACTCCAGCAAAATCCCGACCAACACCTCTTGGAAAAAGAGATGATTTTGACTCAAACCAACGACTTGGTTGCTTTAGTTTCGTCATAAAAGATAGAAATCGGAGTGGCTTTGCACCTTCAAAAGTCTTATAATCAATAGGATTTAAACCAACAGCATGAACTTCTATCCTAACTTGATTCACTTTCAAAGCGTCAGATTTAATGTTCACTAAATCTAACACTTCTTCATCACCGAAACGACTATATTGTATTGCTTGAACAACCATTGTATGAACTCCTTTACACATCTAAAAAAATTGAGTGAGCACTCAATCATTTTTCTTAATTATATGCTTATTCCCCATAGATGTCAACTATACTGTTTCCAAAAGTTCTAACTAAGTTAGCTGTTCATGATAAAAATAGATCTATTTTTCCTTATGAAAGATTATCAAACTATAACTCAAAGAAATCCGACTGCTTATAAAAGCAGCCGGATTTTTATATATCTAATTTTTCAAAAAATTTGCCTGTTGACTGCTTTTCTTTTAGCTTCTCCAGTAGCTCATTCTCCAGAAAAGGACTTAGTTCGTCAAAGTCTTGACAAACCTTAAAAACAGTCTCTCTGTCCAACTGGTCATAAGCTAGTTCGCAATAGTCCTTATGATATTGCCAATTCTGCTCATAATTGATATCTGTTCGTTGATAGTAAACAATATTTTGCTTCGGTGTCAGGTAAATCTTCTGTGTTAGAATGCTTTTCCGATCTTTGGATAACTTGCTACGACTGAAAATCTTAACACCTTGAAAAATCTTGCGCTCATGGATACCTTGATTTGTGACTTTTAATTCAACTCTTTTATAGTGCATATAGCCACCTCCAAAAACTACTTTCATTATATCAAGTTTTGGCAGATTTGCAAGCAAAAGTGTCATTTCCAAAAGTCTTTTGTCGCTGCTAAAATCTCTTCTGTCGGTGTTACTGTAGCCTCAATAATGCTCTTACCAGTCTTTTTCAGATAAGCTTGTATCAGATGATAGCCATAGGCATAGCCTGCAGCATAGGGCATACCGACTGGTATCTGACCCTGTATCTCAGCTATTTCATCACCGTAAAGATAAGGAGCCATTTCCGCCATCCCTGTTAGCTGAAGCCGACTTGAGATGATGGGCTTAATCTCTTCTAACTGCTCTGGACTGATTGAAGTAACCCAAGGCCCAATGAGATCTTTGCCATAGAGCTCAGCTGCAAAAGACTCTGCCAAGCCTTCACTGACTACCCAGTCTGCTAATGTCGTCTGCTGGTTCCATTTGATAAATTGGAAGCGGACATTATGATTGCACTCGTGGGCCAGTGCCGCTTGCACACGTGGCAAAGTATAGTCATTTGGTAGCAGACTAAGCATGAGGTAACCTGGAATTCCACCATCTCCGCTATAACCCTTATTGAGCTGTAACATGGCCTTTTCAGGGTTGCCCAATAAAACAGTAAAATGGTAATCCTCAACCTCTAAATCATAGCCAGCTTGCTTAAAAAGACCGATACTCCTCTTGATGGTTTCCTGGCAGTCCTGCCAGAGTTGATCAGAGCTCAGAGCGTCGATAGCTGGTCTATCCTTTTCTGAGAGAGTTGCGGGCAACTGATTCATAAAGCCAAGCAGGAACAAGGCATCAAATCCTCCAGGATACTTCGCTTTCAGAGGAATGTGTTGCGTTTGATATTTTGTTGCAAAAGGTGCTAATATTTTGGCTCGAAAACAACCTTCTCTCTTTTCTAAGGGTAGCTCTAACATCTCTTGATAAACTTTATCTGAACGAATCATATTGATTTTCATAGTAATCTCCTTTCTTATCTACTATTAGTATAATCCCTTACCCAAGGTCAGGGTCAAGACTAAATTTAAATATCTTTTAAAATTTTATTGAAATTACCTCAAACCGTTCGAGAATTACCTTCAATAAAGTGCTTTAATACTGAGATTATAATATCCGGAGTATAAACAAATTAAAAACTTACTTTTCTACTGTTAATAGGAATGATGATACTAGAAAGAAAATAAATCCTGAAGAGTAAAAACTTGGATCATTTTTTATGGAAAGCCTATTATTCAAAAGTTGTTTGTCTCCTAGATAAACTATATAATAGTTTGCCCCTTTTTTGCCCCCTCGCGAACAAAAAGAAAAACCGCTACTCCCAAGAATAGCGGTTTAATCATGTTTTTAAGCTACTAATGTAGTTGCTCTATTATTTAAGAGTAACTGAAGCTCCAGCTTCTTCCAATTTAGCTTTGATTTCTTCAGCTTCTGCAGTTGGAACGCCTTCTTTGATGACACCTGGTGCACCATCAACAAGTTCTTTAGCTTCTTTAAGTCCAAGACCAGTGATTTCACGTACAGCTTTGATAACGCCAACTTTTTTGTCACCAGCAGCTGTCAATTCAACGTCAAATGAATCTTTAGCAGCACCAGCGTCAGCAGCACCAGCTGCAGCTACAGCTACAGGAGCAGCTGCAGTTACACCAAATTCTTCTTCGATAGCTTTTACAAGGTCGTTCAATTCAAGGATTGAAGCTTCTTTAATTTCAGCAATAATGTTTTCAATGTTCAATGCCATTGTTATTTCCTCCAAATAAGTTTTTAATTATAATAGTTTTTTCGTAGCTATGCTACGCTGCGTAGCTTAAGATTAAGCTGCGTCTTCTTTGTTGTCTGCAACCGCTTTGACTGCAAGAGCAACGTTGCGCACTGGCGCTTGAAGTACAGAAAGGAGCATAGAAAGAAGTCCTTCGCGGTTTGGAAGAGTTGCAAGAGCAACGATTTCTTCTTTAGATGCGACAGCGCCTTCAATTGCACCACCTTTGATTTCAAGTGCTTCAGCGTTTTTAGCAAAGTCGTTCAAGATTTTCGCTGGTGCGATAACATCTTCATTAGAAAATGCTACGGCAGATGGTCCAACAAATACTGATGCAAGATCTTCAAGACCAGCTTTTTCAGCTGCACGACGCAAGATTGAGTTTTTAATGACTTTATACTCAACTTCGCTTCCACGAAGCTCACGACGAAGAACTGTATCTTGATCAACTGTCAAACCACGAGCGTCTACAACGACGATAGATGCAGCAGCTTTCATTTTTTCAGCTACTACGTCAACTAGTTCCGCTTTTTTAGCAATAATTGCTTCACTCATTAGTGTGTTCACCTCCGTAATTATTTTGCTTGGGGAATTTTTCCAAAAGAAAAACGCGCCCAAACCTAGACACGAAAGTACAATACGCTTCTTTTTACATGATACGTTTTGTCCTCGGTAGGATCTTTATGAGTCGAGCTCCCCTACTGTCTTAGGCAGTTTTTTCAAACCGTATATAAGTATAGCATAGACAAAAAAAGAATGCAAGATTTTTGCAAACTTTTTTTGAAATTTTTTTAAATCTCGACTGTCAAAACTTTGCCTTGCTTAACCACCTGTTCTCCAGCGATATAAACATCATCAACATCACTGGATTTGACAGCATAAACCAGGTGAGAGAGCATATTTTCCTGAGGTTGGAGATGGATTTTCCCTTGAGGATTAATGACCAGAAAATCTGCCTGCTTACCAACTTCCAGACTTCCTATCTGATCTTCCATTCCAAGAACCTTAGCACCTTCTATCGTTAGAGCTTTGAGAGCTGTTTCGATAGGAAATTGGCTGGCATCTCCACTCTTCATTTTCTGAAGGAGGGCTGCTGTCCTTCCTTCCTCAAACATGTCTAGATTGTTATTCGAAGCAACCGAGTCTGTCGCAATCCCTACTGCTACTTCTGCTTTTTGCAGTTGGATGATTGGAGCGATTCCTGAAGCCAGTTTGAGATTACTGATAGGATTGTGAGCGATAGCCACATGAGAAGTTGCCAAGCGTTCAATTTCTCTCTCGTTTAATTCGACCCCGTGAGCAAAGACAGACGGATGATCTAAGTAACCTAGTTCTTCTAGAAAGGCAAGGGGGCGTTTGCCGTATCGTTTCAGGATAATTCCTGACTCTTCCTTGGTCTCCGCCACATGGATATGGATGGGAATATTCAGCTCTTTTGCCATATCTAAGCTTACTTCCAGCAAGTCTCTACTACAGCTGTAGGGAGAATGAGGGGCTACCATAACCTTGAAATTTGGGTTTTCATATCCTAAGATTTCTTCTATAATGGACCGTGTTCTGCTTATAGTCTCAGCAGTTGTTTCTGTCTCTGAAGAAAAGAGGGTCGGTGAGAAATAACAACGCATCTTAGATGCTTTCACTACCTGATAAATTCTCTCAATATCCACACCATTGGGATTATACATATCGTTGAAGGTTGTTGTCCCTGACTGGAGCATCTCCGTCAGAGCCTCTTTGACCGCCTTGGTAGTCATGTCGGGAGTAAATCCTGCTTCTGCTGGCCAAATATAATCATTGAGCCATTCATGGAGATTACTATCATCCCGGATCCCTCGCAAACCTGTCATAGCAGAATGGGTATGGCAATTAACCAAACCAGGCATAATCCAGGCTCCCTGATAGTCTATAATCTGCTCAGCTTGCTCTAAAATCTCTTGCTTCTCTTGGCCGACATAGACGATTTGAGAGTCCTTAACGGCTAAGACACCATTCAAATAAACATGGAAATCTTGGTCACAAGTCACGATATTTACATGCTGATAGACTTTCATTGTTTTCTCCTTCTAAGACCTTGATTTTTTCTAGCTATTGTAACAAAAAAGTCACCCAAAGGCAACTTTTTTTTTCCATAATATTGCAAAATAGAAAGGATTATTCAGAGCTAAAAGCCGCAGCTTTTTGCATTTGGTAATACTTGCCCTTTCTAGCCATGAGATCATGATGGTTACCATGCTCCACAATGTCACCATCTACCAAAACAAGAATCAAATCCGCATCCTGAATGGTTGACAAACGGTGAGCAATAATAAAGCTTGTGCGCCCCTTCATGAGTTTGGCAAAGGCATCCTGTACTAGCACCTCTGTCCGTGTATCGATGGAGGAAGTCGCCTCGTCTAAGATAAGAATCTTTGGAATAGCTAGAAAGACTCGGGCGATGGTCAAGAGCTGGGCTTGACCGACAGAGAGAGATTCTCCTGCATTTTCCAACTTGGTATCGTATCCCTGTGGCAACTGTTGGATGAAAAAGTCTGCGTTGGCTGCTTTGGCGGCAGCAATCACCTGCTCCCGACTGGCGTCAGGATTTCCAAAGGCAATATTGTCATGAACGGTTCCTTGCTTGAGCCAGGTTTCTTGGAGCACCATGCCAAACTGCTGTCTCAATGACGCTCGGGTATAGTCGTAAATGGAACGACCGTCTAGCAAGATATCTCCCGAGTTAATAGGATAAAAACGCATGAGGAGATTGATAAGAGTTGACTTACCAGCACCTGTCGGACCAACGATGGCTACCTTGCTACCAGCTGGGATATCGATGGATAAGTCCTTAATCAAGATCCTTTCAGGATTGTAGCCAAAAGAAACATGCTTAAAGGAAATGGCTCCCTGTACTTGGTCACTGGTCAAGATTTCCTTACCTGTTTCAGCCACCTCTGTACTTTCTAAGACAGCATAGACACGCTCTGCACAAGCGAGAGCACTTTGCAATTCGGCTAGAACAGAAGAAATATCGTTAAAGGGCTTAGTGTACTGCTGAACATAGTTCAAAAAAGTCACTAAACGCCCGATGGTCAAGGTGGATCCCATCATGATACGATAGGCTCCCACTCCAGCAAGAAGAGCATAGATGAGTGCATTAACAAAGCGAGTTGAAGGATTGACCGTTGATGAATAAAAGATGGCTGACTGAGAATAGCCTGAGTAGTTGGCATTCGCCTCGTGTAGTCTTTGGATAAACTCTGTCTGAGCATTGAAGGACTGGATAATAGTCTGCTGGCTAAGCGATTCTTCAATCAACTGAGTCTGAATTCCTCTCGTCTCTGTTTGCTTCTGGAAGAGATGATAGGAGCGTTTGGCAATAAAGCGTGAAATCACCATGGACAGGGGCGTCAACAGCAAGACCATGAGGGTCATGAGGAGATGAATTTGGAGCATGGCTAGAATACTAACCAAAATCATCAAAACACCAATGAAAAATTGGTTAAAAATCATGGTCAAGCCGGCTGCCAGCTGTTCTATGTCTGTAGTCACACGACTAACCATCTCTCCACTACCCTGCCGATCCACAAAAGCAATCGGTAACCGATGGAGCTTATGAATGATTCGCTCTCGCAAGTCTCTGGTATAAGAGAAGATTAGGCGATTATAAAGAAGAGGATTAGCCCATTGTACCAGTGTATTTCCTATTACCACCAAGATCATCTGGAGAAAAATCTGCCAAAAAACTGGTGAAGAACCAGCCACCAGGACTTGGTCAATGACCTGCCCAATCAGAATAGGTAGGTAGATTGATAAGGCAACCTGGGCAATAGTTCCTAGAAAGGCTAGGAAAAGGAGGAAGGGATGGCTTGCTAAATCTTTGGCCAAACGTTTGAGCGTCTGGTTTGCGGTTTGTCGTCTCATGCTAGTCCTCCTTTCCATGTTGGGATGCATTGATTTCACGATAGACTTGGCTGGATTTCATCAAGTCATCGTGCTTGCCAACAGCTAGTAGCTCACCTTTTTCCAAGAGGAGAATCTGGTCAGCCATCTGAAGTGTCGAAGTCCGTTGAGAAATCAAGATTAAGCTCGTGTTTGGCAAATTTTCTCGAATAGATTTCAAGAGCTTGGACTCGGTAATGGTGTCGAGGGCCGAGGTCGCATCATCTAGGATGAGAAACAGAGCTTGGCGCAGGACTGCTCGGGCGATAGACAACCTTTGTTTTTGTCCACCTGAGAAATTTCGTCCTCCTGCCTCAACTATGGCGTCTAAGAGTCCTTCCTTTTCACTGACAAAATCCTTTGCTTGCGCAATCTCCAAGGCCTGCCAGAGTTCTTGGTCAGTTACTTCTTGATTGAAACCTAATGTCAAATTGGAACGAATAGTTCCTTTAAAGAGTTCGACTTTTTGAGGTACATAGGCAATCCAAGACCGCCACTGCTCAAGATTACGAGGACTACGTCCATCTCGATAAAGGTAAATGCTCCCCTTGTCTGCTGGATAAAGACCAAGTAAGACTTGCACCAAGCTTGATTTACCTGAACCCGTACCCCCAATGATACCAAGGATTTGCCCTTGCTTCATATTAAAGGAAATATCTCTCAGAGAAGGTTGAGCCGCATCAGGATAGGTAAAGGTTAATTCTTTGACTTGCAAAACCCGATCACTGGTAACTTGTTTTTGTTCTAATTCTGAATGAATATCCTCTGGAGCTTCGGCGAAGACTTCCTCGATTCGCTTGGCTGAGATATAGGATTGGTTGAGGGAATTGATCAGCATGGCGAGCTTAACCAATTCCACCAAAATCTGCAAGAGGTAGTTGATAAGGGCAATGAGGGCACCTTGACTGAGTAAACCTCCTTGAATAGAAATATAGCCCTGCCAGATGATAACGAGGAGAGTCCCATTGACAATCAGATAGGTCAGAGGTGTTAACAAACTAGACCAGAAGCCTGTCTTTTCTTGTAATCTAGCATAGACTTGGTTAAGGGTTTGAAAAATCTGTAACTCTCGTTTTTCCTGGCCAAAAGCACGAATAACTCGCATTCCTTGCAATTGCTGGCGCGTTTCCTGAACCAGCTGGTCCGTTTTCTTTCTGAGACTACTGTAGAGAGGATTGACCAGTCGAGAGAGACCGACAATGACAATGGTCAGAATGACAACCATGACTAAGAACCAGAAAGTCAGCTCAGCTGAGATGCGATAGGCCATAAAAATGGCTCCAAAAACGATAATAGGCGCTCGCAAAAAGAGGCGCAGGAATTGATTGATCCCAGTCTGAATCTGGTAGGTATCCGAAGTCAAGCGAGTCACCAAGCTAGAAGTTGTCAAACGATCTCTGCTGTTCTTAGGTAGGGAAAGAATATGACGATAGAGGTCGTTTGTCAATTCCTTGGCAAAACCTACCGCTGCCTTGGCTGAATAGAATTGAGCAATCAAGGCCACTAAAACGCCAATCACTGCAAAGATAAGGAGCAGGCCAATCTGCATCCAGAGGTGTCCTTGATCTCTCTGGGGCAAGGATTGGTCAACAATCCCAGCAATCACCATGGGAACCAAAAGTTCAAAAACAGCTTCTAGTAGCTTGAACAAGGGTGCTAAAATTGATTCCTTAATATAGGATTTGAAGTAAGATAGTAAGTGTTTCATAAATCCCTTCTATTCATATTCTAGAAATGAAGAAAGTGGGAAGCCCCACCCTCTCAGTTTTATTTGTTTAAGTAAGGTAATAGATAGCCATATCCTGCTTTTTCCATCTCATCCTTGGCTACAAAGCGCAAGGAGGCAGAATTAATACAGTAACGCAGGCCACCTAACTCCTGAGGTCCATCTGTAAAGACATGACCCAAGTGAGCATTTCCTGACCGAGAACGAACCTCGATTCGCTCCATTCCATGACTCAGATCTTTGTAATAGTGAATCAATTCCTTAGAAATCGGACGACTAAAGCTCGGCCAACCACAACCTGAAGCGAACTTATCCTTGGCGAAAAAGAGTGGCTCACCAGTCGTGATGTCTACATAAATCCCTTCTTCAAAGGTTTTATCATAGGCATTGGTAAATGGAGCCTCTGTAGCAGCTTCTTGGGTGACACGGTAAGACTCTTCAGTTAAGTTTTCCTTTAACACCTCTTGACTAGGCTTTTCATAGTTGGCTGCGTCAATCAATGGCTTTTCAGCATCGGTCACATTGATATGACAGTAACCCGAAGGATTCTTCTTAAGATAGTCTTGGTGGTAGTCTTCCGCCAGAATGTAGTGGCGAAGTTTCTCCACTTCCACTGCAATCTTTCGACCAAGCATGCGCTCCTGCTCCTGCACCACTGTGTAGATAGCTGGCAAGTCTGCTTCATCCTGATAATAGATCCCAGTTCGATATTGGCGACCACGGTCATTCCCTTGCTGGTTGATAGATAAGGGATCAATGACACGGAAATAATAGAGTAAAATCTCTCTGAGTGACACTACCTTCTCATCGTAAATCACTTGAACCGTTTCTGCGTGATCTGTTTCCTTGAGCAGCTGGTAATTAGTCGTTTCGACCTGCCCATTGGCGTAGCCAACACTGGTTGCTAGCACTCCAGAAATTCGGGAAAAATACTCCTCTAAACCCCAAAAACAACCACCTGCTAGATAAATTTCTGCCATCTTCGTTTCTCCTTTATCAAGTTTGTAACTAGACTTCTTTTCAAAAAAAGGATAGGAAACCCTCGAATCGAGTGTTTCCCCATCCTATCATCTATTCTTTATTTTGCTTCTACACGAACACCTTGGGTATCCACCTTCAAATCATGAAGTTTGCCTTTGAAAGACTGCTTTTGCAATTCAGCCTTAATCTTGGGCATCTTGTCATGAGAAGCCAGAACCATAACTGTCGGACCAGCTCCAGAAAGATAGGTTGCATAGGCACCATTCTCTTTGGCTACTTGCTTAATCGTCGTAAATTCACGAACCAGACTTTGACGATAGCGCTCGTGGAAGAGGTCTCCCTCAATCGCCTGACCAGCAGTCACCATGTCTCCTGCCAACAAGGCTGCAACTGCAACATTGGCAATCGAACTTGCCGCAACAGCTTCCTTGTAGGACAACTTTTTAGGCAAGACACCGCGGCTGTCTCTGGTACGCAATTCATAGTTTGGGATGTAGGCTAGAAAATCACACTTTGGGAAGTCTGCCACAATGGCTGAAACTTCTCCGTCAACAGAGCTCGCAACAACAAGATTTCCATAGATAGCTGGAGCCACATTGTCAGGATGCCCTTCAATCTTGGTCGCCAGCTGCAATTTTTCATTGTCTGACAAGTTGAGCTTGCCCAATTGATTAGCTAGTTCAATCCCAGCAACAATAACCGAGCTGGAAGAACCCAAACCACGTGCCAAGGGAACATCACTGGTCATTTTCAAACGTCTTGGTTGCAAGTCAGGTGCAATTTGTAAAGCAATCTTGAGTAAAAGGTTGCGCTCATCGTGTGGAATCCATTTGCCAATCTGATGTTCAATCAACCACTCATCCCGCTCTTCACAGACCTCAATTTGAAGATACTTGGTTACAGCTACACCGACCGAGTCAAAACCTGGACCGATATTGGCACTGGTTGCAGGTACAATAATCTTCATCTTATTCTCCTAGCACCTTGAAGGTATTCAAGAGGTCAAATTCTGATACCTTGGTCAAGTCAGCTGAAACCTTTTCAAGCTGCGCTTTATTGATCTTATGTGTAATGATGACCACACGCGCTTTGTCACCCTTTTTGCCATCTTGGAGGATTTGCTTGAAGGAAATCTCTTGGGCATTGAAGATTTCAGCCAACTTCAAGACCTGACCTTTTGAGTCTGGAGCCAAGATTGAGAAGTAATAATTGGCTTTGACATCTTCAGGATTAGCCAAGACAAGTTCACGGCTATATTCGTTGAAGTCTTTACCAATGGTACCATCATTCAAGCGACGAACGATACGGACAATATCTGCTACAACACTTGTTGCAGTTGGTTTTTGACCAGCACCTGGTCCGTAGTACATAGACTCACCGATACCGATGGATTCAACAAAGACAGCGTTCATCACGCCATTCACACTAGCAAGTGGGTGTGCTTTAGGTAGGAAGGTTGGGGTCACTTCTGCGGCAATACCTGAAGGAGTTTCTTCGATAGAACCAACCAATTTCACTACATAACCAAGCTCTTGAGCTACAGCCACATCCTCAGGTGTGATGTTGCGGATTCCCTTGTGAGCTACATCGGCAAAGGCAACCTTCATCCCAAAGGCAAACTGGCTCAAAATGACCATCTTGTAGGCAGCATCAATCCCATCTACGTCATTTGTCGGGTCGCTTTCTGCGAACCCAAGGCGTTGTGCTTCAGCAAGAGCATCTTCGTAGGACCAGCCTTCTTCGACCATCTTGGTCATCATGAAGTTAGAAGTCCCGTTAACCACGCCAAGGACACGAGTGATTTTGTCAGAAACCAGCGAATTTGCCAACGTACGAAGAATTGGAATCCCACCAGCTACTGCTGCTTCGTAGTAGAGTGCCACATTGTGCTCTTTTGCGATTTCTAGCAATTCTGCGCCATGGACAGCCAAAAGGTCCTTGTTGGCAGTAACAACGTGTTTCCCAGCTTCTAAGGCACGAGTGATAAAGGTTTTAGCTGGTTCGATACGCCCCATCAATTCCACTACGATAGTAATGTCCTTGTCTGCTAAAATATCATCTACATTGGTTACAAAGTTAAAGTCATTTCCTGCTGCAAGCAAGCGGTTCTTTTCATCTTCATCCTTGACCAATACCTTGGCTACTTCAATCTCTGAATGAGCTGACTGGATAATTTTTTCTCCATTTTCCTTTAGGAGGAAAGGTACGCCACTTGCAACGGTACCAAATCCAAGTAAAGCAATTTTAACTGTCATGTTTGTCTCCTAGAAATTTTCTGATATAGCCATTATAACAGAATTTTGTGAAAATTCCTATCCAAGAAAACCACTATTTATAGATAGAAAAGAAAAGAAAAAAACGAATCATCTGATTCGCCTTTTCTGATAAGTAAAAATTGATTTCTAAAAACTATGAATTAATTTTTTGAAGACCGAACACAGCGTCGTGATTGATCAAGATGTGACCATACTCTTGTAAAACCGAACGACTGATATCACTGTCGTCAGCAAATTCACGCATACGAGCCAAGAGCCAGGCTGGATATGGACTAGGATGATTCTCCACATCAACTAAGATTGTCAAATAATAGTGGTCATTCATCTTATAGAGTTCAGATGTTTCCATCTGGAAGTTAACAGTCTTTGCAAAAGCAACTAGGTCAGCAAGATTTGCGAAACGCAAGATATAGTAGATATAAGGTTCCTTCTTGCTCTCAGTCTCTTTGTTCGCTTGCTCTTGCTCTTCTTCCTTTGCTTCGACCTGCTCTAGAGATTGGATGGCCTCAATATCGTCCTTGGTCTTATCTGCAATGCTCTTTTCCAAGGTTTTGAGAAATTCATCCGGCGACATTTGGGCTAATTCTTCCATGTCTGGTAAGTCCGCCAAATCTTCAAAATCCAGATTCTGGTCAATCTTGGACTTGGTCACAAAGACGTCGACCTTATCAGGTTTTGGCGTCACGCGGAAACTCAGCATGCCACTATCCAGGAAATTGTCAGGCATATCCAATTCATCTAAAATAGCATAGAAAAACTCTTCTGTTTTTTCCTGAGGAACGAGAAAGTCGGCAATCTCCATTCCCCGATCTATCAAATCATCTAAAGTCATCGTGATTTTCAGTGTTGTATCACTAATTTGTTTCATCTTCATATCTAGTAACCTCATACTTTCAGTCTATCTATTATACTAGATTTTTACGATTTTATCAAAAGAATGAAGCGAGAATATTGTATATTTAGAGTTAACTTTATAATATTAGCATCAATATAAAACTTAAAAAACACCTTAAAATCAGGTTTAGTCCTACCTGCTTCTAAGGTGTTTACACATCATATTTATTCCTCAATCATATGGTGTGAAGAACTATCCTCAACATGAGATGAATTCTCAGCCGAAGTAGAAGTTTCAGTTATCTGTTCTTTCTTATCTTGCTCCACTGCTACCGTGGTTTGACTTATTTTCCAAATTCCTTCTTCGTTTACCTTGTAACCATCAGGTGTTGTTGCGTTCTTCAACAAAGAACCATCAGCTTGGAAATAGTACCAATTACCATCAAGCTGTTTCCAACCCGTTTGCATAGCTCCGGATTCATCAAAGTAATAATGATCACCATTTACTTTATGAAGGCCAACCAACATGATTCCATCTTCGGGATTTAGATAATACCAGATACCTTTGTCTTTTATCCAACCAGTTTTCATAGCTCCATTTGATTCAAAGTAACGATAATGATTATCAAACCATTTCCAACCTGTTTGCATGGCACCAGATCCGCTAAAGTAATATTGCTTACCATCTACTTGATGAAGGCCGACTAACATAACGCCTTCCTTACCTTCAAGATAATACCACGCATCACCATTCTTCAACCAACCAGTTTGAAGTGCACCAGACTCAGTGTAATAATGCCAGGCATCGTTTGACCACTGCCATCCAACTTGCATGATACCTGAGGATTTGAAGAAATAGGTTTTACCGTCAATTTCTTTAGAGCCTACGACCATGATACCTGTTTCGGGGTTCAAATAATACCATGATTCATTATCTTTCAACCAACCAGTTTTCATAGCTCCAGAACTTGCAAAATAGTTCCAGTGACCATCAACAAAGGCCCAGCCTGTTTGCATGGCACCACTGGCATTCAAATAGTAACGGACACCATTGATATCTTGGCTTCCAGTTAACATGATGCCATCTTTATCCAAATAATACCATATTTCCTGATCCTTGACCCAACCAGTTTTCATAGCTCCAGAACTTGCAAAATAGTTCCAGTGACCATCAACAAAGGCCCAGCCCGTCTGCATGGCACCACTAGCGTTCAAATAGTAACGGACACCATTGATATCTTGGCTTCCAGTTAACATGATGCCATCTTTATCCAAATAATACCATGTTTCCTGATCCTTGACCCAGCCGGTTTTCATAGCTCCAGAACTTGCAAAATAGTTCCAGTGACCATCAACAAAGGCCCAGCCTGTTTGCATGACACCTTCTTGATTAAAGTAGTATGTGCTTCCATTGATATTCTTTTTACCGACAGTCCGTAATCCATCCTCATCATAGAAATACCAATCTGAGTCAATCTTTTGCCAAGTTGAAGGATTACCTGCTGTTTGAAGTGCACCACTTTCGCTAAAGAACATCTTCTTGCCATTAAAGACTTGATATCCTGTTAGCATCTTACCATCTTTATCAAATAGGTATTTCTGCCCCGCAATTTCTAAAAGTTCATTATAGCTTCTTGCTCCCGTTGATGTGATATAGTACCAATTACCATCTTGGTTAAACCAACCAGTTTCTCGCATGTCACCGTTGTTATTTAGGTAATACCAGTTTCCATCAATTTTTTCTCTAGAATCTTTCAAATGCAACCATTTGCCAGCTTGCATTTGTCCTTGTCCATTAAAGAAATAATAAACACCGTCTATTTTTCGCCAACCAATTGTCATTTCATCATCGGACAAGCGATATTTCCAGTAACCGTCTTCTTTATACCATTTTTCTCTAACTGTCGGTATATCGGGAAAAACTTCCGAAACGTTAGTAAATCCTTCTTTATCTATATCAAAAACAGTCGCATCTTTGGTATGACTATAAGCTTTTACTATTTTTATATTCTTTTCTCGAAGTAGAGCTCTAGTGGATTCACGATTAATATCTGATCCACTTGTCTGAACAACAATACTTGGTGATAAATTATTAATAAAGTTAACTGTATTTGAAATTGTCGCATCATAATGATGGTTCCATTTCATCATATCAACCTTACCGATAACCGGGCCTAACTTATCTTCTGCTCCTTCGGCATTGTCCAAATCTCCACCTAGATAGATTCTCTTTCCAGCTACAGTAACAACAGCAACTATTGAGTTTGAATTATCATCGAAAACCTTTTTAAGCTTTCCTTCACTGTCATACTCATTTTTGTAGTTATAAAGCTGAATATCCATATCACCCATGGTAAAGTGGCTGTCGTTGTCAGAGATATCTTGTATAAGATTTACACCACGTTCAAGAGCTGTTTTAACCGCATTATCATAGTTATAGAGATTATCCCACAACCTCCACTGTGTTGTAATGCGTTCATCTGAGTATCTTTTTAGATAAAATTTATCAACAGGATAATGTTTTAGTACTTCATCTGCAGAACCAATATGATCACTGTGGACATGAGTACCCAAGATAAAATCTAGCTTTTCAACACCAACCTGTTTCAGATGACGGAACAATCGATCCTCTAAAACTTGATCATTGTCCATGGTAATTCCCCACCTATCTGGATAACGTGGATTGCTTCCATCTGGGAAATCATAATCTTCACCCATATCAATTAAAGCAAAGTGTCCTTTGCTTTCTAAGAGAATGGCATCACTCCCTGACTTAGATTTTAAATTAATAAAGTGGATTCGATTACCATCCCCTGCGGAAATGGTATCCGCATCGACTGATGATAATTTGGTAGTCATAATTAAAGTACATATGAGAAAACTAAATAATATTAACTTTCTTATCTTTGTATTCTTCATTGTATATCACACTTTCCTTTATTATTTCTATGAACCATCATTTTAGCCTATTTTCATATCCTGCTTTGTATATGAATAGTACTATCCTGATTTTCCCAATAAACACTCAAAAGACTCGCTCTCCTATGAAACTGGGCTACTTCTCTATCTTACGATGGGCTTTTATACTATGGCTATACCACTCCTGCATTTCTTTTGATGGAGGAGTCATATAATCACCATACATCTGTGTTAAAAAGGCATCATAATTTTTAGGAATTGGCATCATTCTCCCTTCAAATTCTGTTAAAATCAGTTCTTTAAAGGTCCCTGCTGGAAAGACTTCTTTCATTTTTTCTTTTCCAACTCCAACAGCTCCTTCATAAGTAGGATTTTCTGTCACACTATTTTTTACTAATTGATCGATTTTCTTATAGAAATATCTCGGATTAACAAGTCTGAGAGGATACCACGTACACAATCGAAGAAAATCCTTTAATTTGCTATCTCCGTGAACCGCACGTTCTTTTTTGATATAGGCAAGCTGACGCAAGGCAACATATTTATAGCTCTTATCAACGATGCTCAAATCTGAAAATTGATCGATTGGAAAGACATCAATAAACAAACTAGTATCATGACGCTTATACTTTACATTATCCTCAATGACAGTTGATGTATCTAAAATAGCTGCAAAATTATGGAAATACCAAGATGAAGTATCGTAGGAAAGGACTTGATAAATAGGATGCTGGTCCTCTTCAATAGCTTTCAATAAACGTTCATAGTCCTCTCTATACAGAGAAATATCAATGTCATCATCCCAAGGAATCATTCCTTTATGACGAACAGCTCCCAACATTGTTCCATAGCTGAGGAAATAAGAAATATTATTTTTTTTACAAATTTCGTCAATATAGTCCAAAATGCCCAGTTGAATAGTTTTAATCTCATTTTTTTCTAAATACTGCATTTAATCCTCCAATTTATAGGCTTCAAATTCATGGCTATAAATCTGTTTTTCTTTAGGTGGCACTGTCATATAATCATCATAAAACTGTTTTAAAACAGCATCAAAATGTTTAGGCGCTGGAAGAACAAGATGTTCAAAAGGCGTTTCAATCAGTTCATCAAACATATCTCTTGGAAAAATTTCCTTTTCCTTAGCTTTTGACGGAATGAAAGCTACATATTTCCCATTCTCAACCCTATATCTTTGAATTTGCTTTTCGATTTGATTAGCGAAGAAGCGTGGAGAAACAGGGTGAAGAAGAAGCCAGAATAAAGTACGAATCAAATCTTTTAACTTGCTATCTCCATAAACAATATTCTTATGCTTACTGAAGGATAATAGTTTAAAACTCTCCAACTTATAGCAGATATCAACTACCTTAGTATCATTAAATGTATCCATCGGAAAAATATCAATGAATACACCCGAATCATAAGTTTTTGTATTTCTCGTATCAATTATTTTTGTTGTAGGATCTACAATTTTGATAAAGTTATTAAAATATTGGTCATCCGTTTCTAACGAGAGAAGTTTATATCTTGATTGCTTCTCACTAAATAACTGAATAAACTTTTCATAGTTTTCACGAGTCATAGAAAGATCTATATCATCATCCCAAGGAATAAATCCCTTGTGTCGAATAGCACCAATCAAGGTCCCATAGTTAATACAATAGTTGATGCCGTGCTCCTTACAAAAGGAATCTATAAAGTCTAAAATATCAAGTTCAAGCTTTTTAGCTTCTTCAATGCTTAATTTTCTCATATATTTCTCCTATTATTTTATAACGCGTTTTTTTAGCGAAATAAAGTGTCCTAAAAATTCATAGAAAATACTATCTTTTGTCCATACTAGTAAGCCAATATAACTGAGTGCAGATAACGCCATAATGATAAACATATTAATAAAGAGCGGTAAGTTGATAACCATTTGTACCGGATATATAAAATTGACTAGGAAGTAAATTAGAATAAATGTCGATGAGAAGAGAGAATACCGTAAAGTATACTTTAGAATGTGCCGTAAGTTGATAAGTTTACGCTTATTGATAAAGAGAATATAAAGAATCAAAAGGAATGTTTCAGATAGCATCGTTGTAATCAGATAATACTCTGGTGTATAGATATCATAAAAATAGAGTAAACTATCTAAAATAAGATTCAAAATACCCGCAAAAACAGTATAGAGGGTAATTCTTCTCTCATAACCATTTGTAAAGAGAATTTGTGATCCTAGAATAGTATCTAGGGCAAGAATAATCGTACGAACAGCAAAGAGGGAAGTTAAAATACCACCACCTATATATTTTTCACTACCATATACTAAGATAGCTTGGGGTCCCAAAATCATTAAGCCTATACTAAGAGGAATGATAAAGAAATTGAAAATACGGCTTCCTCGATTGACTAAATTTACATACTCCTCTTTCTTTCCTTTTCCAAGATAATAACTTAAACGAGGGACACTAACTCCAATTGCACCTGTAACAACCCCCGCAATAACCGTTACAATTCGCTGTGCAATGGTATAGTAGCTGACATTCACATCAATCCCCGTTTTCACAAGAAATAGACGGTCAAGAAATGTAAATAACATATTTGCATTTGCGAAAATAAGCATGGCTGTCAGTGGAAGGAAGAGCGGTTTGAATTCACTTAGTGAAACTTTTACAAATTTTATATCTCGTTTAATCCAGAAATAACTAATGAGATAGTTAATTAGGGTTGATAGACTCATTACCAGAGTATAGACAACAATATCGTGTTCGTTTTTTACAAATAAAAATATTGATACCAACATGAGAACACGTATGAAAGCTGTTTTATAAAATAAAAAGCTATAATTTTCAAGCGCCTCATTAACCCACTCAATTGAAAAAATCTGAGCAACGAGTTGCACCCCCATTACTAGATAGATCTTTTTAATAATAGGATTAGCTGTAAAGAATAATGGATAGGATAAAACATACACAAGTGTTGTAATAATAGTACAAGCAACACACAAATAAAAAAGACTAGAGAAAACTTTGTTTAGCTCTTTTTTATTATCTTTCACATTGCTAATGGCACGAAGACCGTAGTTATAAACCCCATAAGTTGCAAAGGGCAAGAAGAAAGATAGGATGGTATCAACAGAGTTAAAATAACCATAATCTGTTCGATCCAAAACACGAGCAACATATGTACCTGTTAAAATGGGGAAAATAATATTTAAAACACGAATCCCCATAAAAGCCAGAGCATTTAATTTTATACTTTTCATTCAATTTACCTCGTTGTTTATTATATCATAAAGTTAGTTAAAAAGGCCTTTTTGATTGAGAAAACTAGTTTCAACAACGCATTTCTATTTCACTTGTTATAAGTTTCCTCTTTGTTAAAAAGCACTAATATCATTAGACTTCCTTTCTACCTTATCGTAGGCATAAAAAAGAGGACTATCACGTCCTCTTTAAGTATTGAACCTCTTCACTTTTTATGAAGATACTTTATAGATTAAAAGCTATGACTCCTAAAACTGAACGATTTAGATTTCTAACCATCTGCAAGCTTTCTTCAAATTTTTTATAACGAGTAACACCATATTCCTCAACGAATAGAACATTGTCCGTTGCTAAAAGATCTTTTACATTTTGCAAATCTACAAAATGAATACCCTCTATATTTAATTTATAATTTTCTTGTAATTTCTTTAAGATACGACTATCTGAACTGACAATTGCTAATGGTTGACCTTCACATCTATAACTCAAAAGTTGTGATAGGTTATCATTGGTAGTGATATTTGAAACAAAATCTAGTTGATAGGCCAAAAAGTCGCCTGCACGATTAATTGTCGGATTAAAAATGTAGACAAGAACATTTCCCATAATAAGGAGAACAACACATAGAACTCCTATAACTGCTAAGCGCAAAACCAGATTTTTAAGATTGAAGCCAACTGTAATTTCACCACTAGGATTTAACTCTTTTGAATTGACTGTGTCTAACTTTTCAATTTTAACATTTGCATAGGTACTCTTAAATTTATCAATTAATGAATCAAACTTGGTCTCAAGAAAATCATTTACCTCTTTGCTAGGTGTTAAAATTTTGATACTTACACCTGCGTCATCAATTAATGAATTTACCGTTAATTTTTTAGTCCAGTAGTCACTGGTTGAATTTTTTAAGGCTGATTCTGTCGTATCCAAATCACTAGCAATTTTTTTCATTTTATCTGAATCAACATCATTAAAAAGAAAGGCTCCATTTAGATTACCATCAATCAATTTAGCATAAAAATCACTGTATCTTCCAGCTTGATGGTTCAAAATTACTTTTGAAGAATCCTCTGGAGGCGTAATTTTATAAGTAATATAAGTTGAATAGCTAGATGTATCTTTCACCGTATTTTTGTTTTTGACCGCTGTAAGCGTAAATGGCACAGCGATAATTGCAAACAAAACAATCAAAACTAGCAGATTCATTTTCCGTTTTTTATAGAGATTTGCAAATAGATCCTCTACTGAATAGTGTTCAAACATGAGTTAACTCCTTTTTTGTATTAGATATTGATTTTTTTTAGTAATCATTTTAGCGACAAATAGCATAACAAGAACAATTCCCCAGAATTGCATTGTAAACAGGTTAAAGAAACTTTCCGAAAAGCTACTTCTTGGCATAAAGAAGATATTATTCAAGATTAATAGGGACAAAGCGAATAAGATGGTTTTCGAGCGATAAGCAACTTGCAACATTGCTATAAATAATAAGCCAAGTAGGAGACTTAGTAGGAAAACTCCCATCATACCATAATCGGTATACAACTCCATGATGTAACTACTACCAATACCATGACCTTTTAAGTATTCCTTGTTTAGGACAAGATAAGATAAGTTATTAGCGTAGCTGTTACTATCAATGGCCAATTCAATACTATTTGTTGTATGTTCAAATGGTTTCGCTCCAAAAATAATTCCCAAACTTCCCCTTGCAAAATAGTCAATTATAGGACCAAAGGTGAAATTCCGAAAATCTCTATAAGGGAGACTACTGTTGTATAAAAATCCTCTCGCCAATACTCCAAAACTGGTTCCCTGTTTATAAATAAAATCAAGAAGAATATCCCAAAATCCTGTATGAGAAACTTGCACATTATCTCGCACATAATTAAGAATTCCCATTGCTAACATAAGAATAGGTGATCCAACAAAAATGGCCAATTTCTCTTTGAAGCCAATCCATTTTCCCTTTTCAGTCTGCTCACGCATAAAATAATATACAAAAGCAAATAGAATACTTAAAATGAAAGGATTACGTGTTCCTATTGCTAAATGAATAGTATTTGCGATAATAAAGGACACTAGCACTGCTGTCGCGTGTAATTTTTTTGGTTTAGTTGCCAAGTACATACACATCGCATAAACCGTAAATGTCGATAAGATATAGGTAAAATATGGAAGTTGACTCTCAAAATTTGCATAATAGTTGTAATAAGAAGTCTGTAAACGATAAAGCAAACGTTCAAGTAGTCTTAAAAAGTAAAATGGATAGGTAATCAAAAATACACTCAGTGATACAAAACGTAAGTTTTTTATAAAGTTTGCAGTAGATTCTTGTCTAACTTCTATATCGTGAACTTTCTTTCTGTTGATGTAATAACTAGCAATAAATCCTCCTATTGTCAGTCCCAATATTGAGACGATTACCACCAAAAAAGAAAAGCGATAAGCAATAGGTTGGTAAGTGTCTAAGGCTCCATCTCTAAAGTAATCTATCGTGGGTCTGGATACCAAAAATATAAAAATTGTAATATAAAAAATAAAGTGAATTAAATAATATTTTATATTATTCCAGCAAAATAGAAGGCTACTAATCAGCAACAATAGTAGAGTCGTTAAAAGTACGACATTTTCATTTGTAAACAAATAAGTGATGCCACTTAAAATTGTTAAGAAATAGCTTAGAATGGTCGCACAAAGCAATATTCGTTTGCCATCAATCATTTCTCTCCTCCTTTTCTAATTAATTTTTCTTGACTGTTCAATATTTTTTAATAACAATATTCGATACAATCGTATGTTTAAAAATAGAGCTAAAGCACTAATTCGTCTCCCCATTCTAAAAATAGGATTTTTAAAAACAGAAAAAGCGTGCTTCTTCAAAAAATGATAAATCGCTGGATATTCTTTAATTTCTCTGTAATCCTCTATCAAAAGCATCTTATCCAGAGTAAAGAAGTGGGCATAGGCCAATCTGAAGAAAGCGACCTCCTTCAAGTCAGGATAGTTTTTCACAACTTCATTATAAAACTTTTGATAGATATCAATATAGGCTAAGTCCTTTTCTGCATAAGGTTTGGTCGTAATGCTATCCCCTCTATGAAAATAGTAATAATAGGGTTTTGTATTAACCACATACTTCTTGGCCAACTTGATTAAATCAAAATGATAATAAGCATCTTCGTAAATCAATCCCTTTGGAAAGGATAGGGCAGTGGCAATCTCTCTCTTGATTAGCTTATTGCAGATCGTTCCTGGTATTTTTTCACCTATGAGGTATTCCCTCAGAAATGTTTGAGAATCACAGACAAAATAATCATCCTGATTGGCTGACTGTGGGCTTTCATCATTTGAATAGACATTCATGACACCACAGCTCGAAACATCTGCATCTTCTTGAATTAATTGCTCATATAAACTCTGAATCATATCTGGATGGATATAATCATCCGAGTCAATAAAAATCAGATAATCCCCATGAGCCTGCTTCATTCCATCGTTTCGCGCTTGTGACAGGCCTTCGTTATTTTTATGAAGCACTGAAACTCTATCATCTTGTTCAGCGATTGAATCGCACAAGCGACCACTTTCATCCGTTGACCCATCATCAACAAGAATGATTTCCAGATTTTGATAGGTCTGCTTCTGAATGGAGGCTATCGATTTTTCTAGGTATTGCGCCACATTATAGACTGGAACAATCACACTAATTAATGCAGTTTCCATGCTACTCCTCTAATAGTTTTTCTACTTGTTCGATTTGTTTGGCAATTGTAAATTGTTGAATGAATTGGCTAGCTTCATTAACATCAAAGTTTGAAGCAGAAGTCATGTAGTTCGTAATTGCCTGAGCTGCCTCTTGATTGCTCTCAATGATTTGTCCGAATCGGCCTTCTTGGGATAATTCCTCGGCACCTCCGACATCAGTAGAGACAAAAGGGATTCCAAGACTCAAGGCTTCTACATAAACACCAGGAAAACCTTCTTGCTTAGACATAGACAAGAGAACTTTCATCTGAGATAAATACTGGTAAGGATTTTTTTGATAACCAAGAAAATGTACATAGTCTTCAAGCTGATACTCTTTGACCTGTTTTTTCAGTTCCTCTTCCATGTCACCAGCACCTATAAAATAAAGATGGTAGTGTTTCCCTTCTTGGTGCAATAGTCGTATCACTTCCACTACACGGTCAGAACCCTTATTTTCCTCAATACGTCCAATGGTACAGATGCTTTGAGGCGCAATCTCAATATCTATCTTCTCTTGAGATTTTTCTAAAATACTCTTAAAATCATAACCATTGTATACCGTTTGTAATTTCGAAGAATAATCTGGGTACACTTCTTTGATAGAATTACTGGTCTTTTTTGAAATTCCTACTATGGTATCCGCAGCATCCAACTGACGTCTATGCGATTCACGTTTTGAACTATCCTTTAAGAATTCCTCAATACTTCCATGAATCCAAGAGATCTTCTTGACTTCTTTTCTTTTAGAAAACAAAAGGGGTGGATTCATAATGGTAAAGGAAACTTCAACATCATAGTCATCTTTCACAAGCAAGCGACGAGTCAGCCTTGGAAAATAGATTCTTATTCTCCACAAAAGAGCTCGTAACCATCTTGGTTGACGATAATCCTGAAAAGCCTTTAAAATATGAACATTGTTGGGAACCGTTTCATACCCCTTATCAAAGTGCTCCATTTCAAGAATATCAATATCATACTTCTCTGGATCCAGATTTGAAACAATGGTAGATAGAATCTTCTCTGCTCCGCCTCCAAGAGAAAAGGACCACATGAAAAACAGAATTTTTTTCTTATCCACCATATTCTCCCTTATACTCTGTGTAGCTCTTGTCCATGTCTGCTATAATGGCATCATGATGCGGTACTTGCTTGTCCGCCGGTGGCGGTGTCATATAGTCCCCAAAAGCAGTGCTGAGATAGGCATCATAGCCAACTGGTATGGGCATCTCAGTTCCTTCAAATGGCAAGAAAAGATTATCTTCAAAAGATGCGATCGGGTATTTGTTTCTCATGTAGCCGGGACCTGAGCATAATTCCGTGATTCCATCGCTCTCAGCCAGACCATACTTGGTCATTTCTTTTTCAGCTTTTTTCCAAATGCGATAACGTAGAGATTTTGGAGTTAGGCCGAGTAAGATGCGACTTCCCCATTTCATGATAGCACCATGCTTTTCTGGGATAGTTTGGGCGCAAAAGAGTGAATAAATCAAAGCCCAACGAACCTGTTTCTTACGCTCAGCCGGATTTTTAGGATAATAATCCAAAGGCAAAACATCCAAGGCCAAACCGTGTGGCAAATCCAAATCCTTCTGATAAGGCTTGATACAAGTGGTTTCCTTGTCACGAATGGTGATAAAAAGGTTACGGTCTACAAAATCCTTCTTGCTCTTTGACAAGAAATAACGCTCATCTGCATAACGGGGCCACAGTTCTGCCAATTTTTCATAGTCCTTGCGGGGCATGAAAAAATCTAAGTCATCATCCCAAGGAATGAAGCCCTTATTACGAAGGGCGCCAATGGCTCCTCCACCACAGAGATAGCACAACAAATCATGTTCTTTACAAAATGCGACGAAATATTCAGCCATTTCCAGGCTACGAGCCTGAATCGCTTTCAAATCACTCATATCTCTCCTCTTCTGTCCAATAACGAGTTATATCATTTTATTATACCATAAAAAAGCCTTAAAAATCTATCAGATAGTAAGAAAAACCAAAGCTCAGACCACCATTTCACTAGTGAATCAAACTTTGATTTTCATTTATCGCCTCTTATCTCATTCCCATTTGAGCGAGTTTGGTTTGGTATTTATTTTGATCGACAAGAAGTCCTTGCCCTCCATAGACATCATAAGCATCTACCCAGTCACCAAGTTCTGGTACTGTGAGTCTTTCAATTCCATTTTGAGCACCTTCTAGGACAGATAATCCATTGGTCAACAAGAAGCTATACGGTAGATTTGTTGATGTCATGCCAAAGACTTTTCCAAGTGCCTCAGAACCTGTGAAGAGTTTGGTTGGATCTTTGATTTGCTCAAGAACTGCTGACATGACTTGTTGTTGTCTCTTGGTACGGCCATAGTCTCCCTCATCATCATCACGGAAGCGAGCATAGTTCAGCAAGGTGGATCCATTCATCTGCTGTTTTCCAACTTTAATGGTTTGGGTTGGCGACTCTGTCTCTGTTGCATGAAGGTCATCTCCAACTGTGGCTTCTGTCAAAGGTTGACCATTCAATGTTGAGAATTGAGCATCAATCGTTACTCCGTCAGGGAAGAGGGTATCAATAGCTGTTGCAAAAGCCTGGAAGTCGACCAGGGCATAGTACTTAATATCCAAATCAAAGTTGTCTTTTAGAACCTTGCGGACCATTTCAGCACCTTTTTGCCCTTCTTGTTCCCCAAGTTCATAGGCAACATTTAGTTTGTTATCCGTTTGTTTCTGACCATTTACAATCTTACTATACCCGTCGATATAAACTAAGTTGTCACGCATAAAGCTGACTAGCTTGATCTTTTTATCCGATCCGCTGACATTTAACACCATGATCGTATCGGTACGGGTTTCTGCACTATTTTGACCGATACGGCCATCTGTCCCCATGACTAGGATATTCACACCGTCTTTGGTATCCTGACCGTTAAAGACCTCTACTTGAGCCGCCTTGGCGTCAGCTGGCTTATTTGTTGGATTGGCCGCTGACTGGAACCCTCGAAGAAACATGAAAATCATCCCTGCGGCCACACATGTAATCAACAGCAAGAACCAAGTCAGTATTCGTTTGAAGCGAATTCTTCTTTTTTTCTTTTTGACTTTAGGCAGAGGAGCTACCTTTTCACGTCTCTTAGATCGACTTCTACTGCCATAAGTCGGAAGATCAATATCTCTACCCCAAGTTTCTTCTTTTTCCTCTTGGTAGAAATGGTGAACTTCAGACTTGGGACCTGTCATTTTTTGTTGCAGATAATCAAACTCCCTCCGTTCACGGTCGTTGAGGTAATGAATATTTTTGAAGAGATAGTCATAACGTAACTGCTCGTGATGACTTAAAGGATTTTCTTTGCTCATTGACTCTCCTTTTCTAAATCAGTTATGGTAAAAATCGGGTAAGTCCCCAGAATCTTGTGCTTGATCCCAATGGCCTCTAGTTCTTGTCTGGCAAAATGAACCAGTTCTTTGTCACTATAGTCTACATCGATAATGAAAAAGTATTCTCCCAAGGCTGTTTTAAGAGGGCGACTTTCAATCTTTGTTAAATCAATCCCTCTCCAAGCAAAGGTCGAAAGTGCCTTGTAAAGAGCACCAGGTAGGTTGTCTGGTAAGGTCAAGGCCAAACTCATTTTTTCAGCTTGTGAGTTCAAAGGAATCTTCGGTATCTCTGCCCCTAACACCCAAAAACGTGTGAAATTGGCTTCCATTTCCTGAATATCCTCTGCAATCAATTCCAAGCCATATTCTTCAGCTGAACTTTTAGGAGCAATGGCTGCGTATGGCTGGGCTGGATGTTCCGAAATAAAGCGGGCCGCATAGGCGGTACTGGCGGTTACCTCAATTTTAGCCTCTGGATAGTGCACATCGATGAATTTCTTTCCTTGAGCCAGAGCCTGAGGATGAGAAAAAATTTTCTCAATTTTTGACTGACCGGGAACCGCCATCAACTGCTGGTGAATGGGCTGAACGATTTCTGCAACTGCTTGGATGCGAGCCTGGTGAAAAAGGTAATCCAAGCTTTCATGAACGCTACCCTCAATAGAATTTTCAACTGGCACCACCGAATAGTCCACCAAGCCTTGTTCATAGGCCTTGATGACATCTGTGATATTGGCAAAGGCCCGCAATTCCTCTTTGGGAAAGGCTGTCTGCACAACATGATGCGAAAAAGATCCCTTAGGACCTAGATAGGCAATTTTCATCTCAGTTCCTCTATAATTTCCTCTGGGCTTAACTTAGTCACATCCAGAACTTGACTGGCTATTTCCTCATACCAAGCTTGTCTTTCTTGGAAAATAGCTGCCAGTTCTTCCTTACTATTATTTAGAAACAGTGGGCGCTGATTGTCCTTATCAGCTGCGATACGTTGGTAGAGAGTTTCAAAATCTGCTTTTAGGTAGATGTTATCAGGATTGGTTTTGAGCAAGTCACGATTTCTCTGAGAAATGACAACTCCTCCACCAGTTGACACAACTTGGTCCGTTTTTAGTAAGTCAGATAGGACTTCTGACTCTACTTGACGAAAGGCCACTTCTCCTTTTTCAGCGAAGAAATCCGCAATGGACATGCCCAAACGTTCCTCGATTAAGGTATCCATATCGATGTAGTCTGGGTCCAAGCCTCTAGCGATTGTCGACTTGCCTGCCCCCATAAATCCGAGTAATACCTTAGCCATGAATCAAGCTCTCCAAATCATCAAAGAAGCTAGGATAGCTGGTATTGATGGCTTCAGCACGGTCAAGTTCCACTTCTCCATCAGCAACCAAGAGGGCTGCAATAGCTGTCATCATTCCAATTCGGTGATCACCAAACGTATTGACTCTAGCGCCATGAAGGGCGGATTTCCCTTTGATAATCATCCCATCTGCTGTGGGGGTGATGTCCGCTCCCATACTATTTAAGGCATCTGCCACCACTTGAATGCGGTCGGTTTCCTTGACCTTGAGTTCCTCAGCATCCTTAATGACCGTTACACCTTGCGCTTGGGTCGCTAGAAGGGCAATAATAGGCAATTCATCAATCAAGCGGGGAATCAAGGCTCCACCAATCTCTGTTCCTTTTAAGTCAGAAGACTCGACAGTCAGGGTTGCTGATTTAGCAACTGGGTCAATTTCACTTATTTCCAATTTTCCTCCCATGGCGCGAATGACATCAATAATACCAGTACGCGTTTCGTTGATGCCCACATTCTGCAGCACCACACGAGAGTTTGGAACAATCAAACCTGCGACCAACCAAAAGGCTGCACTGGAAATATCTCCTGGAACAACTACCTTTTGTCCGATCAGTTTTTGTGGTCCTTGAACTGTGATTTTCTTGCCTTCCACACTTAAATGGCCACCAAATTGTTGCAACATATCTTCGGTGTGGTTACGAGTACATTCTTTCTCGATAATAACGGACTCCCCCTGAGCCTGCAAGGCTGCAAATATCAAGGCAGACTTGACTTGCGCAGAGGCGATTGGCAACTCATAGTGAATCGGTTTTAAATTTTTCGTCCCTTTTAAGCAAAGAGGGGGCAGGTCTCGCTCAGTTTTCCCTGAAATGCTAACGCCCATTTTTTTCAATGGAATCGTTACACGATCCATAGGACGTTTAGAAAGACTATCATCTCCGAACATTTCAACTTTAAAATCTGCACCAGCAAGAACACCTGAGATCAGGCGAATTGAGGTGCCAGAATTCCCCATGTCTAAAGCATTTTTAGGAGCTTTTAAACCATCCATCCCCAGACCTTGAATGGTAATGACACCATCTTTATCCTCAATTTCAACGCCAAGGTCACGAAAAACCTGCATGGTTGAAAGCACATCCTCTCCACGCAGAATATCATAAACCTTAGTCTCGCCCTCAGCCAAACTTCCAAAAATAATCGAACGATGGCTGATAGACTTGTCACCTGGAACTCGGATACTGCCATGTAAGTGGCGAATGTTTGTTTTTAGTTTCATAGTTGACCTCATACTTGCAATACTTTTTCTTATTTTATCACAAAAAAGCCAGAAATTCCTGAAATTTCTGGCTTTTATACAGATAAAATACTATTTCAATAATTCTGAAACAGGTTCAAAGACAATTTTTTCAATGTCCGAAAGGTAAATGGACAATTGTTGCTGTTTGGCAAAGAAATCTGACAAAAGAGCGTTCTCTTGGATTTGTTTGCTGAAGGACTGCATCTTTTCTTGGAAAGAGGCATCTGGCATTTGTCCCGTTTGCGCCATGACTTGGATTTCTTGCTGAAAAGCGAGATAGTCTGCAAAAATCTTGCTAGCTTGTTCATCAGCTTGGATGGCATCTTTGGCTGCCTTAACTGCCTTGTATTCTGGTAATTCGCGTAACCCGCGACTGAGTTCATTTGCACTATCGTAAATATTTGACATGATTTTCTCCTTATTTGATGACGACTGTATAGTCTGTATTTTCTGTAATTAAGCGTTCAGCTCGTTCTAAATCTTGAGCATTTTTAAATGAAATTTGTAGAATCCCGTGAACATCTTCACGGTTTTCTTCGTTGATGTGGATATTAACCAAAGAAGTCCCACGAAGTAATTCCAAAATCCGCAAGATAACATCTTCTTCATCGGGAACATCGACATAGAGGTCATAAGAACTGTCCACACCACCACGCTTATGGATTTCCATGGCCTGACGTTGCGCACGCGCTTGGTTGAAAAAGTTCCAGATTTGCTCTTCATCTCCCTTGCTGATGGCTTGTCCAACCTCATCTAGGCGCTCCTTGAAATCCGCAATTCGATCTAGAATAGTCTCACGATTGGACAAGAGAATGGAAGTCCACATACCTGGCTCACTCTCTGCAATCCGAGTCATATCTCGAAAACCACCCGCAGCAAAGCGTCTTGCCATCTCATGTTCTTGAGCATAAACTGCTGTCTGCTCCATGAGACTGGAAGCCAGAATATGAGGAAAATGGCTAATCTGAGAAGTCACTCGATCATGCTCCTTGGCATCGATCTCGATAAAACGAGCATGAAGGCCAGAAAGCAGATCTTTCATTTCCTCAAGTGTGTCAGGACTTGTCAGGCTCGAAGGTGTGAAGATATAGTAGGCATTTTCAAAGAGATTAACATCCGCAGAGGCAGCCCCTGTCTTGTGGCTACCGGCCATGGGATGGGCCCCGACAAAGCGAACAGGATTGCCAGCTAAATGTTCCTCCGCCGCATCCACGATGGCTGACTTGGTCGAGCCGGCATCCGAGATAATGACGCCTTCCTTCAAATCTAAGTTTGCCAGCTCCTTAATAAAAGCAATGGTCTGTTTGATTGGCAAGGTCAGGATGATGACATCTGCTAGGGGAGCGAAACTGGCAAAATCATCCGTCGCACGGTCTATCATCCCCCGCTCCAAGGCAATGTCTCTCGAAGCCTGACTGCGATTATAACCTATAATTTCATAATCCGGATGATCACGCCTGATACCGAGTGCCATCGAAGCACCAATCAAACCGAGACCTGCGATATAGATGGTTTTTGCCATAAGGACTCCTTAATAGTTCTTTGTATAGTCTCGGTGCTTGGCAACTGCCTCTTTTAATTCTTCAAGATTATCTGATGAGAATTTTTCAAGGATTTCTTGTGCCAGAACCGTTGCTACAACGGCTTCCATGACCACACCTGCAGCTGGAAGGGCGGTCGGATCACTTCTCTCCACGGTTGCCTTGTAAGGTTCGTGGGTTTCGATATCCACACTCATAAGTGGTTTGTAGAGAGTAGGAATAGGTTTCATGACGCCACGAACAACAATGGGTTGCCCATTGGTCATGCCACCTTCGAAACCACCTAGATTATTAGTACGACGAGTATAGCCGTCTTCTTTAGACCAGAGAATTTCATCCATAACTTGGCTGCCTTTGCGGTAACCAGCTTCAAATCCAAGACCAAATTCCACCCCTTTAAAGGCATTGATAGAAACAACTGCTTGGGCCAATCGCGCATCTAATTTTCTGTCCCATTGGACATAAGAGCCAAGACCAACTGGAACGCCTCCGACGACTGTCTCCACAACCCCACCGATGGTATCACCGTCACGTTTGATTTGGTCAATATAGTCCTTGATTTCCTGTTCCCGCTCTTGGTTGACAATAGAAACTTCTGACTGGGCAGCTCGTTCCTTAATCTCAGCGACTGTTAGATTTTCAGGTACATCGATTTCCTTACCACCAAAGACCACGACATGGTTAGCAATCTCCATATCTAGCTCAGCTAAGAGACGTTTGGCTACTGCCCCAACAGCAACTCGCATGGTGGTTTCACGAGCTGATGAACGTTCCAAAGAATTTCGCAAATCATCAAAACGGTATTTGATGCCCCCTACCAAATCGGCATGACCTGGGCGAGGATGGGTGATTTTCCGCTTGCTTTTCAGGCGGTCTTCAATGTCCTCAGCAGACATGATATCCAGCCATTTCTGGTGGTCTTTATTGATGACATCCATGGTAATGGGAGCCCCTGTCGTCTTCCCGTGACGAACGCCCGATGTAAAGACAACCTGATCACTCTCAATCTTCATACGACCACCACGACCGTAGCCACCCTGACGGCGTTTCAGATCCTCATTGATATCCTCAGCTGTCAAAGGAAGTCCAGCTGGAATTCCTTCAAGGATAGCCGTCAGACGGGGGCCGTGTGATTCTCCTGCATTTAAATATCTCATACGTTCTCCTTATTTTACCAAGTAGTCTTTCATCTCTTCCAGAGAAACTGGGTGAATGCTCGCTGAACCAAGCTCTGGTACCAAGACCAATTTCAAGGTGTTGCCACGCGCTTTCTTATCATGAGTCAAAGCCTGATAGAGCTTGTCAACATTCCAGTTCTCATAGTCAATAGGTAAACCAAATTTCTGGCACATCTCTCTAATGGACTGGGTTATTCCTTCTGGCATAAGACCTTTTCCCTCAGCAACCTTGGAAATCTGCACCATCCCCATGGCCACGGCCTCACCATGCATGACCTTGCCATAACCGGCAGTCGCTTCAATGGCATGCCCAATAGTGTGCCCAAAATTGAGGTAAAGGCGAACACCTTTATCCAACTCATCCTCAACCACCATCTTGCGCTTAACCTGACAAGAATGTTCAATCAAAGTCTCTGCATGCTCCAGAATGCTCTCTACAGAACCATCTAGCTCCGTCAAGAGAGCCCAAAGTTCTGGATCCTCAATCAAGCCATACTTGATAACCTCACCCATCCCTTCAATCAACTCTCTTTTCCCGAGTGTTGCAAGGACAAGCGGGTCAATCAGAACCCCATCTGGTTGGGCAAAGGTACCCACCATATTTTTAGCAAAAGGAGTATTGACGCCCGTCTTTCCACCGATAGAAGAATCAACCTGGGCTGTCAAACTAGTCGGAATCTGAACAAAGTGAATGCCCCGCATATAGGTAGAGGCCACAAAACCAGCTAGGTCCCCAACGACACCTCCACCAAGAGCCACAATCCCATCGCTACGAGTCAAACCCTGCTTGACTAAAAATTCATAGACTTTCTGAACAGTTGTTAAATTTTTTCGTTCTTCGCCTTCTAAAAAGTCAAAAACAGCTACCTGAAAACCAGCATCTTCTAGGCTGAGTTTAACCTTCTCTGCATAGAGAGAGGCTACATGGTTGTCGGTTACGATAACCACTTTTTGTGGTTGCCAGAGTTCTCGCAACCATTGACCAGCCTGAGCCAGACAACCTTTTTCAATTTGAATATCATAAGAATGATGCGGAATATCGATTCTGATTTTCATAGTAAGGTCTCCTTTTCACTATTTATATTTTTCTGTTAAGGACTGCCAAATCTCGTCTGTTGGCATTTCTTTACCTGTCCACAGTTGAAAAGCTTCAGCAGCTTGATAGAGCAACATCCCCAGGCCATTGACGGTTGGATTGCCCTGACTTCTAGCCCATTTCAAAAACGGCGTCTCAAAAGGTTGGTAAATGATATCTGCCACCAAGAGAGTTTCTGGCAAATTGATGCTTTCTGGAACTGGGGACGACTGACCATCCATTCCTACACTGGTCGCATTGACCAGTAAATCCGACTCAGCAATCCTTTCTTGCAGCTCAGAAATATCTTCTAAAGCATATAAGTCCACTTTAAATCCTGTTTGGTCCTGCAACTTGTCTAGGTAAGGTCTTGTTTTTTCCATGGAAACTGAACGAACAAAAACTGAAATCTGACTGACGCCATCCAAAATAGCTTGCGCCAAAATGGATTTGGCTGCACCACCTGCGCCCAGAATGGTCATTCTCTTATCCGAGATTGTAAAAGAAGGCAAGCTCTTAAAGAATCCCTTGCCATCTGTATTATATCCAATTAACGTTCCGTCTTGATTAACAACTGTATTGACCGCCCCAATCAAACGAGCCTCATCACTCAACTCATCCAGATAAGGAATCACTTGCTCCTTGTAAGGCATGGAGAGATTAATCCCAAACATCTGGTAACGGCGAATATTAGCGACTGTTTCTGCCAAATCACCCGCTTCAATCTCCCAAGCTACATAGGCACCATTGGTAGCTGTCGCCTCAAAGGCCCTATTGTGGATAAAGGGTGAAATAGAGTGTTTGATGGGATTTGCAACAACAGCTGCCATACGTGTGTAGCCATCAAGCTTCATCCAAAATCTCCCTGATTTTCTTCATGTTTGATAGCGAAATCTGACCTGGGGCACTCGCTTCATCCAGACTAGCAAATGACCAACTTGAACCCGTCACATCTGAAGTAATGCGTGATACCTTGCCCATTTTCCCCATGGAAATGGTCACGTACTCTTGCTCAGGGTTGAGTGTTTTAAATCCTCGAGTGTAGTTCATCAGGTCTAAAACATCCTGCTCCGTATGGGCCATAACTGATACCTTGACTACTTTGGGAGAAAGGCTGGTCAACTCAGACAAAATTTCCATCATGTTTTCAGGTGTCTCCTGGAAATTATGATAGCTCAAAACAAGATTTGGAAAATCCAACATTTCCTCAAAAACGTCCTTGTAGCTGAAATACTCAAAATCTACATAATCCGGCTGATAGAGCTGAGTAACTTCCTTAATGATTTGAACATACTCCTCAGAAGACAGTTCGATTTCTCCTCCCTCATAGCGAGTCCGAAGGGTAAAGACAAGTTCGCGGCCTGCGAATTTCTCAAAGATTGCAGGTGCTACCTGTAAAATAGCATCCTTTGCAAGAAAGTCTGCACGCCACTCAATGATATCGGCATCTTCATACCTAGTGGCATCCAGTTCTTGCGCTTCTTCTAAACTTCTTGGCATTACTGAGACGACTAATTTCATTTACTAACCTTCATACTAATCACCTTGAGGTAATTACTGCTTTCATCTTTTTTATTATAGGCAAAGTCTGCTGGAAGACCATATTGGTTCAAGACCTGATACCTTCTTCCTGCAAAACCTTTATCAATTTGTTCTGTAAATTTCTGGCGGGAAACATTGGCAGCATTGGTACTGGCAATGATAATGCCTCCCGGATTTAAAATCTCTAGACTCTGGGAAATCAACTTGTGATAGTCCTTAGCTACAGAGAATGTTTGTTTTTTATTGCGGGCAAAGCTCGGCGGATCAAGCACAATCACATCATAGGTCAAGCCTTTTCGCTTGGCATACTTGAAGTACTCAAAGACATCCATGACGATAAAACGATGATTTTCCGTGCTGAGCCCATTTGCCTGAAAATGAGCTTCTGATAGCTCTCTCGACCGTTTGGCCAAGTCGACAGAAGTTGTCTCACTCGCGCCTCCCATAGCTGCAGCAACTGAAAAGGCAGCCGTATAGGAAAACATATTGAGCAAGGATTTACCCATGGCTAGACCATCCACCAAACTCCCACGAACCTCATGTTGGTCCAGGAAAATACCTGTCATCAAGCCATCATTCATAAAGACTTGATAGAGCACGCCATTCTCAAGAACAGTAAAATAGTCTGGCGCTTCCTCACCATAAACATGGGCAGACTCGTAATCTAGACCTTTAAAACGAATCTTTTCGTACGCTCCTAAGACCTCAGGAAAAACTTCCTTAAAAGCCTTTACTATCAACTTCCGAATCTGGTAAACAAAGGAGTTGTACCAAGAAAAGACAGCATAATCTCCATAGAGATCAACAGTCAAACCACCAAAACCATCCCCCTCTTGGTTAAAAAGGCGAAAGGCAGTGGTCAAGTCATCTTGATAATAAGGTATTCTAGCTTCCTTTGCCTTACGAAACAGAGATTCAAAGAAGATTTGGCTAAAGCTAACCTTTTCCTTGCTGATGAACCAACCAATTCCCTTGTTCTGTTGAGAAAGATAGGCACTCCCTAAAAACTTCCCGTCTTGACTAAGAACTTCTACTGCCTGATCCGTCAGTTCAATATCTGGTAAATCACTCGCTTCCAAAAGAACTAGACCCTTAGCTAGCTTTTTTTCAACGCGTCTGCTGACCCTAATTCTATTCATAGCTACTATTATAGCAAATTTTGTGACAATTCTCAAAAAAGAAACCGCTTATCCATTTTTACTTTAGTTTACTAAGTGCCATTTTTGTTAAAACAAGTTTATTCCATTTACTTTTTCACCAAAACATCTTTTTCCTTATAATGGAAGGAGAGATTCTATTCGCTAAAAATAGACAATTCTAGAAATGAGTATAGAAAATTGCGCAAACGTTTGCCTAGTTCTAAACTTTATGGTAGAATAAAACACAACATTGATAAGCAAGAGGAAAAACAATGCAAAATCAGACACTTATGCAGTACTTTGAATGGTATCTGCCTCACGACGGCCAACACTGGGCTCGACTGACAAAAGACGCAGAGCACCTAGCAAACCTTGGTATCAGCCATGTCTGGATGCCACCTGCCTTCAAGGCAACCAACGAAAAAGATGTCGGCTATGGTGTTTACGATCTTTTTGACCTAGGTGAATTTCACCAAAAAGGGACTGTCCGTACCAAGTATGGGGTTAAAGAAGACTATCTTCAAGCCATTCAAGCCCTAAAGGCTCAGGGAATTCGACCTATGGCCGATGTGGTGCTCAATCACAAGGCTGCAGCCGATCACATGGAATCCTTTCAGGTTATTGAAGTGGATCCTGAGGACCGTACCGTTCAACTAAGCGAGCCTTTCACCATCAATGGTTGGACTCACTTTACTTTCGATGGTCGCCAAGACACCTACAATGACTTCCACTGGCACTGGTACCACTTTACTGGCACAGACTATGATGCCAAACGCCGTAAATCTGGCATTTACCTGATCCAAGGGGACAACAAGGGCTGGGCAAACGAGGAATTGGTCGATAATGAAAACGGCAACTACGACTACCTCATGTATGCCGATCTAGACTTTAAGCATCCTGAAGTGATCAAAAATATCTATGACTGGGCTGACTGGTTCATGGAAACGACTGGTATTGCTGGTTTCCGCTTGGATGCCGTCAAACACATTGACTCTTTCTTTATGCGCAATTTCATCCGTGATATGAAGGAAAAATATGGTCAAGATTTCTATGTTTTTGGTGAATTTTGGAATCCAGATAAAGAAGCCAACCTAGACTATCTCGAAAAAACAGAGGAACGTTTTGACCTTGTCGATGTTCGTCTCCACCAGAATCTCTTTGAAGCCAGTCAAGCTGGAGCAAATTACGACCTTCGTGGAATTTTCACAGATAGCTTGGTTGAACTAAAACCCGATAAGGCTGTGACCTTTGTCGACAACCATGATACCCAACGAGGTCAAGCCCTTGAGTCTACTGTTGAAGAATGGTTCAAACCAGCAGCCTATGCTCTTATTCTATTACGCAAAGATGGGCTTCCATGTGTCTTTTACGGAGATTATTACGGTATTTCAGGGCAATTTGCTCAACAAGATTTCAGAGAAGTTCTTGACCGTCTCCTAGCCATCCGAAAAGACTTGGCCTATGGAGAGCAAACAGACTACTTTGACGATGCTAACTGTATCGGTTGGGTTCGTTCAGGTGCTGAACATCAATCCCCAATCGCAGTCTTGATTTCAAATGACCAAGAAAATAGCAAGTCTATGTTTGTCGGGCAAGAATGGGCTGACCAAACTTTCGTAGATTTACTTGGAAATCACCAAGACCAAGTCACAATTGATGCTGACGGTTATGGAGAATTTCCAGTAGCAGCGGGTTCAGTAAGTGTCTGGGCAGCAAATACAATCTAATAGCCAATGATTACCAAGCCAGGTCCAAGCGGATTTGGCTTTTTTGTATGCACAAAAAGACCTACCCTAATGGATAGATCTTCATTGTCTTATAATTTACCTGCTACTGCATCCAAGAGTTCTTGGATTTTCGCTTGGTTGCTTCCTCCTGCCATGGCCATGTCTGGTTTACCACCACCACGTCCATCGACGATTGGAGCCAATTCTTTGACAAGATTTCCTGCATGCACATCTTTTGTCTTGCTAGCTACAAGAACATTGACTTTGTCACCGATAGCGGCAACTAGGACAAGCACATCAGAGTAGTCTTTTTGTTTCCAGTTATCCGCAAAGGTGCGAAGAGCACCGGCATCTGATACAGAAACTTGGCTTGCAATGTAACGGTGACCGTTGACTTCCTTCACATCCTTGAAGACATCACCTGCAGCTGCAGCCGCGGCTTTTTCCTTCAATTCTGCATTTTCTTTTTGCAATTGACGAAGTTGCTCTTGAATTCCTTCAACCTTATGAGGAACTTCCTTGAGTTGAGGTGCTTTCAAGGTTGCTGCGACGGCTTTCAGAGCGTCTTCTTGTTCGCGATAGGCTTCAAAGGCTTCCTTACCAGTTACTGCCAAGATACGGCGAGTTCCTGATCCGATACCTTCTTCTTTGACAATCTTGAAGAGACCAATCTCAGAAGTATTGCCAACGTGGGTACCACCACAAAGCTCAATAGAGTAGTCACCGATGGTCACAACGCGAACTTCTTTACCGTATTTCTCACCAAAGAGGGCCATAGCTCCCATTTCTTTAGCAGTGTCAATATCAGTCTCAACAGTTTCTACAGCAATTGCTTCCCAGATTTTTTCGTTGACTTGCTGTTCAATGGCGCGCAACTCTTCAGGAGTTACGGCTTGGAAGTGAGTGAAGTCAAAGCGAAGGAATTCTACTTCGTTCAGAGATCCTGCTTGTGTCGCATGGTTGCCAAGGATATTGTGAAGAGCCGCATGGAGCAAGTGAGTCGCTGTGTGGTTCTTCATGACACGATGACGACGGTTGGTATCAATAGCCAAGGTGTATTCTTGGTTCAAAGCAAGCGGTGCAAGAACTTCAACCGTGTGAAGAGCTTGTCCGTTTGGCGCTTTTTGAACATCTATCACTGTAGCAACAAGGTTTCCTGCGGCATCCAAGATTTGACCGTGGTCAGCTACCTGTCCACCCATTTCAGCGTAGAATGGAGTCTCTGTAAAGAACAGGGAGGCAGTTCCTTCTGAAACAGTTTCAACTTCAGCATTGTCAGCTACAATAGCCACCAACTTAGAAGGCAATTGACTGGCATTGTAGTTGAAGACACTTTCCACTGTGATATTTTGAAGGGTTTCATTTTGCATTCCCATTGAGCCGCCTTTGACAGCTGACGCACGCGCACGTTCTTGCTGCTCTTTCATGGCTGCTTCAAAACCTTCACGGTCTACAGTCATACCAGCTTCTTCAGCAATTTCTTCTGTCAACTCCACTGGGAATCCGTATGTATCGTAGAGTTTGAAGACATCTTGCCCAGCGATAATGCTTTGTCCTTTAGCTTTCAAGTCAGCTACAATGGTTTCTGCAAAGTGTTGACCTGAGTGAAGGGTACGAGCAAATGACTCTTCTTCGCTCTTCACGATTTTCTCGATAAAGTCACGTTTTTCAAGCACTTCTGGGTAGTAGCTTTCCATGATTTTTCCAACAGTTGGAACGAGTTTGTAAAGGAAAGGCTCGTTGATGCCCAATTTTTGACCGTGCATGGAAGCGCGACGGAGGAGACGACGAAGGACATAGCCACGTCCCTCATTTCCAGGAAGAGCACCATCCCCAATGGCAAATGAAAGTGAACGGATGTGGTCCGCAATGACCTTAAAGCTCATGTTATCGCCATCTTGGTCGTAGACCTTACCTGACAATTTCTCAACTTCACGGATAATCGGCATGAAGAGGTCTGTTTCAAAGTTTGTCTTGGCTCCTTGGATAACTGCCACCAAACGCTCCAAACCAGCGCCCGTATCAATGTTCTTGTGTGGCAATTCTTTGTATTCGCTACGAGGAACAGCAGGGTCTGCGTTAAATTGTGACAAAACGATGTTCCAGATTTCGATGTAACGGTCGTTTTCGATATCTTCTGCAAGAAGACGAATACCGATATTTTCTGGGTCAAATGCTTCTCCACGGTCAAAGAAGATTTCTGTATCAGGTCCAGAAGGTCCTGCACCGATTTCCCAGAAATTATCCTCGATTGGGATCAAGTGACTTGGATCTACACCAACAGCAATCCAACGATTATATGAATCTTTGTCATCAGGGTAATAGGTCATGTAGAGTTTTTCAGCTGGAAAATCAAACCATTCTGGGCTTGTCAAGAGTTCATAAGCCCAGGTGATAGCTTCATCACGGAAGTAATCCCCAATAGAGAAGTTCCCCAACATTTCAAACATTGTATGGTGGCGAGCCGTTTTTCCGACATTTTCGATGTCGTTGGTACGGATAGCTTTTTGCGCATTGGTAATACGTGGATTTTCAGGGATAATGGTTCCGTCAAAGTATTTCTTTAGAGTGGCTACCCCAGAGTTGATCCACAAAAGAGTTGGGTCATTTACAGGAACCAAGCTGACTGATGGTTCTACAGAGTGGCCTTTACTTGCCCAGAAATCGAGCCACATTTGACGAACTTGAGCACTAGATAGTTGTTTCATAATATCTCCTTATTACTTGTTTAATTTGATTGGCTTTCCAGCATCTCCACATAGTCAATCGCGACACAGAGGGAAATGACTAGGTCTGCATAAGAGTCTTCATAGACGGTTACGGTGTAAGTTGAGGTCAAATGGAAAATCTCTTTCCGAATCTCGGCAATCACTTGGTCGCGGTCATCCAACAATTTGAAATTCAAATCCCAGATATTGCCCTCGATACGAAGCCCCAGATTGTCAAACTCATACTTATCTCGCCAGAAGGTCAACTTCTTACGAATGACGAAATTTGAACCGTTTCGTAACTGGATATTAAAGCGAGGAAGCAAGGTGAAAAATTCTTTACTGATCTCACTGACTTGCTCACCATAGGCGTCATAGATGGTAAAGGTCTTAGGAATTTGGAAGAAAGATCCCTCCACCTGATAGTTTACCACTCCTCTATCATCCTTGATATCAAAGCGTTCGCCCCCAAGACGAAACTTTTGTTTCACGAGAAATGTCTTCATAAACACCTCCAAAAATCAAAAGACAAGCTCACATCACGAAGGGCGAAAAACCGCGGTACCACCTTCATTCAATGAACTTGCCATTCTCATAATCTTATGCAATTGTCTGATTGAGTAGCATGATTTCCTAGCTTAGATGGCTCGCAGCACCGCCAATTCTCTGAACTAAGATGACTGAAAATCAATTCTCAACTTTCTTATTATATCGTTTTTGGAGGAGTTCGTCAAGGTTAATGCCCAACTCATTTCTTTAGAAGTTTCCCAAATATTATATAGGCGATAGACCACAAGAAACTTCCAACCAATAAGAATTGACCTAAAACAATGAGATAATCCAAAATTGAGACCAACTTATACCATCCACTAAATAGAAGACAGGGAAGAACAGTAAAAAGCATAATGATAAAATGTATAATAGATTGTTTAAATAGCGACCATTTTTCAATTTCATAAATAACCGAGGCTGATGCTATCGAGGTAGCAATAATACCAACCAAAAATGTACTTTTAACCTGAAAAATATCAATCCCTTGAAGTCTTATAAAAATTGCTAAACTGGTCATAATGACAAAAGGAATAATTCCTCTAAAAATAGCTTTTTTAATCATGACTACTACCTCAATCATAAGCTAAAATGCCTTTAACTCTATCGAAATTATAGCATAATTAAGTATATTTTTCTACTAATTCATGATCTATTTTAATAAATAACCTAGCCATAAAATGGTTAATTTTTTATGGCTAGGTTTTATTTTTTTGTCTGATTGAAATTATTTCCGATAGTAGATAAGCTCCTATTTCCGGTACATTTTAAACTGTAGGAAGAGATCGCTATATTTGCCTGTCCATTTATGGTCAAACTTCTCATAAACTTCTAGGTTTTTCATGGTATCAGCGTCTGGATAGAAGGACTTGTCTTCTTTGGTCTCCTCTGGGAGCAATTCCTTAGCTGTGTTATTTGGTGTTGCATAGCCGACATATTCTGCATTTTTAAGAGCATTTTCGGGTTTTAGCATAAAGTTGATAAAGGCATAGGCTGCCTCTTGGTTTTTCACGGTTTTTGGAATGACCATGTTGTCAAACCAGAGATTGCTGGCCTCAGTCGGAACGACATACTTGAGATTAGGATTTTTCTCCAACATCTGGCTGGCTTCCCCAGAAAAGGTTACGCCGATAGCCGCATTGTTCTGGATCATATAGCCCTTCATCTCGTCAGCCACAATGGCCTTGATATTTGGAGTCAGTTTGTAGAGTTTATCTACTGTCTCTTCCAACTGCTGAGGATCCTTTGAATTGAGGCTGTAACCAAGTGAGTTAAGCCCGAGTCCCAGTACCTCACGCGCTCCATCAAAGAGCATGATGGAATCCTTGTATTCTGGTTTCCAGAGGTCATCCCAATGCTCAGGCGCCTCATCTACCATGGTTTCATTGTAGACAATTCCCAAGGTACCCCAGAAATAAGGAATAGAGAATTTATTACCTGGGTCAAAGGACTGGTTGAGGAACTCTGGTCCGATATTTTCGATTCCTTCAATTTTTGAATAATCGAGTGGTACCAAGAGGTCTTCGTCCTTCATCTTGTTGATCATGTACTCACTTGGGATAGCGATATCGTAGGTTGTTCCACCCTGCTTGATCTTAGTATACATAGCTTCGTTGGAATCAAAGGTCTCGTACTGGACTTGGATGCCTGTTTCTTCGGTGAATTGCTCCAAGAGTTCGGGATCAATGTAGTCCCCCCAGTTGTAAATAACCAGTTTTTGACTATCTCGGCTGTTGATTTTACTATCTATATGAGTCGCAATTCCCCACAAGACAAGGATAATCGCTACAATTCCTGCTAAAAATGAATAGAGTTTTTTCATGCTTGCTCCTCCTTCTCACGTGAGATAAAGTAATAGCCTACAACCAGGATAATACTAAAGAGAAAGACAAGGGCAGACAGGGCATTGATTTCTAGCGAAATTCCCTTACGAGCACGAGAATAAATCTCGACTGATAGAGTCGAAAAGCCATTCCCTGTGACAAAGAAGGTCACGGCAAAGTCATCTAGCGAATAGGTGAAGGCCATGAAATAACCTGCAATGATAGACGGAGTTAGGTAAGGAAGCATGATTTCCTTAAACATCTGAAATTGACTAGCTCCAAGGTCATAAGCCGCGTGAATCATATCATCATTCATTTCCTTGAGACGAGGCAAGACCATCAAGACAACGATTGGGATGGAAAAAGCCACGTGACTAGATAGAACCGTCAAAAAGCCAAGTGAAAACTTCAGCTGGGTAAAGAGAATCAAGAAGCTGGCACCAATCATAACATCAGGAGCAACCATGAGGATATTATTGAGTGATAAAAAGGCTTCTTGGTATTTCTTACGAGACTGATAGATATAAATGGCACCGAAAGTTCCGATAATGGTCGCAATCAAGGCTGATAGAAAGGCCAAGAAAAAGGTTTGAGTGAGGATCAACATAAGGCGACCATCACCAAACATAGTTTTAAAATGGCTCAAGCTAAAACCAGTAAAACTGTTCATATCATCGCCAGCATTAAATGCATAGCCAATCAAGTAAAAAATTGGCAAATAAAGGATGATAAAGACAAAGGCTAGGTAAAGATTGGCAAATTTTTTCATCGTTCTCTCCTTTCCTTGGTCACCCACATGGTGATGAACATGGTCAGGATGAGGATCACACCGATGGTAGAACCCATACCGTAGTTGTCATTGGTCAGGAAGTTCTGCTCAATAGCCGTTCCCAGCGTGATAACCCGGTTCCCCCCAATCAAACGTGTCAACATAAAAAGACTCAAACTAGGGATAAAGACAGATTGAACCCCACTTCTCACACCGTTCATAGAAAGAGGGAAGATAACATGGCGGAAAGTTTCCCACTTGGTCGCACCGAGGTCGTAGCTGGCATTGATAAGATTGTTATCCATATCATCCAAGACATTGAAGATCGGCAAAATCATAAAAGGAAGCTCGATGTAGCTTGCGACAAAGATGAAGGAGAAATCCGTAAAGAGCAACTGCTGCGAACCGATTCCGATGAATTCCAAGAATTGGTTAATAGAGCCATTTTGACCAAAAATCCCGATAAAGGCATAGGCCTTAAGGAGTAGGTTGATCCATGTAGGAAGGATAATCAGCATGAGCCAGAGTTGACGGTGCTTGAGACGAGTCAAAAAGAGGGCTGTTGGATAGCTGATGAAAAGCGTCACCATGGTTACAATCCCCGCATAGAGTACAGAATTGAAGCTCATCTTAAGATAGGTCAAGTTTTGTGACGCAAAGTAAGATTTATAGTTTTCTAAACTGAACTGGCCTTCAATGTTGAAAAAGGATTGTCCAAAAATCAAGACCAGGGGTGCGAGAACAAAGAGGGCAATCCAAAGCATGTAGGGCACTACAAAGAGTTTAGAGGTTGTTTTCTTCATCTCTTTCCTCCTCAATCGCGTTAATCAGACCTGCTTCTTGCTCTTCGATTTCTACGTATTCTTCGATACGAGCATCGAACTCTTCTTCGGTTTCGTTTAGACGCATGATGTGGATGTCTTCTGGTTCAAAGTCCAGACCGATTTCCTCACCCACAATGGCCTTACGAGTCGAGTGGATCATCCATTCATTTCCAAGTTCGTCATAGGCGATAATCTCGTAGTGAACCCCACGGAAAAGTTGAGTATCAACCTTAACTTGGAGCTTGCCTTCTTCAGGAAGAGTAATACGCAAGTCCTCTGGACGAATAACAACCTCAACAGGTTCATTTGGCTTCATCCCACCATCGACCGCTTCAAAACGTTTGCCGTTAAACTCGACCAAGTAGTCCTCAATCATGGTTCCCGGCAAGATGTTGGACTCACCGATAAAGGTGGCTACAAAGTGGTTAATGGGCTCATCGTAGATATCCACAGGCGTTCCAGATTGGACAATCTCGCCATCATTCATAACGAAAATCCAGTCACTCATAGCTAGGGCTTCCTCCTGATCGTGAGTGACAAATACGAAGGTAATTCCCAATCGTTGTTGCAATTCACGCAGTTCGTACTGCATGTCTGTTCGCAATTTCAAGTCCAGCGCTGACAAAGGCTCGTCCAGCAAGACCACACGGGGTTGGTTGATGATGGCACGGGCAATGGCCACACGCTGACGTTGTCCTCCAGAGAGTTTACGGATGGAACGTTTTTCATAACCTTCCAACTGAACCATCTTGAGAACTTCTGCTACGCGTTGTTCGATTTCTTTCTTGTCGATTTTACGCAAGCGGAGGGGAAAGGCAACATTTTCAAACACATTCATATGTGGAAACAAGGCATAGGATTGGAAGACCGTATGGACGTCTCGCTTGTTGGTTGGGATGTCGTTAATCCGTACCCCATCCAGTAAAATATCCCCTGTCGTCGCATCTAGTAAACCTGCAATGATGTTCAGGATGGTTGATTTCCCAGAACCAGATGCGCCTAGTAAGGTATAGAACTTTCCCTCTTCCAACTCAAAGTTGATGTCTTTGAGAACCTTGGTGTTGCTGTCTTCAAAAACTTTAGAGACGTTTTTGAATTCAATAATTGGTTTTTTCAATTGTCATAAATTCCTTCTTTTTCATAAATTAACAGATCAGGGCTCTGTCAGGCCACTACTACCTCGTGTAGGAGATTGAACTGCCTACATGCATCTTCGCTAACGATAGGCTTTCACCCCCTTTCCATTGACATAGTAGCAGCTTTTCTGCCTAAATTTTATTCTTTCTCACCCAAGATTCGGACTTCTCTTTCAAGAGTGACACCTGAGTGTTCCTTGACTTTTTCGATAACAGATTGGATCAAGTCTTCATAGTCTTTGGCCGTTCCGTCAGCAACATTGATCATGAAACCAGCGTGCTTTTCAGATACTTCAACACCACCGATACGATAGCCCTTCAAACCAGCCTCTGAAATCAACTGACCAGCAAAATGCCCCACTGGACGCTTAAAGACTGAACCACAAGATGGGTACTCTAAAGGCTGTTTAAGTTCACGGAGGTGCGTCAAGCGATCCATTTCCTGCTTGATAACCTGATGATTCCCTGGAGCTAGGGCAAATTTAGCTGACAAGACAATAGCCCCAGAATCCTGAATAGCTGAATGACGGTAACCAAAAGCCAAGTCCTTGACTGACAAGGTCTCGATTTCCCCTTCCTTGGTCAAAATTTGACAAGACTGCAAGATATGAGCAATCTCTCCTCCATAGGCACCCGCATTCATAAAGACAGCTCCTCCGATGCTTCCAGGAATCCCACAAGCAAACTCAAAACCAGTCAAACTATGACGGAGGGCAATACGTGTTGTTTCGATCAAGTTCGCTCCTGCTTCCGCTTCAATGGTATAGCCATCAACTGAAACGTTATTAAGCTTATCGCACAAGATGACAAAACCACGGATTCCACCTTCACGAACGATGATATTACTAGCATTTCCTAGCACCATCCAAGGAATATTCTCTTGATTGGCAAATTGGACGACACGGGCCATCTCATAGCGATTGCGTGGCAAAACTAGATAATCCGCTCGACCTCCTACCTTGGTATAGGTATAGGTCTTCAAAGGTTCCTTAAAACGAATATCGATTCCTTCTAGGATTTCAAGCATTTTTTCTTTTACTGACATGTCACTCTTCCTTTTTCAAAATTCATTCCATTATACCATTTTTAGAGACATTTGACGACCATAAAAAGAGCTTGTTTTATCCTTACATAAAAAAAGAGGTCTCCCCTCTTTTTATGATTTTTTCCAAAATGTAGATTTTGTTAGCAAGACAAGAGCTATAAGTTCTGCGAGAAGGATGAACTCAACTAAAAGTGGATTTGTAATCCATCCCACTTGAGATAAGGCTGGAGCCAAGTCAAACAAAGCATGCAAGCCATAGGCAGCAATGAGATAGATCCATTTCTTTTGACGGACACTTTGATAGACCCAGACAGTAAGGCTAATTTGGAGAACCAGAGCAAGCACACGCTCAACCCCTAGTAGATAGACCTGCCATGCTGATAGAGACTGAACTGTTTCTAATGTACTTTTCGTAAGAAGATTCGCCGCATCAGAGTTTGAAGATTGTAGGAGTGAAAAGAGGATCAAAAGGCTAATCAAACTTCCCATTCCGAGATAGAGCATCTCCAAGCCCCCATGTCCTAAGCCATAAGCCCAAGCATCTCTATCTTCCAACTTTCTCTTTTTCTCCAACCATTTAAAAAAGATAAAACGGGCCGTCTCTTCAAAGAGGGCTGCCATAGCGATCCCATAAAGGACGTATAAGAAAGGATGCTCCTGCGCGAGTAAAATGGTTCCGTCTTTTTGCGGATGGAGTACCAGAAGGTGAACCATCTTCTCTAACACTTGAGAAGAAACAAAAAATGCGATTGCCCCCAAGCCCATCACTGCAAGAGAGATTTTAAACCGTTTTTTGGCATACCAAGTTCCACCTACTAGAATGAGAACCAAAGCGATCATGGTGAGGATAATATGTACTGTCATTTTTTTCTCCTATTCTGACTTATCAATATCTTTCTTCATCTCGTCAACGTTAAATTTGGCAAATAAATACTGGCGATCTTGGACTGGAAAACGTTGGTCCAACTGGTCGACTGCCCCAACCTCGATCATTCCTTCTTTGATAACAAAGTCCATCACATGCCCACCAAAGGTCAAATCATCTGAGATAAAATGCAAATGGTAGCCTGCAACACTCACTCCATGGAAAATCTCCGGTGTCCAAAACCCAACAATAGTTCCCGATACATTTTCACGGCTATATTCAGGTTGGTGAGTCGCGACATCAGCAAACTTGGTATCAGGTGTGGATTTAGGAATCATCCGTACGTGCATTTGTGAAAATTCGCCATGAATCTTGATGGAACGAAAAAGATTTTCCCCATCATAATAGGACTCAATTCTTTTTTCCAATTCCTTATCTGTCATCTCAAAGCGCTGACGAAAAATCACTTCTGCCTGATGAGGAACCACTGCTGCATAGGGAATAAGAGCATCTGCTGCTACCTCAACGATTTCAGGTGTTTGACCAGACCCCTTGGCTTGATAAGCCTTGCCATCAAGGACAATCAATTCCCCATCAATCGAATCTAATGTTCCCAAGCCGAGGTCGCCATGTTCCAGCAATTCTCCTACGGTCATGGTTCCACCATAGAGACCAGCCATTAGGGCACCTAAAGTATTGTATTGAAATAATTTTACCGGTTCCTGCACTTTTCTATCCATTCTCTTTCTTATCTTCTTTTCAATGAATCATCATACTTTCTAAGTATACCACATTTGCTCCTAGATGTGAAAGGGAGAAATGCTTTTCCCATTGCAAAGGAGGCAAAAAAAAGGTACAATGTAACAAAATCAAAGGAGGTCTAGGATGACGAAGCAAAGCAAGTACCAAGCAGTTGTTTCCTATCTAAAAAAGGGTATCGAATCAGGAAAATTCCCAACTGGTAGCAGACTTCCCTCCATCCGCCAACTGAGCCAAGACTTCCACTGTAGCAAGGACACTATCCAACGAGCCCTGCTGGAATTACGCCATGAACAATACCTCTATGCCAAGCCCCAGAGTGGCTACTATGTTCTGGAACAAGGCCAGCACCAAGACTTGGAAATCGAAGTCACTGACGAACATGCCAGTGCCTATGACGACTTCCGACTCTGTGTCAACGAAACCCTGATAGGCCGAGAAAACTACCTCTTCAACTACTATGACAACCAAGAAGGTCTTGAGGAACTTAGACAATCTGTCCATCAACTTCTTTTCAACCAAGCCCTCTACTGCAAACCAGATCAACTGGTTCTAACATCTGGCACCCAGCAAGCTCTCTTTATCCTTTCTCAGATTGACTTTCCGAGCGAGGGAGCTGAGATTTTGGTCGAACAGCCGACTTACCACCGAATGAATCGCCTCTTGGTCGCTCAAGGGCTAGCCTACCAGACCATTGAACGCCGAATCGATGGGATTGACCTTGACGAACTAGAAGAACAGTTCAAATCTGGGAAAATCAAGTTTTTCTATACCATTCCTCGCTTCCACTATCCCCTAGGTCATTCCTACTCTGATCAGGAAAAGAGGGCTATTCTGGATCTAGCAAACCAGTATGGTGTTTACATCGTAGAGGATGACTATCTAGGAGATTTAGACCCTAAAAAAGGGCAGACCTTCCACTATCTGGACACTGAGGATCGGGTCATTTATATCAAGTCCTTCTCAACCAGCCTCTTTCCAGCCCTTCGTATCACCGCTCTCATTCTCCCAAATGCCCTAAAAGAGGCTTTTGTTTCCTACAAAAATATCCTGGACTATGACAGCAATCTCATCATGCAAAAGGCGCTCTCTCTTTACATCGACAGTCAGTTATTTGAAAAAAATCGACTGGCCAGACTGACCCTTCAAGAGAACTATCAGGCTCAGATAAAGAACGTGCTTGAAGAAAATACCTGCCCCTTGCCCCACTATCCTCTACACGATGGCCTTCTCCTTGATTTGAGACACTATCCTAAGATTGCCAGTTTGAAACACAGCTCACTCAAACTAGACTTTTTTGAGAAGGCTTATTTGGACGCCTGTCCTTATCAGTTTGCCAAAGTCTCTCTCGAAAATCTAGAAGAGCTATTAGAATACATAAAAGCAGAGTCGGATTAAAGTCCAACTCTGCTTTTTCTTATTGTTCAACTTCTGTTAGTTTCGCTGCTTTTTCTAGATAGCTTTGATAGGTTCCGTCATCTTTTAGTTTTTGGATAACCTTATCGACTACTGCTTTCAAGTCTGATTGATTCTTCTTAATAGCAACAGCATTGGCTTCGCCATCTTTCATTGTCAAATTAACAGTTGCAACGGCAAGATCTGAGTTTTTACCTGCGTAGCTAAGAGCAACTGGTTCATCCATATGAACAGCATCCACTTTTCCAGCCTGCAATTCATTAACTGCTTCCCCCATATTAGTCAAAGAAGTCAGTTGGGCATTTGGCAATTGTTCCTTCACCATAGTTTCTGGAACGGTTCCCTTTTGAGCTGCGATATTCGCACTTGCAAGGCTTGAGAGATCCTTGTACTTGTCTAAATCGGCTTTTCTAACCAAGAAACTCATCTTGTTTTCATAGTAAGGGATTGAAAAGTCAAAGACTTCCTTTCTCTCATCTGTGGCACTAATTCCCGCAATGGCTAAGTCAGCCTTTCCAGTTTGAAGACTAGTCAAGACATTGTCAAAACTCATGCTAGAGATTTCAAGTTTAACCCCAAGCTCATCCGCAATCGCTTGAGCCATATCAATATCTGCCCCAACCACTTGGTTTTTACCATCTACCAAGGATTGAAATTCAAATGGTGCATAGTCTGGACTGGTCGCAACGACTAGCTTTCCTTTTTGTTTGATAGCGTCCACAGCAGACTGGGAGCTATCCGTTCCTGACTGGCAAGCTACCAAAACCATGCTGGCAAGCATGCTACATACAACTAACATCCATTTTTTAAATTTCATAAATAAACGACCTTTCTGTTATTTCTGAATAATTATAACTCTTTTAAAAATAGTTGTCAACCCTTTTAGAGATTTTGAATGTAAAATAATTCTTCTCATAAAAAGAAGACTGATTTATCACAATCAGCCTTTTATTCTGTATATTTAAACCGTTTCTTATAGTTCGACAATCTTCCCTGTTTCAAAGTAAACAACCCATTCACAGATATTTTTAGCGTAGTCTCCGATGCGTTCCAAGAAGGAAATCACCTGGAAGTAATCACGGCCTGTAATGATGGCTTCAGGATGTTTCCTAATCTCCTCTGTAGTAAGATCACGAATACTATCAAAGTAATGGTTGATTTTTTCGTCCATAGCCGCTACTTCATAGGCTTGATCCACAGAACCATTCAGGTAAAGTTCGAGAGCAGCTTCAACGAAGTTTTTCACATCGCGCCCCATTTTTTTGATTTCTTCTTCAACGGCAGGGATGCGTTGTTCCCCCTTCATACGAATAGTTGCTTTTGCGATTGACACCGCATGGTCTCCCATACGTTCCAGGTCTGATACTGCCTTGAGAACGGTCAATACAGTACGGAGGTCTTGAGAAACAGGTTGTTGAAGCGCGATCATTTCAAATGATTTCTTTTCTAGTTTCACTTCATATCCATTTACTTCTGCATCTTCCTCAATAACTTCTTTTGCCAAATCACGGTCATGTGTGACAAAGGCACGCACTGTACGATTGATTTGTGAGAGCACTTCTTGTCCCATGGCATAGAACTGGTTGTGCAATTTCTCCAAATCTTCTTCAAATTGAGATCGTAACATCATTCAACTCCTTATCCAAATTTTCCTGTAATATAATCTTCTGTTTCCTTGTTTTGTGGGTCTAGGAACATTTTCTTCGTATCGTTAAACTCAATCAAATCTCCATCTAGGAAAAATCCTGTCTTGTCAGAGATACGAGAGGCTTGTTGCATGGAACGCGTAACCAAGAGCATGGTGTATTTATCTTTTAGACCATACAAGGTTTCCTCAATCTTACCAGCCGAGATAGGGTCCAAGGCTGAAGTCGGTTCATCCAAGAGAATGATTTTAGGACTGGTTGCCAAGACACGGGCAACACAGACACGTTGCTGTTGTCCACCTGAAAGCCCGATAGCTGAATCATGCAGGCGGTCCTTGACCTCATCCCAGATAGAAGCTCGTTGCAAGGCTTTTTCTACCGCTTCATCCAGAACCTGCTTGTCTTTAACTCCATTGATACGAAGCCCGTAAACAACGTTTTCGTAGATAGACATAGGGAAAGGGTTCGGTTGTTGGAAAACCATACCGATTTCCTTACGCAATTCAACTGTATCTGTACGTGGGCTGTAAATGTTGTGGCCGTTGTAAACCACCGAACCAGTTGTGGTCACTTCTGGATTGAGATCCCCCATGCGGTTGATAGCCTTGAGGAGGGTTGACTTCCCTGATCCGGATGGACCAATCAAGGCTGTAATTTCCTTAGGTTGGAAAGATAGGGAAACACTATTCAAGGCCTTTTTTTGATTGTAGTAAACGGACAGGTCTGACACCTGTAAAATCGCTTCTGTCATACTGTTTCCTTTCTATCCAAAGTGTCCTGTCACGTAGTCATTGGTTGACTGTAGTTTGGCATTTTGGAAAATATTAGAGGTCTTATCGTACTCGATCAAGTCACCCAAGTAGAAAAATCCTGTGTAGTCACTAGCACGCGCAGCCTGCTGCATGCTGTGGGTCACGATAATGATGGTAAAGTCCTTCTTCAATTCCAACATGGTTTCTTCCAGCTGGGCTGTCGCAATCGGATCCAAGGCTGACGCTGGCTCATCCATCAAGAGGATATCTGGTTTAACAGAGATAGCACGAGCGATACAGAGACGTTGCTGCTGACCACCTGATAGGGTCAAGGCTGACTTGTGCAAATCGTCTTTGACCTGGTCCCAAAGGGCAGCTTGACGGAGAGAAGTTTCCACAATTTCATCCAAGACTTGCTTGTCCCTAACACCTGCACGTTCATGGGCAAAAGTGATGTTGCGGTAGATAGATTTGGCGAAGGGATTTGGTCGTTGGAAGACCATACCGATGTGCTTACGCATTTCATAAACATTGATTTCTGGACGGTTGACATCAATCCCTTGATAGAGGATTTGACCTGTTACCTTGGCAATATCAATGGTATCATTCATCCGGTTAAGACTGCGAAGGTAGGTTGATTTTCCTGAACCAGAAGGGCCAATTAAGGCCGTAATTTTATTTTTTTCAAATTGCATATCGATGCCCTTGATGGATTCATTTTTACCGTAGTAAACATGTAAATCCTTAGTAGAGAGGGCCACTTTCTCTTCAGGAAAGGTGATGATATGCTTTTCATCCCAATTATATTTTGACATGGCTTCTCCTTTAGGCAGCGGTTAATTTCTTATGTAGGTAGCTTCCGAGTTTACGGGCTCCAAAGTTAAAAATGAGGATAAAGATGAGGAGCACGGCGGCAGAACCTGCTGATACGATGGTCCCATCTGGAATTGTTCCTTCGCTATTGACTTTCCAAATGTGGACAGCCAAGGTTTCTGCTTGACGGAAGATAGAGATTGGGCTGGTTACACTGAGAATATTCCAGTTAGACCAGTCAAGGGCTGGAGCGGATTGTCCTGCTGTATAGATAAGTGCAGCCGCCTCACCAAAGATACGACCAGAGGCCAAGACGACACCCGTTACAATACCTGGAAGGGCTTCTGGGATGACCACATGGACTACAGTCTCCCAACGAGAAATTCCAAGGGCCAAGCCGGCCTCACGTTGCGTATGGTGAACGTGTTTCAAGCTGTCTTCAACATTACGAGTCATCTGAGGTAAGTTAAAGACCGTCAAGGCCAAGGCACCTGAAATGATTGAAAATCCATACTCAAACTGAACTACAAAGATCAAGTAACCAAAGAGACCCACAACCACTGATGGCAGTGAAGACAAGATTTCAATACAGGTTCTGACAAAATTGGTCACCGGACCTTTTTTGGCATATTCAGCTAGGAAAATCCCAGCCCCCATAGATAAGGGAACAGAGATAATCAAGGTAATAACCAGAAGGAAGAAGGAATTATAGAGCTGAATTCCAATCCCTCCGCCTGCTTGGTAAGAAGATGATTTGCCAGTCAAGAAAGACCAAGAGATGTGGGGCAAACCACGAACCAAGATATAAAGAATCAAGGATGCCAAGATGGCAACGATAATTCCTGCAATTGAGTAGAGGACAGCTGTTGCAATTTTATCTAATTTCTTAGCGTGCATAGTTTTTCTTTCCTCTTTCTTTCGTAATCAATTTAATCACACTGTTGAAGGCCAAACTCATCAAGAGCAAGACTAAGGCCAGTGACCAGAGAACATTATTGTCAACGGTTCCCATGACGGTATTTCCGATACCCATAGTCAAAACAGAAGTCAAGGTCGCAGCTGGTGTTGTTAACGAGGTTGGGATAACTGCTGAGTTTCCGACTACCATCTGAATAGCAAGAGCTTCACCGAAGGCACGCGCCATCCCAAAGACCACTGCAGTGAAAATACCTGAACGTGCTGCTTTCAAGGTCACACGCCAGATGGTTTGCCAACGAGTGGCTCCCATAGCTAAACTAGCTTCGCGGTAGTGACGAGGCACCGCACGCAAGCTATCGGTTGTCATAAAGGTTACCGTCGGTAAAATCATAACAAAGAGAACGAAAATCCCTGACAAAATCCCAAAACCAGTTCCACCAAAGACACTACGTACAAAGGGCACTACGACCTGTAAACCGATAAATCCATACACAACTGAAGGAATCCCGACGAGAAGTTCAATGGCTGGTTGCAAGATTTTTGCACCCTTTGGTGATACTTCAGTCATAAAAACTGCAGCACCAATAGCAAAGGGTGTTGCGATGAGAGCTGATAAAATCGTCACAATAAAGGAACCCAAAATCATTGGAAGGGCACCAAATTGTTTCCCTGAAGGATTCCAAGTTTGTCCAAAGAGGAAATCAAAGATGTTAACTCCATTGACAAAGAAGGTCGACAAGCCTTTTTGGGCTACAAAAATCAAAATCATGGCCACAATGATAACAATCAAAGAAAGGCAAGTGAAGGTCAAACCTTTACCAAACTTCTCAAGGCGAGAGTTCTTTGAAGGAGAGAGTAATTTTTTAGATAATTCTTCTTGATTCATTATTGACCTCCTTCCACTGCTGTAACGGTACCTGAAGCATCCTTTTGGACTTTCATTTCATTGATGGAAATATAGCCCATCCCCTTAACAATTCCATTTTGGGCTTCATCTGAGAGTACGAAATTCAGGAATTCAGCAGCTAACTCATTTGGCTGACCAAGTGTATACATATGTTCATAAGACCACAAAGGCCAGTTGTTGGTTGTTACATTTTCAGACGTAGGTTCATACCCATTCAGTTTCATACTCTTCACAGATTCATCTACATAGGCAAAGGCTAGATAAGAAATGGCTCCAGGGGTTTGGGATACAATCGACTTGACCATCCCGTTAGAATCCTGCTCTTGGCTCTGCATTGCCGCTTGGCCATTCATAACGACCGTATCAAACGTCGCTCGTGAACCAGAACTTGCTGCTCGGTTGATGATTGAAATTGCCAGGTCTTTGCCCCCAACTTCTTTCCAGTTGGTCACTTCACCTGTAAAGATTTTGCGAAGTTGCTCGGTTGTGAGATTTTCAACATCCACTTCCTTGTTTACAATCACTGCAAGACCAGCCACTGCAACCTTGTGGTCTACTAGAGCTGAAGCATCGATTCCATCTTTTTCCTCTGCAAAGACGTCAGAGTTCCCGATGTCTACTGCTCCAGACTGGACTTGGGAAAGTCCTGTACCCGATCCACCACCTTGAACATTGACTGTTTTTCCGATGTTTCTAGAACCAAATTCATCTGCTGCCGCTTCGACAAGAGGCTGAAGAGCTGTTGAACCAACGGCTGTCATGGATTCTCCACGATCAATCCAGCTAGCACATCCTGCTAGAGAACCTGCCATCAAAAGAGCTGCAAGAGACATGACGAGCTTTTTTCTTTTTTTCACTGTTTTTCTCCTTGAACATAATGATGAATGTTCTGATTTCTTCCGTTTATCCTGATCATCCAATTATCATCAATGATTGTCCCGCTTTATTTTTTATACATTCCTAGGGGCGGACAATTCCATCGTATAATATAAGTAATAATAAAAGACTATCAGAAAAAACTCATAATTCCACTATAACATAGAATAGGCTCTTTGACTAGCTTTTTCACCTGAATCTGAGTCCTTTTGGATAATAATTTTTCAAAACATTTCCTGTTACCTTGGCAAAGCCTAGTCCGTTTCCTTGAACCACAACTTGGTACCAGCCATTTGGTCGAGCTTCAGACAATTGAACAGTCTCACCAGCCACATATTTTACAAAATCCTCATCATTGATTTCGACCCTTTGTTTTACTTGACTTGGTTTCAAGGCTAATCCCAGAGCAAAGCTTGGTTCGAAGCGTTTCTTCTTAAACGTCCCCAGATGGAGCCCATTTCGGGCAATTTTGAGCTCCCCTAGATCAGGTAGCATCTCTGGCAAGAGATAGAGCTGATCTCCAAAAGTCTGCAAGATACCAGTTAGATTGACCTGCAAGTGTTTTTGGGCAAAATCATGCCACAAATCCAGTTGTTCACGACTGAGATTGCTCTTGCTGGCTTTGAATTTAGGTGCTGGATTTTCTCCCTTAAACTGCAAGTGGGCAACAAACTGGCCTTCTCCCTTGAAATGATGAGGATACATCCGAGCCGTTTCAGGAAGATCAATTCCTGCTACCATACCGTTCACATGATCAACTGGAAGCAGTTCAAAATCATAGGTATCAAGTAACCAGTGGACGATTTCTTCATTTTCCTCTGGTGCCCAAGTACAGGTCGAATAGACCAAACGGCCACCTTCTGCAAGCATGGTCACTGCATCTTCTAAAATTTCTCTTTGGAGACTAGCACATTGGCTAGGATAATCGGTACTCCAATAATCCATGGCATCTGGCTGCTTACGAAACATCCCTTCACCCGAGCAAGGTGCATCAAGGACAATCGCATCAAAGTAACCTTTAAAAACCTTGGCCAAGCGGTCAGCAGATTCATTAGTCACAACAACGTTTGTCGCTCCAAATCGCTCCATATTTTCCACTAAAATCTTAGCCCGCTTGCTTGAAATTTCGTTGGAGACAAGGACTCCTTGATTAGCTAGATAAGCTGCTAGTTGAGTGGATTTTCCACCTGGTGCTGCCGCCAAGTCCAAAACCTTCATGCCAGGTCTTGGTTGAGCTACCTGGGCCACCATTTGGGCTGCAGGCTCTTGCGAATAAACAAGACCTGTCACATGCTCTGGTGACTTCCCTGAGACCTTGCCATAATGTCCCCAAAGTGTATTTGGAATAGCATCTGCAAACGATAACTGACTTTCTTTTAAGGGATTAACCCGAAAAGCCGAAACTGCTTCTTGTTTAAAAGAGGCAAGAAAGTCTCTTGCCTCATCTTCTAGTATCGCTTCATATTTTTTAACAAATCCTTCTGGAAATTGCATTTAGTTCTCTTTCCTTTCGTAGATATAAGACTGAATCTCTTCTTGCATCTCGATTGGCACCATCATGACAGGCTGACGCGTTTTAAAATCAGCGGGCTCACCTGATACCGTAAGAAGACGATAACCCAGACTTTCCCCTAAGATACTGGCCGCAGCGTAATCCCATGGCTGCAGGTAGGTAATATAAGTCAGAAGACGACCCGATAAAACCTTGGCAAAACTAATGGCCGCACTGCCATATACACGGACACCCAACGCTGCTCGACCCAAATCACCCAATCCCCACTCATTGCTTTCAAACATACCTGAGTTACCAGCAACTAAAAATTCTTGAAGAGGTTTCTTTTTAAAAGGCGGTAAGGGCTCATTATTGCGAAAAGGAGGAAAGGCACCACCACCATGGTAACAATCGCCTTTCATGACATCATAGATGATACCAAATTTGCCAACCCCATTTTCAAAATAAGCCAACATCACGGCAAAATCTTCCTGCTGGGCGACAAAGTTATTGGTACCATCAATGGGATCAATCACCCAAACAGATCCTTGACCGACTGCAGCACGTAAACAGCCCTCTTCCGCGCAAATCAAGTCCTCAGGATAGGAGGACTTGATCCGTTCAACCAAGAGTTCCTGGACCTCCTTGTCCAAACGCGTCACCAAGTCTGTAGGCGAAGACTTGCGCTCAACCTGCAAATCTTCTTTCATGTGAGCCAAAATATAGTCAGCAGCTTCCTGCACAATCTGTTTGGCAAATTCAAATTTAGTTTCCAAGAGAAATCTTCCCTTCTCTTTTTTCTTTTGCTAATTGAACTGCATGATAGAAGGAATAACCGCTAGCCGTCTCAAATTCGCGACCTAGGCGCTTTTCTTCACTTTTGCTCGGGACAACAGACTTAAATTCCTTATAGGAATCTAACAGTTTTTTTGCTTCTACCTTATCTTCATAAGCAGCTTCAACATCATTAAAAAAAGAAAGCACTGAAGCAAGTTCTTCAGTGCTCCACGACAAATCTAGTGGGTAACTATACTGTTTGTTCATCTATCCTATACCAGCTCTCAATGTTGCTTCTTTCAATTCTTGTTTACGGTAACTACGAGGGAGAAAAGCACGAATCTCATCTTCATTAAAACCGATCTGCATGCGTTTGGTATCTATAATAATTGGGCGACGCAAAAGACTAGGATATTGCTCAATCAACAGAAGCAACTCCGATACCGAGATACTCTCTACATCAATATCCAATTTTTGAAAAATTTTTGAACGAGTTGAAATGATGTCATCAGTACCATTTTCGGTCAAGGAAAGAATATGTTGTAATTCTTTTCTTGTTAAAGGACTAGTCATAATATTATGCTCTTGAAAGGGCACTTTATGCGTCTCTAACCAAGCCTTTGCCTTACGACATGATGTACAACTCGGTGATAAAAATAGTGTAATCATGCTTTTCTCTTCTTTTATCTATACTTGCTATTTCTATTATACAAAAAAATAAAGCGCTTGACTAGGTATTTTTAGAAAAAAAGCCTATTTTTTCATAGAAAATAGACTGTTTTCTGTAAAAATTACCTGTTTTACAAGCTTATCTTTAGGATAACCTAACAATAAATAGGGAGCAGGGCGACTTCTCTCGTTTTTTATTAAAAATACAGAATGTTATCTTCTATTTCCTTGAAGCTTTAACAAGAAGGAAACCAAACATTCCTTCATACAAGGCAAAGAAAAGTAAAAAAGCATGGAGGAAGAAGATCTCTGGCAAAATCAGAATAACGGGATCCTTTGCTGGATCAAAAAGCCAGGTATCGTCTCCCACAAAGAGAATCTGATGGAACAGAGTAAAAAATTGCTCAAAACCAATCAACACTCCCACAAGCCCAATGACTAGAGGCAATAGCACTAAAGTCAAGATACTTTTACGATATAGGGGCAAAAAGCCTTTTTTCACAATCTTTCTAACAAAGAAATAAAAACTTGGTAGCGTCACTAGGGCAACTAGCTGAACTAAGTGAAAAAGACTCTTCACCACCGCAAAGTGGTGTAAACCTGCCGCTGACGAACGAAAATCTGGCATCTCTAAGACCTGACTAAAGGGATTGGTCAGGTAATTCATCAAGATATGAAAGTTGTACTGAATCGTTTCTGGCTTTAGATAGACTCGATCCGCTAAGTTCAGCCACTGAATTTCCAAAGGATAGAAAATCCATGCCAGATAAATGGTTAAGAGAATAGAAATGGAAAGGAGAAAGAGCATACTTCCCCAAAAGGTCAGTTTAGTTTTCATCAAAATTCCACTCCTCAAGGCTAGAAAGCACATGTGTTGGTGCAATTGGCAGGTCCGCGACTTCTTCTGCCTTGGTAAAACCTGTCGTCACCAAGAGCGTTGGAATGCCATTGTCAATTCCTGCTCGGATATCTGTCAGGTAGTTATCCCCAACCATGAGCAATTCTTCTCTTTTCAAGCCCAAGTGCTCAACTGCCTTATCCATAATGATAGCATTTGGTTTTCCGATATAAACTGGTTTGACCCGTGTAGCGACTTCAAGAAGTGTTACAAGTGAACCAGCACCTGGCAAAAGACCACGTTCTGTCGGGATATTGAGGTCTGGATTGGTTCCGATAAAATGAGCACCCTTTTGGATGGCTAGAGTCGCCGTTGCAAATTTTTCATAGTCGACTTGCCAGTCCAGTCCAACTACCACATAGGCTGGATTTTCCTTGTCTTCGACATAACCAGCCGCCTGAATGGCATCCTTGAGTCCTGCTTCTCCGATAACATAGACTGTTTTTTCTAGTCCCAAGTCATTCATATAGTCGATGGTTGCCAAAGTCGCTGTGTAAACAGTCGATAGAGGCGTGTTGATATTAAAATTCTGAGCCAACATCTCTTGAACGCTCTCAGGAGTACGAGTTGTATTGTTGGTTACAAAGAGATAGGGGATCTCTCGCTTTTGCAACTCATGGACAAAAGCCTCTCCCGCTGGAATCCGGTCCTTCCCCTTGTAAATAGTTCCATCTAAATCAATTAAATAACCTTTATAAGTCATATCGCTCTTTCTAATTGCCTTTAATTTCTTGCCAAGTAATCATAGCTTGGGCATTGATCTCCCCATCACTGATAATCTCATGCTTGCTTTCTAATCCCTTGAGTTCATACGCTGAAGCAATCATTCCACCTGGTCGCACTTCTTTTACATATTTGAGATTAATTTTCTTTGGAATATACTTGGTTAGAAAATCGGCCCCCATGACCTCAAAAATCCAATCTAGGTATTTACTATTATTGACATGACCATTCATATCCAAGTCGTAAAAACGAACATGGTAGTCTTTACTGATCGGATCTTCTAGATTTGCATACTTTGGCCCACGGATGAGTTTTTTATCAAACTCAGACTGATAAGGGGCAACAATCTCCGGTTCGACAGCATGGACTTTACGACTGTCTCTGTCCATAAGAACAAAGGTTGCTACCATGCGAATGATTTCTTGACCGGCTTCATCATAGATAGTGAAACGGCGGTAGCAAAAAAGACGATTGTAAGTCAATGCTTCTGTTTCAATCGTAATCTCCTCAGCAAAGCGAGGCAAGCGTACCACGTCAATCGCATAGTCTGTAATAATCCAGACTAGATTGTAGCGCTCCAACACGTCCTTGTCGCTAACTCCCAGTTCAATCGACTGCATACCTGATACTTGCAGGGACAGCAAAATCACATCTGGAAGTTTGATATGACCGTTCATGTCCGCCATATCAAAAGGAATTTTCATTTTCATTTGATAAGTTAAACCCATTGTTCTACTCCAAAATAAATCGTTCTGCTACAGTGTCTCCTAAAAAGAGACCTCTCTTTGTCATTCGGACACGATCACCATCGATCTGCATGAGTCCTTGTTGAACCAAGTCTCCGATGATTTCGCCATAAAGTTCATCAAAGGACCGTCCAAATTTTTCCTCAAATCGCGCCATGGAAACCCCGGATTTTTTCCGGAGGCCTAGGAACATTTCTTCTTCCATCTGCTCCCTTTGACTCAGGTGTTCTTCTGTAATCCGAGCATTTCCTGCCTCTACCGCATTGAGATAGTGGCGGATAGGACCGTGGTTCTTATAACGAATTCCGTTCACATAACCTGAAGCACCCGCACCGATACCATAATACTCGGCATTGTCCCAGTACATGAGATTGTGGCGACTTTCAAATCCAGGTTTGGAGAAATTGGAAATCTCATAATGCTCAAAACCAGCTCGCTCCAGTTCTGCGATGATGTACTCAAACATCTCCGCTTCTAACTCTTCCTTGGGTAGGGGCAACTTCCCTCGTCGCATGCGGTTCATAAAGACCGTATGGTTTTCCAAAATCAAGCTATAAAGGCTCATATGAGGAATATCAAGCGAGATAGCCTTAGCTACATTGTCCTTGACCTGAGCCATAGTTTGACCTGGAAGAGCATAGATTAGATCGATGGAGATATTGTCAAAACCAGCCAGTTTGAGGCGGTCGATATTTTCATAAATATCCTTCTCCAAGTGACTACGCCCAATCTTTTTCAGCATTTTGTTATCAAAGGTTTGTACGCCTAGTGAAACACGATTGACTGGCGACTGTTTCAAAACCGCAATCTTCTCCGCGTCCAGATCTCCTGGGTTGGCCTCAATGGTCAACTCTTCTAAGACTGACAAATCCAAGTTTTTAGTCAATTCATCCAGAAGCACCTCTAATTGAGAAGCGGACAAAGCCGTTGGCGTCCCACCTCCAATGTAGAGAGTTCGTAACTTTTGGATATCATAAAAACGAAACTCCTCTAGCAGATGTTCCAAATAACTATCTACTGGTTGATTCTTGATAAAGACCTTTGAAAAGTCACAATAATAACAAATCTGTGTGCAAAAGGGAATATGCACATAGGCGGACGTTGGTTTTTTCTGCATAGTACTTATTATACCACAAAGACAGGCTTGCAGATAAAAATCACCATCTCCAAAAACCAGAGATGGTGATGCATTATATTTCAGTAATATCGATGATAATTTCTTCTTGGCCTTCAGCGACGTCTGGAGTTGCTGACTGTTCTTGCCATTGCTCCTTGAGATTGTTAAAGGTTTCTTTTGACGCTTCTGTCGCTTGTCGTGCACATGTTTTAGCTTGATCAAGGACACTGTCAAAAGTAATTTCACCAGATTCTACTTGTTCCTTTGTTTTCAGCACAAAGTCAGTTGCCTGTTCCTTCACTTCTGTTAGTTTTTCACAGACCTGCTCTCTAGCATATTCTGGATCTTCTCTCAAATCATCTAGAAAATCCTGAGCTTGACTACAAACTTGCTTACCCTTGTCACTTGTCAAAAACAAAGCAAGAGCCACGCCTGAAACCGTACCTAAAAGGATAGAGGATAGTTTTCCCATAAGATTTCTCCTTTTTTATTTTTTGAAAAATTTACTTGCGACACGAAGAGCGGACAAGCCTGCACCTGTTTTAATGGTCTTTGAACCAGCAGATGAAGCTTTTTTGCCTAAGACACGTGCATGTTGGTTGAGGTCAGATACTGACTCAGACAAGTCCGCCACCGCCGTAAAGAGTGGATCAATAGTCGCAACTTTGACGTTAATATCGTCTGCTAACACATTAACCTTAGCCAACAATTCATTAGTCTGATGCAAGGTAACGTCCACATCTGAGCTCAATGTTTTGATGGTCTTCTCTGTCTCATCAATCATACGACCTGCTTTTTGAATCGTGATTGTCAAATAGACTAAACAGACAATCAAAGCAATCGCAACAAGTATATATGCAACTTCTAACATTTATTTTTCCTCCTCAGTATGATAGAAAGGGGCTTTCTTTCGATTTTGATAAAGTATGATAAAAATACCGAGTCCGATAAGAACAACTGATAACCATTGGGAAACTCGCAGACCAAAGAACATGAGACTATCCGTCCGCATGCCTTCGATAATCATACGACCAAAGCCATACCAAATTAAGTAGAATGCCGTGATCTGGCCACGTCTGATTCCTTTTAATTTTCGTCTAAAAATCAAGATTAAAGCAAAACCGATCAGATTCCAAACAGACTCATATAAGAAGGTCGGCTGACGGTAGCTACCATCAATGTACATCTGGTCACGGATAAAGCCTGGCAAATAATCCAGACTATCTACCGCTGCACCGTAGGCTTCTTGGTTAAAGAAGTTTCCCCAGCGCCCTAAACTCTGGGCAACCATGACGCTCGGTGCTGCAATATCTAAGAAATCCCAGGTATTAATCAGCTTTCTATCCGCAAAGATATAAAGGACAATAGCCCCTGCTATCAAACCTCCATAAATGGCCAAACCACCATTCCAGATGGCAATGATTTCACCTGGATTTTGCAGATAATAATCTAAGCGAAAGAGTACGTAGTATAGTCTAGCACCTAAGATCGCGACTGGAAAAGCAATCAGGATAAAATCCAAAATATCATCTGACAGAATTTTCTTTTTAGGAGCTTCCTTCATGGCAAGGTAGACTGCCAAAATCAAACCTGCCACAATACACAGAGCATACCAACGAATGGAAAAAGGACCGATTTCAAATGCAACTGGATTAATCATTTTTCACCTCATTTTGAGCGATCAGATTTGTCAAGCGTTCTTCAAATAAACGTGTCGCATCAAAGCCCATTTCCTTAGCACGGTAGTTCATGGCAGCCGCTTCAATAACAACAGAAATATTGCGTCCTGTTTTTACCGGGATGCGAATACGCGGAATGGCTACGCCAGAAATCTCGATTTCTTCAGCATTATTTCCTAAGCGATCGAAGGTCTTATGCGTATCATAGTTTTCCAAATAAACTGCTAGTTGAACTTGTGAAGAATCCTTAACTGCACTTGCTCCGTAGAGACTCATCACATCAATAATCCCCACTCCACGGATCTCAAGTAAATGCCTCAAAATTTCAGCTGGCTCTCCCCAAAGGGTCATTTCGTCTTTTGCAAAAATATCTACACGATCATCTGCCACCAAACGGTGTCCACGTTTCACAAGTTCCAGACCAGTTTCACTCTTACCGATACCGCTATCCCCTTGGATCAAGACACCCATGCCATAAATGTCCATCAAGACACCATGAACACTGGTCCGTTCTGCCAAACGAGAATCCAAATAGCTAGATAATTCTCCTGACAGGCGACTAGTAGCTGTCCGACTGGTTAAAATCGCAATCTTACATTCCCTGGCAGCCTTCAACATTTCTTCTGGAACTACTAAACCACGCGCAACAATAACCACTGGTGTTTCTGGTTGAAACATCTTGGTCAACACCTTATAACGGTTGTGAGAAGACATGGAGACTAAATAGGACCATTCCTTCATTCCCAACAGCTGAAGTCGCTCCGGAGTATAGTAATCAAAATAGCCCGTCATTTCCAGACCTGGTCGAGAAATGTCCGCAGTATTGATTTCTTTTTCAAGTAAATCGCCTTCACCGTAAACAATGTCTAATCTGAGCTTTTCAATGACTTCTTTTACTAAAACCGACATAATTTCCTCCTTCAATCGAGTTCTCCCTACTATTATATCAAATTGTGGTAGGAAGTTTCCTTTTTTTGCAGGATTTACAGTATTTATTTGGAAATCATAACCACCTGTCTAACGGGTGGTTTGCACCAGGGCTATAAGCCCACATTACCGGCCAGCGCCTAAAGACGCTGGCTTTCACGTTGTTCAAGCCTCATTGCTCTTGACTCGTCACTTGTCTCTTAAAGAGATCTTGGTACTACTTACCACTATCCCTAAAGGGATCCTCATATTCTTTTACACTTAATTTATCTAGTGCTATATCATGTTTTACTCGTTCTCAAATTTTTATACTCGTGAAGAAATCATCCACTGGATAATTTCTTTAATCTTGGATATATTTCCTAATTGTGGCTTCATTAAGTCCTACTGTACTCACGTAATAACCTTCTGCCCAAAAATGCCGGTTGCCAAACTTGTACTTAAGGTTGGCGTGTTTGTCAGACATCATGAGTGCACTTTTGCCTTTTAAATAACCCATGAAACTTGAAACACTTATCCTTGGTGGAATACTTACTAACATATGTACATGGTCTGGCATTAAGTGACCCTCGATAATTTCAGCTCCTTTATAACTACATAATCGGTGGAATATTTCTCCCAAACTACTTCGATATTGATTATAAATGATTTTTCGTCTATACTTAGGGGGAACACAATGTGATATTTACACATCCACTTTGTGTGTGATAAACTATGTGCCTTTTGTGCCATATTTTTCTCCTTTCGCTTTACAATTGGCTTGAACACCTTTATTGTATCGCGTTTGGAGTTTTTTGGTATAACCTTCGACGCGCACCCGCATAGCGGGTGGTTTATTTGTCTCGCACCTCACGGAGCGAGACGGACTAATAGTCACATAAGAAAAAAGGCTAGACAAGTCTAGCCTTTCATTTCAAATTAGAATTTTTTACGTTTACGAGCTGCTTCTGATTTACGTTTACGTTTTACAGAAGGTTTTTCATAGAATTCACGTTTGCGTGTTTCTTGAAGAGTACCAGCTTTAGTAACCGCACGTTTGAAACGACGAAGTGCATCGTCAAGAGATTCATTCTTACGTACTACTGTTTTAGACATTTTTTTCACTCCCTTCAAGTTCAAGATCTATTCCATTTTACACACAAAGTGAATAATTGTCAAGAGAAAAGCAACCATAAACTTTTATTATTTTTACTTTCTTCTTTTGAAGATGAAATAAATCACTAAGATGCAGAGAATCAAGCCCAAAACAGCTGGTTTTACAATCGATATACCACTTCCTCCACTAAATAAAAGACTATGGGCAACCTTCAGAAACGCTCCAATTACTACCGTTGCTAATAATCCATACCAACGTCTACTCCACGTTAAGGATATAATCGCCGTAAAAAATGCTAGAATCGTCGCCAGAATAATAACTTTTTCAATACTCCATCCGCTCGTAAAATAAGTCTTCTCAAAATTCAAAAACTCAATTACTTTTACATCAACTATTTCCGGCTTTGGGAACCAGAACATGCTAGTAAATAGGCAAAATATAGAAAAGAAAATCAGGCTATAGGATTTTTTATAAGCTCCCATTACAATTGGAATAATAAAGAGAGGGCGAATATACCAACTCAGAGTATTCTGGTGTCTAGTAAACGCCCACTCAAAAAAGCTTGTATCTGATAAAAAAACGACAATGATCGCAATCGTTAGAAACAAGAAAATAATCCCACCTATTTTATCTAACGTTTTTATTTTCATAACTTTTCCCTTCTTGAATTCATAAGATTAATCTATCCATGGCAGATTCCCACTAAGTGAATTATCAACCGCTAATCGTTTTATTGGTAAAATATCAATGTTCTTCCAACCACACTTTTATTCTATTGTCAAGATATCTATTTGCTCATCGTTAACGATAATTGCTTGGTGGTTATGAAGTGGTCGCAATTCAAGCTGCTTTTTATAGGTTTCAAAGGTCTTCTGACTACTATCAGTAAAAGGTTCCTCACCATAATGTGGAAGGATATAAAAATCCACTTCATCCAATCCCGCTGTATCAGATAACTCTGTCGCTACCGTCTTGTCGTCCATGAGTTTATTGTAGTCAATATCCTTGGCTGTAATGATAGCCCCTGCTGATTCTCCCACATAGACCAGCCCATCTCTTATTTGCTCTTTGATGAGAGATAGGAGTTGCTTTTTCTTTAATTCTTGCAATAAATAAAAGGTATTCCCGCCTGAGATATAAAGAATCTTACTTTGGAAAATCTTTGCCTGTGCAGTTTCTCGATCACAAGAAGCAATATCTAGAACCTCTATCTCAAATCCTAAATCTCTGAATGTTTGCTGAGCCTCATCGATATAGGCAGTATGATCCTCTTCGTTCCCAGCGGTAGGAATAAATAAAACCTTGTTTTCTAGATTCTTTTCCTTTGCATAATCGCTAAAAAGCTTTTTGACTCCAGCAAAGTATGAACATAAAAATAATTGTTTCATGATGTACCTCCATTAATTTTTAACAATTTTATAAAGGATCCATGATCCCTTTCTTTGACTAGTTACGAGCTCAAACCCTACTGATAACAAGAATCGTCTAAATGCTTCTTCGCTTTGAACCTCTGGTAAAAAGTAAGACAACTTGTTATATTCACAAGCCAGTAAGAGCATCCCGTCTGATTTGAGTATTCTTCTAAGTTCCATAAAAGAAGCCTCTAGGTTCCGCCAATGAAAATGAGTTTGAAAGGCTGTGATTAAATCAACACTTTCATCAGAAAAGCCTGTCTCCCTAACGTCTCTTCGTTCAAAATTTAGATTAGTCATCTCTACCTGTTTGGCTTGAGCTATTGCAGTATCTGAAATATCGATTCCAGTTACGGTACTTTGCGGAAAAGTTTCTTTCAGCAGGATGGTTGAACGACCATTCCCAACTCCTACATCTAAGATTACAGGGTAAAATGTCCTATCCAGATGACGAATTGCCCATACAAACATGGGGAGATAGGTTCGATTCCACAATTTCATCATTCGTTTTCCTAGAAAACCCGAAGGATTCTTTGATTGCTGAATTAAGCGACTAAACAGAAACATTAAAAGTAAAAAACAAATAAAACCGATTATATAAATCAAAGTTCGAGCCTCCCCGTATAGCTATATTATACCACTTTAGCAGGATAGTGAACATTTGAAGTAAAAAGCCACTCACTCCAAAGAGCAAGTGGTTCTTGTCATTTTACTTTTCAAGCAAGCTGAGCGCTTCAGTATCCGCAATAATAGTCACATCAGGGTGGTTTTGTAGGCTACTTGCTGGGAGGTTCTCAGTCACTGGGCCTGATACTGTGCCAGCAATGGCTTCTGCTTTCGACTCACCGTAAGCAAAGAGAATAATTGACTTGGCATCCAAGATGTTTTTAATCCCCATTGAAATGGCTTGAGTTGGAACATCTTCAATCTTGTCAAAGAAGCGAGCATTAGCTTCGATGGTAGACTGGTCAAGTTCTACTAAATGCGTTTGGCTATCAAATGGAGTACCAGGCTCATTAAAGCCGATATGTCCATTGCGACCAATCCCCAAGATTTGCAAATCAACAGGATGGTCAGCTAAAATTTGATTGTAGCGTTCTACTTCTGCTTCAGCATGGTCTTTGTCTCCGCTAGGCAAGAAACTTTCCTTAAATGGTTTTTGGTTAAACAAGTTTTCCTGCATAAAGTAACGGTAAGACTGTGGATTGTCTCCGTCAAGCCCTACATACTCATCAAGGTTGACACTAGTCAGATTTGAAAAGTCAAGGTCACTCTCAACGATTTCCTTGTAAAACTCAAGTGGACTACTTCCTGTCGCAAGTCCCAATGTTTGAGCGCCATTGGCCAATTTTTCCTTCAAAATCTCAAAAGCTACTTTTCCACCTTCGACTTGATTTTCAACTTTAATGACTTTCATCTTTTCATCCTCCGTTTTAATCTATATTTATTATATGGTATAGACCAATTTTTGTCAAGTGAAAACGATTTAATTTCTAAAAAAAGAGCGCCCAAACTTGAAACGTGTTATAATGGATAAGATTAGAACTTAGAAAGAATGATGAAAAAAATGAATACAGCTGATTTTGATTTCCACTTGCCTGAGGAATTGATTGCCCAAACGCCACTTGAAAAACGAGATGCCTCCAAGCTTCTCATCGTAAACCGGGAAACGGGAGAAATGCAGGATAAACACTTCCACTCGATTATTGATATGTTGGAACCTGGTGATGCCCTTGTCATGAACGACACTCGCGTTCTCCCTGCCCGCCTCTATGGCCAAAAGGAAGAGACAGGAGGCCATGTGGAACTTCTCCTGCTCAAAAATACTAGTGGTGATGAGTGGGAAGTTCTGGCTAAACCTGCCAAACGCCTCAAGGTTGGCACTCGTGTCAACTTTGGCGATGGTCGCCTCAGCGCTGTCGTTACAGAAGAATTGACCCACGGAGGCCGCATTGTCCGCTTCGAATACCAAGGAATTTTCCTAGAAGTCTTGGAAAGTCTAGGTGAAATGCCACTACCACCCTACATCCATGAAAAACTGGATGACCGTGAACGTTATCAAACCGTCTACGCCAAGGAAAGTGGCTCTGCTGCAGCACCAACTGCTGGACTGCACTTCACCAAAGAACTGCTAGCAGAAATCCAAGCTAAGGGGGTCCATCTAGTCTATCTCACTCTCCATGTCGGACTCGGAACCTTTAGACCTGTTTCTGTGGATAATCTAGACGAACACGAAATGCACTCCGAATTCTACCAACTTTCTGAGAAAGCAGCTGCCACCCTTCGCTCTGTTAAGGAAAATGGAGGTCGCGTCATTGCTGTCGGTACCACTTCGATCCGTACGTTGGAAACCATCGGTTCCAAGTTTGATGGGCAAATTCAGGCTGATTCTGGCTGGACCAATATCTTTATCAAACCTGGATACCAATGGAAGGTCGTGGATGCTTTCTCAACCAACTTCCACCTACCCAAATCAACTCTCGTCATGTTGGTTTCTGCCTTTGCCGGCCGTGAATTAGTCTTAGATGCCTACCAGCACGCTATTCAAGAACGCTATCGTTTCTTCAGTTTTGGCGATGCCATGTTTATCTATTAAGAAAATCCCTATTAGGAAACCTAATAGGGATTTTTCTAATCATTCCATACTAAACTTTGGATCTTTCAAACTCTGAACACTGGCATTGATAACCGCTCCGATAATCAAAATCTTTGCAATAAGAATAAACCAGAACATCATGACTACCACGATGATGGAACTGAAAAATCGGACATCGACTAGGTGATTGACATAGTTATTAAAATAAACAGAAAAGATATTCAATAAACCGATAAGAGTTAGCAAGACAAAGACACTTCCTGGTAAAACGTAGCGGATTCGTGGTGTTTTAACTTTTGGAAGGAAGTAATAAATCATAACCAGAATGGCAAAGATCAAAGCATAGACTAGAGGGCCTGTAAAATCTTGCAGGTAGGAAAATAGCGGGCTGTCTGATTGCCAGTAAGTTTTGAGGAGGTTGAGCAACATGCGACCAAACATACTCAAAAACAAGGCTAGGGCAAAAAGAATCTGCAAGCCAAGGCTAACAAGCAAACTCATCAACTGATGGGAGATAATCCCTCGACTCTTGGTCACTCCATAGGCTTTGTTAAAGGCTTTTTGAAGGAAATCCATTGATTTTGAAAAGGTCCAGAGTGCAGATAAAACAGCAAAACTCAGCAAACCAGTTGATGGTTGTGTCAGAACTTCTCGAACAATCTTGGCGACCACATCATACACTGTATCAGGTAAAAATTCCTTGATCGTAAGTAAGAAATTTGAGACCGGAATCTGAAAATAAGGCAAGATATTGACCATTATCATTATCAAAGGAAAGATTGAAATCAACCAATAATAAGCAACTGCGACACTGGTCAACTCGCTATCAGATGCTTGATAATAATGCAAAAAAGCTTTCAATAATGGCCTGTCCATCAGCTCTTTCCACCACTTTTTCATGTTCCATCCTCCGTCATTTTCTTCATCATCTAAGTTCTTCTGATTAAATCTAGCATATCATAAGGCAAGGTATTTGCAGCCTCTTTCAGAGAATAATTTTCCAAATTATTCACATTTTGGCGTAGTTTTTTGGCATACTTGGCTGTTATCAGCTTAGCTTCTTCGTATTCAAAGATTGCCTTACGTTCGAGATAGTAGCCTCGTAGCATTTCATCAATATTGTTTGGCTTGATGCGATTGATAACCCGCTCAACAAAAGCACCGCTTCCAATAATGGCCGTCTCGCGTAGACGAGACTCTTGCATAAAGCTAATCAGAGAACTCTTGTAAACCCCTTTGAGGTTTTCCAAACTCTCGATAATCAGCTCTGTATTTTCCAAATACAACTCTGAAATTTGATCATAGTCAACTGCTAGTAGTTTACGAGATTCTTCATTCATCCAACTACGGAAAGTTTTGCCAAAGGTAAACATTTCATGGAGTAGAAAGCGCAGTATCCGTAAGGAAACTAGGAAGTAATAAGTCACTCTAGAAGCGAAATTCCGATTGATACTCTGCTCCATATTTTTCAGATAGCGTTGGTAAACTCGATACCCCCACTCACTGATTCTATTTTCTTCGTAGGCTTGCTCCAAACCATCACTCTCAATACTCAAGATAAGAAGCTTGAGGGACTCCCAGTCCTCTTGGACTCTCTTATTTTCCTGACTAAGGATAAGGTTTTCAATCCGACCATGATAATTATCAATACTTGCATAAAGAGGAAGTTTGTTCTTGTGATGGTCCAGTTCTTTTTCTAATTCTGCAGCTACATCATTCAAAATCGCTATATGCATCAAATGATCCTTGCTTTCCTCTTGTTCTTCAGATAAGTGAGGGAGGACCAGTAAACCTATTAGAAAGCTCAATAGTGTAACGCCTGCTACTAGGAAGAGCAACAAAGGATATTCTTGCTCCAAATGACTTGGTATGAGGAGAATGGTCGCGATAGATACTGTCCCTTTGACACCAGAGAAGGTCAAAAGCAGCATATCCTTCATATACTTATTTAGCTTTTTCTTAAGTCGACTCGTCCTCACAAAGTAAAAACCAACAATCATGACAAAGCGGATGGCAAAAAGTAAGAATGTCAGTAAAACAACAGATACTAGTAAGAGTAGGGGGTTATAAAGGGGATTAGTCAGGATAGGTTCTGCTATCATTTCCAATTCCATCCCCAAGATGACAAAGACAGATCCATTGAGCATAAAGGTCACGGTATGCCAAACAGTATCAGTAACGGTATCAACTTGGGCTTCGAGGAGTGTGATTTTCTTGAAACGACTGGCCTTCAAAATACCTGCAACTACAACTGCGATAATCCCTGAAACATGGATTTCTTCGGCGATAAAGAAGGTCATAAGAGGCAAACTCAGTTCAAGCAAAAGTTCACTCGCTATATCCGTCGCTCGCATACTCAGTAAAAATGTATTCAGGAAACGATTGATCATTGCCGTCACAAAGCCAACCGCAAAACCACCTATGATAGACAGGGCTAAAGAAGTCCCAGCCTGGCTAAGAGAAAAAGCACCTGTTGTCCAGGCAGCCAGAGCTACTCGAAAGGCTACCAAACCAGAAGCATCATTTAAAAGTCCTTCTCCTTTGAGAACATTGGATACCCGCTTTGGGAAACTAAAACGCTCAGAAAGAGAAGCAAAGGCTACCAAATCAGTCGGACCAAGGGCTGCCCCAACAGCCAAGCAAGCCGCCAAGGGAAGGCTGAGCCAAAGAAGATGGGCCAAGCCACCCAAACTCAGGGTCGAGATGAAAATCACTGGAAAGATTAAGTAAACAATGATGCGCCAGTGTTTTAAAATAGCCGTAACATCTGCTTCTTCAGATTCTCTGAAAAGCAAGGGCCCGATAACCAGTGCTAAAAATAACTCGGTATTGAGATGAAAGTCGGTATTTGGCAAAAAGAGACCAATCACAATTCCCAAAAGGATTTGTACTAGGGGAAGAGGCAAAAAAGGCAAGAGTTTATTAGTCGTACTGGAAACAATTAAGACAAATAAAAATAGAATCAGGTAAATGAGTAATTCCACGCAATTCCTCCTTAGTCTTTTTTACAGCAAGATTCAAATATCTCCTTCTGCTCTTGGATTTTCTGATCAATCTTGGAACAGTCTTTGTGCTCAATTTTTTTCTGGCACCGTTCCATTTCAAGAGCCACTAACTTTTTCTTGATTTTGAGCATTCTCTTACTCATATGCTCTTCGTCGAGTACTCCTACCGCTCGCTCATGCTGGGTTGACTCAACAAAATTTTGGCGCATAGCCTCTAATTTCTCACGTAGGTATTGTTTATCCATGCCTGTATCTTTCTAATTTTTCAATCATAACTAAAAACGGGGGATTATTAACTTGGTTGAGAGTTCGATAAATCACAACTGTATACTCTTGTTGGTTCAACTGACTCACAAAGTCCAAAACAGCATCCTTCTCAATATCTCCTCCCTCATGACCATAATAAATCATAATGGCAATCCGTCCACCCTTGCCAAGCAAATGACAAAGCTTTTCAAGTGCTTCAATGGTAGTCTGAGGTCGGGTAATAACAGACTTATCAGCAGATGGCAGGTAACCCAGATTAAAAATTCCTGCCTTAGCTTCTGTCACAAACTGATCGAGCGTCTCATGCCCTTGCAAAATCAACTGGACATTCTCTAAACCTACCTCATTTAAACGGTCTTGGGTTTTCTCTAAAGCTTGTTTCTGTATATCAAAGGCATAGACTTGCTTGGCTAGCTTGGCTAAAAAAAGTGTGTCGTGACCATTGCCCATGGTCGCATCCACAACAATATCTTCTTTTGTCACGACTTCAGCCAAAAATTCATGTGCCATCTCAAGTGGTCTTTTCATTTTAAAACTCCTGTTTTACAGCCTTGCATCCTTGCACACTTCCGCGGCGTCTCATTTCAGTTTCAATAGCATTTAGCACTTCCCATTTATTGAGGCTCCACATGGGACCAATCAGCATATCTCTAGGCGCATCTCCTGTAATCCGATGGATGACGATATGCTTGGGAATGATTTCCAACTGGTCACAGATAACCTTGACATAGTCGTCCTGACTCATCAGTTGCAAGCGTCCTTCGTGGTAATCTCGCTGCATCCGTGTATTGGTCATGAGGTGAAGCAAGTGCAGTTTAATTCCTTGAATATCATTGTCCGTGACACAGCGACGGACATTTTCGACCATCATCTCATGAGTCTCACCGGGCAAACCATTAATCAGATGGGAAACAATCTCAATTTTAGGATATTTCCTCAAGCGTTTTACTGTTTCAACATACAATTCATAAGAATGGGCACGGTTAATCAGGTCAGAGGTTGCTTCAAAGGTTGTCTGTAAGCCCAATTCAACCGTCACGTGCATACGCTCCGACAACTCAGCCAAATATTCGATGGTTTCATCGGGTAAACAGTCTGGCCGCGTTCCGATATTAATTCCTACTACACCTGGCTCGTTGATAGCCTGCTCATAGCGCTCCCGAATCACTTCCACCTTTTCATGGGTGTTGGTAAAGTTTTGGAAATAAACTAGATACTTTTTAACATCTGGCCACTTACGGTGCATAAAGTCAATTTCCTTATAAAATTGCTCACGGATAGGGGCATCCGGTGCCACGATGGCATCTCCAGAACCTGAAACCGTACAAAAAGTACAACCACCATGAGCTACAGTTCCATCCCGATTTGGACAGTCAAATCCCGCATCGATAGGAACTTTGAAAGTCTTTTCTCCAAAAAGTTTTCGATAATAATCATTCAAGGTATTATAAGATTTCATAACTTTCATTATAACAAAAAACACCTACAATCTCAAAAGCCTGACTTTCCAACAAATTCCCTTGTTTCTCATTTCCTTTAGCGTTTTTTTATGATACAATATGGGTATGATTTTAATGAAAATAGCATCTATTTTATTATTGATATTAACCTTGGTGGTTTGCTTTATTGTCACCAAACTTTTCGGACTTAGGAAAATAGGATTTAATTTCGCGGATCTAGCTTTTCCACTTTTGGTATTCGAGTATTACCTGATTACTGCTAAAGCCTTTACCCACAACTTTCTACCGCGACTTGGGGTCGCACTTTCTCTCCTAGCAATCCTCCTTGTAATCTTTTTCCTTGTCAAAAAACGAAGTTTTTATTACCCTAAATTCATCAAATTCTTCTGGAGAGCCGGTTTTCTCTTGACCTTAGTCCTCTATATCGCTATGATTGTTGAATTGTTCTTACTGAAACAATAATGAAATCTCTAGAAAATGCCTTCTAGGGATTCTTGCTTTCTCTCCAAAATTACACAGACAGTAAAATTATACGATTTTACACAAAGAAAAGCCCTTAGAAACTTGTATTCTAAGGACTTTTTATCTGAGACGAGAGTTTCTCTCAGGTCTTAAATGGCAAATAAGGTATCAAAAATATCTAATCCTCTTTTTTGCCTTTAGTGGCTACTAGTCCTGCGCTCAAACCAAGAAGAGCTAAGCCTGCTGCTAGGGCTGCTTGACCTTCTGCACTTCCTGTATTTGGTAACTGCTCTTTTTGAACCTGACCAACTGCACTTGAAGCGATTTCTTTTGTATCTGCCTTTTCTGATACTTGTGGTTTTGTAGATTCTTGAGGTACTGGTTTGGTCGTTTCACCAGCCGTACCTACTTCTACGATGCGATCCTGAGCCACGACTTTATCATAGCTTTCTTTTTCAGTTCGTTTGCCATTTTCAACTTCGATCAAGTGAACACGGATACCTTTTTGTCCTTCTTGGAGAACACGGGTTTGACCTGCTGGAAGCTTATCGTTCTTTTGTTCCTGAACCTTGAAATCAATTGTTTCTTCTTCGATTACAAGTTCTGGTCTGTTAAGGACAAGGTTCTTCACTTCATCCTCTGGAAGGGAGGTTCCTGGTTTTGTTCCTACTTCTACGATGCGATCCTGAGTTAAAACTTTATCATAGCTTTCTTTTTCAGTCCGCTTACCATTTTCAACCTCGATCAAGTGAACACGGATACCCTTTTGACCTTCTTGGAGAACACGAGTTTCACCTAGATACAACTTATCAGACTTACGTTCCTGAACCTTGAAATCAATTGTTTCTTCTTCGATTACAAGTTCTGGTCTGTTAAGGACAAGGCTCTTCACTTCATCTTCTGGAAGGGAGGTTCCTAGTTTCATTCCAACCAAGACGATGCGGTCTGTCGGAGCCTCTACCACTTCACGAAGTTTTTCTTCCTTACTTCCATCAGGATTAACCGCTGTAAAGATCCGTTCCTTACCAACTTTTCCTTCTTGTTCTACACGAGTTTCACCTAGATACAGTGTTGGATCCTTTTTCTCAACTGTCTTGTAGGCCAAATCTTTTTCAACAAATTCGAGTTTTGGAAGATCTTCTTGTACAGCAGCAACAGTCTTCTCAGAAACTGGTTTTTCTTTTGTAAACTGGATACGGTATTCCTTGACTTGTTTTCCACTTTCTGAAACAAGGCGAACAAGTACTGGAAGGCTATCATCTCCGTTATCTACAACTGTTGAAGCTACTTGATTACTTTCTTCGACTGAGACTTTTGGACGTTGACCTTTATAGGTGATTTGGTAGTCTTGACGATCTTCAGCGAAGTCAAGAAGCTCTTTTCCATCTACAAGAATTTTTGATTGGGTACTTTCTTGAGGCAATTCACTCGGTGCAAGGAAGGTCATCTCAATCATCGCAACACCGTTCTTGTCTGCTTTGCGCTCCATGCGCCATCTCATGGCTTTGGCTTTGACAGCTTTAAATGTTACGTTGATTTCATCACCAGATGCAATGTCTTTATCTGCACGATAAGGCACAGCTTCCCAATTTTCTGGATTATTGAATGGATGGGCTGCATCATAGGCTTGGTAGTTAGAATAGTAGGTGGGCACTTCAAACTCTGGGCCAATATAGCGTTCCAAAACGAGTTTAGATGGTGCATCCGTACCACTATCTGCAAAGAAATGAAGTTTGGCTTGCGCAACAGTCCGTTCTACAATCTTACCATTTTCACGGAAGATCACACCTGCTGATACTTCTGGATTAGAAGATGGTGTTAGAGACCAGTTTGTCCAACGACGATTTTCTGAATGATCTCCATCATTGATATAGTCTACACGGTCATGTGAACTTGGATCAATATCATTAGTTGCGGAAGCAAAGGCCTGGTTACTGTTTTCATCATACTCTGGGTTATTTGAAAGAGCTTCGCCTAGTTTGTCTGTCACTCGTACAGTGAACTCAGCAACAAGATCACTACCAAGGATACGACCTCGAACAGTAAATTGACCTGCTTTTGTCAGATTTTCTGCTGGAACTTCTTCCCATTCCACTGCCAAGTCTTTTGTTTCGTAACCGTCTTTACCTGTGAAGTAAACAGGAACCTTAGTTGGCAATTCAAGTGGTTGCCCTACTTGTAGCAAGCGAGCTTGTTTGACCGCGGCAACTGGTTTACGAGAAAGCAAGTCTTTATTGCTTGTGAAGTGTAGACGGTATTCTCCTAGGATGTCGCCATTTTCAGCTTTCGCGATGACACGAACTGGCTCACCTTCACGAACACTTGGAACGACGGTAGCGAGACCATTGTTGCTAACACTTGCTGTTACTGCAGGAACTTTTCCATCTACTGACTCAAGGTAGTAGTCTGTCAAATCTGGGTTAAAGTTTGCTAAGTCTTTACCGTCAACTTGGATTTTCGTTTGCCCTTGTTTGGCTGCTGCGACTCGTTTCGCAAAAATTTGTACTTCTGTGATAGAAGTTCCTTTCTTGCTATCAAGTCGAACCATACGAATGCGAACCGCATAGGTCTCAACTTTATCAAAGCTAAAGTGGTTCATTTCTCCAGCCTTGAGTTGAGCTGGGGCTTTTAGATTGGTAACTGGTTTCCAGTTGGCTGGATCGTTAAATACGTGGTTTTCCTCACCTACAAAGCTAGGGTTTTTAGGAGCTGTTGGAACAGTCTTACCAACATAATACTCAATCACATAAGACTTCGGTACACCAACTCCATGGTCTTCGTGGAATCCGACACTTAGATTATCAACCGAACGTTTGCTCAAGATACCTGAATCTCCGAATAGGACACCAACTGAAGCTTCTGGATTACTACGATTCCAGTTTGTCCAACGATTAGCTGGGCGGTCATTAAAGGAAATCAATTTATCGTTGACATTTGAAACAGGGTCGCTCGGATTTGAGTCTGAAGCAAAGGCTAGTGGCAATTCTGAACCGGTCCATTGGTCAGAAATGTTTGCCCCCTGCTCAGTTTGAGCAGATACGCGAACATGGAGTTTAGTTGTTAATTGCGTACCTTCTAGACGACCATTAACTGTAAAGACACCTTCCTTGGCGTATTGGTCTAGACGAATCGCATCCCAAGTAACCTTAGCTGATGAAACGTGACCATTTGAATCATAGGTACGAACGCTTTCTGGTAATTGCGGCGCTTCTGCAATTGGGGTCGTCACACTGACTTCTTCAACTGAAACGATGCCTTCTACAGAGACTTTTGCACGCGCTTCAAGATCAAGTCCTTCAACTTTACCTAGAACTTCAAAGGTTTGATAGTGGTCGAGTTTTTCTTTTGGAATGGCTTGCCATGTGACTTTGTGGGCTTTAGGGAAACCTTTGTCATACTCAACCGTTACTGTTGATGGAAGAGTAGGTTCCTGATGCAAGTCTGTGACTACATTTACAGGGCGGATAGATTGGGCTACCTTCTTCTCAGTATTAGTCTGGATCGTAAGATCGATTTGACCTGTAGTCCCCTCATATTCTGCTTTGAGAGTGACTGTTCCTGGCTTATGCAACTCAAGCATTCCTTTACGAACTGCGACTTCCCCTTCACCACTTGTAGAGAAGTTCACCTTATCTGCTGGTAGAACTGCTTGTGTTCCATCTTGATAGTGAGCACGAACCGACAATTTGACTGTTTGGTCTTCTTTGAGAGCATCAGCTTTCTCCACTTGTAGGCTCAAATGATCAATTTTTGGCGCTTCTTCGAGGAACTGAATAGCATACATTTGAAGAGGGCCACCATCATTTGGTTGAACAAAGATGCTTGCACGCATGCCGTTTGCTGCGCTTGCTTGGACTACAGTAACATCCGCATTTTCAGCACTTGCTGCGACTTTTGGTAACTTAGCTCCATAAGCAAGAGTGCGGTATTGCATTGGTTTTTGACTAGTAAGTCCTGTGACAGCTTCATCACCAACCGTCACAGTTGGCACTACAGGTGCTGCAGGCTCGCCTTCTTCTACTACAAGGGTAGCATGAATGGTTTCGCCAGCTAATTGACCACTCATTTGTATACGTGATCCTGCGACTGAAAGTTTGGCTTTATCTGCCTCCACGATCTCCCACTTATCAACTTCGTATTCTTGAATGCTTCCATCCGTTACAGCGATAGAAACGTATTTATCAACTGCATTCAAATCTGTTCCTGGGGCAACACGTTTTACAGTAGGCAGTTCTTTCGCAATTGCTAGAACCCCAACACGAGCCTCTACCTCTCGTCCGTCAGCCGTGCCTTTGACCGTTACAATACCAGGCTTGCTCACATCAACTGAAGACCAAGTTACTGGACGTTTTTCACGACTGCCATCACTGTAGATAAAACCGACTGTCTTCGGCATTTTTGGCTCTTTCTCAATAACAGTACGTACTTTTGGTACCTCTGTTCCTAGAACGGTCTTTTCTTGGTCTTCTTTTTTACCTGTAAAGACCGTTACTTGACCAGATTTCAAGAGATCTGAATGAGCTGTTAGTGTGAATTTACCTGCTTGTTCAGTTGATTTAACAATGGCAACCCCTTTACCGTTAAAGGCTCTACGGATCCAAGAACCATCTGGTTGCGCCTTGTAGCGTTCACGGCTGGCTTGTTCCCCATTGTCGACACCGACCAGTTGACCCTGTCCATGCAATTGGAAACGAACCAAATTATTGGCAGTTGGTACCACATTTCCTTCACTATCTACGATTTCGTAGTAGATGTAGGTCAAGTCTTTTCCATCTGCTGCGATTGCATGTTCTTCCTTGACGAGGCGAACACCTGCTGGTTGGCCTGCAGTAGTGATCTTATCACGTGCAATTTCTTTTCCAGCTTCATCGCGAGCTACAGCTTCCAAAGTACCTGGTTGGTACGCAACCTTCCACTCAAGGTAGAGTTCCTTGGCATTGGCACCTTCTTGGTAGGTACGGCCATCACTAGTTTGTTTTTTGTTGAACTTCTTAACTCCAAGAGATTGACCATTTAAGAACAATTCAACGCTGGCAGCGTTTGAGTAAGCTCGAACTGGGATTTTTCCGTCTGAATCTTCAACTTTCGATGCCAATTCTCTATTTTCCCAGTTCCAGTGAGGAAGAAGGTGAACCATTGGTTTCTTCTTGACAGAAACCCATTGGCTTTGGTAGAGGTAGAAGTCATGTTTTGGAATACCGGCTGTATCTACGATACCAAAGTAAGAGCTCTTAACGGGAGTTTGGTTTTGATTGTGCCATGGTGTAGGTTCACCGATATAGTCCGTACCTGTCCAGATAAACTGTCCAGCATAGCCAGCGTTGTCACGGTCAAAGGTCCATGAAGCGGTTGCCGTTTTACCCCAACCAACACGATCATTTCCATAATCTGACTGTTCATAGTTACGATAAGCTTGGTTGCTATGTACCAATTCTTGTTCAGGACGATAATAGCTACCGCGTGTACGGGTTGCTGAAGATGTTTCTGAACCATAAATCAACCAGTTTGGATGTTTCGCACGAAGTTTCTTGTAGTTGTCTTCTGAGTAGTTGAAACCAACTGCATCCAGTTCATTAGCAATTTTCTCATGATCACCGCTACCATCACCAAAGCGGAACTTATCTGCTCCCATGGTAACATAACGTGTAGTATCAACATCTTTAATCACTTTTACTAAGCGTTTAACCGTTGCAAGAGAGTGAGCCTTTCCATCTGCTTCACCAATTTCATTCCCGATAGACCACATGAAGACAGCTGGGTTATTTTTATCTCTTTCGACCATGGTACGAAGATCGTAGTCAGACCATTTTTCACCTTTTCTAGCTTCTGGGTGAGTGGCATCTTTTTCAAAGAAACGCCCGTAGTCATAAGGTTTCTTTCCATTATACCACGTATCAAAGGCCTCTTCCTGAACCAGCAAACCAAGTTCTGCTGCGATTTGCAAAGTCTGTGGACTTGCAGGGTTATGAGTTGTACGGATGGCGTTAACGCCCATCTCCTTCATTTGTTTGAGACGACGGTATTCTGCCTTATAGTTTTCTTCTGCTCCAAGCGCTCCGTGGTCATGGTGCAAGGAAACACCATGGAATTTAATGCGTTCACCATTCAAAGAGAAACCTTCATTTGGAGTCCAATGATAGTAACGGTAACCAAACAAATCTTTCTTAGCATCGACTAATTGACCATCACGGTAAACACGCGTAATCAATTCGTACAAAGCAGGTTTATCATTTAAAACTGTCCAGAGTTTTGGTCTTTCAACTTCTAGAATCGCATCAAGGCTTGTTGACTCATGTGCTTTCAGGGTACGGCTAGCTGTACGAACCAAGCCTGTTACAGCCTGGCCACCACGTTCAACGATTTGATACTCTGCCACCAGTTCATGGTCTTTATCATCTGTATTGACGATTTTGCTGGCTACATGAGTTTCAACCTTGCCATGTTGCTGTTCTTCCAGTTTTGGTGTTAAGATAGTTGTTCCATTTTTCTCAACATGAACCTTATCTGTCACTTGCAAGGTCACATCACGGTAAATACCGCTACCAGAGTACCAACGGCTACTTGGTTGTTTGTTAACCGCATGGACAGCAATCACATTCTCACGACCATCTTTGTGAAGGTATTTGGTGATATCGTATGAGAACTGGTTATAACCATTTGGATAATGCCCCACTAACTGGCCATTGACATAGACTTGAGAGTCCATATAGACACCATCAAAGGTCACACGAACATTTTTCTTGAGATCTTTTTCATCAAGTTTAAAGGTCTTGCGATACCAAGCTTCACCACCATTGAGCTGTCCACCCTCATTTTGGGCAGGTGACTGATGGTCAAAATCGTTAAAGATACTCCAGTCGTGTGGGAGATCCAATTTTTGCCATGTTGATACATCGGCATCTGATTTCACAGCTTCTTTAGGATTCGCATTGAGTTTAAAGTGCCAATTTTGATTAAAATTCACTTTTCTATCTTCAATCATTTGATTCACTTCTTCATTTGTCGCAGCTTTCAACTCTTCCTTGACAGGCTTTTCTTGACTTGAAGCTTGAGATTCTACCTTTGGAGCTGTTTCTTCAGGTTTTAGAGATGCTTTCTCCTCTTTTGGAGTTACAGGTTCATCTTCTTTCACCTCTGGTTTGCTTGCTTCAATTGGTGCAGCTTGACTTTGGTCGACACTTGCAGCATCCTTGTGCTCTGCTACAGCTTGATTTTCTTTTTCCTCCACTGCCGGACTTTCCTCTTTTGCTTGTTCCACGGTGTGAGTAATTGGAGTTTCATCCGCGAAAACTGGTGATTCTCCAATGACACTTCCTCCAAATAGAACCGCACAGGTTCCAATCATGACAGAGCAAGCTCCTACGGCAAACTTACGAATGCTGTAGACTCTTTTACGATTCCAATGGCCTTTTTCCATAAAATCCTCCTTTAGTAACCGCTTCCATTTTCTTGTAAACGTATTACTTTTTCATAGCCTTTTATCCTTATTCTATAAAATAATATAGGAAATTTCAATAGCCTAAACACAAAAAATCATATTTTTGATTGTTTTTTCTATAATTTGTAGAAAAGTTTAAAAATCTGAATGTAGATTTAGTGAATGGTTTTACTAAAAAAGGCGGTGGGACAGAAATCGATAGACAAAGTCTCGATTTCGTAGTCCCAGCCTCGCGAGGATGATTAGGAGCTTTTTGGAGTCTAAAAGACGAACAAAAAGTTCAATCAGCTAACGCGTCAAAGTTTGATTGCTAAAAAAGTGAGGTCGGGATCTTTTGTCCCAACCTCTTTTACGGACTATCAAACTGATATTTCCTTATAGATTATTGACTAGATTTTCCCTTTTCCAAAAGATTGACCATCTCATTTTTACGCTCTTCTAGCTCGGCAATTTGCTGGAGTAAAAGTCCTGAAAAATCACAATTAAGCTCTTCAGTTTCGCCACTATTATACCAATCCAAAGCTACTATGTGATTGTCCTTATCAAAGCAGAAAATTACATCTCCATCACCGATGATAGACAGAAATGGAATATAATCCTCAAAGCCCAGAGCGTGTAATTCCTTGGTTTTAATTCGAATATCTAAGAAATCTGGGATGCCATTTGCAATTCCCAAGACCTTAATACCTCGACAGAAAGTCCAAAAAGGGGCTACATCGTAAGCCTTGGCTCTTGGCCATAGCTCTTCCCTGACTTCCATAAAGAGACCTCCCAGAGATGACATGGTGAATTCCCTGAAATCTCCTGGCAGACGAATGCCGTATTGATTTTCAAAATCCTGAACATCTTCTTCCGATGGTTCATTACCCATGCAGGCGACAACCTGATAAGTTTCCTTATCATAGTGACGAAAATACTCATAAACTTCCTTGAGTGCCATTATTTTAATCCTTTTTACTCAGAAATAGTAACTACAAATCCATCTGGCAAGATGACTTGCTGACCATCTTCAAACTGGCAATGACTCGCTAAATCAACTGAATCTCTGTCTAAGATAACATTCTCCTTAGACTGATTAAAGATAGCCTGAACTTCTTTTCCTTCGTAGGTCCATTTCAAGGAAAGAACATATGGTTTCACTTCTTGCAAGCTATATGAACCATGCTGAATAATGCTTGCAACTCCTTTACGGACTTGGATTAATTTCTTCATGAAATTCAGCATATCATTGTCCTCAGACACACGGTCCCAAGGCATGACACGACGGCAGTCGGGATCTGGTCCACCTATTAATGCAAGCTCTGTTCCGTAATAGATACAAGGAGTCCCTTTTTGAAGGTAGAGGAAGGTTAAAGCAGCCTTGACATGTTGCACATTGCCTTTGGCAGTTGTAAGAATACGCTCTGTATCGTGAGAATCCAGAAGGTTAAACATCACTTCTGAGATTTGTTGCTTGTAGTACATTGACTGGCTATTGATTTCTGAAATAAACTGCTCTGTCTTTTTATGCTGACGCAAGAAATAATCCTTGATACTTTCAGAGAGCGGGTAGTTCATGACAGCATGGAACTCATCCCCTTTTAGCCAAGGTTGAGACGTATGCCAGATTTCACCTAAAATATACAAATCAGGCTTTTTAGCGAGAACTGCCTTTCTAAAATCTTTCCAGAACTGATGGTCAATTTCATTGGCAACGTCCAAACGCCAAGCATCGATATCAAAATTCTCAATCCAGTAGGTCGCAACACTTAAAAGATAGTCTTTGACTTCAGGATTTGCTGTATTTAACTTAGGCATATAGCTAGCAAAGGCAAAGGTATGATAAGGGAGTTCTCTTGGATTCTGAAGTTTATCCTCTGTAATTGGAAACTCTTGAATATGGAACCAATCTTTATAAGGAGAATTTTCTCCATTTTTTAGAACATCCTGCCATTGGGCAGACTGGTAGCCGATATGATTGAAAACAGCATCTAGCATAATCTTAATGCCACGTTTATGGGCTTCCTCGACTAGATTACGAAAGACTTCCTTGTCTCCAAAGTGACGGTCAATTTCAAAATAATCCGTCGTATCGTACTTGTGATTGGTCGTTGCTTCAAAAATTGGACATAGGTAAAGTCCAGTGATTCCCAAATCTTTAAGATAGTCTAAATGGTCAATAATCCCTTGTAAATCTCCACCAAAAAAATCATCCATGTTAGGTGCAATGACAGCATCCCACTCTCGAGCTCCATCTGGAGTTAGATTAGGATTTCCATTAGCAAATCGTTCTGGGAAAATCTGATACCAAACGGTATTTGAAACCCAGTCAGGAACTTGGCAACCATCGATTTCGTGAATATAAGGAAGCTTGAAACCATTTCCTTCAGCATCCAAGTTTTCTTGAGTATGTTCTACGCAACCCTTATCACCGTAAAAAACACCTTGACCTTCTTTATCAAGGAGCTCAAAGAGATACTGAATGCGAGCAAAATCAACAGAGACCGTAACCTGCCAATAGTCAAATAGGGCATCTGAGGTTACTTTAGTCATTTCTTTCTTGGCTTCATACTTATCCTCGATGAAGATAAAGGGATCTCCATAATGTAAAATGACCTGCTGGACATCATCTTTCTTGGTTTTGATTCGGATATGTAACTGACCTTCTTTGTAAAGATAAGCATACTCTGATTCTGGTCTATGATAAATGGCTGTCAATTCCATGTCTTGTCTCCTAAATAATCATCATCAACAAAAACGCAAACGTTTTCATAACTAACAGAACTAGTATACTATTTAAAGATCCGATTTGCAATTTTTATACCAGTTTTACGATAGATATATAGATGGACAAGGGTAAAATTGAGTAGAATCTTTATGAGCTTTAAAAGAGAGTTTCCATGAACCGGAAAACTCTCCATCATTACGAATCAGATGATTAGAATAAATGCTATCTGATATCTTTAATCTTCTAAAATGAAAATTTCTTCAACATGTAGTTGTAGCAACCTTGCAATTTTCATTGCTAGTTCAAGTGTAGGATTGTACTTGTCATTCTCGATAGCAATAATGGTTTGTCGACTAACGCCTAATATTTTTGCCATATCTTCCTGACGTAGTCCTTCAGACTTTCTTAGCTGTTTGATATTATTTTTCATACAGCATTAGTCTTTCTGAAAACAATAAATGCCAATTGCCAAAACTACGATAAGGATAACAACCATCAAAATTACTCCTTGAACAAGTTTATTAGGTTCTTTAAAATCTTCATCACCATCAACCATTTTCTGTTTTATGGCAATTTGTGTAAATCCTTGAACAGAAATAGATAAACATAAAATCAGACATGGTAACATTTCAAGTTCAATGCCTTTTGTAATAGATTGATAAATATTAAATACTGTCCATCCACATAAGCCAAATAGAGCCGTTTTATAACCCCATTCCTCAGAACGTAGCTGAATCGCTCTGTCCATTTCATCCATTTTTCTCATAGTCCTGTTCCTCCAATCTGTCAAAACAATGTCAAGAGCTCTTTACATTTTTTATTATACTCTAAATCGATGAAATGTCAAGATGTTTTAACATTTTTAGGCTTTTTTATTTTCTTCTATTCTAAGAATATTTCTAACTCTGATTTACAGCCTAGTCAATCCGACAAAGGGCAAGTTCTTTTAATCCTCTGTCGTAAAGGAAGGTTAAACAAAAGTTGTCTGTCATATTTTGAAGCTTGTGTTTACTCATTCCTCTAGGCAAAGCTATATCGCACCATTCTCTCGTTGCCAGAGAAAATAGCTTTTGCTTACCCTTCCAGTCATCATTCTTAAATAAGGGGCTCAGGATAAGATAAGGCGAATCCGTAAAAATTCCATTGACACCAGCTTTTTTGCCTAAAGCCTTTAAATGTTCAGATTCTAATAACTTTTCGATAATACGACCATCACTAGAGATTTTAACAAGAGCATAATAGTCCATGCCCCATTTATTGACAGAGGTTTGACTTTCTCCAGAGCTAAAGGCATAGAGCTCTTGCTTCCAAGATTTCATACTATCGATTTTAGGACAAAAACTTGAGTTCGTGTCGTGGTGGTTTAAATCTTTTTTATCAATATGCGAATAAGTGGTCCACTTCGCCTGCTTTTTCTCTCGATCAAATTCTAAAAGGGCAAAGTTTCTTGCCTGATTTGTATAAACTTGATTTTCAAAACACACGGGTATCTGGTCGCTATCTGATACGATTTGAAAATATCTCTCTTGTGCCTTTTTAGGAAGTATACTTTGCGGATCCTTTATGGCAATAATTTCTGGATTAGAAAAATCACCAGTATAATAGACTATTTCCTTGCCAGCCTTGATGATGCCAATATTTTGTCCATCTGTAAAGAGTAGAGGCTCTTCCTCCCAAACATGGTCACAATACCAAGCATCTATCTCCTTCACACCCAAAGGTGATACTTCAAGCAGACAGTAGAGATTGAAAGTTTCCTTCTCACTGGTCAAGACAAAGGCTCTACCATCATGTAACATGACAGAATTGAAAACACTATTGTAGTCCTTGTCTAGTTCCCATTTATTCAATAGACTTAACTTTAACTTCCCCATTTTCTCTCTCCTAATCCATCACCACTCGTTGATGGCAAATAGAATGGCTGATCTAATATTTCTTAGCAATTGATCTGAAAGTTCATCGTATACTTGACCCAGTCCCTTATCTTGTGCCAGCCATCCAGGTTCATCATTCCAGGAGCCCATTCCTCCAAAAACATCCGCTGAGCTTGCAGCTCTAAATATGCTTAGATGTTGCAGTGGAATTTGAGGTTCTGCCAGCCCTTTACCAGATTCTGGGTCTAGCAAACAGTTTCTAGCAGATTGAAAGACTTTGGCAAAGTTGTCACATTCAATTTTAATTGCTAAATCTTCTATACGAGTCAATATGTCCTTAAATTCTTCGATATTATTTTCATAGTGGGGAATGTCTTGAGAAGACCTTTCCCATTCATACTCGGTGTAGGTAACATCCCAGCCCCTACCTGCGGAAGCAGATTTCCAATTTGGTAGGAAATAACCTGCCTTCCCATCTTTATAAAAACAGAGAATTGAACTCTGTGTCGTATTGGAGAAACCTAAAATACCTCTGTCATTTACTGAGATAGGGCAAAATAATTTTAAGTCCTTCAAACCTTTTTCCTTAAGATTTTCAAACCAATCAGATACAGATAGTTCTATAACTTCCCCCTTTTCTGACGGCAAAATTTGAAAGCAAATCTTATTGATATATTGGTCAGGATGATACAAGATTGCCTGATCAGTTTTTAAAGCCTTCCTAGCTGCTGCCACGATACAGGCTATTTGGTACATTTGTCCATTCATATGATCTCATCCATTATCCCTTCAATCAGATTTGTAAGGCTTTCAGCCGCATAGATCACCTGGTCAGGATCATGGATGTAGCAAATAACCTGACCTTCCTGACCCTCCTGGTCTGGATCAAAATCCAGCATAAGATAACAAGAGTCACAATACTGAGCAAAAGGAAGCCATTTTTTATTAAAAAGATAAGGCTTAATTCTACTATCATGCATGTTTTCTAGGTCTTGACTAGAAAAATAGTCGGGAAATTCGGTTAACAGAGCATCTCTATTTTGAAAGTACTTTTTACAAGTCTCAATTTCCTGTAGACTCATGAGAGAAAAAGTCAAATCTCTCTGGTCAATTACACAAGGTAAAATAGAGAGGTATTTACTCCCATTTTTATAGCTATAAAGCTCTTTGAAGTCACTAGGTAGACGAATGCCAAATATTTCCTCAAAGGCTTGAAGCTCTTCCTCAGAAGCACCAGAAATGCCCTGATAATCTTCCAGATATCCTTCCTCTACAGGATCATCCAAATCCCAGTCTTCAAAACACTCACAAATATAAGTTTCTATTTTTTTAACTTGGTCAATTAGTTGCATCATTTCACCATGATTTCTTTATTTTATCTGTCTTCCAATGCTTTTTAACGCTTATAACTTGTTTTTTCTAGGAGAAGGGGTTCAGGATTTTGCTTAATCCAAGCAATAGCTAGCTGACACAGGCGGTCTAGGCGAGGCTCGTCATCAAAATCTTTCCCATGAACTTGAGCAATAAGCTCTTTAGTCTCTTCTAATTCTTGATCTGAAAGGGGGATTCCTAGAGACAAGTATTGAGGGAGAGCTTGAAGCATTTTTCTATAGTCCCTGTCCCAGTTGACCCCACCATTGCGATCCAGTTCATCTCGAACTCGACCTGGTATACGAATAACTTCTCCCTGAACAGTTTTGGCTGCTCCACTTGAAGGAATCAAGAAAGACCATAGTTCCTCATATTGCTCCTCCCAGCTACCTTCTTTTACGAGAATCGGAGAAACTCCATCGTGGGTTATTCGTTTGGCTACCGGCTTGACATCAAACAAAGCATAAAGTTTTTCTAGACCCTGATCTGCTCCCTCGATGTAGTCAGGATGGATACTTTCTCGATGAAATTCAAAATCCTTGCCGATTTGTTCAACTTTTTCCTTCATTTGAGACGTTTTCTTAGCACCAGCCTCTAGTAACATAGAGGCAATTTCAGCAGTTTGGGCAATATAGATTCCCCGGCAGACCATCAAGACTGAAGCTAGAGGAGTTCTACCCATATCATTTTTGGCATTAACATCTGCTCCTTTGTCAATCAGAAGTTTGACAGTCTTAGGATGGAAAAACTCAGCTGCTACATGTAGGGGTGTCTCACCATAGGTATTAGGTTTTCCAATGTCTGCCCCCAATTCAAGCAATAGTTTTACAGTATCTCTTCCCATGGTTGCCTGACGATACAAAGGAGTTGCTCCATAATAATCAGGGATATTGATATCTAGGCCCTTTTCTACCAGCCAGATAACCAATTCATCCGGGACTCCTCCCATATGCAGAGGTGTACATAAGCTAAATCTTCCATCATGAGCGGTTAATTCACAACGATCATAGACTGCTTTAAGGGCTTCAATATTTCCTTCATCCATTAAATCCTTAAACTCTTTTGGTAATGTAACTCTTTTCTTTGCCATCTTTAGTTCCTTTCTTCTGATTCAGCATCTAGGGCAAGCCAATGAAGTTTGTCAACCGTTTTCAAAGTCAGGACTTGTCCATCATAATCATTTTTCAACTCAAGACCGTTTTGCTCAATAGATATATGATTGTACCAGTGGTCTAGGCTGGCGTATTCCCCCGTATGAATGTTGATGAGCATGCTCGTTATGGGATTCCAAGTCCCTTTCTTAACTGTTTCTGCTAATAGGTAGTAAGCATCTAAAAATATGAGATTTCTCCCATAGATCCAAAAGGGCAGATCAAGCCCCAACAAAGGCAACTTGGCAGAAAAAATCTCATCACCGTGTGGTGGAACGGTTTCATAATGAAATTCTATCTCACTACCATAATAGGCAATCAGGGCTCCCTGACATCCGATATTTTGAGGAATCCCTTCCTCAGCTACAATAAATTCCATGACCTGCTCCTTCTATTTTCAATCATAAAACCCGACAAGACTCTGCCAAAATATCAAACTGGACGCATGACCTATTCTAGTCATCAAGTGGATGAAGTCACTTTCACAACCCTTCCAAACTGCAGATTGGGCCGTTCCCATGGCTCTAACAAATGCTAGAAAATCTGGTGTCAGCCATATTTTTTCATCATAGTTCATCTCTGCATCAAGAGCATAGACCGCCCCAGATTGACAATCCAGCAAAATAGTGTAGGGATCTCCATTTGCAATGATGATCAAGCCTCTTTCTTGTAGAGTCGAGTAATCGTGGTATTCCAAATTGCGATTGATCAGCCAAGTAAGACTAGTGTCGTCCCCATATCCAAACTGGTAACTTAAAAAACCGACCTGCCCCCAGTTATAGGCCAAAATATACTTCCTAAAAATCGGATCCAAATCTTGTATTTGCAGTTGTTTTTTCAAACGATCCAGTTCAGACACAGGCACTTCAGTATGGCTCAGGACGATTCCTTCTCTTATCTCAGGGTCAAGCCCTTGTATTGCTTCCTCAATAATGGAAATAATTTGGTCAATTGTCAATAATTCCATTGTCAACCTCCGGCTATACATAGGACATTATCTAGGGTAAGCTAGCTAGTTTGGGACTTCATTTATCTAATGAACTTTCTTATCTCAATTATACTCCAAAACTATCAAATAGAGATAAACTACCAGTATTTTCAGGAATTATTTTTGATCAACAACTCCTCCCTATTAAAGCAAAAAGCCATTCCTCAAGGGAACAGCTTTCTCACTTATAATTAAAGATTCCCCCTGCCAACTTATCAGCTAGCTTAGGAAAGAGAGTATAAAACTTATGGGCTAGGTTCAATAAAACTGGGAGATTGAGTTCCCGTTTGTTTTTTCCTATGGTTTTGACAATCTTTCTAGCGACTACATCTGGTTCTAAGAGAAAACGGTCAACCGACTTGATGTAGGTCCCATCTGGGTCTGCCTGGTCAAAAAAGGCAGTACGAATCGGTCCTGGATTAACCGTAGTTACATAGACACTATCGGGCGTCAGTTCAAGGCGCAGAGCATTTGAAAATCCAATAGCCGCAAACTTGGTCGCCGAGTAGAGACTGGACTTGCTAGTCGCTATCAAACCTGCCATGCTGACAATATTGATGATATGCCCTTTTCCTCTCTCCTTCATGCGAGCTCCAAGACGACGAGACAGATTCATCAGAGCAAAGGTATTAACCTCAAACATCTGGTGAATATCTTGATCAGAAATCTGGTCAAATTCCTCAAAAATCCCATAACCAGCATTGTTAATCAAGACATCAATCTTGCCATAACGGAGATAGAGGTCAGCGACCAGAGTTTCTAGGGCTGAGTCATCAGTAATGTCGATTTCAATCCATTCCACATTAGGATGATTTCCGTAGAGTTGTGCCAGTTTTTCCTTGTTTCTACCTAGCAAGATCAATTGGTCATTTGGCAAGAGTTTGACCATTTCTTGGGCTAAGCCACCGCTAGCTCCGGTAATGAGAATAGTACGCATACTTATCCTTTCTCAATCTTCTAGATTTCCACTTCTTCCAAGTCTTTAACCACATGGACATTCTCAAAAATACTAGCTGCATCTTTCTTAAGCTGGCTGATATCTTTTGAGAGGAAGCGAGCACTGATATGATTGAGCAAGAGGCGCTTAGCACTGGCTTCTGCTGCTACTTGTGCTGCCTGCATATTGGTTGAGTGACCGTGATTGCGAGCAATTTTTTCATCTCCCTTGCCATAAGTCGACTCATGGACAAGGACATCGGCATTGACAGCTAAACGTACACTAGCATTGGTTTTTCGGGTGTCTCCTAGAATAGTGATAATTTTGCCCGGACGTGGCGCTGAGATATAGTCAGCTGCCTTGATTTCAGTTCCATCTTCTAAAACAACGTCCTGGCCGTTTTTGATTTTTCCAAAAAGCGGACCAAATGGGACACCAGCAGCCTTGAGCTTCTCAGCATCCAAGGTTCCTTCTAAGTCCTTTTGCATGACACGATAGCCAACACAGAAAATAGTGTGGTCCAGCTCCTCTGCATACACAGTGAATTTATCGGTCTCAAGGATTTTCCCTAGAGAATCTTGGTCAAACTCATGAAAATGAATGCGGTAAGGCAGACGAGAACCTGACACACGTAAACTAGTTAAGACAAAGGACTTGATCCCTTGAGGTCCATAGATGTCCAAATCTGTCTGCTCTTCATTGGCCTGAAAGGCACGACTAGAAAGGAAGCCTGGCAAGCCAAAGATATGGTCTCCATGCAGGTGAGTGATAAAGATTTTGCTGACCTTACGTGGTCGAATCGTGGTTTCCAAAATGCGATTTTGCGTTCCTTCTCCACAGTCAAAGAGCCAAACTTCGTTAATCTCATCCAAGAGTTTCAGGGCGAGACTTGAGACATTGCGGGCTTTAGAGGGCTGACCAGCCCCCGTTCCTAAAAATTGAATATCCATTTGATACTTTCTAATTAATCAATATATAACATGGCTGTGCGGTTTTCCGATCGGAAATAGCGCTTGCCAGAAAAAGCAACAGCTTCTTGCAGTAAATCCTCTTGACTATAACCTTTGAGACGTTTGCAACCATCAGCCAAGCTTTCCAAATCTGTCAAAGCTGTGAGACTCTCCACACTAACAACTTCTTCGTCTCCGGCATCCTTCATGTAAATCTTTCCAGACTCTTCAAAGACGAGCTGATGGGGGAAAATTTGCGCAATCTCAAAAAGCAAGTCAGTAGTGATTTCCTCCTCAGCTTCTGAGAAAATGCGTCCAAGACCTTCTTTCTCATAGCAAAATCCAAAGGATTTGCCAGACAGATTAAGCCGAACAAAGGGTTTACTTTCTTCGGTGAAACTTGGCTCAGTATTATAGAGCTTTAGTTCCTGGCTAAGTTCTGCAAAATAATCCGTCGCAGCTTGAGGACTCTTTTTCTGGTAGAGTTCAGCAAAGTAGGCATTGACTACACTCGGAGGAGGTGTGATGAGAGCCAACTGCTCTTGCTCTGTTTTGCCAGCTAGAAGTTGATCTAGATAGACCTTATCCAGACTTGTATAACCTCCATACTTTAGAGCCAACATTTTAATATCAGTCATAAAATTCCTCTAACCTCCATTTATTTTTCTCGGAAATGTAGCCTGTAATCACTTCTCCATCATCTTGGTAGTCACGATCCTCCAGAATCGCTACACTTTCCAAATCATGAATCTTGTAAGACTTAGAAAAAGGCACGCGCAGAGTAAAGACTTCAAAAATCTCCTTGATCTTCTCCAAAAACAATGCTTGCAAGTTCTCACGACTATCCTCAGACTTGGCAGAAATGAGGGCATAAGGCGTTTGAGTAGGCGTGAAATCCTCCACCAAATCCGCTTTATTATAAAGAGTCAGGCGAGGAATATCGTCCATATCCAAGTCTTTCATGATAGACAGAACCGTTTTTTCATGTTCCTCGTGATAAGGATTGCTGGCATCGATGACATGAACTAGAAGGTCTACATGCTTGCTTTCCTCTAAGGTTGACTTGAAACTGGAAACCAATTCAGTCGGCAAATCTTGGATAAAGCCAACCGTATCAGTCATGGTCACCTGAAGATTGCCCCCTAGATGGATACTCTTAGTCGTCGCATCCAGAGTCGCAAACAGCTCGTCTGCTTCATACTGGGTCTTACTGGTCAAGGTGTTCATGATGGTTGATTTCCCAGCATTGGTGTAGCCAATCAGACCAATTTTAAAGGTACTTGACTCCAAGCGTTTTTCTCTGACTGTCGCCCGATTTTTCTCAACCACCTTGAGCTGGCGTTCGATATCCGTGATTTGATTGCGAACACTACGACGGTTCAGTTCCAGCTGGCTTTCACCAGGTCCACGGGAACCAATTCCCCCTGCCTGACGGCTGAGCATAATTCCCTGACCAACCAAGCGAGGTAAGAGGTACTTAAGCTGGGCCAAATGCACTTGGAGCTTGCCTTCGTGGCTACGAGCCCGCATGGCAAAGATATCCAAAATCAACTGCATACGGTCAATCACCTTGACACCCAGAACTTCTTCTAGATTGACATTTTGCCGTGGAGTTAAGCGGTTATTGACAATGACTGTGGTAATTTCTTCTGCATCAACCATCCGCGCAATCTCTTCCAACTTACCAGAACCGACAAAGGTCTTGGAGTCATACTTTTCCCGTTTTTGCCTGTAGCTATCCACAACGACGGCTCCAGCTGTCTTGGCTAGACTGGCCAATTCTTCCATGGAGAGGTCAAAATTGTCCATGCCCTGCAATTCCACACCGATGAGTAGGACACGTTCCTCTTTTTTCTCCGTTTCAATCATCTAAAAACTCCTCAATCTGGCTTAAAATACGGTTTTGAACTCCAGGCTCTCCTATCTGATAAAAGGTCACCTGCATACGATTACGGAACCAGGTCAGCTGACGCTTGGCAAAACGGCGGGTCGCCTGCTTGAGACTCTCGCTCGCTTCCTCAAGAGTTTGCTCCCCACGGAAATAAGGAAAGAGTTCCTTGTAGCCAATGCCTTTGGCAGCCTGCGCATCTGGATAATGGTCAAAGAGCCACTTGGCCTCATCCAAAAGACCAGCCTCAAACATCAGATCTACTCGGCGATTGATACGCTCATAAAGCTGACTGCGTTCATCATTCAAGCAGATAATCAGCGGTTGATACAAGGTCTCTTGATTTTCCAAATCCTGACCAAAATGGGCAATTTCTAAGGCTCGCATGGCACGACGACGGTTAAACTGGGGAATTTCAAGACCTGCTTGCTCCACCATATGAGCTAATTCCTCATCTGAATAAGGCTCCAAACTAGCTCGATAAGCCAAAATCTCCTTATGAGGTATTTCCCCACCTAGATGATAGCCTTCCAGCAAACTCTGGATATAAAGCCCTGTACCACCAGCGATAATCGCTAGCTTACCACGGCTATAAATATCCTCAATAGCCTTCTTAGCTTCTGAAACAAAATCAAAAGCCGAGTAAGACTCGGTCACCTCTCTGACATCAATCAAATGATGAGGAACAACAGCTTGCTCCTCTGGGCTAGCCTTGGCCGTCCCAATATCCAACCCTCTGTATACTTGCTGACTGTCGCCACTGACCACCTCTCCACCAAAGCGCTTAGCCACTTCAATAGCAAGGGCTGTCTTCCCAACAGCGGTCGGTCCAACAATCACAATTATTTTTGTTTTCATCTTTTTTCCTTGAAAAATTCCCATTTTTTCGTTACTATTATTATATCACAAAAAGGTCAGTCAGAAAAATGCTACCTCTTGAGGAGCCTGACTGTTCGGGAAGATAAAGGAGGAAGACTCATGGCTAAAGGATTCGCTAAAGGTCTTGTAACAGGTGTCGCAGGCACTGTCGCTGCCGTTGCAGGTGCAGTATACGCAATTAAAAAGAAAGTGATTGAGCCAGAAGAGCAAAAAGCAGCTTTCATCGAAGAAAACCGCAAAAAAGCAGCTCGCCGCCGCGTATCACATTAAGCAACAAAAGAAGTTGAGATTTCTCAACTTCTTTTTATTTCTTAAATAGCCAAATCAAACTTCAGCTGTGGCTTAACTGGGTCATAGTCAACCAACTCAAAGTCTTCCGCTTTGATATCAAAGAAATTGGTCCCATCAGGAACATTTAAAACCAAGCGTGGTTGGCAGTTTGACGGCTCACGGCGGAGCAATTCCTCTGCTTGTTCAAACTGATTATCATAAATATGAAGGTTGTTGATAAAATAGAAAAACTTCCCAACCTTCCAGCCGAAATGCTTGGCAATCATCATCTGCAAAGCTACGTACTGCATGGCGTTAATGTGGTGGGCCACCAGCATATCATTAGAACGCTGTGTCAAAGTCGCATCCAGATAGATTTCTCCATCTACTCGACGGACATCAAACATGGTCTGAAAGGCGCACGGAAGGAGGCCGTCCGTCTCCTCAAATGCTTGGTAATCCCAGAGAGAGATGATATTGCGACGATTCCAAGGGTTGGCTTCCAACTGCTTGAGTATCTTGTTGATGATATCGTGTTTCTTAACGACCGCACCGTAGCGCTCACCGATGGTTCCCGTATCTCCCACTTCCCAGTCATTCCAGTAGTGAACATTGTACTTGTTATTCAGCACTTCTAGGCTATTCGACTGATCCTGGTAGATCCAAAGTACTTCCTTGATAGCTGATTTGATAGCAATGGGACGCAAGGTTGTGATAGGAAATTCCCCTTTAGCCAAATCATACTCCGCAAAGGCACCCGTTACGTACTTGGAATTAGCAACAGTCCCATCCTTGTACTTGGGACGAGCTTGCTCTGAAAAGACACCGTCTTTGAGGATTCGTTCAATATTCTCTTTAAAAATCGTATCTGCTTTTGTCATTTACTCTCACCTCATTTATTGTCTTAACTAGTATAGCATAAAAAAAGAAAGGAGGAAAATCACTGGCTTTAAAGTAGTGTTTTTCTCCTTTTATGATCTTATTGCAATACAAGTGATGCTGCTCCGATAACTCCAGCGTCATTTCCTAGAGTTGCAAGAGCCAATTTAGTAGATGTGCGTACTTGTGGGAAGGTATTTTCGTCGTAGACTTTTTGAACACCTTGGAGAAGGAATTCTCCTGCAGCTGACACCCCACCACCGATAACGATTGTTGATGGGTTTAGGATAGAGCCAATATTAGCACATGCGATCCCCAAGTAAAGTGAAAAGTTACGGTAAACGATCAAGGCAAGGTCGTCCCCTTCTTTTGCAAGGTCAAAGACAGTTTTAGCTGTTACTTCTTCACCGTCATCGATCAAACGTTTCAAGGCTGCATCACCTTCATACTCATCCGCATAACGACGAGTCAAGTTGACAATCCCTGTTGCTGAAGCAACTGTCTCAAGACAGCCTTTTTTACCACAGGTACATGCGATTGGTTGGTCAAAGTCAACAGTGATGTGACCAAGCTCACCAGCAGCACCAGCAACACCGTGAAGCAATTTGCCTTCTGCCACGATACCGCCACCAACACCTGTACCAAGTGTCATAAAGACAACGTCTGGTTGGTTGTCACCAGCGCCCATCCAGCGCTCACCAAGAGCAGCTACGTTGGCATCATTGTCGATGAAGAACGGAATACCCAATGCTTTTTCAATCTTTTCTTTAATCGGTTGAAGGGTTTTCCAGTTCAAATTATAGGCACCAATAACAGTCCCTTTTTCACGGTCAACCACACCAGGTGATCCCATTCCAATGCCTCGGAAATCCTTAGCTGACAATCCAAGTAAGTCCAAACGATGCTGAATAGACTCAATCATATCATCTACGATATGGCTTCCTTCATCCAAAATATTGGTCTTGATAGACCATTTTTCTTGGATTTCTCCTTCTTGAGTTAAAATTGCAAACTTAATAGATGTCCCACCAAGGTCAATCCCAATAATCTTTTGACTCATCATATTCTCCTTTTTCATTATGAATTAATTGAAAATGCTTACAGATATAGTATAACAAAATCGTCAACTTTGTGCAAAGGTTTGCATTAACTTCCTAGAAATTATTCTGATTTATGGTTTCCAAAGGCCAGAACCATCTACATAGTATCTGCCTCCATCAACTCGCTCATTCTTAGCCATTTTACCATCTGATTTCAAATAGTAATTCCCTTGCCAAGTATTACGAGCGTATGAACCATCTGATTTCAAATAGTACCAGGATTGATAAGAAGAGTCATAAATCCATTCACTTTGAGCCATTTTACCGTTCACTTTGAGATAAAAAGCGCCTTGCCAAGCATTTTTGGCATAGGATCCATCTGATTTCAAATAATACCAAGCTTGGTATGATGAATCATAAATCCATTCACTTTGAGCCATCTTTCCGTTTGCTTTAAGGTAGTAACTTCCTATCCATGTGTTTCGTGCATATGAACCATCCGATTTGAGATAATACCATCCTTTGTAATATGAGTCATATATCCACTCACTCTGAGCCATTGTTCCATCTGATTTGAGATAGTAATCTCCTTTCCAAGAATTGGTTACTGGATTACCATTGTCAGAATAATAATACCAATATCCATCCTGCTTAACCCATCCACTAGAAGAAACTCTATTCTGTAGACTAGATTGGCGTGGTTTAAAAACACCTCGAGGAGCTTTTGAGCGTTCACAGGCAACTCCATCACCATCTTTGTCTAGTCTTGAAGAATATCCAGGCTCTCCTCTATGGATATCAGAATAGCCATTTTCCCACGCTTCTGTACAATTTGAAAAGTGAATTGTATCATTAGCAAAAGTCGGTTGAGCGAGCATCATCAACGCAGAAAAGCTAGCTAGACCAGCTTTAAAAAGAACTGTTTTTTTCATCATTTCCTCCCATAAAATGATATCGTTTTCCTCTTATTTTATCAAACTTAATCCAACAATTCAAACAATTCAACATATCCATTATGTTTTTTAGTTTATGAAGTTTATTTAGAATTCACTTCCAACTCATACAAACCTCTGACTGCGTTACAGCCATAGACAGCTTCTGCTTGGTTCAAGTCTGCCAAAGTCATAATTTTCTCTTTTACCTGTCCTGTTTCCAACAAATGCTGACGGTAAATTCCTGGCAAAATTCCAAGTCTGATAGGCGGTGTGTAGAGTTTACCATTAATTTTTAAGACCAGATTTCCAATAGAGGTTTCAAGCAATTCTCCTGCTGCATTATGGTAAATGATTTCCCGTTCCCCTAGACTTAAGTGTGGTCTATGAGTTGTTTTAAAGTAAGTAAATGATTGATTCAAATCTGCTTCTTGCAGGAAGAGTTTAGCTTTGTAGAAGCTTGGACTAAGGGGGCTTAAGATTTGGCGACTGACTTCCATCTCTCCAGACTTGCTGAGACTAATTCGCAAGCGGTAGTCTTGGTGGGAATCACAAGCTTGACACTCTTCCTCTATCTTTTGTCTCAGTTCTTCTGGATCAAAAGGAAAGGCAAAATAACGACTCGCCTTTGTCAGTCTTTCCAGATGTTGATCTTCAAACAGCAATTGTTTTTGGCTGATTTTACCAGTTGTAATCAATTGGAAACGTGCTTGTTTACGATAGAGAACAGCCGCCTTTTGATGAACCTCTCGGTATTCAGATTCCCAAGTACTATCCCAAGTAATCCCTCCGCCAACTCCATAGATGGCTTTCCCTCGATGCAGTTGAATGGTCCGAATGGCGACATTGAAAATTCGTCGCCCATTTGGAAGTAAGAGACCAATCGTTCCGCAGTAGACTCCACGCGGTTGAGGCTCCAAGTCCTTGATGATTTCCATGGTCGCAATTTTCGGTGCTCCTGTGATAGATCCACAAGGAAAGAGAGAGCGAAAAATGGCAACCAAGTCCACATCCTCTCGCAACTGACTCTTGATGGTCGAAGTCATCTGCCAAACAGTCGAATACTGCTCCACTTGGCACAGACGCTCCACATGCTCACTACCCACTTCAGAAATACGGTTCATATCATTGCGCAAGAGATCCACAATCATCATATTTTCAGAGCGATTTTTAGGATCTTGCTCCAACCAGCTAGCTTGGGCAAGGTCTTCTTGGTCAGTCAGTCCCCGCTGGGTTGTTCCCTTCATTGGGCGAGTCGTTAATTCCCGGTCATTTTGCTCAAAAAAGAGTTCTGGACTCATGGAAATCACTGCCATCTCATCATGTTCAACATAGGCATTGTAACCCGCCTCCTGTTCTACCACCATGCGATTGTAGATAGCAAAAGGATTGGCACTTAAGTCTTGCTTGAGTTGGACAGTGTAATTTACCTGATAGGTGTCTCCCTGTCGCAAATGATGGTGGATCTGGGAAATAGCTTTTTCATAGTTCTCTGCAGATGTTTGTTCTCGCCACTTTGAAGGCAGATTTACTTCCTCATAAGTCAGAGGAATAGGGGATGTTTCCACCCTATCGTGAACGGTAAAGTAAAGCAGGTACTCTGCCAGTAAAGGAGCTTTATGAACTGCTAATTTCTCCTCAAAAGCAGGTGCAGCCTCATAGCTGACGTAGCCCACCACATAATAACCTTGCTCTTGGTAGCTTTCCACTTGTGCCAGCAGGTCCGTCACTTCTGCTAAATCTCTCGTTTTTAACTCTTTGATCGGCTGGGTAAAGATGTATCTCTCGCCCAAAGCTTTAAAATCAATCACTGTTTTTCTATGCATATCTTAAGTATAGCACAAAAAGGCAGATACAGACAAAGCTGATCTACCTTTTTTCATTTTACTAGTCCTATCTACTATTTAGTGAATAAATCTCCAGTAAATCCGTCTGATTTCTGCAAGAGTTGTTTGTAAACTTTCCATTTAAGATTCACTGTATTATCAAATTTATTACCTTGAAGGTCTTTTTCAACTGCAGCATCGAATAGCTCTTGAAGTTTTTCATATGTTGAAATCTTTTGACCATCAATTTCAATTTCTACAAAACCTTTCTCAGCTTTAGCTCTGACTTCTTTATACCATTCTTTCTTCCACTCTTCTAATGTATTAAATCTACCTTTAGAAACTTTTTGGATGATAAAGTTATCACCTAGACCTACGTTACCGGCTGCTTTAGATTCTTGTTTATACTTGTTAGATGCATACCCTAAGAATCCATCAAGGTAACCGTAGTAGCCCCACATACGGAATGTATTGTGTTTGAATGAGATTGAGCCAGCCGTACTCTTACTTGTGTTACCACCGTAAATACCAGTCATCATATTCACAACAGTATAAGCAGAATCGAATCCTTCAGTACGGTAATGACCATTACCTGGTAGCCCGTGTTTAGTAGCGAAGTTGTTATCTACAAGTTGATCAATAGCTGTCAGTTTCATACTCTTCTCATCATCATTTAAATCACGAACTAAATCCCATTGGTGTGGTGCACCTTCTAACTTATTATAGCTCGCTTTTTCGCGATATTTCTTATCGATTTTCTTGAACCACTTATCGTTAGTTCCAGTATTTTTCTTGATGACAGATTCTGCTTCTAAGTAATCAAGCATCATCATTGATTCGTTATAGTTCTTCATGTAGTGATCAATCTTCTCACGACTACTTAACATATTAGGATCATAGTTATAAATTTGTGTACCATCATTTTTACGTTCGTACGCCATATTTAATCCAAGTGAACCATATTCACCATTATAGTTTGTAAGAGATGGTGATTGTAGCATACCTTGAGCAAATGATTCAATATCTGTCCCTTCACGGTGACGCCATGTTCCTAAGTAGGCCATACGGTCATTGATATGAGTCGTTTCGTGAGTGAATGCAGATGTACCATAATCACTAATTATACTAGAAATGATGTAGTATACAGCTTCTGAATTTTGTGGGTTAGAAAAGATATAAGCATACGCACCCATACCGTTATATCCGTGCCATTTACCTGTAGGTCCATAGAACTCACGAACTGGAGCATAGTCACCATTCTTATTATGACCCATTCGGTCAGCCCATCCATTACCTGGAACATCTTGGTTATCCCAAATTGCTGATGGAACCATATTTTCAGATTTCAACAATTGATTACGTACATTATCAGCAGCAAGTCTTGACCAGAAGTCTAAGTAATTAATTTGCTCTTGTGCACGTAAATTGATTTCTTTCTTAAACGCTTCACGTTCAGATTCTGTATTCTTACCATATTTCTCAAATGCACTAAACGCTAGCGTATTGTACGTTGAAATTAAGAACATGTGAGCCTTCTTCGTATTAAGAAGTGGTAAAATGTATCGACCATGTTCACCGTTATTTAAGTTTTCATATAAGTGATATTTCTTATTAGCAAAATCAGGGTTAGATGATTGTTTCTCAACTACATAGTTAGTATGAGAAATAGCTTTCTTATACCATACATTCATATCAGTATCTTCTGTAAAGAGTTTCATGTTATATGTTAAGAAGTCATTTAAATTACCTTTACCTGTTGCTCCCGCAATCACATCACGATAAGCATCTTGAGTTCGATCCCCTTTCAAGAAATGTTCACGTGAACCAATTTGAATCAATCTATCGATAACGCTAACGTTCTTACCATAAAAATCAGGCTTGAACATCATAAGGTCTTTAATGCTCATATCATTGTATTTAAATCCATAATAACGATTTAAATAAGTAAGACCCATCATAATCTTAGCTTTATTGTCTTCCACTTTTTTAAGAAGAACTTTCATAGCCGCATCATCACTATTCAATTGATGGTCTTCGTTTTCAACTAAAGCTTTGACTAATTTATCTAAATTAGCTTTCGTTTCTTCAAAGCTTTCTTCAAGGAACAAGTTACGAATGTAATTGTTCTTATGATTGTCACTATTCTCAGCTGGTTTGTTACGTTTGTCCATTAACGCACGCACTTCAGGTGAAATCAATTCAACACCTGCTAATTTTGCTTTAATATCGTTGATTAATTGTGTTCTATCTTTAACAACCATATTCGGTGTATAAACGACGTCACCAAGACCTTCGATACTATATTCACGAACTTGTTGGACTTGAGAATCAGCTTTACGTGTGACAACTTTTTCTTCCTTAGTACCATCTGCATAGTGAATCATAATGTGACTAGTATCAGATAAGTCTGTCACGAATTGACCATCCTTCATACCTGTCACAGATAATACTTCTGTAGTTAATAATTTAGATCCTTCAGGAATCTTATTGCCTTGATTGATAATCCACTCTTTATTGTAGAATGGTTGAAGTTTTTCAACATTTCGGTAAGCAAGTTCACGTTCTGCATTATAATCTTGAGTAGTTTTGTACGTGTCTTCTTTATACGCTACGTGATTTAATTTATCAGTCAAATATGGTGTGATTTCATATTTATCGGCTGTGATATTGAACGAAGCAATACGTTTATCCGCTTCTGCTTGGTCAACACCCTTAATCTGTTTTGAACGGTTATAAGAAACGTTACCTGATGCAACATCGTTCACATACACATTGTTCTTGAAGTAATCAAATCCGAAGTATGGGTCACCTGAGTCAACTGACCCTGAACCATACATCATTTCACCATTTGTCACTTTCATCATGCTGACGTTATTTTCAACCCAACCCCAGTCATAGTTTTCGTGAATTAAACCACCGCTTTGATTGTTGGTTTTGAGTGTCAATGTCCCTTTGACCACAGATTTAGTTAAACGACCTTTTTGTTTAACATCATTTGGATTTCCACCATGGTTGACTTTGGCAATCAATCCACCAAATTTAGCATTGTTGGCTTTAATGTCAGCTTCAACATAAGAACTATCTACATTGCTTCTCCAGCTTTCACTTACAAGTCCACCAGACCACCAACCTTTGTTACCCAAGCTTTCGATTTTACCGATAAAGGCTACATTACGCATATTGGATTCATCTAGTTTGTTGACCATACCTGTAACGTCGTTATTACCAACCACATTACCCGTAACCTTAATATTCTCAATCGTTGAGTTCTTAAACATATCTCCAAGTGGAGCTGTTTTATCAGCCCACGGCATATTGATATTCACATTACCAAAGTTGATGTCATGAATATAAGCATTTTCAACACGGTTGAACAATGGTCGAGCTAGATTGTGAATGGTATAACGTTTATCACCTTCACTATACAACTTACCTTTAAAAATGTTCGTCACGTATTGTTTATTCGGAGTCGGAACATTTGCTGCATTAAGATCCGCACCAAGTTTAAACTCACCCGTTGGGTTAGCTTGCATATCTTTTACAAGCTCATTGAAGTTGTAATATACATTACCTTCTTTTAATTTTTGTTTTTCAAAGTAATGAACATACTCTTCACTGAAAGTATCATCTGCTCTACGTTGAACTAAGTTTGGAGCTTTTGCTACCACTTTGTACAATGTTTTTCCATCGACAACCACTTCTTCAACAGAACTTACCGTAAGTCTTGTTGTCTTATTATCATGAGTTGTCACTCGTAAGTAAAGTGGAGCAACGTCTGTCGGTTTTTCAGTAAGTAAGCTCTTATCTGTTTCAACACCAGCATCATCCACACTCATCAAGCTTGTTTCTTTGATGTTTTTGATTTCAACTTTTTTAAGGTCAAGTCTTAGCGGTTCTTCTTTCAGAACCTCTTCCTCATCACCCTCACCACGGTCATAAACCATCTTCGTTTCAAGTTTATAATCCTTGTAGTACTGTAAATCTGTCAGGGTAGTTGTCAAGTCGTCTGGTGAAACATTCAAGGTTTTGACAATCTCATCACCTTTTTTCAGAGTTAAGGTAATAGATTTAATGGCTGCCTTACTTGGATTTTCTAGACTATACTTAACATCTGAAGTACGCTTCAAATCCTTAGGCTCAACTGCTGTGATGGTCAATACTGGTTTTTCAAAGGTCTTGGTACCACGTTTCAAAATTTTGTCTTGAGGTGCCTCAAGGATTTCCTCTGTAACTTTTGGAGCGTCCTCTGTTTTAACTCCCTTAATGGTATTAAAGGTCTTGGTGATTTTTTTCTGGCCTTCTTTTCCTTCTTGAGCTACAACTTCTAAGCCTTTTTTCAGTTGGTCATCTTCTTTAACAACTTCCTTAAATGGAATCTTTTCAAGACTTTCTTCTACAAGAGTTCCTTCAATTGGTTTTGTCCCACGACTTACCTGTTGGTTTACAGGCTCCTTGGTAACTTCTGTGCTAGTTGAAAGAACTTGGTCAGTTTTAACACCTTCTACTGTTTTATAAGTTGTTTTAGTAACTTGACTACCTTTTTCACCATTTCTTACGACAGTTTCTTCGTCCGTATACTTGGTTGGATCCTCAGTCGTTTCAGTTTTGTAGTCTAGGTCTGTAGTCGATGTTTCAACAAGGGTTCCCTCAGTTACTTTGTACTCAGGTAACTGTTCTTGTACAAGAGCTTGACCTACTTTACCTTCCTCTTGTGTACCTTTTACTTCTACTGGAGCATCTGGTAATGCAGGTTGAGTTAAAGCTTGACCTTCTTTGCCAGATTCTTGAGTTCCTTTGGCATCTATCGTAGCTTCTGGTAAGGATGGTTGCGTTAAGGATTGACCTTCTTTACCTGCCTCTTGAGTTCCTTTAGACTCTACTGTAACCTCTGGTAATTCGGGTTGCGTTAAAGATTGACCTTCTTTGCCTTCTTCTTGCGTACCTTTAGCTACTTGGTGAGTTGGTTCAGCTTGTGGTGCTGGAGTTGGAGCAGGTTGCACCTCTTTCTTAGTTCCGACTGCAATGACTTGCGACACAGGATTTTGGAATACTTGGTCTTCGATGACTTCTCTAACTTCTTGACCATTGACCATCGAAACTTTGGTTACAAGACGACGCTGACCATTTACTCCGGCTGTGACGATACGAGTCTGTCCTTCTGCTAGATTCGCATCTGGGCTTGTGACCGTTTCAAAAGGAATCTCTACCAAGCTCTCTTCCTGTCTAGCCTGATGCTTCTCAGAAACTGGTTTTTCTTCAACCGCAGGCGCAACTGGATTCTCTACTACAGATTTTTCGACGGCAATTTCCGAAGCAACAGCAGGTCTTTCCTGAGCTACTTCTGTTTTCTCGATTTCTTTTGAACTTTGCTTTTCTACTGGCAACTGAGACTTTTCAGCTGAAGCTGGTCTTGATGGGTGGAGTTCTGCTTCCTTGAAGTAACCAATGTATTCATAGCCATCAATATGGATAATCCCTTCAGCCAAACCTTCATGTGTAGAGGTCGAAATAGTTTGGTTATAAGAAAGCAATTCTTTATTTTCAAATGCAAATGTCCCATAAGGTACAAAAGTGCTGGCTCCCAAAGAACCAATCAAGAGAACACCTAGGACCTCTTTGCGACCTTTTTTGGATACCAAAAAGACTGCTAGTGAGGCTGTTGCCAAGCCAAGACCAGCCAAGGCTAGTTCTTTACTTCCTGTGTAAGGAAGTTGTTGACTGTTAGTTGCTTTCTTGCGATAAACTACATAGAGAATATCTTCATCTTGAAATTCTGTAGGAACTTCATGGTGAATCAAGGCTTTTTCAGACTCAGTCAATTCCTGCTCCGCCAGATAACGGTAATGAACGCTATGAGCTCCGCCAACTTCATTGGCTTGCACCTTATCTACTGAAAAGGTACTAGCACCAAAAAGGAAGGCCCCGATGGCTACAGGACCTACCCCAACAGTTAGCTTACGAATCGAATATTTGGTGATTTTTTCTAATTGTTGTTTTGTTTTTCTCATTCTCACGACTTTCTGATAGAATCTTGTGGATACTGCGCACGCGCACCTCCGATTAATTTTGGACGACTTGCAAGAGCCGTTACATGGGCATGCCCAATTTCTCTCAAAAGAGGGCGAATCGGAACCTGAACATGCTTGACATGCATGCCAATTGCAGTGTCTCCAATATCCAATCCAGCATGAGCCTTGATGAATTCGACCTCAACTGGATCCTGCATAAACTTGAAGGCTGCCAACTGACCCGAACCTCCTGCATGAAGTGTAGGAAGGACACTGACGATTTCCAGACCAAACTGCTCTGCCACCTGACGTTCAACAACGAGGGCTCGATTGACATGTTCACAACCTTGAACGGCTAGATGAATTCCTTTATCCTCTAGGATATCTAGGATGGTCTTCACAATGATTTCCCCAATTTCTTGGCTGGATTCCTTGCCAATCTGACCACCTATCACCTCACTAGAAGAAAGGCCCAAAACAAAGATAGCTCCTTGCTTCAAATTAGCCTTGTCTATTACATCTTCTACAATCTGGCTTGTTGCTCTTTGAATGTCTTTTTCCATCATACTTGATACCTCTTTTGTCACTATCTATCATATCTTTTTTTACTGATTTTATCAAGGCCAACTAATCATTCTGATTTTTAAAAGCAAAACTCCCAGAATAGACTGGGAGTTAGCTTGTTGCGATTTTATTGAGGTATATTTCAACTGTCGTTCCTTTTTCGGGTGCAGAATCAATCTTCATCTGGTAATTGTCTCCAAAATGAAGTTTGAGTCGTTGGTCGACATTTTGAAGGCCAACTCCCCCACGTTTGAGCTGACTTTGACTACTATCGCCAGGATTTTGAAAGCCAACACCATCATCCTCAATGCGGATGACAAGCCCTGTATCCTTTTTCTGAACAGAAAGTTTAATATGGCCCTGACCTTCCTTCTCCTTAATGCCATGGTAAAGAGCATTTTCTACAAGGGGTTGTAGCACCAGCTTGGGCAAGACTAGGTTATCAAAAGCAGGATCTTCATCAATCTCATACTCCAGCTTATCTCCATAACGCTGTTTCTGGATAAAGAGATACTGGCGGACATGATTGATTTCATCAGAAAGAGAAATCAAATCCTTTCCTTGATTGAGCGCCAAGCGGAAATAAGTTGCCAAGGACTTGGTCACCTGAACCACTCGCTGACTATCCTGAAACTCAGCCATCCAGATGATAGTGTCCAAAGTATTATAGAGGAAATGGGGGTTAATCTGGCTTGACAAGGCTTGAAGTTCATACTGTCGGGTCGCTTCTTCCTGCCTGCGCACATCTGCCATCAGCTGATCAATCTGATCCAGCATGGCATTAAACTGACGAGTCACTTCTCTCAGTTCATAGGCACCAGCTTCCTTAGCACGCAGATTTTGAGCACCTGAAGCAATTTCCAGCATGGTTTCTCTTAGGTCCTTCAAAGGGGCAATCCAGCGTTTGAGACTGAACCACACCAAGCAGAGACAGGCAAGAAGAGATAAGGCACTAGCACCAAGCAAGGTCCACATGAGTTGACTCCGAACCTGGTCTAACTTCTCCAACGAAGACACGCCTATCACCGTCCAATCTGTTCCTGCAATCTTTTCCTGACTAACGTAGGATTGATGGTCCAGCGTATAGCCCTGCCCCGTCTCGATGTAGGGTTTCATAGCCTCCATTTCACTCGCTGAGCTATAGACAGTACGTTTAGGATGGTAGACAAATTCATGGTTTTCATTGATGATAAAGGCAAAACCCTGCTGACCCAACTGGAGTTGGTTGAGATAGGCTTCCAGAGTTTCGTATGAAATGTCTAATCGAAGCACGCCAAGATTGGCCCCCTTTGTATCGACAAGTTCCTGAGTGACAGAAATGACCCATTGGCTGTCCGATTTACGAGCCGGGGTCAAAACTGGCTTAGCTCCCTGATGAATGGCCTTTTGGTACCAATCCTCAGCCATCATATCAGAGGAGGTTTTCATCTGCACACTATCATCTGTAGAAATAACCTGACCGGATTTGGTGACCAGTACCACCGTTTTCAAGTCCTGGTCTGCCTTTAAGATGGTCAAAAACAGATCTCGGATTCCCTTTACCTTATCTTGACTGGGATTCTCAGCATAGGCTAGGACATCCTTCTGCTGGGTCAAACTGGTAGAGGTGGTTTCTAATTTTTTGATATAAGACTGAATAAAGTGGCTAGTTTGGCTAATGGTCGTTTGGCTATTACCCTCGATAGTAGCCTCAATAGCTGATGAACTAGATTGATAATAGAAAGTCCCAACCACAGCTAGTAGAATGAGAAAGACCAGAAAGATGGAAATAACCATTCTGACTAAAAGAGAAGAACGCTTCATCGACCTTCTCCCTTCTTAAACTGACGAGGTGTCACACCTGCAATCTGTTTAAAACGTTGGGTAAAATAGTTCATATCCTCAAAACCAACCTTTTCGGCTATCTCATAAATCTTTAAATCTGTGGTCAAAAGCAAGAGCTTGGCTTGTTTGACACGCTCTCTCACCAGGTAATCCTGAAAAGGCAGCCCCAACTCTTTCTTAATCAAGGAACTCAAATAAGTTGGGCTAAAGCCCAAATCACTGGCCAAGCTCTTTAAACTAAATTGACTGTCAGCCAGATGGGACTGGATTTTCTGGGCCAGGTTTCCCTCAAACTTATCAGTTAATAAATCTTGTAACTGCTCTTCCTTTTCTTCCTTGTCTAGTTTTTGCTTGATTTTCCCTAACATTTCCTCAATATCCTGACGCGAAAAGGGCTTGAGCAAGTAGTCATCCACACCGAGTTTGACAGCAGACAAGGCATACTCAAAATCATCGTAGCCAGTCAAAAAAACCAAATGCACCTGAGGATAGGTTTCTCGTACCAGACTGGCCAACTGGATACCATTCAGCTGAGGCATGTTAATATCGGTTAAAATGATATCTGGCACCTGCTTTTGAATCAAGTCCCAAGCCTGTCTTCCATTTTCAGCCTGACCGATGATTTCCATATCGTAGGCTGCTACATTGACCAGCTTGCTCAAGCCTTGTCTTACCAGATACTCATCTTCTACGATTAAGATTGTGTAGGCCATGCTCTGCTCCTTTACCACTTACTAGTATCAGTATAGCAAAATTCTCCTCTAACTGCTTAGGAAAGACTTCTTAATCAACATAATCTAGTAAATAAGCATAGCCTTTTTCTTCCATTTGGTCTTTGGGAATAAATCGGATAGAAAGACTATTGATACAGTAGCGTAAGCCACCCTTGTCCTTTGGACCGTCCGTAAAGACATGGCCAAGGTGAGAATCTCCAACTCGGCTTCTCACTTCCATGCGCGTCATATTGTAGGACTTATCTTCCTTGTAGGTAGCAACATCTGGACTAATTGGTTGGGTGAAACTAGGCCAGCCACAACCAGACTCAAACTTGTCTTTTGATGAAAAGAGGGGTTCACCAGTTGCCACATCCACATAGATACCGGATTCAAATTTATCCCAATAGCGGTTTGAAAAAGCTCGTTCTGTTTGATTTTTCTGGGTAACTGCATACTCCTCAGGTGACAAGGTCTTTTTCAATTCTTCATCGCTTGGTTTAGGATATTTGCTGGCATCAATGACAGGGTAGGCCGCCTGATTGACATTGATATGACAGTAGCCATTTGGATTTTTCTTGAGGTAGTCTTGATGGTAATCCTCAGCCACCACAAAATTCTTCAAGGGTTCCTTTTCAACAGCCAGAGGTTGATCGTATTTCTTAGCTACCTCATCAAAGACTTGGTTGATTACTTCCAAATCCTTTTCATCTGTGTAATAAACGCCAGTACGATACTGGGTCCCCACATCATTTCCTTGTTTATTTTTGCTGGTTGGATTAATGATGCGGAAGTAATGAAGCAGGATTTCCTTGAGGGAAATTTGCTTAGCATCATAAGTAACATGGACAGTCTCTGCATGGCCTGTTTGATTAATCAATTCGTACTTGGTTGTTTCCCCTCTACCATTTGCATAGCCTGAAACGGCATCGATTACTCCAGGCACGCGTGAGAAGTATTCCTCCACTCCCCAGAAACATCCCCCAGCTAGATAAATTTCGTGCAAGTCTGCGTCTTTACTCACTTCTGTTTTTTTCACTGTTTTTCCTCCTTGGCTAACGGATGCTTTCTCAATTTGCGAGCTATCTGTCTGCCCTGTATTTCGCATCAATAGAAAATAAAAACCGGTTATGGCTAGGAGAATGACTCCTGCCAAGACAAAAAGTTTTACTTTATCATTCATAGCCTTTCTCTACCCCATTTCTTTCAATTCTTTTAAAATCATTTCCTTATCCATAAAACCTGGTTGCGTTTTGACCAGCTTGCCTTCCTTGTCTATAAAGGCTTGAGTCGGATAAGAACGGACACCATAACTTTCCAAGAGTTTACCTGATGGATCAATTAAAACTGGAAAATTTTTATAATCCAATCCCTTGTACCAATTCTTAAAGTCCGCTTCTGCTTGTTCACCTTTGTGTCCAGGAGAGACCACTGTCAAAACTACATAGTCATCACCAGCATCCTTAGCGATTTCATCCGTATCTGGAAGGCTAGCTAGACAGATGGAACACCAAGAAGCCCAGAATTTAAGATAGACTTTCTTGCCCTTGTAATCAGATAAACGATAGGTCTTACCATCTACTCCCATCAGTTCAAAATCAGCGACTTCCTGACCTTTAGTCGCAGTTTTCGAACTAACTTGTTCTGTTTTGGATTGCTCCTTCATAGTAGACTCGTCTGACATGTTTTTAGTCGAACAGGCTGCCAAGCAACAAATTGAGCCTACTCCAAGGAGACATGTTTGCCATTTTTTCATTTCTTTTTCCTCTCTATTCAAATAATGTAGTCAAAATGGAAGCATTTCCCAAAAGCACCAAAATTCCCATGACGATAATGAGGAAACCACCCACTTTTTTGAGGGTCCCGAGGTAGGGATGAAGTTTTCGGAAATGTTTCAAAACATAGCTGGAGGCGAGAGCTAGAACCAAAAATGGTAGCGCCAAACCCAGCGTGTAAACCAACATGAGACCAGCACCCTGCCAAGCTCCTGAACCACCTGAAGCCGCCAAGGCTAAAACAGAGCCCAGAACTGGCCCTACACACGGCGTCCAAGCAAAACTAAAGGTTAACCCCAGTAAAAATGCCTGACTATAGCCGTTACCCTTTTGCCCCTGTCTCTTTAATTGTAGCCTTCTTTCCTTGTAAAGTCCCTGCAAATGTAAGACTTCCATCTGGTGCAAGCCCAAGAGAATGATAACCGCACCCGTCACATACTGAAACCAAGAAGCATACAGCAAATTGCCTAAAAAACCAGCTCCATAACCCAGTAAGATAAAGATAAAAGAAATCCCCGCTATAAAGGCCAAAGTTCGCAATAAACTAACAAGTGAGATTGAAAATTTTCCACTAGAAGCCTGAGCATCATTCTTATAATCCAACAAGACCCCCGCATAGACTGGCAACAAGGGTAAAATACAAGGAGAAAAGAAGGAAAGAATTCCAGCAAGAAAAACACTAATAAAAAAGATTACATTGTCCATTGCCTTCCTCCATTCTTTGATTTGATATGTCTATTATAATTCCCAACTCTAAGAAAAAACAGGGACAATGATAGGGAAAAATAGGAATTTAATCAGTTTATTTAGAAATCTTGCACAAAAAAAGCCAGACAAGGTCTGACTTTGATAGAAACAGCAAAGAGAATCACCTGTCTTCCCTGCTTATCTGGTAATAAATAAGGTCCGCAACGTAGTCTTTTCTCTCCACACCATTGGCAATGGTTTTTAGATAAGACATTCCCGCTTTTTCCATCACACGGCCTGAAGCTAGGTTGAGACTAGCGTAACGAGCTCTGACTTTTTGAAAGCCTGCTTGAGTAAAACAGAAGTCTAGCACAGCTTTCAAGGCCTCTGTCATCATACCTCGGCCCCAAAAGTTTTTTCCTAAAACATACCCAATTTCACAACTTAAATCTTCCTCGTGCATTTCAACGATGCTGATATCTCCTATCACATGCTCAGGATCTTCTTTGAGACAAATGGCCCATTTGTAATAGTTGGGATTGGTATAGGATGCAACCCAATTTCGAATCGAGTTCCGAGTCGCTTCAACATCAGGATGAGGATCCCAGGTGACATAGATTAGATTCTCAGCAGACGAAGCCCAATTTTGAAACATGGCTTCCGCATCACTCTCCACAAATCTTCTCAAGATTAAACGTTCTGTCTGTAATATTTGCGTACCGATTGCTTTCATAATGTTACCTCGCTTTCTAAGCTTAAGGCTCAAGCTAAAAAGGTTCAACAGAACCTTCCTCGCCTATTTATTTCTAGACTCAGGGTAAAAAGACTATACTCAGTAACAGCTAGAAAACAAGTTTTTCATCTAGTTACTTGACGCAGTCGCTGTCTGGTTTGAAATGCGCTTTACCAAGCTTTTTCAACCCTAGTCATCGTTGCGGGGGTGAGACAAGGAAAATCGAACTCTTCGAGTTACCGAATCTTCTCTCACTTTTTTATTTCAAGGTGAGAGGCTAAAAAGGTCCACAGGACCTTCTTCGCTTTCTCATTTCTAGGCTCAGGGTAAAAACCTCCACTGGAGGTTATTCTTGCTCTCGAGTTTCAAGGCAAGAAGCTAAAAAGGTCCCCCGGACCTTTTTACTCCCAAAAGTGATCAAAGACGGTGATTGGTAGGTGGCGTTTGTGTTGGCCTTTATGCCACCAGTTTTCGATAGTCGCTTGGGCTTCTGGGCTGATTGTTTTTCCTTCTAGGTAGTCATCAATCTCTTCATAAGTGACTCCCAAGGCTACTTCGTCTGCAATACCTGGTTTGTCTTCTTCTAGGTCTGCTGTTGGGATTTTTTCATAAAGGGCTGGGTCTGCACCAAGCTCCTTCAAGAGTTGTTTTCCTTGACGTTTATTGAGGCGGTAAAGAGGGAGAATATCTGCACCACCGTCACCAAACTTGGTAAAAAAGCCTGTGATATTTTCCGCAGCATGGTCTGTTCCAATGACAGCTCCACTATGGGCACCCGCAAGGGCATATTGGGCAATCATACGACTACGAGCCTTGATATTTCCCTTGTTAAAGTCTGAAACAGGACTTCCTGTCGCTTCGACTGCAGCTGTCATGGCATCAGCTGATTCCTTGATATTCACAACAAAACTGACATCTGGCTGGATGAAAGCAAGGGCTTTTTGAGCATCTGCCTCATCTGCTTGCACGCCATAGGGCAGGCGGACAGCGATAAATTGGTAGCTGTCATCTCCTGTCTCTGCTCGCATTTCTTCCATAGCTAATTGCGCCAAGCGCCCTGCTAAGGTTGAGTCTTGTCCTCCAGAAATCCCTAGTACAAAAGTTTTAAGGAAGGGGTGTTTTTTCAAGTATCTCTTTAAGAAATCAATCGAACGACGGATTTCTTCCTGAGCGTCAATCACTGGCTTGACACCCAGTTGCTGGATAATGGTCTCTTGCAAACTCATTCTTCTTCTCCTTCACCAAGAGCTTCCTTGCGCATCTTGTCAATCAAGTCCATTTTGTCCTGCCAGATATCACGCGCCAAGTCCACTGGATAGTGCTGCGGATTGAGCACGCGTTTGTACTCATCCCAAAGTTTGTCAAATTCTTTGCGAGCATAGGACTGAATCTCAGTCAAACTAGGCAAGTTGTAAACTAATGTTCCTGCTTTAAAAATATCCACCAAGAGAGGAACGGCATCAAAATTTCGAACGGTCTTTTTGATGTAGGTATAAGTTGGATGGAACATTTTGATTTCCGTCATGTCACTCACATCCACACCATCATAAGTAATGTAGTCACCTTCTGACTTGCCTTTTTCACGACTGGTAATGCGCCATACCTGCTTCTTACCTGGCGTAGACACTTTTTCCGCATTATTAGACAGTTTGATGGTATTGCGCATCTGACCACTCTCATCTTCGATAGCCACAATCTTATAAACTGCCCCAAGAGCTGGCTGATCATAGGCTGTAATCAGCTTGGTTCCCACACCCCAAACATCAATCTTGGCCTTTTGCATCTTGAGGTTGAGGATAGTATTTTCATCCAAATCATTAGAAGCATAGATCTTAGCCTCTGTGAATCCAGCCTCGTCTAGTTGCTGACGGACTTTCTTGGAAATGTAGGCAATATCCCCAGAGTCAATCCGCACACCCATAAAGTTAATCTGATCACCCAGTTCACGCGCCACCTGAATAGCAGCTGGCACACCGATGCGAAGCGTATCATAGGTATCTACTAAAAATACACAGTCACGATGGGTTGACGCATAAGCCTTGAAGGCTTCATAGTCGTTTCCATAAACCTGTACCAAGGCATGGGCATGAGTCCCCAATACTGGAATACCAAAGAGTTTCCCTGCTCGCACATTGCTAGTTCCGTTGGCTCCACCAATCACCGCTGCTCGTGTTCCCCAAATAGCCGCATCCATTTCTTGTGCACGACGTGTCCCGAACTCCATCAAGGGTTCATCTTCAATGACCGAACGAATACGTGCTGCCTTGGTCGCTATCAAGGTTTGAAAATTAACGATATTTAAGAGAGCCGTTTCGACCAATTGACATTGGGCTAGAGGTCCTTCTACCTGTACAATCGGCTCATTAGCAAAGACCAAGTCCCCTTCCTGAGCAGAACGAACCGTCAACTCCAACTTGAGATTGCGGAGGTAGTCTAAGAATGCCCCATGATAGCCAAGCGACTCCAAGTAGGCAATATCGCTATCTGAAAAGCGCAAGTCTTTAAGATAATGTACAATTCTTTCCAAACCAGCAAAAACTGCATAACCGTTCTGAAAAGGTTGCTGACGGAAATAAACTTCAAAGACCGCCTTTTTATTGTGAATTCCTTGGTCAAAGTAAACTTGCATCATGTTAATCTGGTACAAGTCCGTGTGCAATGTCAAACTATCATCTGGATACATCTGTTTTCCTTCTTCCTACTTTACAAAGGTATGAACGTATTCTACCACTTTCACACCATCCGATAAATTAGTACTATTATAACACATTTTACTGAGATTGATAAAAAGCTAACAAGCTATTCTCCATTCTCCAGTTCATCCATATCTTGCTCAAACTTTTTTTGAGCCCATTCGCCATAACTTTTAAGCCCAAGATTGCCGATAAAAACCCAAGGAAGGTAAATCAGATAAGTAATAACCCAAGCAGACAAGTATTTAACGTTCAGAGGATTGTGCTGATAAATTTCGATATTGAATTGATAATTCTGCAGCATCAAGAGAGTCGTAATAGCGAGAGTCACCAGCAAACACCCTACAATCGTAAAATGAAAACGACTATAGTAGGTCACTCCAAGTTGTCGTGCACGATTGAAAAAGAAGAAAATTCCTAAAAGAAGAGTAACCAGAAGAATATCAGGATTAAAAAGAGCAGGTGCTAATACAGCCACCAAATAACTTAGCAGAATGAGCCCGATAAACATATAAAAAGTCTCTGTCCCAGCTTTGTTAAACAGTTGTTCTTCTCTTTCGTCTAATAATTGATAATAAAAAAATCTATTTTTCATCTTCTTCCTCCCAAAATAATTGATCTAAAGTTTTGCCTAAGCATCTGCAAATGGACTGACAGAGGGAGAGACTAGGATTGTATTTCCCAGCTTCAATCAAGCCTATAGTCTGCCTCGTAACACCTACAGCTTCTGCCAAATCCCCTTGTGTTAAATCACGCTCCACACGAGCTAATTTTAATTTTAAATTTTTAGCCACTTGTTTCCTCCTTTTAATTTTTAAAAAGTTGCGCTTCTTTTCAAAAACATTATACCATATATCTAACTTAATGCAATATATAAATGTCATTTTGTAAGATTTTGTTAACAAAAAACTCTCTATCATCTTACATGATAAAGAGTATTCGTTCTTTTTTGCTACTTAGCTAAGCCCCTCTTCAAAGGAAAGAAGTCTAGGTCACAAATCCTTTTGGTAATAGTATCTTTGTCCTGTATAGGGATAGTCTTGCAAGGTAAAAACTTCCTTGTAGCCATGGCTTAGATAAAAATCTGGCGCTTGAAACTGGTAGGTATTGACAAAAGCAAAACGACAATTTCGATTCTTGGCTTCATTTTCAGCTCGTTGCAGTAGTTGTGAACCAATTCCTTGTCCCCGTAATTCCTCTTTCACAAACAAATATTCGATTTCCAACCAATTTCCAAAAGTCTCAGCTACTAAGCCTGCCATGAGATTGCCCATTTCGTCTTCGACATAAAGGTTCAGCGGCTCGCTTTCAGCCTCTTCTCTTTTAGAGCGATTATAAGCACGAATCAAATCCCCTATTTCTTGCGCTTTATGCGATTCCTTATTTTCCAATCTAACGTGCATTCAAACCTCCTAATAAACTGCTACAGCTTGATTATAATCCTATTTCAATAGACTGTCAAACTAGAAAAACTCACCAAGCAGAGTTGATGAGTTCATGAGTTATTTTCTAAATTTCCACTGACTATAAACCCCAAAAACAAGGATCCAGATAGCAGAACCAACTGCCCCCATGAAAGTCGACTCTTGCAAAAAGAGAGTCACAAAAACAAAGACAAAAAAGAGAATGGTTAGGGGATTAAGCAAGCGATACTGAGGCATGAGGTAGCCATCAGCCATGAAATCTTGTGACTTGCGGTATTTTAGATGAGCCACCATAATCAAGATATAAATAGCGATATAAACACCTGATGAGGATGCTGTGATCAAAGCAAAGGCATCTGAAACACCTGGCAACACATTGATAAAGGCGGCGAGAGCAATCAAGATTGCTGAGGCAATGATGGCATTTTGTGGAACATTGTGGCGAGAAAGGGTATCGACCTTGATGGCCTTTAAGAAACGATTGGGCGAATCATGGGCAATCTGATATAAGTGTCTCCCTGTTGAGTAGAGAGTTGAGTTAAGAGCAGACGCTGCTGAGGTCAAGACAACAAAGTTGATTAGAGCCGCTGCCCACTTGATCCCTGCCAGTTCAAAAACCGTTACAAATGGAGAATCTGAAGAATTAAGATAAGACCAAGGAATAATGGCCATAATCGCAATAAGAGCTCCCCCATAGAAGAAGATAATTCTGAGAGGAATTTCCTTAACAGCTTTGGGCAAGACCTGACGAGGGTTCTTTGTTTCAGAAGTTGTCACCCCGATAAACTCAATCATCAGATAGGCGAAAAATACCATTTGAAAGGCCATGACAAAGTTCATAACTCCATTTGGAAAAAGAGAGAACTGGTCGCTGATATTTGCCAAGCTTGCAACACCATGCGGTGTCTTAAAGCCTGTCAAAACCATAAAGACCCCAGTGGCAATCATGGCTAAAATCGCCACAATCTTGACCATAGCAAACCAAAACTCGACTTCTCCAAAGAGCTTAACCGCAATCAGATTGACCAAAGCCAAAATCGTTAAAAAGACAAGCTGAATCATCCAGCTAGGCCAGGTAGGGAACCAGAAGCGGACATAGTCTGAGATGGCAGTGATTTCTGCCATACCGATAAAGACAACAGACAACCAATAAGACCAAACCGAGAAATACCCCCAGCCTTTCCCCAAATGACGGGTGATAAAGTTGATAAAAGTATGTTGTTCTGGATCCTGATATAGCATCTCCCCAACAGCCCTCATCATCAAAAACATAAAGGCTCCTGTAATCATGTAAATCAGGATGATAGAAGGTCCAGTAAGGCTGATAGAACGACCAGCACCTAGGAAAAGTCCTGTTCCGATTGTCCCCGCAATGGCCATCACCTGAACATGGCGATTGGTTAAACCACGCTCCATTTTATTTTTTTTCTTATTTGAACTCATATAGTCTCCTATTTATTCAAAAAATCAAAAAGGAGTTGAGCAAGTCAAGACCTCCACTACTCCATTTTCATTCTATTTAGGCTGTTTTTTCAACCTTTAAAATTTTGACATCGTAACTACCAACAGGTGTCTCAATCGTAACAATATCGCCTGTTTTTTTGCCGATCAAAGCTTGTCCAATCGGACTTTCATTTGATACCTTCCCAGCGAAAGCATCCGCACCTGCAGAACCGACGATGATGTAGACTTCCTCTTCCTCTTCACCGATTTCTTGGATGGTTACGGTCTTACCGATAGCTACCTCATCTTGGGCAACTGCATCGCTATTAACAATTTCAGCATAGCGAATTTTGGTTTCTAGACTTGAAATTTGTCCTTCAACAAAAGCTTGTTCATCCTTAGCTGCTTCGTACTCACTATTTTCTGAAAGATCCCCGTACGAACGAGCAATTTTGATACGCTCTACGACTTCAGGACGACGAACGAGTTTCAATTCTTCTAATTCTTTTTCTAACTTTTTCTTTTCTTCAAGGGTCATTGGGTAAGTTTTTTCTGCCATTTTTTTAACTTTCTTTTCTATTTACTTTTTTAAAACAAAATTATGTGGAAAACCACATAATTTTAGTTTGAACTACTTGCTTGAGGTAACTTGCTATTGATATGCTCTGCAACGTTTTGATCATGCTCTTCTTTTGTCGTTGCAAAGTACACTTTACCGTCTTCAACATTGGCTACAAAGTATAAGTACTCACTCTTTGTCTGATTTACACTTGCTTCAATCGCATCGAGGCTTGGACTATCAACTGGTCCGGGCATGAGGCCAAGATGTGTATAAACATTATAAGGTGAATCAATCGTAGTATCAATTGCAGTATCATCAGCCAAGCTAATCTTTTGGCCAAGTTTTCCTTCAGCATACAAGATAGCAATGTTGCTTTGAAGTGGCATACCAAGATTCAAGCGGTTATAGAAGACTCCCGCAATCAATTTACGATCTTCGGTCTTAGCACCTTCTTTTTCGACAAGAGAAGCAATACTGAGCAATTCATTAACTGTCAGGTTCTTTTCTTTTATCGTAGTGTAGTACGGTGACATGGCCTTGTCCATAGCTGCTAACATATCATCAATCAAGCTTTCAACCGTAGTGCTGTCTTTGATAGTGTAGGTTGCTGGGAAAAGGTAACCTTCAAGGCGATAACGAACGCCACTGTCTTTTGTTGGAAGACTTCCAAGAAGGTTTGGATACTTGGCTACTAGTTGGGAGAGGAAGGTTTCATCTTGAGCTTTTGCCAGAAAAGCATCCGCTGTAAGAGGTTCTTTAAAATCACCTTGGAGTTGACCTACTGTCTGAGCAATTTGCTCTAAAGTATAACCTTCCGGAATAGTTAAGTTTGCAAGCACTGGTTCTTGAGGTTCAGGAGTTCCACCTTTTTGCAATTCTTGAATCAAGTCATCCGTACTCATGCTCTTCTTCAAATTGTAATAACCTGACTTCAAGTCTGAACCCTTATACTTAGCATAAATACTAAAGATAAGTCCATGTTTGACTAAACCAGATTTTTCCAAAGTGCTCCCAATTTGTTGCACATTTGATCCTTCTGGAATTTGAACTGTCATATACTCCTTAGAGCTCGCATCAACAGGTTTCAAAGAGTTTTGAACGTAACCGTATCCAAAGTATCCACCAGCAGCCACAAGCACCAATAGAACTAAAAAGGTTACTAGGAAACCTTTGGCTTTTGATTTTTTCTTTTTCTTAGTTGGTTTTTTACCTTTACGACGACGGTCACGACGTGATTCCTCCGTTAATCTGTCTGAGGATCCAGTTGAAGCTAGCGCTTCAGCTTTAGTTGAAGCTAGCGCTTCAGCTTTATTCTCAGAAGAAGGAATTGATGTATTGGCCTCTTCTGTCTTATAAGTCACATCTATCTTGGTCGGAGTGTCGTTAAATTCTTTTTCTTCAGGTTCAAGTTCAACTGGTTCCACCTTAGGTTGAACGGACTCCACTACAGATTCTTCAGCTGGATGAATCGGTTCTACTAGAGGTTCTTCAGATTCTACAACTTCTATCTTGTCAATGACAGGCTGTCTAATCTCTTTCTCTTCTTTTTCATCCGTTTTATCAGCTTCAGCACTCGAAAGTGGAGGAACACTTGGCGCATTCTTTAGAATTTTATCGACAACAGATAGGGAATCAGCCATCAACTCTTCTGTTGAAGTATCAGATTCAGGATTTGCAGGAGTTACTGAACTAGCTTGAGATGATGAAGCTGTCAGATTTGGAATGTCTACTTCTTTCTCTCTTCTATCTTGTTCTTTTACTCTCTCTAAATCACGTAGAATCTGCTCTTTAAAGCTTAATTTTTCTTCTTCTCTTGATTTTTCAGTCAAAAGCATTACCTCCTTGTTGACAATCCATAATATTATATCTTAAAAGTTACAGAAAAGCAACAAAACATCCCTTTCTATAGCTATGATTCTCATTTTTTAAGGATGCCAAACCATATCATACCAACTTTCACCCGCAAAGCTTGACTGGGATACCCCTTCATTCACAAATCCATTTTTTTCATAATAAGGGATGAGATAGTCATGACAGGTCAAATTAATACCTTCTCGTTCATGTTCTAAAGCGACTTCTTTCAGAGCCCTTAACAGTCTTTTCCCCACGCCCAAGGCTTGTGACTCCTTAGCTATGGAGAGACAAGTCACAGAGATATAGCCTCCAGGTCGATGGCTATAGTCTTTTATCTCTTCTGTAAAGGACTGATCTTGTAGATGACGATGTGGGACGACTGGACCTTCAATATACCCAAGGATACGTCCTTCTTTTTCAGCGACGAGAAAGCTCGTCTGAATCTCACGTAAGTGCGCCTCAAAGACCGAACGAGGAATGGCTTCTTCAAGGGAGAAATTCTCCAGCTCTATCTCTAAAATTTGATCTAAATCCGAAAATCTTGCGTGTCTGATTTTCATACTTCCTCCTGATCAAAAGGATTAGTCCAAATCAGATTCCATCCCGAAAATCTTGCGCATGAAGCTTCTGGCACTTCTTCCTCAACAAAGCCATTCATTTCAAAATAAGAGAGCAAGTCATCAGGACAAATCAAGCGAAGATACTCATACCCTCCTTCCACCGCCACTTGTTTCAAGCTAGCAAGAAGAAGGGTCCCCAAGCCTTGCCCGCGATGGTCAGGATGAATAGCTAATGATCTTATTTCTATCCATGTGTGATGAAGAGACTGAGACTCTCCTAAAACATAGCCTATGAGCTGGTTTTCATCTCTTGCTACAAGAAAGGTATCCGCAATCTTACGGATACTCTCTTCTAAAAACTCGTAGCTCACTATTTCTTCTGAGGATAAACAAGATTCTTCAATTGCTACAATTTCTTCTAAATCCGATAAAGTAGCCCGTCCTATTGTGATTGGAATTTCCATTCTTTTTTCTTATTGGACGTTGCTTGTCAAATTAGACAAAAGACGTTCAAATGAGTACTCATAGGTTTGGATATCTCCTGCTCCCATAAAGACATAGACTGCATTATCATGCTCAAGGAGTGGTGATACATTTTCAACTGTGATGACTTGGCTTTTCTTCTTAATTTTATCTGCTAGGTCTTCTACCTTGACGTCACCATGGTCCACCTCACGGGCTGATCCATAGATTTTCGCCAAGTAAACAGCATCTGCCTGGCTCAAAGCTTTAGCAAAGTCGTCCAATAGGGCAATGGTTCTAGTGAAAGTGTGTGGTTGGAAGATTGCAACAATTTCCTTGCTTGGGTATTTCTGGCGAGCCGCATCTAAGGTCGCAATGATTTCCGTTGGATGATGGGCAAAATCATCGATAATAATAGTACCATTGACAACCTTTTCAGTGAAACGACGCTTGACACCAGCAAATGTTTTCAAGTGTTCACGTACCAAGTTCAAGTCAAACCCTGCTGTATAAAGTAAACCAATAACGGCTGTCGCATTCATAATATTATGACGACCAAAGGTTGGAATGTGGAATAGACCCAACTCTTGTCCGCGGAAATGAACTGTGAAGGTCGAACCAGTTGTAGAACGTAGAAGGTCGCTAGCTACAAAGTCATTTCCCTCAGCATCAAAGCCATAGTAATAGATTGGAGCATTGGCTGTAATCTTACGCAACTCAGCATCCTCACCGTAGACGAATAAACCTTTGGTAATTTGTTTAGCATAGTCATTAAAGGCATTGAATACATCCTCTAGACTCGTAAAGTAGTCTGGATGGTCAAAGTCAATATTGGTGATAATAGAGTATTCTGGGTGGTAAGGCATGAAATGACGCTCATATTCGTCAGATTCAAAAACAAAATACTTAGCATTTTCAGAACCTCGACCCGTTCCATCCCCAATCAAGAAGCTAGTGTCTGTGATGTGAGACAAAACGTGAGACAGCATCCCAGTCGTTGATGTCTTTCCATGCGCTCCTGCAACCCCCATGCTGACAAAGTCACGCATAAAGCTACCTAGGAATTCATGGTAACGTTTGTAGCTGATACCATTTTTGTCGGCATAGGCGATTTCAACATTGTTATCTGGACGAAAGGCATTTCCAGCAATAATTTCAAGATCCCCTTGCAGGTTCTTTTCATCAAAAGGAAGAATCGTAATTCCTGCCTGCTCTAGTCCACGTTGAGTAAAGTAGTATTTTTCAACGTCTGAACCTTGAACCTTGTGTCCCATTTGATGCAACATCAAGGCTAGGGCACTCATCCCTGATCCCTTGATTCCAATAAAATGATATGTTTTTGACATGCTTTTCTCCCTTACTCAGTAATTCTTGTCAGATTCAACTCTTGGGCAACCTGACGTTCCTGTTCTGTTTGCTTATTCTTTTTATTATAGATTTGACTCTTCTTTAGAAAATCATAGTTGTTCTTTTTAGCTTTTTCCATTTGGGTTTTCGGAGTTGGATTCGCCACTTGGCCAACCTCCTCAGCTAAGATATAGTGTGACTGACTCAAGTTTCTGCTAAACTTGGCAAACTCACCTGGATTTTCCTTTTGAAATGGTGCTGTTGGTTGGTTTCCTTGACGAACAAGTGTTGAACCATTGTGTCGTCTAGTATGACTAACATCCTGAGTCAAATACTTGGCCGAACGTTTCTTCTTCAGATCCGCACGCGCCTCTTCTCGAGCCAATTCAGCATACGTTTTTTCAACTTTTTTAGGTTCTGGGCCTGGTTTTGACTCCTTACTAGCTACCGAAGGAGTTACAGCCTGTTCCTCATTGATAGGAGACCATTCCAAATAGTTCTTATCGCGGTAATCACCTTTGATATTGCTAATAAAGTCTGACTCATCGTACAAGTCCATGACTGGCATTTTAGTCAGCATGATCTCATCATCTGACACCAGTGGAAATCGATCTTGTTTCATTTTGTATTTCCTTTCAACACTTCATTATAGCGTATTGTCTTGATTTTTCAAGTGCTGGCTTCAGAAATCCCTAAAATTTCTCGAATTTCTGCCAGACTAAGACTCGCACGCGATTCCGTTCCATCCAAAACTTGGGAAACCAGGTGTTTCTTCTGTTCTTGGAGTTCTTGAATCTTTTCTTCAATGGTCCCTCTAGTAATCAAACGGTAAACCTCTACCTTCCGCTCCTGTCCCATTCGGTGAGCTCGTCCGATAGCTTGAGCCTCGACAGCAGGATTCCACCAGAGGTCCACTAGGATGACGGTGTCAGCTCCTGTCAGATTGAGACCGACACCACCTGCCTTAAGGGAGATGAGAAAGATATCTCTTTCCCCTTGATTAAATATTTTAGTCATCTCTTGTCTGTCTTGAGCAGGAGTTGAGCCCGTAATTTTGAAGGAGGTCAAGCCCAAATTTGGGAGTTCTTGCTCGATTTTCTCCAACATTCCTTTGAACTGGGAGAAAATCAAGACCCGATGCCCACCATCAGCCACTTGTAGCAATAAATCTCGGAGACTATCCAATTTACCACTGGATCCCTGATAATCGTCCATAAAGAGAGCTGGCGTATCGCAGATCTGGCGCAAACGCATAAGACCGGATAAGATTTCTACCCGACTTCTCTGGAATTCTTGGTCTGTCACTTGGGCTAGACGGTCTCGCATCTGTTGCAACTGGGCCAGATAGATGGCCTTCTGCTGGTCTTCCAGTTCATTTTTATAGACGACTTCGATCAGGTCAGGCAGTTCTGTAAGAACTTCTTCTTTCTTACGCCTCATGACGAAGGGTTTGATAAACTGCGCGACTCGGTCAGCCGGTAATTTCATAAACTCCTTTTTACTTGGCAAGAGCCCCGGAAGCACAATTTGAAAGATAGACCACAACTCTCCTAAATGATTTTCGATGGGCGTACCTGACAAAGCAAAGACTGCCGGCACCACAAACTGGCGCAAACTCTGAGCAATCTTAGTCTGGGCATTTTTCATGACCTGGGCTTCATCTAAGAAGAGAAAATCAAAAGCCATCTCTTGATAAAGCTCGCTGTCTTGACGAAAGGTAGCATAGCTAGTTACATAGATTTGGTGATTTTCAGAAAGAATCGCTTCTCGATTCGCTTTCAAACCATGAACGACAGCCAAATCCAACTGTGGGGCAAATTTTCTGAATTCATCTGCCCAATTGTAGATCAAACCTGACGGCGCCAAAATCAAGACACGACTATCTTCTGTAACCTGACTAGTCAAAAAAGCAATGGTTTGCAGTGTTTTTCCCAAACCCATATCGTCTGCCAAGATGCCTCCAAAGCCATAGTGGTGAAGCATCTGGAGCCATCGTACACCCTTTTCCTGATAGTCTCTCAAACTCGCCTGCACCCGTACATCTCCTAAAGGAAAATCCTCTGGATGGGTCAAATCATGAGCTAAATGCTGAAATTCTTCCGAGAAGGAGATCCTGTCTCGACCTTCAAAAAGCTGAGAAAGGCTATAAGCCAGAGATTTTCGAGCTTGAAAAGAACCATCTTTTAGTTCAACACCCAGTTCCTGTAAATTTTGACGAATCTGCTTGGTTTCCTCGTCAAAAAAGTACACTTTATCAGAAGAACTGATATAAAAATCCTGATTGCCAGTCAGGGCTTTGAGAGCTTGATCAATCTCTTCTTGGGCAACTCCTTGAAAATCAAACTGAATTTCCAACAGTCCTCCCTTGGAAGAAACCTGAACCTGAGGAGCTTGGACGCTATAGAGCTGATTCATCTCATCAGACAAGAAAACCTGACCCAATTTCTCAAAAGCTGGAATCGTATGGTGAAAGAAAGAATAAACTGCCTCTGGCTTCAAAGCCTGTCTCCAAGACTGAAAATCAACCTCAAAACCAGCCCTTAAACAGACTTGAAATAGTTGGTTTTCCAAGACGGCATCGCTTGAAAATGGTAATTGTTCCAGCTGTTGCTGACTAGTCACCTTAAGATCTCCATAGTCAAACTGGATATCCAAACGAATGCGACCGTCATCCTCCCTATCAAAGTAAAAGATTGGTGAAAAGGGTCTGATTTGCAAGCACTCAGGAGCAGAAACTGTGCCCAGCTGTCCAAACAAAGGCAGACAGGCGGCTAGGCGATCACGATCACTGTTGTCAAACTGGAGGCATTTTCTCCCTCTCTCCTCCTGAGGAAGCTCCTTGATTTCCTTTAGTAGGCTGATTTGTTTAGGGTTTAAGAGATAAAGATTCCCCTTACGAAAGAGAACTGCCCCTTCATAGAATACGTTGACTCGCTCAGTCTCAGAGATCTCCATCTCAAAATAATCGGGATACTCCTGAACAGAAAAAGAGAACAGTTTCGCATCGGGATCTAAATCATGAAAGAGAAGATTTTCATAACTAGTAATCTGGTGCTCAAAATGAAAATCCTCCAAGGTCATCAGCAACTCCACTCCCTGTTCAAAAAAGGTCAGAGGGAAAAAGAGGTGACGACCTTGATTGGGGAAAAAGAGGTCTTGACTCAGTCCCTCCTCAATCAAGCCACATAAAAAAGTAAGAACTTCTTGACTAGCTGTATCAAAAGCATCCCAAGACAAGTCATTTTCATAGTGTTTCCCAATCATATATGGCTTTCGATGGACCAAGACCTTCAAAAAGAGAGGGATGTCACGAATGACATAATATTTTTGACTATCAACTAAACCGATTCGGAGAGTCCAAAGGAGGCGATTGGTTCCAGCTTCTACCTGGCCTTGAGACGACAAAGTGTAGATTTTCTCTCTCTTCTGAGGTTGGATACGCTCCAAAAAACTACCGCCAAAACTAACCTTGGTTTCGACCTCTTCTTGCTCTTCATGTCCTTTTTCTAAGGCTCGTAAAATCACCTGGCCTTCTTCATCATTCTTCAGATAATGCTCGAGCGCTGCGAGGTGAACACAGTAACCTCTTTTTTGGAAAAAATCGCAAGCACAAAAAACCAGATCATCCTCTAAACTGTAGCGCAAGTCTTCTCCCGCCACACGAGTATAGAGGCGATTCCCTTTTTCCTTGATAATCTCAATGTTGCCTGTTTCATAGAGTGTAACCCCCTCCATGCGCAACTTTCCCGGAATCAATTTAGCCATAGTTACCCCTTTATCTTATCTTTTCATTATACCACATTTTCCCCTACAAAAATAGCCTTCTAGGAAGACTTTTCTCCTAGAAGGCTTGATTTTAAAGTGTAGAAAAAGTGGTCACGATGCGTTGGCAAACTTCTTCCAGTACTGACTTCGGCATAGCTACATTGAGGCGGGCATGAAGAGTTCCCTCCTTTCCAAAGTCCAAACCTCGATTTAAGATAACCTTGGCTTCATTCTTCAAAAGCTCTTGCAAGCGGTCATCCGTTAGGTCATAGGCTGAAAAATCAAGCCAAATCAAGTAGGTACCTTGCGGTTTCATGACCTTAATCTTGGTTTCGTTGCCCAAAACATCCACTACATAGTTAATGTGGTCCTCGATGACTTCCTTTAACTCTCCTAACCAATCCTTGCCATAACGGTAGGCAGCTTCTGTCGCCAAATACCCCAAGCCTGAGATCTCATGCTGGTTATTGGCCAACTGGCGTTTTTGGAAAGCAACACGAAGCTTTGGATTTTCAATAACTGCATAGGAATTCTTAGTCCCAGCAATATTAAAGGTTTTAGTGGCACTGCTCAAGATAAGGGCAAAGTTTTTAAAGTCTGGATCAATGGTATTAAAAGACTGGTGTTTGTGACCAAAGAGAGCCAAATCTTGGTGAATCTCATCTGAAACAAGCAAGACACCGTGTTTTTGGCAGAGATGACCAATCTTTTCTAACACTTCCTTTTCCCAAACACGTCCACCAGGATTGTGAGGATTGCAAAGGATATAAAGCTTCACATCCTCTTCCACCATATCCTTCTCCAACTGGTCAAAGTCAATCTCAAACAACCCATCCTTTTCCACCAAAGGATTGGTAATCAATCGGCGATTGTTGAGTTTGACACTGCGAGCAAAAGGTGGATAGACCGGTGTGTTAATTAGAACAGCCTCCCCCTCTTTTGTAAAGGCTTGAATGGCTGTTGAAATAGCTGGCACCACTCCCTCGATAAAGACGAGGGCATCCTTGTCAAAGTGATACCCGTGTTGGCTGGCTTCCCAGTCCTGAACCGATTCAATCAAAGCATCGCTAGCATAAGTATAGCCATAGACCAACTGATTTGCGTAGGCTTGTACAGCTTGTCGAACTTCAGGCAAAACTACAAAGTCCATATCCGCTATCCAGGCTGGTAGAACTTCTCGATCAGCTTCGGCTTCTTTCCATTTATAGGTATGGTGTCCAAAACGATTGGGCAGGCTTGTAAAATCATATTTTCCCATATCTGTCTTATCCTTCCAAAGCTTGTCGCAAGTCCGCAATCAAATCCCTAGCATCTTCAATCCCGATTGACAAGCGCAGGAGGTCATCTGTTAAGCCATAGGAATGGCGCACTTCTGCTGGAATATCCGCATGAGTCTGAGTTGTCGGATAGGTAATCAGACTCTCTACCCCACCCAAACTTTCTGCAAATGAGAAGACCCTTAAGCTATTTAAAATATGAGGAATACGCTTTTCATCCACTACTTTAAAGGAAATCATACCCCCACGTCCAGTATAGAGCACTTCCTTGACAGCAGGTGAAGCCTTCAAAAAAGCAACCACTTCTTGGGCATTTGCTGTAGAACGCTCCATACGAAGAGGTAGAGTTTTAAGACCACGAATCAACTGATAACTATCAAATGGTGACAAGACCGCACCAGTCGTATTCAAATTGTAGAACAGTTGCTCATATAGTTCTAAACTATTAGTCACAACCACCCCAGCCAAGACATCATTATGCCCTGCTAAATACTTGGTGGCAGAATGAAGAACGATATCCGCACCATCTTCAATCGGACGTTGGTAAATCGGACTGTAGAAGGTATTGTCCACCACTACCTTGGAACCCTTGGCATGAGCTAGTTTGGCTAGTTTGGCAATATCAAATTCCAACATCAAGGGATTGGTTGGCGTTTCGATATAGAGAACATCCACATCTTTCTCTAACTCAGCAATCAACTCTTCTTCTGTATTAGCATAGGTAAAATGGAAGCGGCCTTCTTGCTCCACTTGGTTGAACCAACGGAAAGAACCCCCATACAGATCGCGCACAGCCAAGACTTTACTTCCTACTGGAAAAACACTAAAAGCCAGTACAATCGCAGCCATTCCTGAGCTCGTTGCTAGGGCATAGTCTGCTGATTCGATTGCCGCCAAGACCTCCTCCGCCTTACTGCGAGTTGGGTTTTTAGTACGCGTATAGTCAAATCCCGTAGACTGACCAAACTCTGGATGCTGATAAGTTGTTGAAAAATGAAGCGGCGTCACCAAAGCACCTGTTGCCTCATCTGACTTGATCCCTGCCTGGGCTAAAATTGTGTTGATGTGTAGTTCTTTGCTCATACAATACCTCCAAATCTATAGTAACTATTGTATCATTTATTTTTGCCAACTCATTTTCTTGTTTTCAAGAGCTAGTTATAGTTTCAAACTATATAAAAACGATAGTTCCTTGAGAAACTATCGTTTTTCCTGTTGAATAGACTGGTTATTTAACGTGTTTTGCCAAATCTTCTTGGGCTTTTTTATTGGATTCTTCTTTTTCTTTCAACCATTTTTCTTTGGCTTTTTCATATTCATCTTTTGTGACTGTTTTATCTTGTACTTTGAGATATTTATATGATTCGATACCTTTATTACCAGCTAATGAATATGGTGTTGAGAAAGGAACAACTTTTCTCAATGTTGGTGTTCCACCCTTAGAAACATTTGGAATCGCTAAAGCGCTATCTACCAACCACGCTTGGATATCAGCATACTTTTCATAGCGTTTTGCAAGTTCTTGTTCCTTATTGGCTTCTTCCAACATTTGAGTGTAGACATCCAATCCAACAGCCTTGGCTTTGTCATTGGCTTCACCTGGCTCTAAACCTAGATTTTGCAACAAACCACCAGAATTAAGGTTGAAGACATCAAGATAAGTTGAAGGATCTTGGTAATCAGGACCCCAACCACCGTTGTATAGATCATAATCCTTCTGAGCTGCTGTCTGAGCCAAATAGCTTGTATTATCATAGTCTTCAGTAGTAAGTTGTTGAATATCAATTACAACATTTTCTGCACCTAAAGCTGCTTCAATAGATTGCTTCATAGAATTTGCCTCTTGAACACCCTGTTTAGCAGCTTGGTCAACTGTCATGTCCAAGTGGATAGGGAATTGAATTCCTTTAGCTTGGAGTTCTTTCTTAGCCTCTGCAAATTTAGCCTTGGCTTTGTCAGCATTGTAGTATGGATCTTGGGCATCAGCAAAGTTGATTCCTTGCCATTCCTTACCGTAGTTAACCATTTTAGACGCAACTACTTCACCAAAGTCTTTGCCATTGATACTTACGAAGTTTGGTGGAACGACTAGGTTACGCAAAATCTTGGTTGCACCATCCTCTCCTTGAGATTGAGCCCCGTAAGCTGTCCGGTCATAGGCAAAGTTAATGGCTTGACGGAAGTTTTTATTAAGAACCGCTTCCTGAGTCGATTTCTTTTCAGCATCACTTGTCTTGGAAGTGAATTTATAAGATTTTCTATCTAGGTTAAAGTTTAAGAAATAAGAAGTGGCATCTTGCAAGCTATAGATGATATTGTCCTTATTCTTTTCTTTAATACCTTCAAAGCTTGCACTATTTGGATAAAGGCGAGCATAACTATAAGCCCCCTCCACAAAGTTACGAGCTAGTGCATCTTGGTCACTACCATCATAATAAGCCAATTTCACATCATCTACAAAGACATTTTTAGCATCCCAGTAGTTCGGATTTTTCTTGAATTCAATGACAGATTTTGAAACAAAGGATTTCATCAAGAAAGGTCCATTGTACAAAATACTAGACGGGTCTACCTTCCCAAAATCATCCCCTTTTGATTTCAAGAAATCCGCATTGACTGGGAAGAGAATGGTTGAAGTTGTTTTTGAGTTCCAGTAAGATTCTGGTCGTGTCAAGGTATATTGAACCGTTTGGTCGTCAAGAGCCTTGACTCCGACAGTTGAAAAGTCGCTTGTTTTACCAGTGATATAGTCATCTAAACCAGCAACGGATTCTTGCACCAAGTATAAGGCTTCGGATTTTTTATCTGCTGCATATTTCAAACCAGTTACAAAATCTTGGGCAGTTACAGGAGCATATTCATCTCCATCTGCAGTATACCATTTAGCATCTTTACGCAATTTGTAGGTATAGGTCAAACCGTCTTGTGAAACACTCCAATCCTCTGCCAAAGATGGAATATAGTTTCCATACTGGTCATTTTCCATGAGCCCATCTACCAAATTAACCACGATATCATTGGTTGTTGCACGGTTTTCTGCTAGATAATTCAAACTAGATGGATCACTAGTATAAACATAGTTATATGTTTTAGAAGAACTAGTTGAGTTTCCACATGCGCTCAGTAAGATACCTGCGCTTAACACGACACTTGCAAGTGTCAGATACTTGGCCTTAGACTTTTTCATCTCCAGAACCTCCTGTTTAAAAGTTTTGTCTTATTATACAGCTTTGGTTTTATTTAGTCAAGTAATTTCTGAAGAAAAACTTAAAAAACATATTTTTCTACTCTTAATTTTAGAAAAAGTTCTCCTTTTTTAAGAAAAATGTACTATAAAAACCTTTCTATTAAAGAAAGGTTAATTCATTGCTTTTATTTATAAATCTTCTTACGATATTTTCAATCGTGTCCGTAGTCGGTCCGCTTGGGCTTTACCTATTATCTTGTCTAAGAGTCGTGTTCGTAGGCTCATCAAACCATAGAGACATCCTCCAAGCCCTCCGATGAGAGCCACATAAAGGAAACTCCAGAAACGTCCACTTGGTTGGAAGACAAAACCGAGTAGCCACTGCAAGAAGCCAACTAGGATAAACATGACAAGAGTCAAGATGGTGATTAAAATAGTCCGTTTCAAGATTATCTTTCGACGAGCACCCGTTACCTGGCAGATGTCTCGGTACATCAAGACATTCGGAATAATCAAGCCGATAGTCGTTGAGATCAAGGGACCGTAGCTGTGAAAAATGGCAATGGTTGGCAATTGCAAGACGATCTTAGCAATAGAACCATAGACAAAATAAAGAACTGCCTTGCGATTTCGGAACATGGCCTGAAGCATAGGGGACAAGACCATATACAAACCTAGGATAGTAGACTGCAAAACTGCAAAGACAAACAAGCCCATGGCCAGACTATCTGGCTTACCGTAAAAGACTGTGTAGAGCGGTTCTCCTACCATAACAACCCCAACCGTTGCTGGTAGCAAGAATAAGAAGAGCATGGTGAGGCTATCTTGGACTAAGCGAGCCGCTGCCCGCAAGTCGCCTTTTACATAGTTCTCCGTCAACAGCGGCAAACCAACACTCCCAATTGAAACTCCCACAGAGATTAAAATCATGGTAATTTTATTAGGATTGGCAGAGAAATAAGAAAACATGACAACCAAGTCTTCATTGCTGTAGTTGGTAAACCACTTCATACTATTGATAAAGGTCATCTGGTCTAAAATCTGGAAGAGCTGGATGGCTGATCCCGTCAGGATAAAGGGAATGGCTTCCTTGATGGTATCAACCAAAAGTCGCTTACTATTGATCTTATCCCGTGTTTCAAAGACTTTCTTAAGCAAACCTTCTTGGGCAAGGAAATAAATCAAAACTACAAAACTGGCCACCATCCCCACAAAGGCCGCAAAGGTCGATTGGGTAACGGCTGATAAGTAGTCACCAGACCCCATCTTCATAATGAAGAAGGTCGCCAACAACATCCAGATAACACGAATTACCTGCTCGGCGATTTGGCTCATAGCATAGGGTTTCAGGTTGTTCATCCCTTGGAAGAAGCCTCGGATAACACTCATAGATGGGAAAATCAAGACTGCCCAAGCCAAACTCTGCATGATGGGAATCAGGTCTTTCCCCACACCTGACAAATCTGCTAGCCAAGGAGAAAAGAGATACAAAACCAAGGCAAAGACTAGACCCAAGCCCGTCATAAAGCTTAGGAAACTCCGAATCAAGGCAAAGCTATGCTCTTCTTCTCGCATGGTATTGTACTTAGCTACTTGTTTGGCGACCGCAACTGGGATACCCGCCGTCGAAATCAGTAAGAACCAGGCGTAAATATTGTAGCCCATGGTAAAGAGACCATTTGCCTTGGCTGCATAGGTTCCCATCCAAATATACCAGGGAATAATGTAGATAGCCCCAAGAAGGCGACTAATAAAGTTACTGGCTGTTAGCCAAGCAGTCCCTCGCAACATCTGGGCCTGCTGGTGATTGTTTTCGTTAGACATAGCTTCCTCATTCAATTTTGATAACTAGGAAATTTTCCTCATCTTCCATTATAAACTTTTCCTTGTTACTTGTAAAATTCAGACTTTCGGTTTACAATAGAAAGTATGATAAAGATTGAAACCGTATTAGATATATTAAAGAAAGATGATCTCTTCCGCGAGATTATCGACCAAGGGCACTACCACTACAACTACAACGCAGTTGTTTTTGATAGCATCAGTTACGACAGCCGAAAAGTAAAAGAAGGCACTCTTTTTTTTGCAAAAGGCGCTGCCTTTAAAAAAGAATACCTTCTTTCTGCTATAAGTCAGGGCTTAGCCTGGTACGTCGCAGAAAAGGACTACGAAGTCGGTATCCCTGTCATCGTTGTGAACGATATCAAGAAAGCCATGAGTTTGATTGCGATGGAATTTTATGGTAATCCGCAAGCGAAACTAAAAATTCTCGCTTTCACAGGGACAAAAGGAAAGACAACATCTGCTTACTTTGCTTACCACATTCTATCTCAACGCTACCCAACAGCTCTCTTGTCAACTATGAATACAACTCTAGATGGCAAGACCTTCTTTAAATCTTCCTTCTCAACGCCTGAAAACATCGATCTTTTCGACATGATGGCCCAGGCTGTTAAGAATGGAAGAACCCATCTTGTAATGGAAGTATCTAGCCAAGCCTATCTTGTTCATCGAGTCTATGGTCTGACCTTTGATGTAGGTGTCTTTCTTAACATTACTCCTGACCATATCGGTCCGATTGAGCATCCTAGCTTTGAAGATTACTTCTACCACAAACGTCTCTTGATGAAAAATAGCCGAGCAGTTGTCATTAATAGCGACATGGACCACTTTTCTGTATTGAAAGAACAAGTGGAAGATCAAGAGCATGACTTCTATGGTAGCCAGTCAAGTAACCAAATCGAGAACTCCAAAGCCTTTAGCTTTTCCGCTACAGGTAAACTCGCTGGTGATTATGATATCCAACTCATCGGCCACTTTAACCAAGAAAATGCAGTTGCTGCAGGACTTGCCTGTCTTCGTCTAGGTGCCAGTCTGGAGGACATCAAAAAAGGGATCGCTGCAACCCGCGTCCCTGGACGTATGGAAGTTCTCACTCAGAAAAATGGAGCCAAGGTCTTCATCGACTATGCTCACAATGGCGACAGTCTGAAAAAACTGATTTCTGTTGTTGAAACCCATCAAACTGGAAAGATCGCTCTGGTTCTCGGTTCGACTGGAAACAAGGGTGAAAGTCGTCGCAAAGACTTTGGTCTCCTCCTCAATCAACATCCTGAGATTCAAGTCTTTCTCACAGCGGATGACCCCAACTATGAAGATCCAATGGCCATTGCTGAAGAAATCAGCAGCTATATCAGTCATCCTGTTGAAAAGATTGCCGATCGTGAACAAGCCATCAAGGCAGCTATGGCCATCACAAATCAAGAACTTGATGCCGTGATTATTGCTGGTAAGGGAGCTGATTGCTACCAGATCGTCCAAGGAAAGAAAGAAGACTATCCTGGAGATGCGGCTATCGCAGAACGTTATCTATAAAAAATCAAGGGAAACATTCCCTTGATTTTTTTAGTCTTCTTTTTTAAATGAATTTTTAAGACCTTCAACGGCACCTTCTACAGCACCTTTAGCATCTTCTACAACTTCTTTTGCTTTCGCAACTGTTTTTTCTACAGCACCTTCTGCTTCTGTCTTGCTATCGCCAGTAACTTTACCAAATCCTTCTTTGATAGCACCAGTTGCTTGATCCAATTTATTTTCAAGTGACATAGCTCTGTCTCCTTTGCTTTTAATACGATAATCGTTATCGCTTACATTCAGTTTATGCTTATTCTTTAGTAAAGTCAAACAATCTGCTCAAAATGAAGCAATTAAAGTAAATAGAAAGTCAACCGTTCCTTGTCGAAATCAACAGCCAACTCATACTTCCCTTCTTCGTTTTGAACAATATAACCCAAGACGACTAAACTCTCAACGAAGATATCACGGCGTTTCTGTATCAGTTGGTCTTTTTTGAGAAACTTCAGTAAAAAGGTCGTCATATACTTGAGAGCATACTCAGGATTGACATCTCCCAAAATGGCATAGAGTTCCAGCTGTTTTTCTGTCAAAGGATATTGATTCTTGACCTTGTAGAAATAGTTGGACAAGGTCATCTTTTCTCTTGCAAAGTCCGTACGTTCGACTAAAATGGCAGCATTGGTTTGATTGCGCAATTCTGTCTCAAAAGTCTTCTTCAGCAAAGCATGATAAACTGGACTGTCCTCTCTGACAAAAATTTCTTGGTCAAGGACCAGACTGTCTATTGATTCTAGAAAAGGGAGATTAAGGGAATAACGTTTGTTTTCCCTTAGGATCAAACCTGCCTTAATATACTCTTCCATTAGCTTATCAACTGCTATATCTGGAAACTGGGCCTTGATTTCTCGAAGAATCACATCGTCATGCTGGTCCAGATAATCCACCAAATCTATAAAAAATGGCTGTCGAGTCAGACGGGAGGGGTTAAAAATCTGAATCATGAAGATTCCTTTCTTTACATTCTAATAGAGGGGATGCTGCTAACTGACTGGGATTGGTCCCTGGTTGATTCAGGGGCACAGGAAGTTCTAGTTTCCTGTAATATTCTCTCCAAAAATCACTAATCTCCTGCCCCCCATCCCCAAATTTCATGGGAATAGTTTCAAAAATCGGTAGGATTTCAGCGATGTACTGGGAGCAGTAAAAGCCATACCCATCTGGGTAAAACGAGCTATTATAAGGAGCACCCAGATGCTGGCAAGCCTTCTCCTTTACCAAGTCAGCTTCCAACTCTGGATAGACATAAAGATCGTAAAGATGAGTCGGTTCAAAAAATTCAGCCAGTTCTTGACAAATGACACCAGCTTGCCCACTAGCATGGTAGATGAAACCGTCCAAAAAGATGGCTACATGACTATAGTTACCGGTAGAAGCCTGGATGGCCTGCCCCATATCTGAAAGGTCCTTCACAAAAATCAAATCACCATTTTCTAACATCTTTCTCTCCTAGAAAAAAAGGAGCCGAAACCCCTTTAGCTATATGGAAAACACCGTTTTCTCGTGTCAATCTCCATTTAAATAATTCATTAACTATATTATAAGAATCACTCTAGCTGAAAATAATAAAGCAGACCCAAACTTCCAAAAGACAGAACTAAGTATAGGATTCCTATTTGCAATCCATACAAATGCCAAAAACTACCACTAACTAAAATAAAAATCGACGTCTCAGCAACAAGGCGATGCCATTTTTTAAAAGCATGCGGAGATTTTGGTGCCATATATCGCGCCCAAAATAAGATTAATAGAACTGCTAGAAGAAAAAACAGGAATTTTTCCAGCCAAGAAATTTGTATCACAGATACGGAGAAAAGACCAAGGATTGCCACAGCCTCAACCAAAAAGCGCAGTCCTTCAATCAATCGCATCATGCTATCACCTTCTATAAATAGTCAAATTAACAGTTCCAAATATTCATTAAGAATTACCCATTAAAGCTTTCTGTCAACTGAGGCACCACTTGTTTCTTACGTGAAACGGCACCTGGAAGGAAAGCATGGTTGTTTTCAAGTTTAAAGTTAAAGGCTGCTTCCACCTTGTCCATGTTTGATCCAAGAGCAAGGATTTCTGAGTTTGAGTTGACGATATCTGTAATCATCAAGACAAAGTCAGAGTAGCCATTTGCTGTATTGGCAGCTTGCATTGCAGCTTCGATTTCAGCTTGGCGTTCCAAGACTTCAGCAATATCAACTGTGTTTACTTGGGCAACACGAACCTTATTTCCGTTGAGTTCAAAAGTCTTAGCATCGATATCAATCAATTCCTCAGCAGATTTGCTAGCCAAGTTGGTACCAGCCTTGAGCATAGCAAGCCCGTACTCTTCCAAGTTCACGCCTGCTAATTCTGCCAATTCAGGAGCAATGACTTTATCAGATGGGTGAGTTGTTGGTGATTTCAAAAGGAGGGTATCTGAAATCAAACCTGACAGCATCAAACCTGCAATTTCTTTAGGAACTGCTACACCGTGTTCTTTGAACATGCGGTAAACGATTGAAGACGCAGATCCAACTGGTTCCAAACGCATGTAGAGTGGGCTTGCAGTTTCAAAGTTAGCTACACGGTGGTGGTCTACAACACCGTAAACTTCTACTTCAGCGATATCTGATACAGACTGTTGGAATTCATTGTGGTCCGTTAAGATAACTTGCTCTGCACCTTCTGCTTTAGCTGATGTGATGACGCGTGGTGCTTCAACACCAAAATAGTTCAATACATAGGCTGTTTCTTCGTTTGGTGTTCCAAGTGCTACTGCTTCTGTGTCCAATCCATAAGCCTCTTTTGCAAGATAAGCAAAGGCTACAGATGACCCGATGGCATCTGAGTCGGGATTTTGGTGACCAAATACTAGAATCTTAGACATGATAATACCTCTTTAAATTTATTCATCTTATTTTAGCACTTTTTTCCTCTTTTGACAAAAGTAAGAGGAGTCAAAGGACTCCTCATTAGACATCAATATGATTGACTAGATTATTCTCTTGATTTTCGGATAAAAATCGTTCTTTCTGTGGACGTTTCTTGCGTTTGAGGAGAGCTTCTGCAGACATGGCTTCTTCCTTACTGGCAAAACCCTCTACATAGATGAGTTTGACTGGCAAGCGAGCTCGGGTATACTTGGCTCCCTTACCACTATTATGAACGGCAAGGCGCCTCTTCACATCCGTTGTATAGCCCGTATAGTAAGAACCGTCGCGGCACTCCACCACGTACATATATGCCTTATGATCCATAGTAAATCTCTTGAATTTCTGGTGTATAGGAACCATCATCATTGTGAACAATGAGTGGTGGCAAGACCTTGAAGCCACTTGTCGAGCCATCCTTGATAGCTTCGATTAAGAGCATATTTGCCTCCTTCTCTCGTTTAGGATAGACAAATTGCAGGCGCTTGGGTGCCAAATTGTGGCGTTTGAGCATATCTAGGATATCCAAGAGCCGATCTGGACGATGAACCATGGCCAAACGACCATTAGACTTGAGAATACTCTGAGCACTTCGGCAGATTTCTTCTAGGTTCGTCGTAATTTCGTGTCTGGCCAGAAGGTAGTGCTCACTCTCGTTCAGATTAGAATGCGGATCCACCTTAAAATAAGGCGGATTACACAAAATCATATCCACCTTACTTCCCTGAATGTGGGCAGACATATTTTTCAAATCATCACAGATGACCTGCATCTGCTCTTCCAAGCCATTCAACTGAACCGAACGCTCTGCCATATCCGCCAAGCGCTCCTGAATTTCTACAGATATTATCCGCGCCTGAGTACGTGAACTTGCAAAAAGTCCCACTGCACCATTTCCAGCACAAAAGTCCACAATTAAACCCCGTTTAGGGAATCGAGGAAAGCGTGATAAAAGAACACTATCCACCGAATAGCTAAACACCTCTCTATTTTGGATGATCTTGATATCTGTCGAAAAGAGCTGGTTGATTCGCTCTCCTGGTTTTAATAATTGTTCTTCTTTCATACTTTTATTATAACAAATTATGTTAATATTACAATTGATTTAGATAATCGTATTTACGGCTTCTTTTTTAAATGCTCTAATGCTTCACGCGTCCAAACAGGCATCATTCGAGCAAGAGGAGCAAAACCGTGCTTGATCCGATCATTTGAAAAACGTCTCCGTCTTGGCAATTGATGCTTTTCCTCTTCCAAGGTACGTATGGAAAGACTGGCCTTTCCAGTGTATTCGTCAAAATCCACCACCTGAACTTGAACTTCATCGCCAATTTTTAAAATGTCATAGATATTTTCAATAAATCCCGTCCGAATCTCCGAGATGTGAATCAGCCCTGTCACCCCTGTCTCTAACTCAACAAAGGCACCGTAGGGCTGAATTCCTGTAATACGCCCGTTTAGCTTATCACCAATTTTCATCCTAGTCCTCAATTTCAATCGTTTCAATTACTACATCTTCAACCGGTTTGTCCATTGCACCAGTCTCAACAGCTGCAATGGCATCCAAGACCGCAAACGATTCTGCATCTAGCAACTGCCCAAAAACAGTATGGCGACGGTCAAGGTGAGGAGTTCCACCTTGTTCTGCATAAATCTCAGCGATCGGTTCAGGCCAGCCACCACGCGCAATCTCTTTCTTAGAGTACGGCAAATGTTGGTTTTGCACGATAAAGAACTGGCTACCATTGGTATTTGGACCCGCATTGGCCATAGAAAGGGCACCACGGATATTATAGAGTTCTTCAGAAAATTCATCTTCAAAAGCTTGTCCATAAATTGACTCACCACCCATACCAGTACCAGTTGGGTCTCCACCTTGGATCATAAAGTCCTTGATAATTCGGTGGAAAATCACACCATCATAGTAACCATCTTTTGACAGAGCAACAAAGTTAGCTACTGTTTTGGGAGAATGTTCAGGGAAGAGCTTGATACGCAAGTCTCCGTGATTTGTTTTAATGGTCGCAAGAGGACCTTCTACTGTTTCAATTTCTACTTGTGGGAAATGCAATTCTTTTTCTACCATACCAAATCCTTCTAAGGCATCAAAAATGCCATCTTCTTCTACTGTTTTTGTAATATAATCTGCTTTTTCTTTGATTTTTTCGTGAGAAACCGCCATGGCGACACTAATCCCTGCATAATCAAAGAGTTCCAAGTCATTGAGACCATCTCCAAAGACCATAACATTCTCTGGTTTCAAGCCTAAGTGCTCCACCACCTTGGCTACGCCTGTGGCTTTTGAACCTGAAATAGGCACGATATCTGATGAATGTTCATGCCAACGCACCATGCGAAGTTTACCAGAGAGACTATCTGGTAACCGTAAGTCATCCCCTTTATCTTCAAAGCTCCACATCTGGTAAATATCTGCTTTTTCATGGAAGTTAGGATCCACATCTAAGTTTGGATAAATCGGGTCAATAGCTTCACTGATCAGTTCTGTTCGCGTGGAGAGTTTAGCAGAATGACTTCCAACTAAACCATACTCAATTCCCTCTTCCTTCGTCCAAGAAATGTACTCCTCAACATCTGACTTGTCAATCTGATGTTGATAAATGACCTGGCCTTTTTTATCTTCGATATAAGCCCCATTTAGGGTTACAAAAAAGTCCGGTTTGAGCCCACGAATCTCTGGAACAACACCGAAAATACCACGCCCAGAAGCAATACCTGTTAAAATTCCTTTTTCACGCAACTGCTTAAAGACAGTGGGAATTGTAGCTGGAATAAAACCTGTCTTTGACGTGCGCAAGGTATCATCAATATCAAAAAAGACGATTTTAATCTTCTTTGCCTTGTATTTTAATTTCGCATCCATCTCTCTACCTCTTTTCCATCACTCTTTCCATTATACCATAAAGCTGATGAAATTCCTTTTTTGAAAAAAGATGAAAATCCTATCAAAAAGAGAGCCAGTAAAACTAGCCCTCTCTTTTCATCCTAGAACAACTCTAGAGCAATCATAGTAATCATCGTTGCATCATAGTAGTTGTCCAAAGGTAAATCTTGTGTGAAAATGTATTTATTTTGCTGAAGAAGTTTCAGATAGCCTTCTCCCTTATCAGATGCATAGGTAATCGGTGCCAAGAAACTACCTGCCTGGTATTGATTGAGGACCGTTCCATTCAAATCATAGCCAGCATAAACGCGTCGCTCTTTCATAAAGAAATCCATCATTTTTTGAACAAGTTTTTGACTTCTTTCATCTTGACTTTGAGACAAGTGATAAGGCAAGCGACAAGCGTTATAAGAGTACGCCCCATCGTATTGAGATTCGATTGTGTTGGCATCAACAAGACGCGCCCCTGACTTCTCAGCCCAGATAAAGTCTGGCAAGAGACCCGTATCAGAATGAGAACTGATTTGCTCCAATTGCCCAAGCATCTTATCCTTAATGTCTAACCACTGTTTATTTCCAGTCAGGTCATAAAAAGATTGGAAATAGTGAGGAAGAGTATCAGACGTCCGCATCAAGTAATAATAATCGGAATCCTTGTTTGCCCAGTTTCCTACTGTTAAAACACCAGTTTCCTCGTTGTAATTGTATTTAAGGATATCATCCAAGATTTTTTTAGCTTGCTCTTGGTATTCCTGCGCTTTATCTGGCCACTGCTTGGCAGCTTCAATCAAAGAATAAGCGATATAGAGATCACCATCGGTTGCATTTTGCTTCTCAAGTGTTTCGCTACCATTTGTGATCACTTGCTTCCAAGACATCAACTGCGTTCCCTCGATACGATGATTTTGGTAATAGCGATAAAGACTCTCAAAATCTGCTTGTGTAGCTTGCCCTTTTTGGGCTGCTAAAACCGTTATGAGCATGCCGTAACTTTGGGCTTCTGATAGAACTGTCGTTTCCTCAGAATCATTCGTCGTACGAACATAGGACTGATCTCCCTTAGTCACAAGAAACTGTTCACTCCATTGGCGGTAAATACGATTGCGCATTTCAACTTTACTCCTTCCTCTTGCCAAAAACAAGGTTAAACAAAAGATAGAAAGGATGAGCACAAACCATACATATTTTAATTTATTCGTTTTCATAAATCCTCCTATCCTGCAAATCGCTTGGTTTTAACCCACTTGGTTTCTTTTCGTCGGAGTACTTTGTCCAGCACGATTGAAGAAATGGAATCAATGGAAACAACGATAAACATCTGTGCATAAGTGAAATAGGCAGCCAAAGCCAACCAAATTTGCTTTGTAGTAGCTTGTCCAAATTGACTTGCCAATGCTGTCATAATTTGCATCAAATAAAGACCAATCATGAGAATCCAGTTGAAGAGCATGAGCTGGGCGATGTAGATATTGTCCGCATCAAAAGCAAATGGAACCCTGACATCTGGGAAGAAAAGATTAAGGCAGATCGCTAGCACATTCGCTAGGAAAATCAAATCCGATAGAACAATGGCAAAGTTAAACCAAAAGAAAACACAAGAATAGTTAAAGACTTCTAGTTTAACTCGCCAGTTTGCTCTGCCAAATAAATGCTTAAAGTTTGATAGAACAACTTCGTAGTTTCCTTTAGCCCAACGTTTACGCTGCATATAGTAACTCTTTAAGGTCTCAGGTTCTTGTTGGAAAGCCTCTGAATTATAGGCAAGGGCAATCAATTTACCACTCTGCATGATTTTGAAGGAAATATCGGTATCCTCGGTTAAGGCACCATTTTTCCAACCACCGATACTCTTTACAAAGTCGGTTTGAATGATAAAGTTGGTTCCTGGGATACGACCAATTTTAAAGAGATGCCACATCCCAACATGGTGCACCCGCTGGGTAACAACGATTTCTTGGTTAATACAACGAGTCAAGAAATTTTGATTAGCGTTTCGAGTCTTGTTGCGGCCGAAAGATGCCACATGACGTTCTGGATCCTTCATCACTTCCTTCACAAGGAAATAAAGAGCATTTTTTTCAGGCATAGCATCTGCATCATAGACACATATATATTCACCTCTTGCCATCTTCAGGGCATCGTTTAGAACGCCTGCTTTTCCTCCCGTACCAGTACGGTCGATAATAGTCAGATTTCTTCCTGCATATTCAGGCATGGCTTGTACAGACAAACACTCTGAATAGGTGTTGTCCGAACAGTTATCCGCAAACAAGAGCAACTCCACACGATCGTGAGGATAATTCATGTCCAAAATAGCTTTTGCCGTTTGGGCAATAACCACATCCTCATTATGAGCAGGTACAACAATGGTGACCTTAGGGTAATAAGGTAGTGGCGAAGTGTCTACACGAAAATTACTGTGTTTAAACCAAAAGTGTACTGCTGAAAAGAGAATTACCAAACCCCAAGCCAGAGAAATCCAAATAGTAAGCAGAGTAAAAATCATTAAGATTTGACTAATCATGATTCACCGCCTTAAAATTTTTATTCACTCGATGGTAAAGTACATTATAAGCAATAAATAGTATGACAAAACAAATGCCAAAGGTGAGACTGAGTCCCAAAGCAATGCCAAAAAATATATTGGTTAGAGTCATGTTTCCCTCCTAATATTCTACAATTACATCTGTCTCTAATTGACGTTTGAGATGACTAGTAACATCTGAGTAGTCTTTATATTTACTTCTATTCTCAGAGTTAATCACTAGGTAACCTGTTTGGAATTGAATTCCTTGGTTTCCATCTTCTCCATGAAAAACTAAACTGCTTAGTTTCTCCTGCAAACCATTCAAATAGAGTTGATTCAAAGAATGTTGATTACTATTAGATAGAACAAGAAAATTCCCATCTGAAACGTAATAGAGCTTATCATTGTAACTCAATTCCTTAGCAATTACCTCTTGAATGCGACTGAGCATCAGATTATGTTCTTTAGGTTTAATCTGGAAAAACAGATCTTCATGGGATCAATGAATCAATAGGGATTGAATCACCCCTTCTTCCGAAATCTGATACATTGATTTGTAATCTTCTCTAGCGATTTCTACTTGATCCTGCACCATTGATTTTGCCTTAAAATAATAATTACGGACTTTGATTAAAATCCCAATTAACAGAGGGAAACTCACTAACAAGAACAACAGTTGAACGATTGGTATATAGACAATACCCGATGACAAAAAGATAAGTCCAATACCAAGCGCCAATAAAAGTAACCAAGTAAGCAACAAGTCAGATAAAACTAAGACAGCAAATAAGGCTAGGATTAGAAATATAATTTGCTCTAAAATAATATCTCGAGCAAAGAGAAAAGAAAGACCTAAAAGAATCAACTCACAACCCAGAAAGGCGACTACCCAATTTCTAAATTTATTCCAGTTTTTCATTATGCCTCTTCTCCTTCTTTAAATTCAGATACAGATTCAGCCATTCCAAAATAATGTAGTATAGCCTGAACGATTCGTTCAGATGCTCTTCCATCACCATATGGATTTGGTGCCTGAGACATTTTTCTATAAAGAGTTTCATCTGTTAAGAGAGCTGTCATAGCTTCTTTCACACGTACTGGATCAGTCCCAACTAGTTTCAAGGTTCCTGCACGAACCCCTTCTGGACGTTCCGTTGTATCTCGAAGGACAAGAACAGGTTTTCCGAGGGAAGGTGCCTCTTCTTGGACACCACCCGAGTCGGTCATAATAAAATAACTTTTAGATGCTAAATTATGGAAATCGAGTACATCTAAAGGTTCAATCAAGTGAATGCGGTCATGACCAGATAGAATATCCTTTGCCGCTTCTTGCACAGCAGGACTGAGATGAACTGGGTAGACCACCTCTAATTCAGAATGGATATCAACCATTTGGCGTAAAGCTGTAAAGACATTACGCATCGGTTGGCCTTGATTTTCACGACGGTGCATAGTTACTAAAACAAGCTTTTTGGAAGGATCCAATTGATCTAGAACTTCATGATGGTAGTCTGATTGAACAGTGAGTTTCAATGCATCGATAGCCGTATTTCCCGTAATAACAATAGCAGACTCAGGATGATTTTCCTTGAGGAGATTATCTCTACTCTCACTAGTTGGAGCAAAATAAAGATCAGCAAGATTGTCAGTCATTTGGCGATTCATTTCTTCTGGGAAAGGAGAATACTTATCAAATGTTCTCAATCCAGCTTCAACATGCCCGATTCGAACCTGATTGTAAAAACCTACTAAACTTGCTCCAAAGGTCGTTGTAGTATCACCATGAACAAGAATTATATCTGGAAATTCTTGCTTAACAACAGAATCAAATTTTTCGAGGATTTTTCCAGTAATGTCTAAAAGAGACTGGTTTTTCCCCATAATATCTAAATCATAGTTAGGCTGAATTCGAAATGTTTCAAGAACTTGATCTAGCATTTGACGGTGTTGAGCTGTCACAACAGTAATTGTTTCAATCGTATCACTATGTTTTTGCAACTCCAACACTAAAGGGGCCATTTTGATGGCTTCTGGTCGTGTTCCAAAAACAACCATCACTTTAAGTTTTTTCATTATGGTATCCTTTGACTATCATAAGATTTGACTTGTAAGATTAATTTGACTATCGAATTATTCAAAAGTTAAATTAATTTGAATGTCCTTAATTATTTTACCGACTATTAATTTAAAAGTCAAACTTTTTCCAAAGTATAGTCTTGCATTTAATTTAATTTTAACAAACTGTAATTTTTTTGTAACAATAAAGTTTACACCGTGTAAACGTAGTTGTTTAAGGCTTTTTTAAGCTTTCTGTGAAAATAGCCTCTTTATTAAAAGAATTAAAATATATACTTTTTAAATAATTATTTTTATCTTGATATTTCAAACAATTATATTTAACCTTTTTAAAGAATAGAGCAATTAATGTAAAACAAAAACTCCCTCTTTCTGATGAAAAAGGGACCGCGGGTTCTAACTATATTTTAAGGTTAAAGGTTAAATACCTATCTTACATCAAATCTTTGGATAGATACAAGACCAATTCTCCGATATCTTCACAAACTGCATTTATGGCCGGTTGATAGTTCTGATACCAAACACCCGTCCCATCTGGAATATAGCCTCGTTTGATGTACAATCTCTGGGCAGGTCCATAGTCTGAGTGCAAACCTACACCCAACGTCACTTTGTCCGAAAAAAGCTTTACTCGTTTTTCTGCTTCTTCCAGCAAGAGATTGCCAATACCTTGATTTTGAAAGGGCTCAAAGACATTGAAATCTGAGAGTTCTGGATAGATTTCTGCAAAAGGCCCCTGCTTAGCATCGGGTAAAATAGTAATGTAGCCCGCTACAACACCATCAATCTCTGCAACTAATACCTCTCTCTCCCCACTTTTCTGCTCCTTAAAATATCGAGTTAAAATCTCCTCTCTACTTGGCCAACCTTGGCTAGTAAATCCTCGAGAGAGATCTTTAATGTCAGATTCTTGCATTTTTCTAATTGAACAAGTCGTCTTCATAAGTTGCTCCTTTAAAGCTTTCTCCTACTATTATAGCACGATAATAAAAATTAAAAGAAATAACCTAGTAAGAAAAAAGGAGCTCTGTCCAACCGAGGGCTGAAAAAAAGACCCACTCGGGTCTTAATTCACTTTCTTGTTTTCAAGCTCATGAAAAAGAGGTCCACTGGACCTCAACTCGCCTTCTCATTTCAAAGCTCGTGAAAAAGAGGTCCACCGGACCTCTTTTTTAATCTTCGTTTACGAAAGGCATCAAAGCCATTACGCGAGCGCGTTTGATAGCTGTTGTTACTTTACGTTGGTTTTTAGCTGAAGTTCCTGTTACACGACGAGGAAGGATTTTCCCACGTTCTGAAACGAAACGGCTAAGAAGCTCAGTATCTTTGTAATCAACATATTCAATTTTGTTTGCTGCGATGTAATCAACTTTTTTACGGCGTTTGAATCCGCCACGACGTTGTTGAGCCATGTTTTTTCTCCTTTATAGTATTAATTGTCCATTAGAATGGTAAATCATCATCTGAAATGTCCAATGGATTGGTTGCTCCAAATGGATTTTCAGAACGTGAAAAGTCTGGTACTGGGTTTGCAGGTGCTGATTGACCAGCAGTTGGTGCAGAATAAGCGCCACTTGAATGTCCTTCACGCACTCCGCGGCTTTCCAACATTTGGAAATTATCCGCCACGACTTCTGTTACGTAAACACGTTGTCCTTGCTGGTTATCGTAACTACGAGTCTGGATACGACCTGTAATCCCGATAAGAGAGCCTTTTTTAGCCCAGTTAGCAAGATTTTCAGCCTGTTGGCGCCACATAACGACATTGATGAAATCAGCCTCACGTTCGCCATTTTGACTCTTGAATGTACGGTTTACTGCAAGAGTAAAAGTCGCAACTGCTACATTTGATGGGGTATAACGCAACTCAGCATCACGTGTCATACGCCCTACAAGTACAACATTGTTAATCATAATCTACCTTCTTACGCGTCAAGTTTGACGATCATGTGACGAAGAATGTCAGCGTTGATTTTTGAAAGACGGTCAAACTCTTTAAGAGCTGCGTCGTCGTTTGCTTCAACGTTAACGATGTGGTAAAGTCCTTCGCGGAAATCTTGGATTTCGTATGCAAGACGACGTTTTTCCCAATCTTTTGATTCAACAACAGTTGCACCGTTGTCAGTCAAGATAGAGTCAAAACGTGCTACCAAAGCGTTTTTCGCTTCTTCTTCAATGTTTGGACGAATGATATAAAGAATTTCGTATTTAGCCATTGATATGTTCCTCCTTTTGGTCTAATGACCCCCAGTCGTTGCAAGGGGTAAGTGAGGTTCGCTCACAATAAACCATTATACTAGAAAAACTGACAGATAGCAAATAAAAAAGATAAAAGTGAAAAAATAACTTTATTACTTAGAAATAACATCCTCTTTGAGTTCCAAAGCTCTGGCCATCTCTTTCAAAATGAAAAATAGCAAAAAGCTGGCTAGCACTAAAACGAGCCCTAAGTAAAGGAAGGCTACTACAAATCCTAGATAGTCAATCAACCATCCCGTCAGAGGAAAAATGATGATCATACTTAGGCTGAACATCATAGAGTAGACACTTAGCATGGTTGCCCGTACCTCGCTTGGGAGTCGCTTTTGTAAATCATTATCAAAAATCGGCTGAAAGAGGGCATATAAGGCGTTACTGAGCCAATAAATCAAAATGTAAATCAGTGGCGTACCAAAATAGGAAAGCAAATAAGTTCCTCCCGTCAAGAGTACAAGAATTGGAAAGAGTTTTAAGGCTGAATACCTCTTTCCAATCTTACTTGCTAGATAAACTGCCCAGATATTCAAAACACTGCCGATCAGCATGACTATCGAAATCTGCCACCCTTCTAAGTCAGGCAGTTGATTTTGATAGTAAAAATAAAACATGCACATCAGTGTCCCGATGATTTGGGAAAGAATCATCCAACTAAAAAGACTGGGGTTTCTCCGCAACTCCTCTTTGACAGTCCAGATTATTTTTTTCATTGTCAGACGCTCAGATTTTTGTGCTTTAACACTAGGCTCTTTTAGCATCCAAGTTAGGAAAAGAACGATTATCGAAGTAACAATCATGATATAGTAGGTCAAGTGCAATTGACCATGGACAAAAAATCCCGCTAAAACAGTCCCCAAAGACCGAGTTCCTTCTGCTACTCCTGACATAAAACTGGAGATAGACAAGTAGCGCTCTTTTAATCCAGCCTCCACGGCCGAATCATAAACCATAGCTGCACTCGTCCCCGAATCAAAATTATAAGACAAGGCACTCACCACCATAGCGAGTGCGTAAATCCAAAAATTACCTTGTCCTAGTAACATGAGAATAGACGACGCGATTCCAGCTATTCGACTTAAATATAGATTGGTTTTATAGGAATAGCGGTCAGCTAACATTCCAGAGGGAATTTCACAGATGACACTGGTGGCATGAAAAATACTTTCCAATAAGCCAATCTGCCAAAGCGACATCCCGTTTTGACTGAGAAATAGAATCCAAAAGCTGGTAATGCCCAGAAAGGCAAAAAATTCCACACCAGCCATGAGACCGATATTCTTCCGGTAATTTCGTTTAAACATAGTTTCTCCTTTAACAAGTGTATTTGTATCTTTGTGTTTGTCACTTGTTAAGCTGTGCTTTACATGTTCTCCACCTCTTCTTTCTTCTACTTTGAAAAAACGCCCCTAGGGCGTTTTGATTTATTTTATGGTTTGATACGGTGCAACATACGTGGGAATGGAATCGCTTCACGGATGTGTTTGGTACCTGCTGCGAAAGTTACCATACGCTCGATACCGATACCAAATCCACCGTGTGGTACTGTACCGTATTTACGAAGGTCAAGGTAGAATTCATACTCTGTACGATCCATACCAAGTTCATCCATCTTAGCTACAAGGGCATCGTAGTCTTCCTCACGCATAGAACCACCGATGATTTCTCCGTAACCTTCTGGTGCAAGCAAATCTGCACAAAGCACACGATCTGGGTTACCAGGAACTGGTTTCATGTAGAAGGCCTTGATAGCTGCTGGGTAGTTGATAACGAAGGTTGGTACACCAAAGTGGTTTGAAATCCAAGTTTCGTGTGGTGAACCGAAGTCATCTCCATGTTCCAAATGCTCGTAGTCTGCATCATCATCATTTTCATGCTCTTGCAAGAGGTCAATAGCTTGATCGTAAGTGATGCGTTTGAATGGCTCTGCAATGTAGCGTTTCAAAAGCTCTGTATCGCGTTCCAAAGTTTCCAAAGCTTGAGGCGCACGGTCAAGAACACCTTGAAGAAGGGCTTTAACATATGCTTCTTGCAAGTCAAGTGACTCATCATGTGTCAAGTAAGAGTACTCCGCATCCATCATCCAGAACTCAGTCAAGTGACGGCGTGTTTTTGATTTCTCCGCACGGAATACTGGACCAAAGTCAAATACGCGACCAAGAGCCATAGCACCCGCTTCAAGATAAAGCTGACCTGATTGGCTCAAGTAGGCTGGTGTCCCAAAGTAATCTGTTTCAAAGAGTTCTGTTGAATCTTCAGCCGCATTTCCTGAAAGGATTGGGCTATCAAACTTCATGAAGCCGTTCTTGTCAAAAAACTCATAGGTTGCATAGATAATAGCGTTACGAATTTGCATGACCGCTACTTGCTTACGAGAACGGAGCCACAAGTGACGGTTGTCCATCAAGAAGTCTGTTCCGTGTTCTTTTGGTGTGATTGGATAATCTTGAGATTCACCGATGACTTCGATATCTGTGATATCGAGCTCATAACCAAACTTAGAACGTTCGTCTTCTTTGACAATTCCTGTCACATAAACAGACGTTTCTTGGCTCAAGTGTTTGATCGTTTCAAATTTTTCAAGACCTACCTCTTCACCAAATTTTTCAATAAAGTTTGGTTTGAAGGCGACTCCTTGGAAAAAGGCTGTTCCGTCACGCAATTGCAAGAAGGCAATTTTCCCTTTTCCTGATTTATTGGCAACCCAGGCTCCGATGGTCACTTCTTGACCAACGTAGTCTTTTACATCGATAATTGTTACACGTTTTGTCATAATCTATCTTCCTTTTTTCGTTTAACTTGTCCGAAGACGTCATTACCCATTATTTTACCATAAATGGGCTGCGATATCTAGGTTCTACTAAAGAAAAATCGCGAGATTTTCGTTACAAAAAATCTTCGCTAAAAAGGCGAAGATTCTAAGTTTTATTTTTCCATAAATTGATGCAAGCGACGAATAGCTTCTTTTAATGTATCCAAGTCTGTTGCATAGCTGAGACGGACATTTTCTGGAGCTCCGAATCCTGCTCCTGTAATCAAGGCAAGACCGACTTCCTCAAGAATAGCCGTTGTAAAGTCCGTCACATTGGTATAGCCCTTCATCTCCATCGCTTTTTTAACATTTGGGAAGAGATAGAAGGCTCCTTGTGGCTTGACAACTTCAAATCCTGGCACTTGGCACAAGAGAGGATAAATGGTATTCAAACGTTCCTCAAATGCTTGGCGCATGATTTCGACAGAGTCTTGTGGTCCAGTTAGGGCTTCAATGGTAGCATATTGTGATACAGCAGTTAGGTTTGAGGTTGTTTGTCCTGTTAGCTTGCTCATGGCAGCAATAATCTCAGGATTTCCCACAGCATAACCTACCCGCCAACCAGTCATGGCATAAGCCTTAGATACACCGTTAATCACGATGGTTTGCTTGCGAATGGCTTCTGACAGACTAGAGATTGGAACAAATTCGTTCCCGTTATAAACCAAACGACCATAAATATCATCTGCTAGGATAAGGACATCATGCACAACAGCCCAATTTCCGATAGCCAAGAGTTCCTCACGAGAGTAGATCATACCGGTCGGATTAGATGGCGAATTGAGAACCAAGACCTTTGTCTTATCTGTTCGGGCCGCTTCTAGCTGCTCGACTGTCACCTTAAAGTGATTGTCTTCCTTGGCTTGGACAAAGACTGGCACACCTTCTGCCATCTTGACTTGGTCTCCATAACTGACCCAGTATGGTGTAGGGATGATGACCTCATCACCTGGATTGACCACAGCCATAAAAAAGGTATAGAGAGAGAACTTAGCACCTGTGGCAAAGGTAACCTCGTTGGCTGCTACGGAATAGCCATAGTAGCGTTCAAAATAGGTATTAACCGCAGCCTTTAAGTCTGGTAGACCTGAAGCAACTGTATAAAAGGAAGCACGGCCATCACGAATCGCTTCCACCGCCGCATCCTGAATATTTTCAGGAGTATGAAAATCAGGCTGTCCCAAGGTTAAGAAAAGAACATCTTTTCCCTGAGCTTTTAAAGCTTTGGCTCTTGCATCACTGGCTAGAGTGACGCTTTCTTCCATTTCTAGTACACGTTTGGATAGTTTCATATGTCCTCCTTATTGGATCAATGCTCCAGTTTCAAAGTCGACCAGATAGTACTGGTTTCCTGACTTAACTTCCCAAATCGGCTTGTCCTGATAACGACCAAAAGTAATCTTGTCAATGTCGCTAGCTCCTTTTTCCCTCGAAATCGTTGCCGCCTTGTCTTGAGAAATCCCCTTATCTAGCTGATAGACATAAATTTTGTGGTCATTCTTTTCAATCAGTACTGCAATGGCCTCTTGCTTTTTATTATGTCCTAAAACGCTGTAATAACCTTCTAGTCCATTATAAAAATCAACCTGATCTGCCTTTTCCAATTCTGCATACTGCTTGGCCAGTTTTTCTCCTTCAACCCTAGCATCTTGATAGGGTTTCATGCTGAGTGATATCAGATAAAGAAAGGAAGTCGTCATGACTAGCAGTACCAGAGAAATGCCGATTCCATATTGTATAAGTAGCTTGTTTTTTGCTTTTTTCTGTCTTAGTTTCACTCGTCTATTTTACCATCTCTCCTCTTTTATTACAAGTGAAGACAGGAACATTCTAAGATTCTTTTCCTATAAAATGTAAGTTCTTGTTTTTCTCTCTCATTATTGATAAAATAAGCTTATGAAACAATATTTGAAAGAGAAAATTTCCGATAATCAATTAGACTTAAAAACAGCTATCATCCTCAATAAAGCCATACGAACCTTTAAACCATATGAAGCTAAGGCTGCTAAAGAACACGGGCTAACACCCACCCAATTTTCAGTTTTGGAAACCCTCTATAGCAAGGGGGAACTACGCATTCAGGATTTGATCGAAAAAATGCTAGCCACTTCTGGAAACATGACTGTTGTCATTCGAAACATGGTTCGAGATGGGTGGATTTCTAGAACTTGCGACCCCAAGGATCGTCGCTCCTTTTTCCTGAAATTAACACCTGCAGGACGCAGAAAAATCGAGGAGGTTCTTCCTGACCATATCGATTCTATCGTAGAGGCACTTAGCATCTTGGAAGATGGCGAAAAGGAAGACTTAATCCGCATTTTAAAAAAATTTAAAAATTTGTGAGCAAAATTATTGCTAATTAGTACCATTTGTTGTAACATATATGGTAACAAAAGAGTTCGCTCTTTGAATTTTAAACTAAAGGAGACATATCATGTCTAAAAAAGTATTATTTATCGTCGGTTCACTGCGCCAAGGTTCTTTCAACCACCAAATGGCCCTCGAAGCTGAAAAAGCACTTGCTGGAAAAGCGGAAGTTAGCTATCTTGATTACTCAGCTGTTCCTCTCTTCAGCCAAGATTTGGAAGTTCCAACTCATCCAGCTGTAGCTGCTGCTCGTGAAGCAGTCCTCGATGCGGATGCTATCTGGATCTTCTCTCCAGTCTACAACTTCTCTATCCCTGGAACAGTGAAAAACTTGCTTGACTGGCTCTCTCGTGCCCTTGACTTGTCTGATACACGTGGTGCTTCTGCCCTCCAAGACAAGTTTGTTACTGTCTCATCTGTAGCCAATGCCGGTCACGATCAACTCTTTGCCATTTACAAAGACCTCTTGCCATTTATCCGTACACAAGTCGTTGGTGACTTTACAGCTGCTCGCGTCAATGACTCTGCTTGGGCTGACGGAAAATTGGTGTTAGAAGAAGCAACTGCTTCATCACTTGCAAAACAAGCTGACGACCTTCTTGCAGCCATCAACTAATCTAGCAAAAACCAGCTCGAATGAGCTGGTTTTATGCTTGTTTCACAAAGACGAGTTCTAAATCACTTGATAAATCAGCTCGGTAGTCAAAACCTGCAAAACTGAGCTTGCGAGCTTGTTCGACTGTATGGACTTGCCCCTCTATCAAGGCGGTCAAAAAGGCACCACGGGCTTTTTTTGAAATGGTTGAGTGGATTTTCAACTGGCCTGCCTTGTCCTCCATAAATTTGAAGGTCACCATCTTTTCTCTGATTTCCTTCGAAAATACAGTTTCAAACTCTGATGATAGGAGTGAGAATATCAAGTTCTCATCCTGTAGGGCCTCATCGTAAGCTGACTTCCAATGACTCTTTAAAGTCTTACCAGCAACTTTTAACTTCATCAAGAAATCCAAACGGTGAGGAGCCATTGGAGATAAGGCGGGGACAACACCGTATAAAGCTGAGGTAATCAGGACATGATTTTCAAGATAGGTTTGTTCAGCCTCGGTTAACCCATCTCGTTTGATGTGACGATACATGAGACCATCGAAGAGTTTCAAGGCTGGATAGTTTTTAGCCCTGTGATCTTTTAGAGCTTGAATGTGGCCGTACTCTTCTTCTGCTTTCTCGGCAGATACCTTATAAAAAGTCTTTAATTCACTGACTGAGTAGTGCGCCAGTGAGTCAAGGACTGCCTGACTTTCTTTCCTCAAGGGGAGCGCTTCGATACAAGGATGGTCTGTGTTCATTTCTTTTGCTGTTGGGATTAAAATTTTCATATTGTTAGTGTAGCATATTTTTCAATCACGACCAAGAATTTCATCTTAAAAACCTCGGTTCACACCGAGGTTTCTCTGTTTATTTTGGCCATCCTAACCAGATAGCCACGAGAACAAGGGCTGTGCCAGCTAAGCTTGTTAAGATAGATAAGAATTTATCTTTTTTCTCCTTGAACTGAGAAAACCTATTTTTATACTCAATGAAAATCAAAGAGCAAACTAGGAAGCTAGACGCAGGCAGTACTTGAGTACGGCAAGGCGACGCTGACGTAGTTTGAAGAGATTTTCGAAGGGTATTATTGTACTTTAAAGGTCTTGAGATAATTATCTTTTCCAACTTGACCTTCAAAGGATTGCCCATTTTCGAGGTAAGGAAGGTCGTCTGACACGGAAGCCTTGACCTTATAAATCTTGCCATCAATTTTGAAGAAGTAGACAGTATCACCTTTGATGACAGCTGATTTAAGATCTGAGACGATACCTTTAATGTTTTCTACCGTTTCGTTATCCAGCTCGAGGTCATTTTTATTGGCATATTTGCTGAGGAGTTCATCTACCGTAGTTGCTACGATAACGTTTTGGTACTCCACTGCATCGACCAATGCATACTCCTTGACCAAGCCTGCATTGTCCTTCAAGCCCATGATATAGAGAGGCTTGTCATTGAGATTGACAAGGATAGGGAAGGTCGCCTTATAGGCTTTTTCCTGCACTGCTCCTTCTGCGGAAGCACGGGCTGATTCTTCGGTTGCTGATGCTAGATTGTACTTGGTGATTTCACCAGTGCGCATATTTTCAAGGATAAATCCTAGATTACTTTCGTCAGCGTTGGCTGAAGTCACCCCCGTATAGAGATAAATGTCATTTCCGATAGAAAGATAGTTATAGCCCTCGGTCGTTTGGGTAACGTTTTTCTTAGAAATCAAGGCATTCCAAAAGCCGTCTTTATACTTGCCGTTGTAGTTGATTTGCTCGATGGTTTCTTCTGCTGGATAGACACGATCCACCCATTCTGGTACTTCATCCAAGCTGTATTCCTTGGTTTCTCCATTGGTGGCGTCTAAGATAATAACAGACGAAGGGCGAGGGACTCCTAGACCAAACTGCTTTTGATAAACGGTTGCTACATAGAAAGGATTGCCTTCATCATCCACCTCAAAGGATGGCGTTTTAAAAATCTTGGTCGGATACTTGATCCGAAGATGGCGTTTAACGTCACGGTTAAAATACTCGGAGTCTGAATACTTCATCGGTGTTTTTAAATCTACCAATTCCGCATTTCCTGTCACCATATCAACCTTGATATACTCGCCAATCCCCTTGGACTGATTATTAAACCATTTAATCGGGTCGGCATATTCCAAAGGTGTCACCCGATAGGGCTTGCCATCAACTGTCAGCTGGGTATAAGTATCTGCTGCTACGTACTGGGAGACCTTATCCGTCAGAGACCCCAGGTAACGGTCACCAATCTTTTCTGCAGTGCTCCGATCTAGGATTGGAACCTTACTGGTATCACTCTTAGGAAAATCTTTAAAGTCTTTTTCTGTGATGGACACCACATTAGCATAATTTTTTGCTTGGAAAAAGCTAGAAGTTACTAGGCTTACCAGACCAGCAAGGGCAAAGATGAGTCCCGCGGCCAGCAACAATCCTCCACCTAGTCTATTAAAATGAATCCCTTCTAGATTGAGTTCGTTGGCAACCTTGCCATGACGTAGGTGAACTGTCTTGAGAAGATTGGTATCCTTGCGGAAGCTAAACAAAATTCCCATCACCACCAAATGTCCGCATAGGAAAAAGATAAATTCCCAACTCGTAAGATTAAGTGGTGGTAAAAAGATATACCAGGTCGTTGCGATAAAAACAAGTTCAAAGAGTATACGTTTCATCTGAGTTCCTCCTAAATGATTCGTCCTTCCAAATGATCCAGTTCATGTTGGCAGATCTGAGCTGGAAAACCTGTCAGTGTAATGGTCTGTTCCTGCCACTTGCTATCGCGATAGGAAACCGTAATCGTTTCATAGCGAGTCGTTGACCGTACCCCAGTCAAAGACAAACAACCTTCCTCTGTCTCGTAAGGATCTTCAGAGGAAAGGAGAATGGGGTTAAACATAACTATGGGAACCAAGCCAAGATTAAAGATAATCACGCGCTTCTGCACCCCAATCATATTTGCCGCTAGACCGACACAGGTCTCGCGATTGGCTAGCAGGGTATCCTGTAAATCTCTAACCAGATAAAGGTCTTCCTGACTTGCAGCTTTCGAAACTTGCGACAGGAATAAGACATCTCGGACAATTTTCTTTTCCATTTCTTTCGCTCCTTGCTACTTCACTTTATTATAGCACAAAAGAGGATAACTTCTAACCATTCTCCTCAAATGCAAAAAAAGCCATCCGAAGATGGCTTTTTTTTTTAAATCGCGTTCTTATCAAAACCAAGTTTACGTTGAACAAACTTAACGATTTCGACAATAAGTATCATTGAGAAGCTTCCGCCCATAACGATTCCCCATTGTGATAAGTCTAGTTTGGTTACGTGAAAGATACTTTCTAATGGATCAATAACAATAGTTGATGCTAGTAAAATAAATGAAACCAAGATTGACCAGTTGAAAGTTTTAGATTTAAATGGACCAACAGTCAAAATGGATTGGTAAACAGATTTTACATTGTAGGCATGGAAGAGCTGGATCAAACCAAGTGTTGCAAAGGCCATAGTAAGAGCATCAGCGTGGATAGCTTGATTGTCACCCACATGAACTGGGTAAAGAAGGGCAAGACCATAAACAGCCAGAACAAGGGCACCTTGAAGGAGACCTTGATAGATGATGGAACTCATGACCCCACCTGAAAAGAAGCTTGACTTACGTCCACGTGGTTTGTGGGTCATGACACCTGGCTCAGCTGGCTCAACACCGAGAGCGATAGCTGGGAAGGTATCCGTTACCAAGTTAATCCACAAGAGATGAACTGGTTGTAGGACATCCCAACCAAACAAGGTTGATAGGAAGATGGTTAATACTTCAGCCGTATTGGCAGAAAGTAGGTACTGAATGGTCTTTTGAATGTTTGAGAAGACCTTACGTCCTTCTTCAACTGCAACGATGATGGTCGCAAAGTTATCATCTGCAAGGATCATGTCAGATGCACCCTTAGAAACCTCTGTACCAGTGATTCCCATACCGATACCGATATCGGCTGTTTTCAAAGCTGGCGCATCATTAACACCATCACCTGTCATGGCAACGACCTTACCTTGTTTTTGCCAAGCTTTCACGATACGAACCTTGTGTTCTGGAGATACACGCGCGTAAACAGAGTATTGACCAACGACTTTTTCAAATTCTTCATCTGAAAGTTCGTTAAGCTCAGCACCAGTCAAAACATGGTCTTCTGAGTCATTTTCATCGATGATTCCCAAACGTTTGGCAATGGCTTCTGCTGTATCTTGGTGGTCACCAGTGATCATGATTGGACGGATTCCCGCTTCCTTAGCGACACGAACGGCTTCTGCTGCTTCGGCACGTTCAGGATCAATCATCCCAATCAAACCAGTAAAGATCAAGTTGTTTTCAAGCTCTTCAGAAGTAAGATTTTCTGGAATAGTATCGATAATCTTATAAGCACCTGCAAGGACACGCAAGGCTTGGTGAGCCATTTCAGAGTTGTTTGTGTGAATTAAGTCATTAACTTTCTCATCAATCGGAGCAACATCTCCAGCCTTATCACGAGCAACACAACGTTTCAAAAGTTGATCTGGAGCCCCCTTGACTGCTACGAGGAATTTACCATCTGGTAATGGATGAACCGTTGACATGAGTTTACGATCTGAGTCAAATGGTAACTCAGCTACACGAGGATATTGCTCTAAAAATCCTTTAACATCGTAACCCTTGTCCAAGGCATACTGGATGAAGGCTGTTTCCGTTGGATCCCCGATCAGGTTTCCTTCAGCATCAATCTTGGTATCGTTGGCCAAGACAACTGAACGAAGTAGTGGCATGTCCAAGCCAAGTTCAATGTCATCAGCTGAGTCATGTAGGACTGCGTCATAGAAGACTTTCTCGACTGTCATCTTGTTCATGGTAAGCGTACCAGTCTTATCAGAAGCGATGATTTCAGTCGAACCAAGCGTTTCAACTGCTGGTAACTTACGAACGATAGAGTTTCGTTTGGCCAAAACTTGAGTACCAAGGGCAAGAACGATGGTTACGATAGCTGGGAGTCCTTCTGGAATGGCTGCAACAGCAAGCGCAACAGAGGTCATCAACTCACCAAGTGGATTTTTTCCTTGAATGAAGACACCAACAACAAAAGTAACAAGGGCAATGACCAAGATAGCGTACGTCAAGACCTTAGAAAGGTTGTTCAAGTTTTGTTTGAGAGGTGTATCCGTCTCATCCGCATCTTGGAGCATGCCAGCGATATGACCCACTTCAGTGTACATACCTGTATTGACAACAACACCAAGACCACGACCATAAGTCACATTTGAGTTTTGAAAGGCCATATTGACACGGTCACCAATACCAGCATCTGCAGCGAGCTCGACTGTCAAGTCTTTTTCAACTGGAACAGACTCGCCTGTTAAAGCTGCTTCTTCGATTTTAAGAGAATTAGCTTCTAGCAAACGTAGGTCTGCTGGCACTACATCACCAGCTTCGAGAGCTACGATATCACCTGGCACCAATTCTTTGGAATCAATCTCAGCCATGTGCCCATCACGAATAACGCGAGCAGCTGGACTAGACATAGACTTGAGGGCTTCGATGGCTTCTTCTGCTTTTCCTTCTTGGTAAACACCAAAGGCAGCGTTGATGATAACCACGGCAAGGATAATGATGGCATCTGCGATATCTTCCCCACCAGAAGTTATGACGGACAAGATAGCCGCAGCAATTAGGATGATAATCATCAAATCCTTAAACTGTTCAATGAATTTAACCAAGAGAGATTTTTTCTCACCCTCTTCCAGTTCATTGCGTCCATATTCAGCTTGGCGTTTTTGCGCTTCGCTTGACGAAAGGCCTTGCTCAGTTGCTTCAACTGACTTCAAGACCTCTTCAGGACTTTGAGTATAAAACGCTTGGCGTTTTTGTTCTTTTGACATGCGTCTCCTCCTTGACATTGTGTGCAAAACAAGTTCTCTTTTTGTTTTATGACAAACAAAAAGAGACTTGTTAATCATAACAAGTCTCGCTGTTTAAGATAGTGCCGGAAAACATACTTTTCAGTATACAATTCGGAATGACGACACTATCACAGGTTTCTGCCAGCTACTCCCTTGAGTAGTACTATTATATCAAAATTTGAACAATTTTCAAGGGTTTAAATCAGATGAAACAAGACTAAATTTGAATTTTCCCTTGAAAACCAGTATAATGGTAGAATACTATATGACTAGAAAGGAAGCCCGATGAACCAATCCATGTCAAATCTCAAATTGGCAGAACGTGGAGCCATTATCAGCATTTCAACCTACCTCCTCTTGTCTGCAGCAAAATTGGCAACTGGTCACCTCCTGCATTCTTCCAGTTTGGTGGCAGATGGTTTCAACAACGTATCCGATATTATTGGAAATGTTGCTCTCTTGATTGGGATTCGGATGGCCCGCCAACCTGCAGACCGTGACCATAGCTTTGGTCACTGGAAGATTGAAGATTTGGCTAGCTTGATTACTTCCATCATCATGTTCTATGTTGGTTTTGATGTACTTCGGGACACCATTCAGAAAATCCTTAGTCGGGAACAAACACCCATTGATCCTCTGGGTGCAACTCTAGGAATCATTTCTGCAGCGATTATGTTTGTGGTCTATCTCTACAATACACGCCTCAGTAAGAAATCCAAATCCAAGGCTCTCAAAGCAGCTGCTAAGGACAATCTTTCCGATGCTGTCACCTCGCTTGGGACTTCCATTGCTATCTTAGCCAGCAGTTTCAATTACCCTATCGTGGATAAATTGGTCGCTATCATCATCACCTTCTTTATCTTAAAAACAGCCTATGATATCTTTATCGAGTCTTCCTTCAGTCTTTCAGATGGTTTTGATGACCGTCTGCTAGAGGACTACCAAAAGGCCATCATGGAGATTCCAAAGATTAGTAAGGTCAAGTCCCAAAGAGGGCGGACCTACGGTAGCAATATCTACCTTGATATCACCCTGGAAATGAATCCTGACCTATCAGTCTATGAAAGTCATGAGATTGCGGACCAGGTCGAGTCCATGCTGGAAGAGCGTTTTGGAGTCTTTGATACCGATGTCCATATCGAGCCAGCTCCCATACCTGAGGACGAGATTTTAGACAATGTCTATAAAAAACTGCTCATGCGTGAGCAATTGATTGACCAAGGAAATCAGCTAGAAGAACTCCTTGCTGAGGACTTTCTCTATATCCGTCAAGATGGAGAGCAGATGGATAAAGAGGCTTATAAGTCTGAAAAAGAACTTAGTGCTGCGATTAAGGACATTCAGATTACCTCCATTAGTCAGAAAACCAAGCTCATTTGCTATGTGTTAGATGGTATCATCCATACCAGTATCTGGCGTCGCCATGAGACTTGGCAAAATATTTTCCACCAGGAAACAAAAAAAGAAGACAAACAGTGAGCCTATCCAATGGATAGGGTCTTTTTGATTATTCTACTTTAAGCAAAGACAGACTATGACGGTTTGGAAGATTTGCTTTTCAAAGCTTGTTTTGCCTCTTTTCTTGCTTGGCGATTTTGCTTGATGCGCCATTCTCGCTCAAAGTAGGACATGGTTTCAAAGACTCTTCTAGGAAAGTCAACATCCAGTAAATGAATCGGAATTATCAAGTCGACAGCAGGTTTAGCACTTGAAAATTTACTTCGCAGTCGATTCCATAGAGATTTCGTTTTTACAAGGTCTTTGTCAAAAAAACAAACTTCAATCTGGTAAAAATCCCTCGAACTTCTACCACCCTTGATTCTCATAAGAGAAAATGTTTCTACTTGCCTCCAGGAATAAAACTGCCAGTCTTTCTTTGGATGTGGCTTATAGAAAAAACCTTGAGTCGTAAATTTTAAATACTCTTTGCCTGATAGAAGAATCTGCATCCGTTCATACAAGAGCCAACCAACAATAATGAGCAGGAATCCAACAAAAGCAATTAATACTATGATTCCCATTGAATCTTCTTCGGGATAAATCAGCAAAAAAGATAGTATATAAGTAAAAAACACTAACTCGACCAAACGGAGAAGAATAGTCCAGATGACTTTCTTGCTGCTCCATTTTATGATTACTTCTTCCATTATACCAATTCACTTAAATATTCATAGCGTTCATATTTTTCCAGCAAGGCTTCAGTCTTCTCGTCTAGTTCTTTCTGAAGGGTCGCTAGTTTGCCAAAGTCAGAGCCATTTGCCTGCATTTCTTCTTCAATGGCTGCGATACGATTTTCCAAGGCTTCAATATCGCCTTCAATGCTTGCCCACTCCTGCTTTTCTTGGTAGGTCATGCGTTTCTTGTCTTCACGTACCTTGACCACTTTCTCCTTTTCGGCCTTTTGCACTTGATTGACCATCTCTGTTTCAAAGGCTTTTTCGTCAAGATAGTCTGTGTAATGACCAAAGAAAGGACGAATCTTGCCATCCTCAAAAGCAAGAATCTTAGTTGCTACCTTATCCAAGAAATAGCGGTCATGGCTAACTGTCAAGACAGGGCCTGCAAAACCTTGCAAGAAATTCTCTAAGACTGTTAAGGTCGCAATATCTAGGTCATTTGTCGGCTCATCCAAGAGAAGAACATTTGGTTTTTCCAAGAGCAATTTGAGGAGATAAAGGCGTTTTTTCTCTCCACCAGACAATTTCTCAATCAAGGTTCCATGCGTCGAACGTGGGAAGAGGAACTGCTCTAGCAACTCTGCAATGGAAGTCGTAGAACCACCACTAGTCTTAACCTCTTCTGCTACTTCCTGCAGGTAATTGATGACCCGTTTGCTTTCATCCAAGCCTTCGATTTGTTGAGAGAAATAGGCGATGCGAACAGTTTCCCCAATCACAACTTGTCCTGCTGTCGGCTCAAGACTTCCTGCGATGAGATTAAGCAGAGTTGACTTCCCGACACCGTTGTCCCCAACGATTCCGATACGGTCTTTGGCTTGCACCAAGAGATTAAAATCTTGCAAAATAGGCTTGTTTTCATAGGCGAAGGAAACATTCTGAAACTCGATGACTTTTTTCCCAATCCGACTGGTTTCAAAGTTCATGGTCAAGTCTGTCTCAGCAACGCCACCTGAAACTTCTTTTTTCAAGTCATGGAAACGATTGATACGAGCCTGTTGTTTGGTTGCACGCGCCTGCGGTTGTCTACGCATCCAGGCCAATTCTTGCTTATAAAGTTGTTCCTTTCTGTGAAGAAGAGCCGCATCGCGCTCATCTTGTTCCGCCTTTAGGCGGACATAGTCCTGATAATTTCCCTGATACTCGGTCAAGCCTGCTCGGTCCAACTCGAAAATCCGCGTTGATAGTGCATCTAGGAAATAGCGATCGTGGGTGATAAAGAGAACGGTCTTCTTGGAATTTTTCAAAAAGAGGGTCAGCCACTCAATGGTCGCAATGTCCAGGTGGTTGGTCGGCTCGTCCAGAAGCAAGAGGTCGTGGTTTCCTAGGAGAACTTGCGCCAACTGAACCCGTCTTCTCAGGCCACCTGACAATTCACCAACTGGAGTCGACAAGTCCTGAATACCTAGCTTGCTGAGGACCGTCTTTACTTGGCTTTCAATTTCCCAAGCTTGGAGAGAATCCATCTCTGCCATGACCCGTTCCAAACGAGCCTGCTTGTCCTCACTGTAGTTGAGCATGATCAACTCATACTCACGAATGAGCTGAATTTCCTTGAGGTCGCTGGAAAGAACCGTATCCAAGACCGTCTTGCTATCATCAAAATCAGGATCCTGAGTCAAGTAGCCAATCTTATAGTCATTCTTAGCTGAAAAAGGACTAACATCCCCATCAAAGCCAGAAACACCAGAAAGAACATCTAACAGAGTGGTCTTACCAGTCCCATTGACACCAATTAGACCGATTCTGTCAAAGTCATGGATGATAAAGGAAATATCCTTAAAAACGGTCTTGTCACCAACGGATTTGCTTAGTTTTTCAACGATAAAATCACTCATTTTTTCTCCCTCAGGTAAGCATGGATTGCTTGACGATCATTTTCCAATTCTCCATCGACAATGGCAAACTCAATCACTGTTAAAATCTCTCCCAAGTCTGGTCCTGGCTGGTAACCATATTCCTTAATCAAAATTCCACCGTTAATCTGGATTTCTTTCTTATCATGAATGGTCAAACTCTGGTAAGTTTCTGTAATGGCTTGTGGATTAACTGCTTTTCCTTGAGCCTGACGAAGACTTTCAGCTTGTAGAAGGGAATCCAAGTCAAAGCGGTAACAATCACGCTTGCTCAAGTCTCCCTTTTCACGCAAAGCTAAAATAGTCAGTAAATCCTGAACCTGCTTGGCAAACTGGCGTGAGGTCTTCCAATGTTTCAAAAATGGCTGTGCATCTTTAATCTCCAAAGCCCACAATAGAGCTGCCCAGGCTTGTTCGGAGGATTCAAAAGTGAAATCAGTCTCCAAATCAAACAGTCTGTTGAGCTTGTCCTGGCTTCCTGCCATATCTGGAAGATAGTCATAAGCTCGACTCTCAATCATGGAAGACAGACCCACTCGCCAAAAAGGTGCCCGCAAGAGCTTATCAAACTCAACGAAGGTGCGTTCCACAGAAATTTTCTCCAAGAGTGGTGTCAAAGTCTTCATCGCCTCAAAAGTTTCTGACTCAACTTTAAAACCGAGACTGGCCTGAAAACGGAAACCACGCATAATGCGCAGAGCATCTTCGTTGAAACGCTCACTAGCCACTCCAACTGCTCGCAAGACTTGATTTTTTAAATCTTCTAATCCATAGAACAAGTCAATGATTTCGCCTGTCTCGTCCAAGGCAAAGGCATTAACCGTGAAATCACGGCGCTTGAGGTCTTCTTCTAGCGAACGCACAAAGGAAACCGCGCTGGGTCTGCGATAGTCCACATAAACATCTTCGGTCCGAAAGGTGGTTACCTCATACTCCTCGTCCCCTTCTAAAACTAAGACGGTTCCGTGCTCGATTCCAATATCGGCTGTTCGTGGAAAAATCTGCTTGGTCTCCTCTGGATAAGAAGAAGTAGCGATATCCACATCGTGGATGGGACGATTGAGGAGGGCATCTCTGACGGAGCCCCCAACAAAATAGGCCTCAAAGCCTGCTTCTTTAATTTTTTCTAATACTGGTAAAGCCTTCTGAAATTCAGAAGGCATTTGCGTTAATCTCATAATAAGTGTTCTAATCCATAGACAAGCTCATGACGCTTGACAACTTCTTTTATTCCCAAATTGACCCCTGTCATGAAGGAGCTGCGATCATAGGAGTCATGACGAAGGGTCAACCCTTCTCCCTGATTGCCAAAGATAACTTCTTGATGAGCTACTAAGCCTGGCAAACGAACTGAGTGGATCCGCATGCCATCAAAATCAGCACCACGGGCACCAGCAATCAATTCTTCCTCATCAGGCGCACCTTGTTGGATAGACTCTCGAACTTCTGCCATCAACTCAGCTGTTTTAATGGCTGTTCCACTCGGAGCATCTTTTTTCTTGTCATGATGGAGCTCGATAATCTCCACATTTGGGAAATATTTGGCAGCCTGGGACGCAAATTGCATAAGCAAGACCGCGCCCAAGGCAAAGTTAGGAGCAATCAAACCACCCAAATCTTGTTCACGGGAAAATGCTTTTAGTTCAGTAATTTCTTCACTAGTGAATCCAGTTGTTCCTACGACAGGAGCAAAGCCATTTTCAAGGGCAAAACGCGTATTTTCGTAAGCAACGGCTGGTGTAGTAAAATCCACCCAGACATCCGCTTCAACACCAGCCAATTCAGCCTTATCATTAAAGACAGGAATCCCTTGCCATTCTGACTCAGACTCAAAAGGATCCAAAACTGCGACCAAGTCCAAGTCTGGATCAGCCAAGACCATCTGACAAGCAGCTTGGCCCATCTTTCCCTTAAAACCGGCAATAATTACTCGAATACTCATCTCTACTCCTGACTAAGATACAAAGGACGTTAGCTGCCCATGAAAAATAGGGAATGGCGCTGACTTTCCATGAAAGGCAAGACAGACATCTTTTTTCAAGAGGCAGGTAGGCCGTGTTCAATTGCTAAGATACAAAACTTGTAAGAACAATTTAGACGATTGGTGTATAGCTCAAGGCGATACTACCTTCTCCAAGGTGGGTCCCAATGACACTACCAAAGGTTTCGGTTGGAATTTCAGCAGTCACACCACTCTCTATCAAAAGCTGACGTAAATCCGCTGCCTTTTGAGGAGCATTGCCATGGATGACTGTTATACGGTAGTCCCCATCTTTTGTCAACTCCTTGATGATTTCCACCAAACGTTTGATTGCTTTCTTTTCTGTACGAACTTTTTCGTAAACTTCAATCACTCCTTGGTCATTGAAATAAAGAATAGGCTTGATACTGAGGAGATTCCCTAAGACGGCTGCCCCATTTGACAAACGTCCTCCCTTAACCAAGTGGTCGAGATCATCTACTATGATAAAGGCTGAATTATCAGCAATTTGGATAGCCAACTTCTCCTGAATCTGGGCAAAATCATCACCCCGCTCTGCCCATTCAAAGGCACTCTCTACCATAAATCCTAGAGGGGAACTTGTGATATGGGTATCTGGAAAGGCAATGGTCAAGTCATCATACTCTTCCAACATGTATTGGATGTTCTGATAAAAACCTGAAATTCCTGACGAAAGGAAGAGGCCCAAGACATGGGTATAACCCTCATCTTTCAAAGAACTAAGAATCTCATCCAATTTGGCAATACTTGGTTGACTAGTTTTAGGCAATTCTGCAGACTGAGCCATTTTTTGATAAAATTCCTCAGCTGTCAAATTAACACCTTCCACATACTCCTCCCCATCGATATTGACAGGAATATCCAAGATAAAAAGATTCTCTCTTTGCAGCGTCTTCTCCTCTAAATAGGCTGAAGAATCTGTAATGACAGCTAATTTCATGACTAAAACTCCAAATTGATCCCTGGAAGATCCAAGGCGATTTCTGTTACTTCATACGTCAAACGATTGAGCATGTTCAAACATGGACGTGCCAAGGTTTCGACTTCTTCTTGGTTAAATTCGCTTGGTTCGTTGACAATGCGACCTTCCACATGGTTCACTTGGGAAATCGTTCCGCTGATGACAAATTTGTCAAAGACAATCATGAAACTCAAGATAACGACTAAAGAAGTCACTTGATTTTCTTGGTCATGTTGGAGCAACTGAAAGTTCACGTCTACCTTAGTTTCAGGAGCTCCATTTTCATTTTCCCATTCAAAGTTACGAGCATCAAAGTGATACTGGCTAACAAATTCTTGTTCTCGTTTAAGATTCATTTTTCTCTCCCATTGCTACAATTTACTATGCAATTGTACCACATTTTTATCATTTCATCTAGTTTTCTAGGCTTTAGTCAATTCCGATTTCATCTTTAACAACAGCAGCAATCGTATCTACATAGTAATTGACTTCTTCTGTTGTAGGTGCCTCTGCCATAACGCGCAAGAGAGGTTCGGTTCCACTTGGGCGGACAAGGATACGACCGTTCCCTGCCATTTCTTCTTCCATCTTTTCGATGATTGTCTTGATAGCTGGTACTTCCATTGCTTTCTCTTTCATGGCATTTTCCACTCGGATATTGACCAGTTTTTGTGGGTAAATTGTCACTTCTGATGCTAGTTGAGACAAGCTCTTGCCTGTTTCTTTCATGATCTTAGTCAATTGAACAGCTGATAATTGACCATCACCAGTTGTATTGTAGTCCATCAAGATAACGTGGCCTGATTGCTCACCACCAAGGTTGTAGCCTGATTTTCTCATTTCTTCAACGACATAGCGGTCTCCAACAGCAGTCACTGCCTTGTTAATACCAGCACTCTCCAAGGCCTTATGGAAGCCAAGGTTAGACATAACCGTTGTCACGATGGTGTTTTGAGCCAACTGGCCTTTTTCAGAAAGGTATTTCCCGATGATATACATTATCTTATCACCATCGACGATGTCGCCATTTTCATCAACAGCAATCAAACGGTCACTATCTCCGTCAAAGGCCAAACCAATAGCTGACTGGCTTTCTTTGACCACTTCTTGAAGAGCTTCTGGATGTGTAGAACCCACATTCAAGTTGATATTAAGACCATCTGGTGTTTCGCCAATAACTGTCAACTGGGCACCTAGATCAGCGAAAATCTGACGGGCACTTGTAGCTGCTGCACCATTGGCTGTATCCAAGGCAACTTTCATTCCCTCAAGAGGAGTTCCAGTTGAAACAAGGTAGCCTTCATACTTACGCAAACCTTCTGGATAGTCCACCAAGGTTCCCAAGCCCTCTGCACTCGGACGAGGAAGTGTGTCTTCGGCAGCGTCCAACAAGGCTTCGATTTCTGCTTCTTTTTCATCATCAAGTTTGAAACCATCCCCACCAAAGAACTTAATTCCATTATCAAGGGCTGGGTTGTGGCTAGCGGAAATCATGACACCTGCACTGGCTCCCTCAGTTTTTACCAAGTAAGCTACTGCTGGTGTTGCAAGGACACCAAGTTTGTAGACGTGAATCCCTACAGAGAGGAGACCTGCCACCAAGGCAGATTCTAGCATTTCTCCTGAGATACGTGTATCGCGTCCTACAAAGACTTTAGGGGCTTCTGTTTCGTGTTGACTGAGGACATATCCACCAAAACGGCCTAGTTTAAAAGCCAATTCTGGTGTCAGTTCTACGTTTGCTTCTCCACGGACTCCATCGGTCCCAAAATATTTACCCATTTTATTTATCATCCTTTTCTATTATTTATTATTGTTTAGACGAATCTGATTTTGTTTCTGAACTCGTTGAAGACGAACTGCCTTCTGAAGAACTTGTTGACGAGTTACTTGAACTAGACGTTGCTGTTTTTGTTGTAATTTTCATAGTTGTGTCAAATGGCATAATGACGCTTGGTAAGACATTTCCATTTTTATCGACTGCTTGTAGAGGAACAGAGGACGAGTAGTTTCCAGTTATCCGTTCACTCGTCGGTAAGATGGCAATGACACGATCTACTTTGGAGAGGGTTTCCTCATCACTAATAACCGTTACTTTTTCATCTGATACAGTAACTGTATCGATTTTCACGCGAGAATCAATCTGACTAGGATCAATCTCCGGCACAACAATGACATTGTCCCGTTTTGCTTTTTTACCGACCTTCACTGTTATCTTTTGCGGTGTCGCAACAGCCGTCAAACCGCTCGGAAGATTTTCAATGGTTAGAGGAACTTCGATGGTTCCTACACTGGCATCAGAAAGATCAGCTGTCACCTTAAATTTGCGGGTGCTTTCCTGCATCTCACTCGCCAAAGCAACTCTATTTGACCCTGTTAGAAAGACCGTCACCTCAGATGTAAAACCACTGATAAAATACTGATCACTGTCATACTGAATATCAATTGGGACATTAAGAACTGTGTTTGTATAAGTCTCCGTCCGCACCTGTCTGGCACTGTTGCTATTCTGATAGTTTGTCAATGTTGCATAGATAAAGAGAATGCAGGCGAAAAAGAAGGAAGAAATGATGTATAGACTATTTTTTCTCATGTTTCAATCCTCCTAGCAAGCGCTCTTTCAGACCCTGCTTTTTCTCTGATTTTGGAAGTAAGATTCTTCTCAATTCAGATTCAAACTCTTCCAAGGTCAAATCATGCTTAAAGACTCCATTATAGGTGATTGAGATTCCACCCGTTTCTTCCGAAACCACAAAGGTAAGAGCATCTGACACTTCCGACAAACCAATCGCCGCCCTGTGACGCGTTCCAAACTCCTTGGAAATCCCGGTATCTTCAGTCAAGGGTAGATAGGCTGAAGTTACAGCAATTCGGTCTTCCTTGATAATGACAGCACCATCATGCAAGGGAGTATTGGGAATGAAAATATTGATAAGCAATTCAGCCGAAATTTTGGCATCTAAAGGGATCCCTGTCGAGATGTATTCCTGCAAGGTTCTCACTCTCTGAACCACTACAAGCGCCCCAATCTTACGAGGGCTCATGTATTCAACTGATTTCACAAATGCACGAACCATCTGCTCTTCCGCACTAATAGGGGCATTGGAGAAGAAATCAGTAGCCCGGCCCAATCGCTCCAAACCAGTCCGAATCTCTGGTGAAAAGATAACCACCGCTGCAATCACCCCGTAGGTGATGATCTGATTGATTAACCAGGAAATAGTCGTTAAACCAATCATATTGGAAAGAATCTGGGCTAGAATAAAAACTAAGACTCCACGGACCAATATCATAATCTTGGTGCCTGCAATAGCTTTAGTAAAATGATATAAAATATAAGTCACAATGAGAATATCAATCAGATTGGTGACTATACTCCAAGGACTTGAAAACAAACTCGTCCAGTATTGTAAATTGGATAATTGTTGAAAATTCATCCTTGGCCTCCTCCCTGTCAAAACACTTTACTCATCATTATACCATTTTTTGCCCATTTTTTCCCTATCCTACCTCATTTTAAATTAAGCAAAAATATGATAAAATAAACTGACTAGAAAAAACAAAGGAGAAATCATGTCTCAACTCTATGATATTACCATTGTAGGTGGCGGTCCTGTTGGTCTCTTTGCTGCCTTTTACGCCCATCTACGCCAAGCTAAAGTTCAAATCATCGACTCCCTTCCCCAGCTCGGTGGTCAACCAGCCATCCTCTACCCTGAAAAGCAAATCCTTGATGTGCCAGGTTTTCCAAACTTAACTGGGGAAGAGCTGACCAATCGCTTGATTGAACAGCTAAACGGCTTTGATACCCCTATTCATCTCAATGAAACCGTTCTTGAAATTAATAAACAAGATCAAGGATTTACCATTACAACCAATAAGGGAAGTCACCTGACTAAAACCGTTATCATTGCTATGGGTGGTGGCGCCTTCAAACCACGTCCGCTCGAATTAGATGGCGTTGAAAACTATGAAAATATCCACTACCACGTTTCCAACATTCAGCAATACGCTGGCAAGAAAGTGACCATCCTTGGTGGGGGAGACTCAGCTGTGGACTGGGCTCTGGCTTTTGAAAAGATTGCCCCAACTACCCTTGTTCACCGCAGAGATAACTTCCGCGCCTTGGAACATAGTGTGCAAGCCTTGCAAGAATCATCTGTAACTATCAAGACACCGTTCGTCCCTAGCCAACTTCTCGGAGATGGAAAAACACTCGATAAACTAGAAATCACCAAAGTCAAATCAGATGAAACCGAAACTATCGAAGTAGACCATCTCTTTGTCAACTATGGTTTCAAATCATCTGTTGGCAATCTTAAAAATTGGGGTCTGGATCTCAACCGCCACAAGATTATCGTCAATAGCAAGCAAGAATCCAGCCAAGAGGGTATCTACGCCATTGGGGACTGCTGCTACTATGAAGGTAAGATCGATTTGATTGCGACAGGACTGGGTGAAGCTCCAACAGCTGTTAACAATGCCATCAACTACATCGACCCTGACCAAAAAGTGCAACCAAAACACTCAACAAGTTTATAAGAAAAGAACCAAAGAACCACGGATTGAACAATCCGTGGTTTTATAGTTCATCAGCAATCTTGTTTATTTTTCGGAGTCTGTGGTTGACGCCACTTTTGGTTAGGGGATTGCTCAGGCTATCTGCCAACTGCTGGATAGAGTAGTCTGGATGCTGGATTCGCAACTGAGCCACCTCTTGCAAATCCACAGGTAAATTTTCCAAACCCATTCTATCTTTGATTTTACTGATATTATTAATGGTCTTCATACTAGCAGAAACCGTCCGAGCGATATTGGCTGTTTCAGCGTTATTGGCTCGATTGAGATCGTTACGAGTTTCACGCAAAATCTTGACACGCTCAAAATTATCACGCGCCTGCATGGCCCCAATCACGATCAAGAAATCCATGATGTCTTCTGCACGCTGGAGATAGGTAACTGCACCTTTCTTGCGTTCAATAACCTTGGCGTCCAATAAAAACTGCTGAAGGAGAGAGGCCAATCCTTGGGCATGGTCCAGATAAACAGAACTAATCTCCAACTGGTACTTGCCAGACTCAGGATCTCGGATGCTACCATTTGCCAGAAAGGCCCCACATAAGTAAGCACGACCAGCCTCCTCATCCGATAAGATATCGGGATCAATGCCTGTCTCCAAACCAAAGAAGGAATCCGCAAGCCGCAAATCAGCTAAAAGCTCCTGCACCCTCTCATCGGTATAGACCGTGTAGACACGATTTTTACGAAGATTGCTTCTCTGATGGTGTCGAATTTCTGACTTAATATCATAAAAATGGAGAAAGGACTCATAAAGGTGCCGAGCTAACTTGGCATTTTCAGTCACGACGGACAAGGTCAAGCCTGAAGTCGAGAGACCGATACTGCCAGACATCTTGATAATGGCAGACAATTCATGACGACTGAGATGATGTTGACCAAGAATTTCTTCTTTTACTGCAACTGTAAAACTCATTTTCTCACCTGTATGATGCGCATCAATTCATCTACAATCAAATCGCCATCATGGAAGGCTCCTCCATTTTCCAAACGAAGGAAGTTGGATGAAATCACACGAGGAACCTGTTTGCAAAGACCAGCAAAGTCATGCTCTACTTGAACCAAATACTCATCAAAACGGTTGGTATCCATGTATTCTCTAGGAACCTTTTCGATATTGACCAAGACCGTATCAATAAAAGGCCGACCTAAGTGTCGATGGAGGACTTCTACGTGGTCACTGTCTGAAAAGTGCTCTGTTTCCCCACGCTGGGTCATGATATTGCAGACATAGGCTATCTCTGCCTTGGTCTCTAGGAGAGCCTGCCCAATCTCCTCAATGACAATATTTGGCAAAATCGATGTAAAGAGGGAACCAGGCCCCAAGACGATCATATCACTCTCGAGAATGGTATTGACCACTCGACGGCTGGCTTGGGGTGTTTCATCATCCAGAGTATTGGTCACATAGACATGGTCGATCATGCCTGGATGATCTGCAATGTGGCTCTCACCTGCCACCTCAGAACCGTCTTTAAAGACTGCATGCAGTGTCAAAGGATGATCGCTTGATGGATAAATTTTTCCTGTTGTGTGGAAAAAGAGACTTAGCAGCTGCATGGCATTATAAGTGGACCCTTGCATTTCAGAAAGCCCTGCTATAATGATATTTCCTAGAGGATGACCCGCAAAAGCACCAGCGTCTTCTGAAAAACGGTACTGAAAAACCTTCTCATAAAACTTAGGCATATCCGACATAGCCACCAGAACATTACGAAGATCACCTGGTGGTGTCAGCTGTTGGATATTCTTTCTTAGTTCACCAGAAGATCCACCATCATCAGCTACCGTTACGATGGCTGCGATATCAACATCCTTTTCTCGCAAACTTTTCAAAATGACGGGGATACCCGTTCCTCCACCAATCACCGTTATCCTTGGTTTTCTCATGAACGGTTTACCGTTTCCTTTCTTCTGTCTTTGTCACGATGGCTTTCATTGACAGGCCAATTTTTAGCAAGATCCTCTGCGATTCGTTTGGCAAAGGCAACACTACGGTGCTGCCCACCTGTACATCCTACTGCAATGGTCAAGACGGACTTGCCTTCTTTTTTGTAACTTGGCAAAATGGGTTCAATCAAGGCGAGTAAGTGCTGATAGAAACTTTCAGACTCTTCATGATTCATCACATAGTCATAAACTGCTTGATCCTCACCTGTCTGATTACGGAGTTCAGGGAGGTAGTATGGATTTGGCAAGAAACGGACATCAAAGACCAAGTCTGCATCGATCGGGATACCATACTTGAATCCAAAAGACATGACTTCGATACGGAAAGACTGGGCTTGTTCTTGGTCTGAAAATTGCTCTGCAATGGTTTTACGAAGTTCACGCGGAGTGAGTTCTGTCGTATCCACCACATTTTGACTCATGTTTTTCAAAGGTGCCAAGAGTTCGCGTTCCAGCTTGATGCCATCTAAAATCCGACCATCAGCAGCTAGAGGGTGACTTCGTCTAGTTTCCTTATAGCGGGCCACCAATTCCTTATCTGCTGCGTCTAAAAAGAGGATTTTGAAGTCCAAATCGTCTTGGTTTTCCAATTCATCCAAAACAGCCTGAATCTCTGAAAAGAAGGAACGGCTCCGCATATCGACTACTAAGGCCAGTTTGTGGTCATCATCTTTAGTTTCAACCAACTGCAAAAACTTTGGTAAGAGGGCTGGCGGCATATTGTCAATGGTGAAATATCCCAAATCTTCGAAGGACTGAATGGCTACTGTTTTCCCTGCACCACTCATCCCTGTCACAATTACCAGGTGAAGTTGTTTCTTTGTCATCTATCTCTCCTTATATCAAAAAAAGTTTGGCAGAGCCAAACTTCAACTAGCTTATCCAATCTCTGCGATCACTTCAATTTCGACTTTTACATCACGAGGAAGACGTGCAACCTCTACAGCTGAACGAGCTGGAAATTCCTCTTTAAAGGCAGTCTGGTAAACCTCGTTAAAAGGAACAAAGTCATTCATATCGCTCAAGAAGCAAGTTGTTTTGACAACATGGTCAAAGTCTGTTCCTGCTTCAGCCAAAATAGCAACAATATTTTTCAAAACTTGTTCTGTCTGTTCTTGGATCGTTTCTCCTACAATTTCTCCAGTTTCAGGAGATAGGGGAACTTGACCGCTAGCAAACAAAAGATTGCCAACGATTTTTCCTTGAACATAAGGTCCGATTGCTTTTGGAGCTTTGTCTGTATGAATTGTTTTTGCCATTTCTTTCCCTCACAATTTTTCTAATATTGCGTCCCAAGCCTGATCCATCCCTGCCTTGCTGACAGATGAAAAGAGAATGAAGTCGTCACTTGGGTCAAAGTTTAATTTCTTTTTGATTGCTGATTCATGCTTGTTCCACTTACCACGGGGAATCTTGTCCGCCTTGGTCGCAACGATGATAACCGGAATCTCATAATACTTGAGAAATTCGTACATCTGCACATCATCTGCTGACGGGTCGTGGCGGAGATCCACCAAACTGACAACCGCACGGAGATTTTCCCGAGTCGTCAGGTACTCCTCAATCATGCGCCCCCACTTTTCACGCTCCTTTTTGGAAACGCGGGCATAGCCGTAACCAGGTACATCCACAAAGCGCATCTTGTCATCAATGTTAAAGAAGTTGAGCAACTGGGTTTTCCCAGGTTTTCCTGATGTACGGGCCAGATTCTTGCGGTTGAGCATGGTGTTGATAAAGCTAGACTTGCCAACATTTGAACGCCCTGCAAGAGCAATCTCTGGCAGGTCATCCTGCGGATAATGAGATTTATTGACCGCACTGAGCAAAATTTCAGCATTGTGTGTATTGATTTCCATAGTCACCTCTAGGCTGTTTCTAGGATTGGTTTTTCTGTTCCATCGACAGCTTCTTTTGTGATGCGAACCAATTTCACATTTTCTTGACTTGGCACTTCAAACATAACGTCTAGCATGGTTTCTTCGATGATTGATCGAAGACCACGCGCACCAGTTTTGCGTTCGATGGCTTTATTAGCGATTTCTTGAAGGGCTTCATCGTCAAATTCCAATTCAACATCATCATAAGAAAGCAAGGTTTGGTATTGTTTGACCAAGGCATTTCTTGGTTCTTTCAAGATGCGAACCAAGTCATCGGCCGTCAATTGTTCAAGAGCAGCAAAGACAGGCAAGCGTCCAATCAACTCAGGGATAATACCGAATTTTTGAATGTCTTCTGCGATGATTTCTTGCATGTAAGAGCTGTTTTCGTCAATCGCTTTGTTGTTTTGTCCAAAACCGATAACTTTTTCTCCCAGACGTTGTTTAACGATTTCTTCGATGCCATCAAAAGCACCACCCACGATAAAGAGGATATTTTTAGTATCCACCTGAATCATCTCTTGTTGCGGATGTTTGCGTCCACCTTGAGGCGGCACGCTAGCGACAGTTCCCTCGATAATCTTGAGGAGGGCTTGTTGCACACCTTCACCAGAAACGTCACGTGTGATAGACACATTCTCGCTCTTCTTGGCAATTTTGTCAATTTCATCCACGTAGATAATCCCACGTTCTGCACGTTCGATGTTAAAGTCAGCAGCCTGCAGGAGTTTGAGGAGGATATTTTCCACGTCCTCACCCACATACCCAGCCTCAGTAAGAGCTGTCGCATCTGCAATCGCAAAAGGCACGTTCAAGCTCTTAGCCAAAGTCTGAGCAAGAAAGGTTTTCCCAGAACCAGTTGGGCCAATCATCAAGATGTTTGACTTCTGCAAATCCACATCTTCTGACTCTTCACGCGTATCGTGGAAATTGATGCGTTTATAGTGATTGTATACAGCCACTGCCAAGGCACGTTTGGCACGATCCTGACCAATCACATAGTGGTTCAAGATATTGAGGAGCTCGATTGGTTTTGGCACTTCAGACAAGTCTGCCAAAACTTCCTCGGCCAACTCCTCCCGAATGATTTCCTGGGCCAACTCCACACATTCATTACAGATAAAGGCGTTGTTCCCAGCGATTATTTTCTTTACTTCTTCTTGGCTCTTGCCACAAAATGAGCAATAAACCATCATATCATTTTTCCTATTTGTAGGCATGATTTCCTTCCATTCTAATTTATCATTCTATCTAAAATAAGTTCATGTAAAAAGCATGAATACTGTTTACCAGATTGGTAAAAGCATTCAGCCAGAGTAAGGCAGACAGTCCATAGCGCTTCTTACGAAAAGCCTGTGCTCCAGTCAAAATACAGATCACACACAAAAAAGCTGTGAAAAATCCAAATATACTGCGCTCCATTAGACTTCCTTTCTATCTCGGTATTCGATGGTAAAATCATAGTCATTTTTCTCATCTCGGGTGTAAGATTTGCTTGAGACTGTCTCAAAACGAGACAAGTCAAACTCCTCAGGAAAATAGGTATCTCCCTCCACCTGAGCATGAATCTGTGTCACGATGATTTCATCTAAATAAGGCTCAAAAGCCTGAAAAATCTGTTTTCCGCCAATGATATAGAGATTTTTTTCTTGACTCTGATACCACGCTAAAACAGACTCCACATCTTGAAATACGAGCGCCCCATCTATGACCTCTTCGCTATTGCGCGTTAAAATCAGGGTTTGCCGTTTTGGAAGCAGACGACGTCCCATGCCATCAAAGGTCACTCGTCCCATCAGTATGGCATGATTTAAAGTTGTTTCCTTAAAATGTTGCAACTCTGCCGGCAAATGCCAAGGGAGACGATTTTCCTTCCCAATCACACCTTTTTCATCCTGGGCCCAAATGGCTATGATTTTCTTTGTCATGCTTCCGTCCTTTTTATTGATATTACTATTTTATCAAAATTCTCCCAAAAAGACTGTTTTGAAACGCGCGCAAAAGAGAGAAAAGGAGCAGGCATCATCTAGCCTGCTCCTCTCGTCCCTAGGACATATATTTTTTGGCTTCTGATTCAATTTTTTCGACCACTTCTTGGATACTTAGTCCAGTTGTGTCAAGATAAACTGCATCCTCAGCCTGCTTGAGAGGTGAGGTTTCACGATGACTATCCTTGTAGTCACGCGCCGCAATCTCTTCTTTCAGCGTTTCAAGGTCTGTTTCAATCCCTTTAGCAATATTTTCCTTGTAACGACGCTCTGCTCTTTCTTCAACAGAAGCCACTAGGAAAATCTTGAGTTCAGCTTGTGGTAAAACAACTGTCCCGATATCACGGCCATCCATGACGATACCACCTTGCTGGGCAATCTCTTGCTGAAGAGAAACCAGTTTCTCACGCACCTCAGGAATGGCAGCAATGCTTGAAACCTTGTTGGTCACTTCATTTTCACGAATCGGATGCGTAATCTCAACATCCCCTACAAAAACAAGTTGCTCACCAGTTTCTGAACGTCCAAAACTAATGGGATGTTGATCAAGCAATTCCAAAAGTTGCTCTACTTTTCCTGCATCCAACTGGTATTTGAGAGCTATATAAGTCGTAGCACGGTACATAGCGCCCGTATCGAGATAAGTATAACCAAAATCTTTAGCGACAATCTTTGCAACCGTACTCTTACCACTGGAAGCTGGACCATCAATAGCAATTTGAATTGTCTTCATTCCCGACTCCTATCTTGTCTTAATCACATCACCTGGGTTGGCAAACCAAGATCCAGATGACATGTGAGAAGGATTTAGGGCTTCTAATTGAGCAATGGAAATCCCTGCACGTTGAGCAAGAGCTGCCTCACCCTCTCCAGGATGCACAGTGAGTGTTCCTTCTCCTTCTGTGTGTTCTTCTGAACTGCTCTCTGAAGGAGTTGTTTCAGAAGAAGATGTTTCTTCTACCTTGCTACTTGAAGATGACGATGCTTCTACTTTAGAACTTGAACTTGTAGAAGGAGACGATGTATCATAGAAGTCCTTCAAAGATGAAGTACGATTGCTTCCTCCGGTTGATAAGTAAATCAATACAACTACCATCGCTACAACGATCACAAAGAAGAGGCTAGCTAGAACTGTTAAGACACGATTGGCAACAGTGCCTTTTCCTTTTTGTTTACGGCGACGACGCTCTGATCTTGATTCTTCCTCACTATTTTCATAGATATCTTCTTGCCATGGTTCCTTTGCCATACCTTACTCCTTGTATTTTTTAAACTTTCTTATTACAATATAAATATGAAACTCACACTTATACCTGAACGGTGCATCGCCTGCGGGCTTTGCCAAACCTATTCTGAACTCTTTGATTACCATGATAATGGAATCGTTCGATTTTGCGATGATCCAGTTGAATTGCAAAGAGAAATCGCTGAGACCAGCGATGTTCTGGAGGCCATCAAAAATTGTCCTACACGTGCACTTCTAAAAGATCCATCATAGTTTAAAAGGGAGATTGATTTTGTAGATTCTCTTTATCACTTTAATCCCTTCACCTACTAGTTTAGCATATTTCTAGGTAAAATTATAGTCTTTTCCGGTTATTTTTTCCTTCAAAAATAGAAAGATCACTTTTTTCTTTGATGAGGTAGAGTGGTCTTTTTTTGGTTTCCAGGTAAATCTTACTGATATACTTGCCCAGAATTCCAATGGTCAGAAGTTGAATCCCCCCAAGAAAGAGAATGACAGCCATCAGAGAGGTCCAGCCAGATGTTGGATTTCCCAAGATAAGAGTCCGAAACACTACAAAAACAGTCATCATAAAAGAAATAAAACAAGATAGAAGTCCAGCTACAAAGGCTATACTCAAGGGGAAATCTGAAAAATTGAGAATCCCTTCAATCGAGTAGAAAAAGAGCTGTCTAAAACTCCAACTGGTCTTGCCAGCCTGTCGTTCAACGTTTGGATAATCAAGATAGTGCGTTTTAAAGCCCACCCAGGCAAAGAGTCCCTTAGAGAACCGATTGGACTCGGTCAGGGTTAAAATAGCATCTACCACAGACCTTCTCATCATGCGGAAATCACGGACGCCTGAGGGGAGAGCTACTGGGCTGATTTTTTGCATGAGGCGATAAAAAAGATCAGCACAGAAACTGCGAAAGAGGGGTTCTCCCTCCCGACTAGTTCTCCGTGTCCCAACACAGTCCAAGTCTGCATTTTGGTCTAGTAAGGCTTTCATCTCAAGTAGCATACCGGGAGGGTCCTGGAGGTCTGCATCCATCACAACCACCAGGTCCCCAGTCGCATACTGTAAACCTGCGTACAGAGCTGCCTCCTTCCCAAAATTTCGCGAGAACGAGATATAATGCACCGCAGGATTTTGCTCCCGATAAGCCTTCAAGAGCTCTAAGGTTCCATCGCTTGAGCCATCGTCTACAAAGACATACTCGACCTCTGCTCCCAGATTAGGAAGCAAATCTTCAACAGACTGATAAAAAAGAGGAAGTACTTCCTCTTCATTTAAACAGGGGACAATGATCGAAATCATTATCTTAGTCTTCAAATCCATTTGGATGCTTACTTTGCCAACGCCATGCGTCTTCACACATTTTCGTGATATCAAATTCTGCTTCCCATCCGAGTTCTGCTTTGGCTTTTGCAGGATCTGAATAGCAGGCAGCGATGTCTCCTGGTCGGCGTTCTACGATGCGGTAAGGAATGGGATGTCCCACTGCTTTTTCCATATTTTGAATAATTTCAAGAACAGAGTAGCCCTTGCCTGTTCCAAGGTTATAAATGTTAAGGCCAGACCCTTTTTGGATTTTTTGAAGAGCTGCAACGTGACCTTTGGCTAGGTCTACGACGTGGATATAGTCACGAACACCAGTTCCATCTTCCGTATCGTAATCGTCTCCGAAGACTTGTACTTGCTCTAATTTTCCAACAGCTACCTGAGTCACATATGGCAAGAGATTGTTTGGAATACCGTTTGGATTTTCTCCCAAGTCTCCACTTTCATGCGCTCCGATTGGATTAAAGTAACGAAGCAAGACCACATTCCATTCTGAGTCTGCTTTGTAGATATCAGTCAAAATTTCCTCTAACATAAGCTTAGTACGGCCATACGGATTGGTCACTGAAAGTGGGAAATCTTCTAAGATTGGAACCGTGTGAGGATCTCCATATACTGTCGCAGAAGAACTGAAGATGATATTCTTACAGTTTGCTTCTTCCATAACTTTTAAAAGACTAAGAGTTCCAGCGATATTGTTGTCATAGTAGGCAAGAGGGATACGTGTTGATTCACCTACAGCCTTCAAACCAGCAAAGTGAATCACACCTGTTGGCTCTTCTTGCTTGAAAATATCTCTGAGAGTATCAGTATCACGGATATCTGCCTCATAGAAAGGAATTTCAACTCCTGTGATTCTTTCAACAACTTCTAAACTTTTACGGTTGCTGTTGACAAGGTTATCCACTACAACCACTTGATGACCTGCTTGGATCAATTCAATAACAGTGTGGGTTCCGATAAAACCTGCTCCACCTGTTACCAAAATCTTTTCTTGCATCTTTTTTCCTCGATTCTCGAATTATTTTTTCTTATTTTACCATTTTTGGTAGGGAATGTCATTTGCCATCCTAAAGGGGAGACTAAAATTTTAGTAAAATGCTTATACTCTTCGAAAATCTCTTCAAGCAATGTCAGCTTCGCCTTGCCGTGGGTATGGTTACTGACTTCGTCAGTTCGATCCACAACCTCAAAACAGTGTTTTGAGCTGACTTCATCAGTTCTGTCCACAGCCTCAAAGCCGTGCTTTGAGCAGCCTGCGGCTAGCTTCCTAGTTTGCTCTTTGATTTTCATTGAGTATTATTCGCTTTTTACTCGTTTGACATAGTTTGCAATTGGGTAGTTTACTGGGTCCAAGGTCAATTCCTTGTCTTGGACCAATTGGGCTAGATGGTAACCGATGATAGGCCCCGTTGTGAGACCTGATGAACCTAGACCACTAGCTACATAGACACCTGCTAAACCAGGTACTTGCCCAAAGAAAGGCGAGAAATCACTGGTGTAGGCACGGATTCCTACTCGCTCACCCGATGATTTCGCTTCTGTCAAGGCTGGATAGTGAGGTAAGGCTGCCTCCTCCATTTGTTGGAGCAAGGTGTCATCTACCGTCAAATCAAATCCCATATCATTTTCATGAGTAGCGCCCAAGGACAATTTCCCACCTGCAAAAGGGATCAAATCCCATTCCCCTTCTGGCATGACAACAGGGTATGATTCCATGTCTTGGGCAAGCTGATAATCTCGGAGTTGCCCCTTTTGGGGACGAACATCTACCTCATATCCTAAAGGTTCCAAAATGTCCCCCAACCAAGCTCCCGTCGCTAGCATAACCTGATCAAACACCTCTTCGCCAATCTGATAGCCAGTTGCTAAAGGTGTCAGACTCACTTTTTCTTTGACCAGCTTGACTTGACTGGCTTCTAGCAAACGAGTCACTAATAGGTGGCCATCCACCCGTGCCCCACCAGAAGCATAGAGCAGGCTGTCAAATCCCTGCAAACCAGGGAATAATTCATTTGTAGATGCTTGGTCTAAAATGGCTAATTGACCTATCAAGGGAGATTCTTCCCTACGCTGGAGTGCTAGTTCATAGAGTTCTTCTAACTTGGATTCATCCTTTTTCAAGAGAAAAACTCCCGAACGCTGGTAAAAGTCGGTTTCCTGTCCTGACTTTTCTAAATCAGCCAACAAATCCACGTAAAAGTCAGCTCCCAAGCGCGCCATCTTATACCAGGCTTTATTACGGCGTTTTGAAAACCAAGGACTGATAATTCCCGCTGCTGCCTTGGTAGCCTGACCTTGACCATGGTCAAAAACGGTCACCTCTAAATCTGCTTCTTTGGAGAGGTAGTAGGCAGCAGTTGCCCCTACAATCCCTGCTCCAATAATGGCAACTTTTTTCATTGTCTTCACTTCCTAACTAGATATGGTGGAAAGGATTGGTCGATGCTTGGCTAGGTATGATATCAATGGCCCAATCCTTTTCTGCCTTCCATTGAGTAAGTAGGTCAGCAATTTTTTCGACAAAAAGAATTTCGATATAGTGGCCCGGGTCCAATGCCAGCAAACCATCAGACAGCATATCCTGAGCTGTGTGATAGTATATATCACCAGTTATATAGACATCTGCTCCCTTTGCTAAAGCATCCTTATAGAAAGATTGACCACTACCACCACAGATGGCTACTCTTGAAATGGGCTTCTGCAAATCACTCTCTTGATAATGAACCATTCGAAGACTATCTAGACCAAAGACTTGCTTGACATGCTGAGTAAATGCTCCAAAAGTCTGTGGTTGAATGTCACCAATACGCCCAATCCCACGTCCTGGGCCTGTTTCCTGGAGATAAGTCGTCTCCTCAATGCCTAGCATCTGGCAGAACCAGTCATTGAGACCATTCTCTACAATGTCGATATTAGTATGACTGACATAAACTGCGATGTCATGCTTGATGAGGTCGATGTAAATCTGATTTTGCGGACGGCTAGCTACCAAGTCCTTGATCGGACGAAAGATAGGCGCGTGCTTGACGATAATCAAGTCCACATCCTTTTCAATGGCCTCTGCCACCGTTTCTTCACGAATATCGAGAGCCACCATGACACTTTGGATATCCTTGTCCAAAGTGCCAATTTGCAGGCCACGACTGTCACCCTCCATTGAAAATTCCTGAGGGCAAAAGGCTTCATAAGCTTGTATTACTTCACTTGCTAGCATGGAAGCACCTCCTTGATGGCTTGAATTTTATCTACTAAAATTTGACGTTCCTCCAGATTTTTTTCTGGGATTTGGCTAAGAGCAAATTCTAGCTTAGCCGCTTCTTTTTGCCATTTTTGGACAAAGATTGGGCTGGCTTCTTTGGACAAGAAGGGGCCAAAGCGAAGGTCACTGGCTGATAGCTTCATTTGTCCCGCTTCCACCACTAGAATTTCATAAAATTTGCCAGCTTCTTCTAAGATGCTTTCTGCTACAATCCGAAAACCGTTACCCTGTAGCCAGATGCGCAAGTCGTCTTCACGATTATTAGGCTGGAGGATTAAACGTTCTACACTCGCAAGTTTATCCAATCCTTCTCCTAATATGGTCGCAATCAAACGCCCTCCCATACCAGCAATGGTGATAACCGATACCTGGTCTGCCTCTTCAAAGGCTGCCAAGCCATTGGCTAAACGGACTTGGATTTTTTCTTCCAAGCCGTGGGCCTCAACATTTTTGACCGCAGATTGGTAGGGACCAACCACAACTTCGCCTGCAATGGCAGCTTCAATTTGCCCTCTCTCGACCAACTCGATAGGCAGATAAGCATGGTCACTCCCCACATCAAGTAAAATGGATCCTTGAGGCACAAAGGACGCCACCAATTCTAATCTCTTTGAAATCATCTTCTCTCACTTTCCAAAACTCTATTACCTCTTATTATACCATATTTCAGCTAGCAATCTTGCACCTAAAAAGACCGCAATCCACAGATTGCAGCCTTTCTTTATTTTCTAGCTTGATAACGACTGGTTAGAATGAAAATCACGGTAAAGACCAGCATCATGGCACCATAAACAGGCAATGTTTGTCCTGTAAGTGTCGAAATTTCAAGCAGTTTTTGAATTCTTGGGAAGAGAGCTGTAGCTAGGAAACCTCCTACTGACCAGACAATCAAGAGGGTACGCCAGAGAGTGAATGGCATGCAAGCTCTAAATACGGATAAGAAACCAATTGATCCAAGGAGATAATAGAGGAGGGTTGAGATTTCTATCTCAGACCAACCTTGACTCGCTCCAAATATTTTCACAAAAAGGACGCTAAATACGACCATGAGAGCGCTTGGTAGGGCACGAAGCATAGATCTTCTGAGGAAATTTGGCTCAACAGGCTTGATATTCCGCTCAAAAGTCAGAACAAATGGCGGGAAACCTTCCACAAATTGGTCAATCATGGTAATCTGGATCGGAATGAAGGGGAAAATCAAGATCCACTCAGACCGTCCTAGAAGTGCGCTGGCGATACAAATCACCGCTAACAGGAAGGAATAGATGGTCTTAATCAAGAAAATCGGTGCGATGTGGGCGATGTTATTGACCACACGACGACCTTCAAAGAGAATCTCAGGAACATCATTAAAGTCTGAGTTCAAGAGAACCAGATTGGCAATCTGACGAGTCGCCGGATCTCCCTCCGCCATTACAATCGAACAATCCGCCTCACGAAGAGCTAGGATGTCATTGACTCCGTCCCCTGTCATTGCCGTTGTATGCCCTGCTTTTTTCAGCGTTTGGATGATGAGTTTCTTTTGATGAGGGGAAACCCGTCCGAAAATGGCTGTTTCCTCAGCCATGGCAATCAATTCCTCATCCGTGATTTTTGAACAATCTACATAGCTGTGATAGTCTGCAAAACCAGCCTTCTGGGCAATGCTGGAAACCGTGACTGGATTATCACCAGAGATAATCTTGAGGCCTACTTCCTGGGAACGAAGATAGTCTAGGGTCTCAGCCGCTCCTTCTCGAATCGGATCCAAGATCTCCAGCAGTGCCAAGGCTTGAATATCAGATGGTTTCTGGGGCTTGTGATGGTCTAGTTTTTCCTGACTGAGAGCCAAGACTAAGACACGTGACCCTCTCTCCAAGGCCTCTCTGGCTTCAGGGACTTCAGAGTCCAACAACATCTCAGGTGCCCCTAAAAAAACCGTCCCCAAACCTTCTAACTCCATAGCTCCCCACTTACGGTCGCTTGAGAAAGGAAGATTCGAAATCATAGGGTAAGCAACCTTTCCTTGGAAACGCTGGCGAATAGCCTGAGCTGTTGGATTTTTATCCTCACTATGAGCGATATAGCTAGTCAAAATGCTGGCAATAGCCTCATCACCATAAGTTTCCGTCAGAGGAAGAAAAGCCTCCACCTGCATCTTTCCTTGGGTGATGGTGCCCGTCTTGTCCAGACAGAGCATATCCACGCGCGCCAAGGTCTCGACAGAGTACATCTCCTGCACTAAAACCTTTTTCAAGCCCAGCTTAATCACCGCAGTCAAGAGCGAAGTAATGGTCAAAAGGGCAATTCCCTTGGGTAACATTCCCAAAAGGGCTGTCGACGAATTTACAACGGATGACTTGAGGGGCAAGCCCTTTAACATCAAGGCTTCTAGCAGGAGAGCTAGACCAAAGGGAATGATAATCTTTCCAGTAAAGCCAGCTAGCTTGTCTAGCGATTTCATGATACGGGAGTTGATCGGTTTCACTGTCTTAGCTTCCAGCATGAGTTTGGCAGCATAATTATCAGCCCCGACATGGTGAACTTGAGCCAAAACCGCGCCACTGGCTAGGAAACTCCCTGACAAGAGCAAGGCATCCACTTCCTTTTGTACTAAATCACTCTCACCCGTCAACATGGCTTCATTGACTTCCGCAAATCCTTCCAGAACCAGGGCATCACTAGGAATCTGCTCCCCAGCAGACAAACGAATGACATCTCCTAGGACCAATTCTTCTGGATCGAGAGCAACTTCTTGACCATCACGGATGGTTTTGACCTTTTCCTTGGTCATGAGATTGAGCTTGTCCACCATATGTTTGGCTCGCAGCTCAGTCACAATCCCAGAAAAAGCGTTAAAGCAAATAACGGCAAAGAAAACCAAATTGCTCCAAGCCTGCACAAAGGCCAGCGCTAGAGCAATAACAAAGTTTAATGCGTTAAAAAGTGTAAAAACATTTCGTTTGATGATTTGCCAAGTACTGGTACTAGCTGATGCGGTAAAGTCATTGACCAAACCTTGAGCCTGTCTTTCTTTGACTTCTCTTTGGGTTAATCCCATTATCTTATTTTTATCCATAAAATCTATCATATCATTTTTTTTAAAAGAATTCTAATCCCATCTAAAACTGTTGGCTGATAACTGAAAAAGTTTGCCAGCAGTCTTTTGATAAGGTATAATAATAAAAGCAATACAATCGAAGGAGATCTCATGTTTTATACTTATTTGCGTGGACTAGTCATGCTGATCTTGTGGTCCATCAATGGCAATGCCCACTATCACAATACTGATAAAATCCCTAGCCGAGACGAAAACTATATCCTCGTCGCACCTCACCGTACCTGGTGGGATCCTGTTTACATGGCCTTTGCGACCAAGCCAAAACAGTTCATCTTTATGGCCAAAAAAGAGCTGTTTAACAACCGCATCTTTGGCTGGTGGATCCGTATGTGTGGCGCCTTTCCTATCGATCGGGAAAAACCTAGTGCCTCTGCCATCAAGTACCCTATCAACGTCCTCAAAAAAAGCGACCGCTCTCTCATCATGTTTCCAAGTGGGAGCCGTCACTCAAACGATGTCAAGGGTGGCGTAGCCCTGATTGCCAAGATGGCCAAAGTCCGTATCATGCCGGTTACCTACACAGGTCCTATGACCTTGAAAGGCTTGGTTAGCCGTGAACGTGTGGATATGAACTTTGGAAATCCCATCGATATCTCAGACATCAAGAAAATGAATGATGAAGGGATTGAAATGGTTGCAGACCGCATCCAAGCTGAATTCCAACGTTTAGACGAAGAAACCAAGCAATGGCACAATGATAAAAAACCAAACCCACTCTGGTGGTTTGTCCGAATCCCTGCCCTCATCCTTGCTGTGGTTGTTGGTATCTTAACAATTATCTTTACCTTTATTGCAAGCTTTATTTGGAATCCAGATAAGAAGAGAGAGAAACTTGGTTAAAAAATACAATTATCCCTTGGCTTTTGCCAAGGGATAATTCTTTTATTCGATTTTCCATTTTTGGGCCAACCAGTTGGAAAAGGCTAAAAATCTCTCAGCAACTTGCTCATGATGCCCATAGGGATCAAAGACAAACTGACCGGTCGGATAGTGTTTCTGAAGACTGGTATGGATCTGCTTAGCATAGGCTGGTGCTTGAGCCAAGCGATTGGTATGATGGGCTCCTTCTGTTTGACCATTTAGTAAATACAGCAAGCAGTCCAGATTCTTCAACTTTTGTTCCTTGCAGTAAGCCACAAAATCAGGATACCAAAAGGAACCGCAGATCGAGAAGACACAGGATACCTTGTCAAAGCTGAAAAGACTGTAAACTGCCGCCAAACCACCTAATGAATACCCTCCATAGGCAAGACGAGCTTCGTCCAGGTGATAAAGAGACCGCAACTTATCTAAAAGACCTCCAAATAAATGACCATGATAGGCATTTGCCTGACCGCCAAAATCTTGAGCTCCATCTCTCAGACCAGCTGCCTTCCATGGAGTGTAGTCGTCTAGGCGATTTTTAGAGGTTAAGCCCACTAAAATCACAGATTCTGAAAGGGAAGATAGGAAATCCAAGTTTCCATCATTCAAGAGAATAACTGGATAGGTTTGATTGGGATCATAGGTCGAAGGAAGGCTGACCTTGACTTGGATCCCTTCCCAATCAAACTCATTATTTATTGATAAAGTCATTGATTTTCTCAAGGGAATCAATCACTGCTGGACCATAGTCCATCAACTCATCGTAGGAAATGGTCATGATTTTTTGATTCTTAATTGCAGGAACGTTTTCCAAAACTTCATTTGCCTTCATCAACTCTACTGCGTTGGCATCCAATTTTTTATTGCGGTCGCTGGTCACATAGATAATCAACTCAGGATCCATTGACACAAGATTTTCCAAGGTCAAGCCTGATGTTCCCGTTGCAACGTTGGTATAACCAAGTTGATTCAACAAGCTCTCTTGCAAAGCAGACTTGTAAGCACCGAAGGTTTCGTCATTATAAGCAACCATAATCAATGCCTTTTTCTTTTCACCTTGGCTTTCTGGGTTTGCTTTCTTAACAGCATCAATTTTAGCTTGTAATTGGGCTGCATATTCATTGGCCTTGTCCTGCACATTAAAAATCATTCCAAGATTTTTGACATCTTCTACAATATTTCCCAAATCTTGCTGAATGGTTGAGAGAGAAGCTTTTTGTGTATAGACTGGGATTTTATTTTCATTCCAAGTGCTAACTGTTCCCAAGGATTTTTCAGAAAACATCATGTTTCGACCCATCACAGCATCTGGTTCATAAGAAAGCACTGTCTCTTGTGAGACTGTTTTTTTATCACCGATTTGAGGAATCGTCGCAATCGCGTCCTTGTATTTGTCCGTCACAGCATTGTCAGGGTTGAGCATGCCAGCAATTTTATCCTTCAAGCCTAACTCCAACAAAATTTCAGTGGTTGAAAGATTGTTGGTGATAACTTTTTCAGGTGCCTTGTCAAAGACTTGTTCGACTTCATTTCCCTTAACATCATAGGTTTTGACCGTGAGTGGATAAGTCGTCTCTGTGCTGGCCTTTTGACTTGTTTCTGTGCTAGACTGTGTGGTAGCTTTTTCTGTAGTAGTGTTACCACAAGCTGCCATGGTTAGGGTAGCTACTGTTACCAGTAAAATGCTTAGTGTTTTTTTCATCTTGTTTTCCTTTTCATTCTTATAAATAGTGAATCATGGCTTGCTGATCCTCGGTCCAAGTAACCTGACTTTGAACTCCGTATACAGTTTGCAATGACTCAGGGGTGATGGTCTCCTTTGGAGTTCCCTGATAAAGGATTTCCCCCTCTTTCATCAGATAGAGATAATCCGAATAGCGACAAGCAAGTTGAATATCATGTAGGACAGCTAAAACATTGATATTGAGATTTTTCACAATAGCTAACAAGTCTAGCTGATACTTGATATCCAAGTGATTGGTAGGTTCATCCAGGAGCAAGAGAGTCGGTTCTTGCGCCAAGGCGCGTGCTAATAAGGCTCGTTGTTTCTCCCCCCCTGACAGAGACGAATAGAGACGAGTTTTCTTCTCAAGCATATCCACCTTGACGAGAGCATCTTGAACGAGGGCATAATCCCTTTCCTTTTCCTTCTGTAAAAAAGAGAGGTGAGGCGTTCTTCCCAGCAAGACGATTTCCTCAACTGTACAATCAAACTGCAATTGATTAAACTGGGTAACAACTGCCATTTGCTTGGCTGTTTCTTTGAGTGACCAATGCTCCAGTGGCTTTCCATCTAGGCTTATCAAGCCTTTGTCTGCCTTTTCCTGACGATAGAGGAGTTTAAGCAGGCTAGTTTTTCCACTTCCATTTGGTCCTAGTATCGTGTGAAATTGATGCCCCTCAACCTTAAGAGAAACTCCTTTGAGAATTTTTTTCTCTCCTATTCCAAAATGGATATCCTGACAAATCAAGTCCATATCAGGCCCTCACCTCCCTTCGCCTACCTCCAACAATGTAGATAAAGAAGGGAGCACCTACTAAGGCTGTAAAAATACCAATAGGCAACTCTGCGTTTGGAATGATGATACGAGAGAGTACATCTGCCCAGACCACAAAGAGGGCACCCAGTATGGTCGCAACAGGAAAAAGTCTCCTGTAATTCGTTCCTACTAAGCCTCGAGCTAAGTGAGGAGTAATGAGACCAACAAATCCAATAATCCCACAAGTTGCCACCAAGACTGCTGTCAGCACAGCCACCATGGTCACATAAAGATACCAATAGAAGCTTAAGGGAATCCCCAACGTTAAAGCAGCCTCATCTCCCATCATCATTGCATTGAAAACACGATACTGAGTAGAGAAAAATAGAAAGGCCATTCCTACTACTATAGTTGGCAGGACTAAGTCAGACCAAGTAGTCCCTGCAAGTGAGCCCATAGTCCAAAACTTAATGGTCATCACACTGTCAGCATTAGCGCCAACAGAGATAATAAAGTTGGAAAAAGCCAGAAAGAGAGCATTGACCACCGTTCCTGATAAGATCAGACTAGAAGTCGTCATCCTTCCCTGCATAGAGGCAATGATGAGGACAGCAATTGTTGCCAAAATAGCTCCAAGGAAAGCTCCAAGGCTAATCACCAATTTTAAACCAAGAATGATGCTCAAAGTTGCCCCTAGAGTTGCACCCGCAGAAATTCCTAAGACATAAGGCTCTGCGATGGGATTGTTCACTGTAGACTGCATCACGCTACCACACATAGAAAGACCAGCCCCTACTATCAGACCTAACAATACTCGGGGGAATCTCATGTTCCATACAATGGCAAGAGTAGACTTGGAAACCTCTCCTATCTCAAGAGGAAATCCCAATCTGCTCAAAATGATCCGATAGGTATCTCCTAAGTCAATCGCTACGGATCCCATAGAAACAGCTAGAAAGAGGGAAATTCCTAAAACACTTAGCAGAATAACCAAAAACAACACAAATTGCAAATCTTGTCGGCTTCCAGAAAATTTGGAAAGCATGAAAACCTCCTTATACAAAATTAAAAATTTAGAAAATTCTCATAAAAAGTATACCATATTTCTATTAGATGAACAAGGATAGAGACATATATAGAAAAAGCCCTCTAAAATTAGAGAGCTTGATTTGAGCTCGGGCTATAATCCTAGTGAAAAAAAATCCCCACGATCAGAAAAGTCTCTATCGTGCCATTTTCATACATGATGTATAGTCCAAGTAGAATGAATACTATGGGCACAATGATTCGCTCGTATTTTTCAATTGTCTCGAATATTAACGGAATAGAGGATAACATCCGACTAATCTCGCAAAAGATAATTATGCCGATTACAAACACAAGCAACGCCACGAGGGTCTGTGACCAATCTAACGAAGCAAAATAAGGTATATAGATACCTAAATTATCTCCGCCAGACGCAATTGTCAGTAATGTAACTGTCCAAAACAGTTGATTTGCCTTGCTTTGTTCTAATCTTTCAATAATTTCTTCCTCTTCTTCCTCACCTTCTCCAACAATTGCAAAGCGAATCCCTAAATAGATAGGGATTAAACCAAGCAATCCAACCATCCATTCTTCAGGCACGAAATTAACGACATAAGCAGCAACTAAACTCGCCCCTACAAGTAAGCCTGTGCCTAGATATTGCCCCGCATAAATATGCCATTTCTGTTTATTCTGTGATAGCTGTGCAAATAAAATAATTAAAATAATTAAATAATCGATACTGGTGGAAATATAAACACCAATAGCAGATAGGATTGTCTGTCCCATAAAAACCTCCTGTATTAGTCAGTAATAAATCAGCAGATTTTAGGAGAGCACAGACACATTAATTTAGCTATCGCTAGTGGGTAATGTCGAACGTAGGAAAGCATTTTACTCCTCCTCAAAACGTAGTTACAAAGTAATTTCTAACTGGAATTCGGTGACTACTTCCATGTAAAGTATAACATACTATACTTTACTTCGTAAAGTGTGGGCTCTCCGAGGGGGCTTGCAGACAGTTACTCGGCTTGAAAAGCCGAGTAACTGCGCACCTTCATGGTGTCATTAGCTGATACCATTTGAGGTTTTTGTAGTCTCCAAAATTGTGACCGATAAAACCTCAATAAAAAAGCCCTCTGATAACAGAGAGCTGATTTGAACTAGAGCCAGAATCCTAGTGAAACAAAAAATCTCCCCAAAGGGAGATGATTTGGTTTATTTTACCTTACAGTGCTAGAAACCGTAACCGAAGATAATACTTTAGTATATCGAGGTAGGGTGACAAAAGTAAAAAAGCTCTCTGAATATCAGAGAGCTCAAGTCTTGCTGGATAAAACGTTTATAGACTAGGCGACGAGGCGAAGATTGTACTAATGGTACATCGAGCTGAAGCCAACGAAGTATAGAAACGTTTTAGACGCAAGATTAGCGACGAAGTCCAAGAGAGTTGATTAACTCACGGTAACGGTTAACGTCGTTTTTACGCAAGTATGCAAGCAAGTTACGACGGCGACCGATTTTCTTCATCAATCCACGGTAAGTAGCGTGGTCTTTTTTGTGTTGTTTGATGTGTTCGTTAAGATGGTTGATTTCCCAAGTAAGGACAGCAACTTGAACCTCTACTGAACCTGTATCACCTTCGTGACGTGCATATTGTGCGATGATTTCATTTTTTTTCTCTTTTGAGATTGCCATGATGTTTCTCCTTTTTATTTGGCTTCATCCGAGTGGCAGGTTGGCATGCCTGCAACCAAGAAGAAGTTATTTGTCTTTCCGACAGTTCTTATTCTACCAAGAAGCAGATACTTTGTCAACTGATTTACTTTTTAAAAACTTGACTTACTCTACTGATTTCAGAACTTCGAGCATATCCACCTTTCTTACAATCAAGTCACTCTTTACTATCATTATAACGCTTTTTCAACTAGTTGGAAACCAGAAGCAAAAACAAAAAAGCCTAGGAATTCCTAGGCTTTCTGTTTATAGATTATTTTCCAAGGTAGTATTCTTTTACGACGTTCAATTTTTCGTCGAATTCGAATACCAATGGTGGGAAGTTAGGGATTTCTACACCCATGATTTCATCATCTGACAAGTGTTTGATATGTTTTACAAGGGCACGGATTGAGTTACCGTGAGCTCCTACGAATACGTTTTTACCATCTTTAAGTGCTGGAGCGATTTTGTCTTCCCAGAATGGAAGGGCACGTTCCAAAGTCACTTTCAAGTTTTCAGCATCTGGAATGACTGAGTCGTCAAGTGAAGCGTAACGACGGTCAGTGTGAGCTGAGTATTCGTCATCATGAGGCATTGCAGGAGGCAATACATCGTATGAACGACGCCAGATGTGAACTTGCTCATCACCAAATTGTTCAGCAGCTTCAGCTTTGTTTTTACCAGTCAAACCACCATAGTGACGTTCGTTCAAGCGCCATGATTTTTCAACTGGAACCCACAATTGGTCAGCAGCTTCAAGAGCCAAGTTTGTTGTTTTGATCGCACGTTTCAATACTGAAGTGTAAGCTTGGTCAAATTCGATACCAGCTTCTTTGATCAATTTACCAGCGTCAATCGCTTGTTGTGTTCCTTTATCAGACAAATCAACATCAGCCCAACCAGTGAAAAGGTTAGCTTTGTTCCATTCAGACTCACCGTGGCGAGCAAAAACCAATTTTACCATTAGATGGATTCTCCTTTTATTTTTCGAGGTTTCCCTCGTTTATCTATTCTATTTTACACAATTTTTCACAAAAAAGCTAGTTAAAATCAACTAAAAAGAGAAGAGCTTAGCAGTCTTCTCTTTATCGTACTATCATAATTGTTCTTGATAGAGGATGAAATAGTCCCGTCCAAATAATTGGAAAACTACTACTCTTCAATTACAAATTTTTTCAATGTTCCAAAGTAAAGTGAACCACCAATAATGGTTAGAATTCCACCTACCCATCCTAAAAATGGAATCAAGCCGACCGCACCACCTACAATGAGCAAGACAGAAGGTGCATTCGTAACACGTTCATCATCTTTATAATAAACAATAGCCACAATTCCCAATACTAAAACAGCAATTTTAACCAATGACAAAATAATTGAGAGCCCTGTCAATGTCCCAACCGTTACATCTGCGTCTTCAGTTGCCGCAGCAGCTCCAACAGCCATGATAAACATGATGACTGGCGCTAAAAGTAATACAATTCCTGAAATAAGACCAAAAATAGCGTTGACACGAGCAAGTGTATTTGTTTTCATAATAATCTCCTTAAAATTTTTATAGGTATTATTCTATCATAATTTATCTAAAAATTAAACAATCTTATAAAATTTTATAATAAATATTGATTTTCAAAAAATAATTTTAAGTTCTACAGTCTCTTTATAATTAGTAGAAATATAAAATTATGAGAAAACTGAATAGTTGATTATATTAATTATCTACACGGACAGGCCAGGAAGAACTTCATTCTAGGAAATGGGCTAGTAAATTTTCCCATGATAAAACGCATAATATCAAAGCACTTGAACTCTTGATACTATGCGTTTTTATGATTTTAGTGACCTTTCTCAGTCTCTTTCTGATTATTTCGCTTCAAATCCTTCTGCAACTGCATCCGCAAAGTTTTCTTCTACGATGCTTGCACAGTGGTCGCAGATGACTGCATGATAGCTGCGTTCAGCAGTAGTTGGATCGATACGACGGCAACGATCACAGACTTCACCCGCAGCGCGTTCAACTGTGAAGGCAACATCCTCAAAGCTAACTGCGCCTTCTGGAGCTAGTCCTTCTGCAATAGTCAATTCTGACACAATCAAAAGTTGAGCCACATTGCTATCCACCGCTCCAAGAAGAGTTTTCACAACTTCGTTTGGATAAACTGTCAAGTGAGCTTCAAGTGATTTACCGATTACTTTTGCATTACGAGCTTCTTCCAAGGCTTTTTGAGCTTGTCCGCGGAAGTCCATGAAGGCTGCCCAGGTATCCAAGATTTCTTCTTGATTAGCAAAAGTTTCCGCTTCTGGCAATTCTGACAATTGAACGAATTCCTCTTCTTCAAACTCAAGATATGACCAGATTTCTTCTGCAGTGTGAGGAAGGATTGGTGTCAAGAGTTTGGTGATTTTCACAAGAATATCATAGAAAACAGTCTGCATTTGACGACGTTCAAGTGATTTGGCACCTTCGATGTAAACAACATCTTTAGCGAAGTCAAGGTAGAAGGCAGACAAATCAACGTTAATAAAGTTCACCAAGGCCTTGTAGATTGTCAAAAATTCAAAGTCAGCATAGGCATCACGAATGGTCTTAACAAGCTGGTTAAAGCGGATGGTCATGTACTTATCAACTGAACGAAGCTCATCGTAGGCTACTGCGTCTTGAGTTGGGTTAAAGTCAGAAGTGTTGGCAATCAAGAAACGAAGGGTGTTTCGGATCTTACGGTAAGTTTCAGAGACTTGGCTCAAGATATCCATAGAGATACGCACGTCGTTGCTTGAGTCTACACTTGTTACCCAGAGACGCAAGATTTCCGCACCAAATTGTTTTTCAACATCGCTTGGAGCAATGGTATTCCCAAGAGATTTAGACATCTTCTCACCTTTACCGTCAAGGGCAAATCCTTGTGACAAGATTTGTTTGTAAGGAGCAACGCCATGGTTAGCAACAGATGTGATAAGTGATGAGTTGAACCAACCACGGTATTGGTCAGAGCCTTCTAGGTAGAGGTCTGCTGGGTATTTGAGTTCTGGACGGTTGACCACTACTCCATTCCATGATGAACCTGAGTCAAACCATACGTCCATGATATCTGTTTCTTTCTTGAACTCGCCATTTGGTGAACCTGGATGAGTAAATCCTTCTGGCAAGAGGTTCTTAGCATCACGTTCCCACCAGATGATAGAACCGTGTTCCTCAAAGAGTTGAGCTATATGTTCAATAGTCTCAGCTGTCATGATTGGTGTTCCGTCTTCAGCATAAAAGATAGGAAGTGGAACTCCCCAAGCACGTTGACGAGAGATAACCCAGTCGCCACGATCACGAATCATGTTGTAAAGACGAACTTTACCCCATTCTGAGTGGAACTTCACTTTTTCAATTTCATCCAAGATTTCTTGGCGGAATTTAGATACAGAGGCAAACCACTGTGGAACAGCTCGCCAGATGATTGGTTTCTTGGTACGCCAGTCAAATGGGTATGAGTGAGAAATTTCTTCTTGAGCAAGGAGCAAATCGCCCAGTTTTTCGATAACAGTTGGAACAACCTTGTCGTAGAATTGACCTGCAAATTCAGGGCCGGCATTTTCCATCATAATACCGCGTTCGTTAACTGTTACAGCAACTTCAAGGCCGTTGGCAACACCAACATTGTAGTCGTCCTCACCAAAACCAGGGGCTGTATGGACAATACCAGTACCAGAGTCAGTTGTAACGTGGTCACCGAGGATCACCAACTCATCTACAGCTGTATCCCATGGGTGAGCTGTCACAATTTTATTCAATTCTTGACCACGGTAGGTCGCCAATACCTGAACATCAGCCCAGCCAAATTTCTCAGAAAGACTATTCAGTAATTCTGAAGCAACCACAAACTTACGAGATTCGCCAGCTGGTTGTACCAATACATAATCAATATCTGCTCCAACTGTCAAACCACGAGAAGCTGTGATAGTGAATGGAGTTGTTGTCCATACGACGATATAAGTATCTGTATCTAGGACACCTTTACCATCTTTGACGCGGTTAGCATAGTAAAGGGAAGTTGAAAGCAAGTCATGGTACTCAATTTCCGCTTCAGCAAGGGCTGACTCAGAAGACCATGACCAGTAAACTGGCTTGGCCCCACGGTAGATATAGCCTTTTTTAGCCATTTCACCGAAGACACGGATTTGAGCTGCTTCATAGTCCGGAGTCAAGGTCACATAAGGGTTTTCCCAGTCACCAGAAACACCCAAACGTTTAAAGTCTTCGCGTTGTTTATCTACTTGGGAAAGAGCATACTCGCGGCAAAGTTTCAAGTACTCAACCAAGTCCATTTCTTTACGTTTCACGCCTTGTTTTGCCAAGACTTGCTCGATTGGCAGACCATGTGTATCCCAACCAGGAATATAAGGTGCGTAAAATCCTGACATAGACTTAGAACGAACAATAATATCTTTGGAAATCTTGTTCATGGCATGTCCAACGTGGATATTTCCGTTTGCATATGGAGGTCCATCGTGCAAGGTGAAATGCGGTTTTCCTTGGTTCAATTCTTGACGACGTTGGTAAAGCTTTGCATCTTCCCATTCCTTTTGCCAAACTGGCTCTTTGGTAGGAAGTCCTGCACGCATTGGGAAAGCTGTTTTCCCAAGGTTAAGGGTATCTTTGAGTTTCATGGTATCTCCTTTATAAATATTAACAAATTAAAAACCACGACTTCCAAAAAGGACGAAAATCGTGGTACCACCTTTGTTCGAAAAAAGACAGGGTCTCTTTTCCTCTTTTCCCGTAACGTGGGGAACGTCCAGTCTTACTGTTTTCAGACTGAATTCGTTGAGAGGATAATCTAACGACTAGGGATTGCAGGGCTCACACCATCTCCCGCTCGCTGAAAATATAGTTGGTTAGATTTTGTTCTCACATTTACTTTTATAGGATAAGAACAGATTCTTTGTTTGCATCTTCCTCAGTTGCTGCAGTAGCTTCTACGTCAACTGACTCTTCATGCTGGTCACTTTCATCTGTATGTTGATTTTGTTGAGCTTCAAACTCAGCTAATTCTTTATTTCCAGCCTCGATACGAGCTTGCAATTCAGCAACCTCTTCTGGCGTGAATTGACGAGTCATATCAATTGGCTCTTCCTCTGGTTGAGAAGGAATAGTTTCACCAAGAACTTCACCCACCACTTCTTTAAAGGCTTCATCGCTTGTTTGAAGATACGTTGCTGTTGGGCGAAGAATGTCTTCCCAATCAGATGACTCAACAATAGCCAATTGACTTTCAATCGTAGACTTGAGGCGTTGATGGAATACACGACTCTTGTTCTTCAACTCTTCTGTCTCAACAGCCACTTTCTTAGCGTTATCTGTTGCCTGACGAAGAATTTCATTTGCCTTGTATTTTGCTTCTTCAAGCAAACGCTGAGCGTCTTGTTCAGCTTGTTGAATAATATTGTTTGAACGTTCTTGAGCAGCCTGTTTGACACGCTCCGCAGTATCTTGAGCAATCAAAACTGATTGACTCAAGGAATCTTTCATCTCATCAAAGTAAGACAAACGTTCTTCCAAACTCTTAATGCGTGTCTCTTTATCATGATTGCTACGAACCAAATCTTCATAGTCACGAACAACGATATCAAGAAATTCATCTACTTCTTCTGGGTCAAAACCTCTAAATCTTGTACCAAAGGTTTTATCTTTAATTTCTAACGATGTAATTGGCATACTTTTCCTCACTTACTTAATAATAATTGAATGCTTAATTTTATCTTGTCTTTTTTTGTCTGTCCATTGTCTTTAACAACTTTTAGACGACCAAACTTTCTCACACTGATCAAATCTCCAACGGCAACCTGGTAATCAGATTTTTCAACCAGATGATAGTTCACCTGAACAGATTTTTTCTCAATCAGTTGACTAGTTTGATTTCTAGATAATTTCAAGGCACTTGATAAGAGGGCATCCAATCGAAAACTCGAAACTAAAATTTCTCGTTCTCTAAAGTCAATTTTAGATATAATCCTATCGGTAAAAGGACGTTCCTCCAGCGATACAGGAAGTCTGCCAATCCTTCTTATCCCATCCTGGAAAAGAGGAATAAAATCACGATTGACAAAAATCTGTGCTCTCTTTTCATCTACCAAGATATCACCAAATAATTTACGGTCAATTCCTAGCTGGTTGATGATTGTTCCCAATATTTTTCCATGGCTCAGCTGTTCAAACTTACTCGGATAGCAAATTTCCAACAAGGCCATTTCAAAATCTGATATTTCCGGTTCAAAGTAATCTGGATAGAGAAGAACACGAACCGACTCTGTCGGAAGAAAATCACCACTACTTTGGTAACCCAGTCCATATGTCCCAGCAAGCACCCTTAAAATCTGTTCTTGATGGGGATTGATAAAAGGAGTAAGCACCGGTACATATGTATCTTCTACCCGCCTTATCCACTCTAATCCCTTGTCAATAAAGGGAATATCATCTTGGGAAAAATGCTGATAAATGGATCGATTTACTGTCATAGTAATAGTACTAGTCGTGTTAAGATATTTCCAAGAAACTGGATTAGAATCAGCGCGACCCAAACCGTGAAATCAAGACCAGCAAATTGTAAATTGAGCTTACGAAGTGGCTCAATAACTGGACGAGCAAGTCTGATGACTAAGCGACCTAGTTGACTTTCATAGGCATTTGGAAACCATGAAAGAAGAGCAAATGCAACGAGAATGATGGAGTAAATGCTAACCGCATTTTGAATTAAACGGATTAAGAAAATCATTATCTTGCTCTATTTCGTTTAATATCAAAGCCGAACTCGGCACCTTGTGATTCATCTGGAAGTTTGATATCTTCAATATTCACGATAACGTTGACAGGCGTCAATAGATACATCGTACTCGCAACTTTTTTCATATTTCCAGCCAAGACGTGACGAGCTCCATCCAAGTAATCAAGGCAGCGACGCGCTTGTACTTCTGTCATGTATTGGAAATCAATCAAGATACTTTCATTTCCAGTTAACAAATCAACAATCTCAGTTGCATCCTCATACTTTCTTGGATAACGAACATCAATTGTCACTTTCTCATCTGAGTGATGGTTTTGCTTTGCCAACTCTTGTTGACGAGCGTGTAAGCGAGTAATGTTTGCATCTTTTGCAGACCCTGACTGAGCAGGTGCTGGTAATTCCTTAGAAGTTGAGACGGCTGGACGAACTGTTTCCTCTTGTTGAGGCTGGTAGTTAGTTGTTTCCTCTCCATCTTCTGTGAAATAATCTATAAATTTATCGAATTTATCTTTTAAAGACATAGCTCTCTCCTATTTAAAAAATGCTGTACCGATTCGAACAAAGGTTGAGCCGAACTGAATGGCTTCTTTGAAATCACGACTCATTCCCATACTGAGTTCTGTCATCGGCATATTAGGGATTTGTTTTTCTCTAATTTCTGCCTGCAGAGCTTGTGTTTCTTTGAAAATTTCTTTCAAGTTCTCACTGTCTGCCTCAAAAGGAGCCATGGTCATTAAACCAACATACTCAATCTGATCTAACTTAGCCAATTCTGGCAAAAGTTCTAGCAATTCTTCTTTCGAAAACCCATGCTTGCTTTCTTCCCCGGAAATATTGACCTGTAAGAAACACTTGATAACATGATCTGTTCTCTTTTGAATTTCTTGGGCTAACTTTAGGGAGTCTAAAGCATGAAAGTAATCCACATATGGGATTACTTCTTTTACTTTCCGTCTCTGTAGTGTTCCTATTAAATGCCAAGTGACTGGGTAATCTTTCAGGGCCTGATATTTTTCTAAAAATTTATCAACCCGATTTTCACCGATATGATGGATGCCAAGCGGAAGCAAGGCTTCCGCTGTTTGTACATCTACATATTTTGTCACTGCGATTACTGAAACAGCATCTAGATTACGGTTGGCTTTTTGACTAGCATCAGCAATTTGCTGAAAAACTAATTCAGTATTTTTTTTCAAATTCATTGATTAACGATTTTTGAAGAATGGAGGTGTATCCAATTCATCCTCATCTTGTGAAACTGGTGTTTCAAAGCGTTCAACTGGTGAAACAACGGGATCTGTTTGGCGAACAATTGACTCACGGCGCAAGTCCCAATCTCCAAAAGCAGATGCTTGGTTGGTTTCAAAGCGACGCGGACTTGATTTAGGTAGCTCTGCTGTCTCTTCTAAGTCGAATTGACGGTCAAATGTGTGTGCTTGTGAAGTTTTAGTTGATGGTCTACCGGCTGGTTGGTTAGTAGCAGAACCGACTACTTTTTCTAGTCGTTCTTGGCGAACACCTGTCGCTACAACAGTCACACGGATTTCATCCTTCATGCTTTCGTCGATAGATGTTCCAAGCCAGATGTTTACACCTTTACCAGCTGCTTGGTTAACGATTTCTGAAGCTTCTTCTGCTTCAATCAAAGTTAAATCAAGACCGCCAGTAACGTTAACAATCACATCTTCGGCGCCATCGATAGTTGTTTCAAGAAGTGGAGAGTAAATTGCTTTACGAGCTGCTTCAACAACGCGCTCTTCACCACTACCAATACCGATACCCATAAGGGCATTCCCTTTGTTTGCCATTACAGTCTTCACGTCAGCAAAGTCAAGGTTAATCAATCCTGGGTTCGTGATCAAGTCAGTAATCCCTTGAACACCTTGGCGAAGAACGTTATCTGCTTCACTAAGAGCTTCAAGAAGCGGTGTTTTCTTGTCAACAATTTCAAGTAAGTTATTGTTAGAGATAATCAACAAAGTATCAACATGCTCGCGAAGTTCATTGATTCCTTCTACAGCGTACTGACCACGTTTGCTTCCTTCAAATCCGAAAGGACGTGTCACGACACCAACTGTAAGAGCACCAAGATCTTTAGCGATACGTGCAATAACAGGGGCAGCACCTGTACCAGATCCACCACCCATACCAGCAGTGATGAAGACCATGTCTGCACCGCTGATTGCTTCCGTCAAAGCTTCTTCGCTTTCTTCTGCAGCTTTGCGTCCAACTTCTGGACGTCCTCCAGCACCCAAACCACGAGTCAATTTTGGACCAAGTTGGATAACGGTTTCTGCTTTCGTACTGCTAAGGGCTTGTACATCAGTGTTGGCTGCGATAAATTCTACACCAGCAACACCTTCGTCAACCATGCGGTTAATGGCGTTACCACCACCACCACCGACACCAATTACCTTAATAACTGCGCCTTGAGCTGCTGCTGTATCAAATGAAAATGTCATAATTTCTTATCCTCTTTTATTCATCAAACATGCTTCCGATTAAACCACGGAAACGTTCTGTTAGCTTCGGTTTACTTTGAGAACTTGCTTGGAATTCTTCCTTGGGAGCAACTGGAGTTTCCTGTACAGTTTCAACTGGAGTTGTCTGTGTTGGGCTTGGTTGTGCCACAGGATTCAAACGTTGATTTGGGATGCCAAAGTTGATTGGTTTTTGACGAAGGAATTCATCTCCTTTAACTGCTTTTTGAGCAAGAAGATTGACTTCAGTCAATTTACCAGCAAACTCAGATAAACTAATCACGTGAGCAAATGCAGGGTTGCGAATTCCAACCTGATTCGGAACATAGAGTTTTACTCGAACACCAAATACTTCTTGGGCTAATTCAACAACGCCTGGCAAAATTGCATTTCCACCGATAAGGACGATACCTCCTGGCAAATCCAACAAGTGTCTTCTTTCCAACTCTTGTTTGATTTGGTCAAAGATATGTTTGATACGTGCTGAAATAATTTCTGCCAAGTAGCTTTCTGTCACTTCAACAGGTTCTACTTCGCCAATTACTTCAACTTGGAAAGTTTCATTACTTGCAAGTGGAACGTAAGCTTCACCATAGTTCAGTTTCAAACTTTCTGCAATCTTTTGAGATGTTTTCAAGACTTTAGAAATGTCTTTTGTAACGTAATCTCCACCTTCTTGGTAGATGTTGGTGAATTGCAATTCTTGGTTGCGGATAGTCGCTACAGTAGTCTGACCTCCACCCATGTCAATGACAGTTGCACCAAATTCACGTTCGCCTTCATTGAGAACTGAGTTCACAATCGCCAAAGGTGAAATAATCACATTATCAACCTGAATGCCTACACGCTCAACTGTCTTGCGAAGATTGTGTAGAATCGTACGAGGACCTGTGTAAAGCAGACCACGCATTTCCAAGCGAACACCCATCATACCACGAGGGTCACGGATTCCTTGGAAACCATCCACGATGAATTCTTCTGGAATAAAGGTAATCACTTCACGATCAGGAGTCATGCTCTTTGTCAAAGCTGACTTAACAACATCTTCAACATCCTGATCTGTGATTTCTTTTGTATCTGATGTTACAGGAATCATTCCTTGTGTTGGTTCGACCTGCAAGAGATTTGCTGGCAGACCAACGTTGACAGACTTGATAGAAATGCCTGCTTTCTCTTCTGCCTGTGTGATTGCGGATTTGATTGCTGAAGCAGCTGCTTCAATATCAACAATAATTCCGTCTTTTACACCTTTACTTTTGGCATTACTAACACCAATTACATTTACTTCGCCATCTCTATGCTCTGCAACTAACACCTTAATGGAGCTAGTTCCGATATCTAAGCCTGTAAAAAAACCATCTCTAGTCATTACATCGCATCCTCTCTATCTTCCAAGTTTCTCACTTCTATTTAATAACTATGTTTGGGCATAGCTATTCAAAGAATATTATAACACAAAAAAACTAATCATGCTTAGTTTTTCGTAAATTTCCTGCATGTTTTTTGAGAAAATATTAGAAACTTTTTCTTCTGGAAAAAGTTTTTGATGTTCTTGTCAACAATTCGATAATATTTATAACCCATCAAAAAAAGAAGGTCTTTTTAGACCTTCTCTTGAATAAATTCTTCCGATTTTTGCTGTAAAAAAATCTCTAGCAATTTTGCTGTTACGCAAATTGCTATCACGATAACGCTCGAAACAATAAGGTAATTCAAAAGTTGTCCGTGATTTCCAACAAGTGGCGGTCTCGTTAAGAAACCATAATCCCCACTGACAACTAAATTAACAACCCATATCAAAGCGTTTAGAGTGAAGGTAATCACCGCTACATTTTTGAAGTTGAGCAGGGAAGCTTCATAGTTTTTAAACAAGTATAAGAGGGCATTTCCCAAAAGTGCCACATGTCCGATAATGAAGGACAGGATGGTCACGTGTGGAAACGGATAAGGATCAAATAGTGGATAAGTCAGAGCTGCTGTTGCTCCAAAGACTCCTAGAAGGGCAAAGTATTGCTTGTACTTAGAGGTTCCCGGGATCAGGAGCAAGACAAACATGGCTACACGGCAATGATAGAAAGGTAAACTTTCTGACAGGGGCAAATGGTTTCCCCAATACCAGCCATACAGAACAATCAGTTGAACAGATTGAAGAATCTGAATAAATCGTTGGTAAGCCACTTTGTCGCGAAAACGATAAGAAGCGTAGAAAGTAAAGGCCAGTAAACATAACAAACCAATATACCAGTGGAGTTCAAACTGGGGCGGTTCTGATATCTGCGTGGTAAATAATTTATCCCACAAATTCATATTCTATTCCTCGTTCATCTAGCTAGAGGCGGTAAAAAATTCACTTTCTCCAGCTTTTAAATTTTTTGAAAAAACTTGATTCTATGCTATTCATAGAACACTTACGTCTTAAATTCGCAACCTATTATATCATTTGTATTGCAGAAATGCACTTTACAGACACCCTTTTTTGATTTGTCGACTTCTCTAGCACAAACTAATCGACATATTGGTCTCTTTGTCCTCTATAAACTTGCCAAAGAATCTCCATTTGCTCCTTGGTGATGCGTTTTTCAGATAAGACTGGCAATTGGTCAATGGCAAAAAATTGAAGCTCAGCAATTTCTTGATTTTCTTGAAATTGTCCATCAAGAAGCTGACATTCAAAGACAAACTTTGCATATTGTTTGCTCTGTAGTTGGAAACGATTGGTATCAAAAACTGCAAGTAACCTTTCAGCTTTTGCTGTAAAACCGGTTTCTTCTTCAATTTCCTTAAGAATATTTTCTGTTGGAGAATAACCAACTTCACCAAATCCACCTGGCAAAGCCCAACTATCCTCTCCTTTTCCCCTAACCAGACAAATTTTTTCATCCTCAACAATCCAAGCACGGACGTCCATTAACGGAGTCGCATAAGCGGACGTTGGCTTCAAGACTTCTGCCACTTCTTCTGCATCTATATCTAATCCCTGATTCAACATTTCAGATAACAGGCTTCGCAAGTCCTCGTAACGCTCGCGGTCGAAAGGATCTTTTGTAAAGGTTAATCCAGTATCTGTAATGGCAATCATTCTTTGCAGATACTTGGCAAAATCACTTGCATTCATTTTCTAAACTTTCTACCAACCTGGCTAGATTCATGGAGTTCGAGCCTTTGAGCAAAATCTGGTCATTGGCACCGAGTCTTTCCTTGACCTGCTTGACAAGGTCTTCAAATTGATCCTCGTCGGCTGTTTTTTTAAAGTAGAAAACGTGGCCGATTGGAAACATTTGACTGGCAAGTTGGCTTAATTCCGCAATATCTTCTCCATAGAAAATAACCGTATCCAGCACATCTGGCGAGAGGCTCAAAATCATCTGGTTATGGAGTTGAACAGACTGGCTACCTAATTCCTTCATATCCGCCAAAACCGCAATTTTCTTGCCACCCTCGTTGGCTGGAATGGCAGAGAATGTCTCCAAAATCAACTTCATAGCAGTTGGATTGGCATTGTAGACATCTGACAGGATATCTGCTCCATTGGCTGCTTTCTTCCACTCAGTACGGTTACGCGTCAATTCAAGATTTTGGAAGGCCTGGTGAATTTGCTCCTCTGAAACTCCTTCTTGTAGGGCAACATAGGATGCAATCATGGCATTAGTGGCATTGTACTTACCAGTCACTGGCAAATCAAGGGCTTGTTCCAAGAAATTGGCCTTAAAGGTCAGACTATCCTTGCGTTCGACCAAGTCTGTGATTTCCAATTCTGCCCCTTGCCCAAAACGAACCACCTTTTTATCAGCTGGCAAGTAGTCCTCTACAATGGAGTCGGCTGGTGCCAAAAGCAAAGAACCTGAAGCCATACCATCTGCAATTTGCATTTTTCCTTTAGCAATCTCTGAACGGTCTTTGAAAAAGGCCAAATGAGCTTCTCCAACCAAGGTCACGATGGCTGTCTTAGGATGAGCTAATTCAGACAAGAGATGAATATCTCCCAAGTGGTCCTGCCCCATCTCCAAGACCAACTTTTCTGTTCCCTCAGGCATGTGGAGAACTGTGTAGGGAAGGCCAATCTCGTTATTGTAATTGCCCTGAGTTTTGTAGGTCTTGTAGGTTGTTGACAGTAAATGCGCCAACATATCCTTGGTCGTTGTCTTACCATTTGAACCCGTTACCGCAAAGACATCAACCGCTGTTTTTTCAAGATAGTAGGCTGCGAGAGTTTGAAAGGCAGACAACACGTCGTCTACTAGAATGTAGGGATGATTTGCAACCTCTTTCTCAGACAAGGTTACTGCTGCACCATTTTCCAAAGCTGTTTCGATAAAGTCATGACCATCACGCGCACCTTTGAGGGGCACAAACAAATCTCCCGTCCCAATCAAACGACTGTCAAACTCAGCCTTTTCTAACTGGACATTCTCAAATATGCTGACATCATTTTTAGCCCCAACAGCTTGGGCGACTTCACGGATTGTTAGTTTCATTTCTACTCCTTTAAAAAGGGTTGAAGTCTGAGAACTCTAATCACCTTGCAGGCGATGTTCCTGGCTTCTACCCCCTCTTTCATTTTTATAGTAAATGCGCTTCGTGCTTATTAAAGCTCTCCTTAGCAAGGTCAACCAAATGCTCGATTAGGTCTGAGTAGCTGATTCCCATATTGTCCCAAAGTAGTGGGTACATAGACCACTGGGTAAAACCTGGCATGGTATTGAGCTCGTTTAGGAAAACCTCGCCCTTATCTGTATAGAAGAAATCACAACGAGATAAACCAAGGCCACCGATCGCACGGAAGGCGGTTTCAGCATTTCGACGCATGACAGCTACCACATCATCACTAATCTTGGCTGGGATGTCCATGGTAATCTTGTTGTCAATATACTTGGCATCATAGTCATAAAAGGCAACATCCTTGACTACTTCACCTGGCAAAGTGCTCTTCACATCGTAGTTGCCCAAGAGACCAACCTCGATTTCACGCGCATTCACCCCTTGCTCTACTAAGACACGGCTGTCATATTGGAAGGCAAGTTCCAAAGCTTGGCGGAGTTCTTCTTGGTTTTCAGACTTAGAAATACCGACACTTGACCCCATGTTTGATGGTTTTGTGAAGACTGGATAAGTCAATTTTTCTTCAACTTCAGCGATTTTAGCAGTCACATCATCACCTTCGACGACGGCCACATAAGGAACTTGGGCAATTCCGACAGATTCTAGAACTCGCTTGGTCGTAATTTTATCTATGGCAAGACTAGATGACAAGATATTGCAACCTACATAAGGCATTTTTAAAACTTCCAAGAATCCTTGAACAGAGCCATCCTCTCCCATTGGGCCATGAAGGACTGGAAAGACCACTGCACCTTCTTCGTAAATGGCACTTGGCGCGATTTTTTTGTCCCAGTCAATGGTCGCATTGGTCATGAGACGGTCCTCTTGACCTGGAGTCTGGCTAAATTCCTGAGTCTTGATAAAGTCGCCTGACTGGCTGATAAAGAAAGTCTTGACTGTGAAACGGTCGTAGTTGACCGCACGCATGACACTCTCAGCTGACAATACAGACACCTCACGTTCTGCACTGCGTCCGCCGTATAAAAGAATAATCGTTTGTTTCATATTGCTTGTCCTAATTCTAATAGAATACTCGTTCTTTAGTATATCATATTTACTTTTTTTTTTAAAACTTGAAGCTAAAAAAGCCCTCATTTGAGAGCTGAAATTTTACCTATCCACCACTTGAGCTTCAAAGTTTGCTGGCTTGTCATCTATCGCTTCTTGGAGCTTTTTGATGCAGGGGATGATAATCTCTGTAAAGAGACCTTTGCCTGCTGTGTAGGCTGCTCCTGTCAGCTTACCTGAATCTAATACAACAAACTATCCATACAAAGTCTGATACATCTTTTCTATGAAAGCCTCAAGCTCTTTTTGAACAATTTTTAATAGGCGCTCTTCTTCGGCTTGAGAGATGTCCACACTCTCTTTTATTTTTTGATTACTAATATTAGAATAGTAACTACGTTTTATGGTTAACTGATTATCTAAAATATAGTAGACATCTATTTTTTCCTCTTTTACTGTTGTTTCAAATAAAACAGTGACTTCATTCTTTCCAGGATTTGAGATTTTCAAATCGATGTCTCCTTTTATCTCTATGGAGTCAATTCCTCCATCCAAGCGAATAGCTCCATCGGGAGGAACGACATAACCCGCTTTACGGATGTCAGGTGCATATTTTTCTGATGCCATCAAACGTTGTAAGACGACTATATTGTCACTCTCTTCAAAGGAGGTTTTTAATTGCATATGTTCTTGGTGGTTTTGATACTGAAAATAAAGATTCAAGCCAGTAGCTAAGGCAATTACAGAAGCAATCACGATTAGTATTTTTTTAAGTCCCGACATTTTTTTCATCCCCTCTGTCTAAGTAATCATAGAAGTCTTGTTTCCAACCCTCTTCCTTGTCATTAGGTTTTCCAATAAAAATATTGAGGTCAAAGCCATATTTAATAAAGTTGCCTCCTATCGTATTATTTTCAATAAGCGTTTCAACCATAAGTTTACCGTTAGCTTTTTCCCCATTTCCCATCACAATATAGAATTCCTCAACACGATTTGTCTGGTTTGTTTGGATACTATGATTGTAATCTGCTTGAACCTTAAACACATCTTTTGTTTCTACATCTTTAGAAATCATTCTTTCGTAAGAAGTAATAGCATCTAAATCCGAATTAAAATCTGCATCATCATATCTCCCTGAATCAATGTCTCCTTTGAAGGAACTTTCATATTTTTCAGTATTTACAGGGAGGTCTCCAATCCGAGTTGAATTTCCAATTGTACTAATGATGTGGGCGCTTAATCCCTTCCAGCCATCTAGCTTCGATAAGTCTCTATCACCCCAAGATAACTCAGTAAAACTAGCAATTTGAATAGCTTCATGAGCCAAATCTTTACTATGATTAGATTCATACTGTTTTCTAATTTTGTCTTTAAAGAGTATGCGTTCTTCCTCTGAAATACCATAATCTGCCAAAATAATATCTAGATCATTTGTATTTTGGGCATCAACAACGCCCGCAAGACCTCTCCAAGTTGCCCTTACCCCATAGACTGGAGATGCAACTAGTCTATTGTACTCATAGATAACTTTTTCATTAGTCCATCCTTCTTGTTTTGCCTTCTTCAAAATTCCCTGTTGGAGCTTATAAAGTACATTTGCCGTAGATTCATCCAGGTTGTAAGATGATACTAAATCATCCACAATTTTTTTCTTATCTTTTTCAGCCTGAGTAACTGAAATATCCTTATCAAGCTTATGCGAAACAATCTTCACATCCTTCATCTTCTGTACCCAACTCATGTCCACACCGTCCGCATAGTAGTTGCCATCGCTATCGACAATGACTTTACTTAGTTGCGTGGTTCCTTTGATAGCTAAGCTAAGGACTTCTAGACTATCGTTGAAATACTGGGAAACCTGTGAAACAAAAAATTCTAGTTTTTCAATCTTATCATCCAAATCCTGAATACCTGACTCAATTTGAGACTTGGTATTGTAAAGGATGGTCTTCTCAGAGAAGGCTTTCCCCCAATTGAGACTAAAGAGGTCCGTGATTTGATTTAGCCAATTCTCCCTCACTTGAATCTGAGCTTCTACGATAGCTAACTGCTCTTCCCTCAATTTTTTCAGTTCTTTGAGCTGGTCTAGATCCAAATCACCATATCCAGATACCTGAGCATCCGCATATTTGTAGGAGGTCAACTCTAGTTGGATATCGTCTACCGCTGCTTGTAACTTCTTGATGCTGGGGATGATAATGTCTGTAAAGAGACCTTTACCAGCTGTGTAGGCTGCTCCTGACAGTTCACCTGAGTCTAAAGAGGAAATCAGGTGGTCACATCCACTAGATAAACGGTCTGTGACTTCATTTGCGACTTGGAGGTTGTTAGTCATGGCCTGAATCAATTCTTGGGATTCTTGTGCGCTGTATTTTACTCCCATGGTAGCCGATTCCTTTCCGCTATCAGTTCTTCTCTGGCTTCATCGAAAGACCGACGAGCCTTCTTCGTTTGTTTTTCCAGCGTATCCAGTTCCTCTTCTACATAAGAGTTGACTTGTCGCTGAATGGTTCTATTATCACTTTCGATTTGCTCTATCACTTGACGAGAACTGGGTGAGAGAGACAATAGATTTACCATGCGATGGTGAATGCTCTGAATATCCGAGTAAAAGTTTGTCAACTGCTGTTCGTATTGCTTTTTAGTTGCTCGGAGTCTGTCTTCCTTATCTTCTATTTTAACAATCTTACGCCAAATTTCTGTGCGCTTTTCTTCATTTCTATCTGCCATTCCTTAGTGACTCCATCTCTTAGCTTGCTCTATATCACGTTTTTCAATCCTATGAGCAATTTCTGGAAACTTATTTGCTTGGGTCAAAACAGCCGAGCTGAAATCACTGACCGCCTGTAGCATTTGATTGCAGGCCTGACGTCCCGCTTCCATCCCAGCAATTTCAGAAGTATATGAAAACTCTACTTGCTGATTTTGCTTGTTGCTCGTGTCATACCCGACCAATTCATTAATAGCTGCCTCTGCTGCTATCGTGCTGGATTTTATCTTCCCACCCATACTTCAAACTCCCCTTATTTATTATATATTGATCATATCATAACACAAAAATAGTACGATTTCAAAACAAATCCTAAGGGCAAATGCGCTCATCTCCTTAGAATAAACTCTATCGCTCAGTGAATGAGTTTGACAAAGGCGGCATTAATGATTTTGGAGATCCCCTTTCTGATTCCTTATAGTTTGAGTAGTTTTATTAGCAAGGTTTGTCCTCCCTTTGTGAGAAACAGAAAAAAACAAAGCCCTAAGAAAAATTCCTAGGGCTTGTCTTATACGTCAAAATGAGCTACGTTTTTACTGACTCCTACAACTCTGTCCGATTTTCAATAGCTCGTAAGAGTGTGACTTCGTCCGCATACTCGATATCTGCTCCCACGGCTAGACCTCGTGCTAGACGAGTGACTTTGATACCAGCTGGTTTGAGCAAACGAGAGAGATACATAGATGTCGCTTCCCCATCAGCCGTCGCATTGGTTGCCACGATCACCTCTGAAACCTCACTATCCATGAGACGGGTCATGAGACTCTTGAGGTTGATATCGTCTGGGCTGATGCCATTCATCGGAGAAATGAGACCATGCAAGACATGATAGAGTCCGTGATATTCTTGGATATTTTCCATAGCAGCCACATCGCGACTGTCCTCTAACACCAAGATGGTTGTCTGGTCTCGAGTCGGATCCGTACAGATTGAGCAAGGATCATCATCGGTCAAGCGACCACAGATGGAACAGTAGGTCAGTTCCCGCTTAGCAGATAGGAGATTTTTGGCAAATTCATTGACATCATCATCAGACATTCCAATGGTATAGAAGGCGAGGCGGGTAGCCGTTTTGATCCCGATACCTGGAAGCTTCGAATAGCTATCAATTAACTTGGCAATAGGTGTTGGATACAGCATAAGTTCCTTTCTAATTCATTGGATGTTGTTGGTTATAAAGATTGATGATATCACGCGCAATTGAAGGTCCGACACCATTTGTTAGGTTGGTGTTATGAGGAAAGACGACTGCGACCGCGATTTGAGGATTATCGGACGGAGCATAAGCAACTGCGTTGGTATTATTGGCCTTTTGACCGCCATTAACATAACTTTCGGCCGTCCCCGTTTTCCCGCTGATGGAAACGGCTGCGCCATTTGAAAAGGCACGACCAGTTGTCAGAGCGCTCGTTCCATGCGAAACTTGATAGAAACCTTGGTGCAAGAGGGCCATATCCGCTTCTGAGATATTGATCTTGTTCAGTTCCTTGGTGGCTGTTTCTTGAACTAGATTACCTAAGCCACCTTGTTCATTGTTTCCATAAACTCCCTCAACGATGTGAGGAGCCAATCGTACGCCATTGTTTGCAATGGTTGCGACATACTGGGCTAACTGCATAGGTGTGTAGTTATCAAACTGGCCAAAGGCGTTATTAATATAGTTGGCCAAATCAAATTCTTTTGGTGTAAATCCTGTAGATTCATCTGGGAGGTCAATCTCTGTTGAAGCTCCAAGTCCATATTCCCCAAAGGTTGATCGCAACTTGCCCATTGCAGTTTCTAACTGATCAGTTGCGACTATCATATTTGGCTGGTAGGACTGCCCCATGATCCCTAGCGCAGTCTGAACCATGTAGGTATTAGAAGAGTACTCTAGAGCCTCAACTGCTGTGATAGGGAAGGAGCCATAGGACAAGGTATACCATGAATTGATCGGAGCCGAACCTTGGAAAACAATCGGCTGATCTGTCAAAGTTTGATTTCCTGACAAGACCCCATTTTCCCAACCAGAGCTAAGGGTTGCTGCCTTAACGACAGATCCTGGAACAAAGACATTGGTTATCGTTCCTAGCGAATCTGAACTTAATTCACCGGATTCGACATCATGCTTGACACCCGACATCGCTAGAACTGCACCGGTTTTAGGATTGAGGGCTACAGCGTAGACTCCTTCAGAGTATTTGGCTCCACCGTTACCCAACTCTGAGTTGAAGTAGCTCTTGAGTAGATCATCTACACCATTCTGAAAAGTTAGGTCAATCGTTAGTTTGATGTTGTTTCCTTTGCTTCCTTCTTCGACATTTTCTACACTTTCCATATTCCCGTGTTTGTCGAGGTGGATTTCCTTGACGGAGCGTTTGCCTTGAAGAACATCTTCATATTGCTTTTCAAGATAGGAAGTTCCCACTCGGTCATTGAGAGAATACCCTTTTTTCAAATAAGCGTCCACTTCCTCCGCTGGAAGACCTGATTTTTCACTTGATACACTACCTACAATTGAAGACAAAGAAGTGTCTAGGACTTTCCGATCCCATGAAGTTGAAATACTAATCCCTGGTAATTCCTTGGATGCTGATGCAACGAGAGCAACTTGGGTATCATTCAAGGCATCCGTAGAAATGGTGCCCGTCGCAAAATTTTCAACGGCATTGAGCTGACTAAAGAGATAGATTTCCTTTTTCTGGTCATCTGTATAATTGAGTTGACTCACGTCAATGCTTTCAACCGCATTATTGTAAAGTGTCGCTTCCGATAAGCGGTTCCCATCTGAATCCAGGCGTTTATCACTTGGCAAGGATTCGACTGTTGTTTTGTAAACGTCCTGGTCCGCCAAGTAGTAGTCTGCAATCTGACGGTCTGTCAAATTAGGGGAGGTCACATTCACATATGTGAGAAGTTTCTTGGCTGTCTCCTTCAATTCTGCTGCTGTCATTTTATTGTTTCGTGTGAAAGAAACAACCTGCTTGACAGTGTTTTCTACCAAGGGTTTCCCTGCCGCATCATAGATCTGTCCACGAGCTGAACTGGTTGTTACCCTTGTCTGGCTGGCTGAGGCCAATTTTGTTTCATAGAAATCTTTATTGAGCACCTGCATGTATAACAATCGACCAATAATGGCCATAAACAAGAGGATAACAATGGCAAACAGTAAATTAAGCCGAATAGGAATCGAATGGCTATTGAATTTTCTCATACAACTAAGACTCTTTTCTAGAAAAATTTCCGATTTTCACCTTTATTTACATATAAAATAATAGAGCAAACAGGTGAAGCTCAGTACTTTTCATTGTACCATATTTTACGGAGAAACTCTTGGAAAAGTCGAAGCATTTTTTGACTTTCAACTGAAAATGCCTTTTTATTTGGTTATCCTAACTTCTATGATATAATGATAGTAATAGTTAGGAAAGCGTTAACCTTTAAGACTTTGACTCATAAAAAGGAGCCTCATGAACAAGCCAGATATCGCAACCATAATCGACCTCCATTTTGAAGAATTAACCGAGCTCGAGCAAGAAATCGCTCGCTATTTTTTACAACCTGAAACGAGTCAAGATGATCTTTCTTCTCAGCAAGTTACCCAGAAATTACATATCTCCCAAGCAGCATTGACCCGCTTTGCCAAAAAGTGTGGTTTTACAGGTTACCGAGAATTCGTCTTTCAATACCAGCATCAGGCTAGTAAACCGGACACTCATTCCCACAAACATAGTCCTTTGACCAAACGTGTTTTGCGAAGCTACAGTATCATGCGAGAACAAACGCAGGATTTGATTGACGAAGAACAACTGGAACGCGTTGCCCAGTTAATCGAAGATGCTGAGCGTGTCTACTTCTTTGGAACAGGTAGTTCCGGTCTTGTCGCTCGTGAAATGAAACTGCGTTTCATGCGTCTGGGTGTGGTCTGTGAAGCCTTAACCGATCAGGACGGCTTTGCTTGGACGACTAGTATCATGGATGAAAACTGTCTGGTACTTGGTTTTTCCCTATCAGGCACTACCCAATCCGTCCTCGATAGTTTGTTGGATGCCGAGGAAATGGGGGCCAAGACCATCCTCTTTACCAGCGCTCCAAACAAAAATAGTCAGGCCTATACAGAGACCGTTCTTGTTGCTAGCCACAGCCAGCCTTCCTACATTCAACGGATATCCGCTCAGCTCCCCATGCTCTTCCTTATAGATTTGGTTTATGCCTACTTTTTGGAAATCAATCGTGAAAGCAAGGAGAAAATCTTTAATAGCTATTGGGAAAATAAAAAACTCAATGGCTATCGTAGACAAAAACGCGTTAGAAAATCCTAGTTTGGTTGAACCAAACTAGGATTGTTTTGTTTTGAAATGATAATAGGCACCCAACATACCTGCTGTGTTTTGGTGATGGGCAAATTCTAATCGTGTTTTTTCAGCTAGGCTTGGCACCAAGGCCGCCTTCAAGGCTGTGCGGATCTTCGGTTTGAGGATAGCCTCTTGCCCCATGATCCCGCCACCGAGAATGACCACTTCTGGATTGGCAACGTAGCAAATATTTGCCAGACCTTTCCCAAGGTAGTCTACCATGCGGTCAATACCAGCCATACAAATCTTGTTTCCTTCAGTAGCTTCCTTGAAAATGCGTCGGCCATTCCACTGATCAACTGGATCGCCATGACCTGTTGCTACATATTCTACCAAGGCTGTCGTAGAAGCCAAGTCTTGGAAAGCTCCATCCTGCATGTGCATATAACCAACTTCGCAAGCTGAGTTGCTAAATCCATGGAAAACTTTCCCATCCATAATCAAGCAACCACCGATACCTGTTCCAATGGTCAAACAAAGTGTCACACTCGCTCCCTTGCCTGAACCAGATACTGCCTCAGCAAGACCTGCACAGTTGACATCATTTTCAATTTCGCAAGGAATCGCAAAGCTAGTCTCGATTTCCTTCTTGAACTGGGTTCCTGCATAGTTGGGAATCTGAGGACCAGCATAGAAGATTTCACCCTTATCAGGATCCACCATCCCTGCAGAAGAAATGGCAACACCTGCTACTGGGCCCTTTTCTAAATAGCTGGCTACGATATCTTTTGTCTTTTGTAAGATATGGGGTCCACCCTTATGCGCCTCAGTTGGCATTTCATGCGATTCAACAAGTTGGCCTTCTTGGTCGATCAAACCATATTTGATGTTGGTTCCGCCAATATCAATTGCAACGTAGTGTGTCATAAATACCTCCTTATGGATTAGAGGAAGCGCTCCTTGGTTTCACGAATCAAGGCTGCAGCTGCTTCTACAACTGGTCGATCTTCTTCAGTCACTGGTGTCAATGGTGAACGAACTGATCCAATGTTAAATCCCTCATTGATTTTCAAGACTTCTTTGATCACACCGTACATATTTCCATGTGCAGCAGTCAATTTACCAATGATTGCGTTGATAGCATACTGCAATTCACGCGCTGTTTCCAAGTCTTTTTCAGCAATCAACTGATTTAGTTTCAAGAAGAGTTCTGGCATAGCACCGTAAGTACCACCAATACCAGCTTTGGCACCCATGAGGCGTCCTCCTAGGAACTGTTCATCTGGACCATTAAATACGATGTGGTCTTCTCCCCCAAGGCTGACAAAGGTTTGGATATCTTGAACTGGCATAGAAGAGTTCTTAACACCGATAACACGTGGATTTTTCAACATTTCAGTATAGAGACTTGGAGTCAAAGCAACTCCTGCCAATTGAGGAATGTTATAAATCACGTAGTCTGTGTTTGGAGCTGCAGCACTAATGTCATTCCAGTATTTAGCTACTGAGTACTCAGGCAAACGGAAGTAAATAGGTGGAATTGTTGCGATAGCATCTACTCCCAAGCTTTCCGCATGGCGAGCAAGTTCCATACTGTCTTTAGTATTGTTGCAAGCTACGTGAGCAATGATAGTCAATTTGCCCTTAGCAACTGCCATGACTTCTTCCAAAATCAACTTGCGGTCCTCTACGCTTTGGTAGATACATTCACCAGAAGAACCATTGACATAGAGACCTTGAACACCTTTATCAATGAAGTATTGAACCAAGGCACGCGTACGCTCTGGACTTACTTCTCCTTGATCATCATAACATGCGTAGAAGGCTGGAATGACACCTTCGTATTTTTTCAAATCTGACATAGATTTTCTCCTAAGATTTCTTTTTTCTGCTGAGAGCAGTTCTATTTTTTACAAGTTTAGTATACACCTTGTGAAAATCGCTTTCAATATCTTGTATACACTTAGATTTTAGTTTCTACTTGTATTTTAGAAACTGTAACGATTGAAAGTAGTTTCAGAAACAAGCCATCCTACTGGTATTTGGCGAAAATTCTCTCCATCAATCCTGCTTGGAGAAAGACCAGCAAACCAAAACCAAAGAGGATAAAGGCTGACCCACCCAAAAGGAGAGTGAAGGCGGATAGATAAAGAACCATCACAATAAGAAAGAGAATGACTAACATGAGGAAGAACCATGGAAAGTTAAAACTTGCCAAGATAAGCCCTTTTTGCAGCACTTCTTTCCAAGACAAATCATAGCGCGCAGCGATGGGATAACTAGCCAACATCACCAGAGTGAGGAAGATGAGAATCCCCAAACAAATAGCTTTCACAATCTGGAAAGGCAAAGCAGTCTGACCCCAGAAGAGATAGAGATCTAGAAGGCTTAATGACACAATGCCTAACTCCAGCAAACCTAACTGGAAACCCAGTTTCAGATTTTGCTTGAAGGCTCTTAGATAGGTTCTGAAAACAGGTACTCGCCTGCTTCTCTTAATCTCAAACATGGTCTCGTAAAGGCTGATTTTCGCCACTCCAATCGTCACAATGGGCAAACAAGAGACGACAAAAAGAAGATTGACTGTCACGATATCCAAGACCTTCTCACTGAAACGCATGAGAAAATTATCTGTATCAAATGCTGCCTTGATAAGGCTTACTCCTTTTTGTGCCATGTTTGCTCCTCCTGATTCTTTTAATCAATCAAAATTTTAAAGAGATACTTGCGAACTTTTTCTTCCATCCCTGCGTAGCCATTTGGCTGGTGTGGTTCTCCTGGGAAGAAAATTGCAAAATTGTGATAGCCCAACAAGAGTGGGTATTTTTCATGACAATGGACAAAGCCAATGTCGCTCGCTTCGTCGAATGCTACTGCTTCATCTTTGATACGTGAACCGTAGCTCGAATATTCATGTCCTTCTACCAGCAAATGCAAGTCTGCATAATTCTTATGGTGCTCAAATTGATCATTTTCAGCTTGATTGAGGACATTTTCCTGAACAACTAGAAAGACCTTGTCCCCGTCAATCTCATACTTACCGAGTTCGAAAGAATTCTTACGGTGCTGATAGAGATAGTCGATAGCCTTGTCTAGATTGGGATGAATCCCCTTGTAAAAGTAGATGTTTTTCAAATCGTCAAAAATCATACTGTTTCCTTCGTTTCTGATAGTTAACTAAAATCATAAATTAAGTTGATAAGTGTCTGACAAAACTTCACGAAGTAACTGCATACTCTCCATTTTGTAGACACTTATGAAACTATATTTCTCTTAGTCTATAACATATTCTTCTGAATTTTGATAGACAGTTTTTCCTATACTCAATGAAAATCGAAGAACAAACTCGGAAGCTAACCGCAGGCAATACTTAAGTATAGCATGGTAACGCAGACGTAGTTTGAATTCAATTTTCGCAGAGCATTATCCTTTAACAGCTCCCATAGTGATACCCTGAGTGAAGGATTTTTGGAAGACTAAGAAGACTGTTACGATTGGCACGGCTGCAAGAGCTGCACCAGCCATGATCAAACCATAGTTGGTCGCCATTTCGGCCTGCATGGTCGCAACCCCGAGTGAGATAGTCAAGTTTTGACGTGAAGTCAACATAACCAACTGCATGAAGTAGTCGTTCCAAGTATTGATGAAGGTAAAGATCGCAAGGGCTGCAAATCCTGGCTTCACAATAGGGAAGGCTACGCTCCAGAAAGTACGAATCTCACCACAACCGTCGATTTTAGCTGATTCAAGCAATTCTGTTGGAATATTTTCACTGAACTGTTTCATGAGGAAGACCCCGAACGGCCATCCAATCAAAGGCAGGATAACTGCCCAAAGGGTATCGTGAATTCCCATGAAGTTGACGATACGCACCAATGGTACAAGGACAACTTGTTTTGGAAGAGCCATGGCAGCGATAAAGACTGCAAAGAGGATGCGCTGACCATAGAAACGTTTTTTAGCCAAGACATAACCTGCTAGAGAAGAGGTCGCACACACTAAGAACATGGTTACCAGTGAGATAAATACAGAGTTCCACATCCACTGCATAGCAGGGTTTTGCACCATGAGTTGTTGGAAGTTTTCCATGGTTGGCATTTTAGGGAACCACTGTGGTGGAATCATAATGGTATCCGGTTGTGATTTGAAGGCACCTGTCAAAATCCAGTAGAATGGAAAGATGAACAGTACGGTCAACAAGAGCAAGATAATCGTTGAAATAACAGTGAAAGCTGTTAAAGGTTTCTTTTGTGTAGGTTGCATAACTGTCTCCTTTCTTTAGTATTCTACGTCGTTTCCGAGGATCTTGAATTGAGCAAAGCTGACAATGGCAATCATCACTGCCAAGAAGACACCGATGGTATTTGCATAGCCGTATTCTGTCAATTGGAAGGCTTTTTCGTAAAGGTAGTACATCAAGGTACTTGTTGAGTAGTTTGGACCACCAGATGTCAAGAGCTGAATCAAGGCGAAACATTGGAATGAGTTGATAGTTGTAATAATCGCAATGTAAAGAGTTGTTGGAAGAAGGCTAGGCCATTTGATCTTCCAGAACACTTGAAATTCAGTAGCACCGTCAACACGCGCTGCTTCAACTAGTGAGTTATCAATATTCCCCATAGCAGCGATATAAAGGATAATCGGTTGACCAACAGATGTTGTCAAAAGGATAATCATAATCGCTAGCAAGGCCCAGTTTTTATCACCCAACCAAGAAATGTTTTGGCTGATGATATGACTTGACTTAAGGACAAAGTTTAGAATCCCTGATAGTGGATCATAGATCCATTTCCATACAACCGTTACGGCAACACTACCTGTTACAACCGGTAGGAAGAAGACGAAACGATAGAAAGAACGGGCAATGGCATTTTGATGATAGGTTTGAGATGCTACAAAGAGCGAGAAGAGTACAACAATTGGTACTGATCCGATAACCAAGATAACGGTATTGATCAAAGACTTGGTAAAGACAGGATCTTTAAACATACGAATGTAGTTGTCCAAGCCTACAAACTCAAATTTCGTCATGGAGTAGTTAAAGAAACTTGTAATGAATCCCATAATCATAGGAGCCAAGACAAAGATCACAAAGAAGAATAACACTGGTGCTAGGAAAGCATAGGAAATCACTGTTTCCCGCATGCGAATTTTATTGACTTTCACAGTCGGCACCTCTCTTTCAAATAGAATATTTTTTGATTTTCTTAAACTGTTTTAAAATCAAAATGAAATTTTTTAAGATTCGCTTATGTAAGAACTTCATTTTAATTTCGTGACAGTTCCTACCATTTCAAACAAAAGTCCCCCTTTTCTTACACCTTAGTGCACAGGGAAAAGGGGGAATCAATCTGACTTAGTGCTTATTGTTTTGTAGCTTTTTTGATTGTTTCGTTAGCTTTTTCAGTGAAGGTTTTCAAAGCATCCGCTGGTTTTTCGTCACCATTTGATACAGATTGCAACATTGGGAACCAAAGTGTTCTCATTTCAGCAAATCCATCGATAGTGTTGTAATATGGTGAGTAGTATTTAGTCCAGCCACTGATTGTTTCCATACGTTTGTCTTCATAAAGTTTGCCAAATGAAGTACGAACTGGGAAGGCACCTGTACGAACTACGTCTTTAGGACCCCATTCTTTGTCATCTGCGATGAATTGAACGAATTTCTTAGCAGCTGCGATTTTCTTATCGTCTTTGTTGTTAAATACTGCAAATCCGTTTACAAGGTATTCAAGAGATGGTTTACCAGAGTCTGATGGGAATGGTACTTCTACCACATCTACCTTACTTGCTTCCAAGAGTTTCGCTTGGATACCGTTTTGAGCTGGTGCCCAAAGGATTGTGTATGAAGTTTGACCGTTGGCAAAGTTTTGGATGTCTGCTCCACCGTCAAATTGTGAACCGTTGTTCAACAAACCGTCTTTAATCCAGCTAGCAGCTTTTTCAAGACCTTTGACGAATTTAGGATCGTCTGTTGTATATTTGGTTACGTCTTTGTCTGTTACAGAACCGCCATAAAGGTTTGCGATGAAGGCACGTGTTCCTTGGTCTCCCCCTTGACCAGAACTGAACAATGAACCTGGTGTATAGCCTTTATCTTTAAGCGCTTTCAAAACTTTTTCAAAGTCATCAGTTGTCCAACCTTCTTTTACAAGGTTTGCAACTCCAGCATCTTCCAACATTTTCTTGTTCATTGCCATGTAGAATGGTGCTGAACTGATTGGATACATGTAGGCTTTGTCTCCAGCCTTACTTGCTTGTACGATGTTCTCGTTGTTCACATCTTTGACGAATTCGTCTGTGAAAAGGTCGTTCAACTCAGCCAATTTACCATTTTTACCGTATTGGATGATACGTCCTGGTGCGTCAAAGAGTACGTCTGGCGCTGTTCCCGCTTCGATAGCTGTTGTGATCTTTTCTGGACCTGACTTGAAGTCGATGGTTTCCAATTTCACTTTTACATCTGGATTTGCTTTTTCAAAAGCTTCGATGATTGATTTTTCATAAGTTCCAACACCGTCACCCGTTTTTTCTTGTGTGAAGACTGGGAATGCCCACCAAGTGATTTCTGTTTTTCCGCTATCGCTACCAGAATTTCCAGCATCTTTACTTCCACCAGAGTTACCACAAGCAGCAAGGCCAAGAATCGCAGCACCCGCAAGTACTGTACAAGCTAGTTTTCTAAATTTCATTTGTATTCTCCTAATTGTTAAGCGTATCCATATTGGATAATGAGCAAGTTTATATTTGTATACGTTTTCATTTTATCCGACGCATCGACCACTCTCCTCTGTTTTGAGATTGTGTTATTTAAGACCGGCAACAAAGCGTTCCGTAATCTCTTTTGGTCTAGTAATCGCTCCACCAACAACGATACCTCGCACTCCATATTCAAGGATTTGCTTGGCTTGTTCTGGTGTGTGAATCTTCCCTTCAGCGATGACATCCACACCTGCTTCACACAGTTTTTTGATCAGTTCAAAGTCTGGACCATCTACTTTCGGACTATAAGAGGTATAACCTGATAGGGTTGTTCCAACAAAATCAACACCTGCTTCAACCGCTGCAATTCCTTCTTCAAAAGTACTGGTATCAGCCATCAAGAGTTGATGCGGATATTTTTCTTTGACTTGTCGGATAAAGTCTTGGATTTCCAAACCATCGTAACGTTCACGTTTGGTACAATCCAGAGCAATGACCTCAATATCTAGTTCAGCCAGTTCATCCACTTCTCTCATCGTAGCTGTAATGAAAGGCTCCTGTGGCGGATAGTCACGTTTGATAATCCCGATAATCGGGAGTTTCGTAACCTCCTTGATCTCCTTGATATCGCGAACACTGTTTGCTCGGATACCGACTGCTCCACCTTGCTCAGCCGCTTTGACTAGCAAGGGAATGACTCCTCCCGCTTCTGTATAAAGCGGTTCGTGAGGAAGTGCCTGGCAAGAGACAATGATTCCATCTTTGATTTGTTCAATCAAGGCTTCTTTGCTGATCTGTGGCATCCTCTTTCCTCCCTTTCTTGTTCTTATGGGCTTATTATATATTATTTGTTAAGCGCTTTCAATAGCTTGTGATAGAATAGATTTCAGTTTCAAAAGTATTTTATAGAACAGCCGTTCCTGAAAGTAGTTTCAGGCCTCTTATGATTTCGAATCAAGCTGAATGTCATCAAAAAAGATAGCAGGCTTGAAAACCTGCTATCTCTTCTGAAACTTACTCAAAAAGCTCTTGCTTATTATTCTTTTCTCTTCTTTCCAAATGCAAAAAGTGATAAGAGGACGCCCGCAAGGCCAAGGGAAATTAGTGAGCTGGTTTCCTTGCTTCCCGTATTTGGAAGTTCATCTTGTTTAGCTGCTGGCGCTTGATAGGTCACATCTTGGCCTAGAGACAGTTTGTTGTCTGCAGCTGCCAATACTATATTGGTGTCTCCCTTGTACTCTGGCACTTCATGGACTGCTGCCTCAGCGCCATTGACTCCACCCTTATACTCTGGCAGGTCATTTGAAGCTGCCAAGACAAAGTTAGCACCTCCGCTATATTCTGGAACCTCGTTTGAGGCTGCTTGAACTGCATTCACTCCTCCTTTAAACTCAGGAATCTCATGGACTGCTGCCTCAACAGCGTTAACTCCACCCGTAAACTCTGGTTTTTCTACTGTTGGAGCTACTTCTTCACCTACTGTTGCCAATGGTCCAGTGTACTCTGGTATCTCTGCCACAGCCGCTTCTTCTGCATTGACACCACCTGTGAACTCTGGAACCTCATGGATAGCAACTTCACTGCCATTAATACCATCGCTTAGTTTAGAGCCAGCTAAAGAAACTGGTAAATTGTGCATGCTTTCAATTGCACCCTCAGCTAGACCTGTAATTCTTTGACCCATATCCTCTGGATCTATTGTGAATAGGAGAGTTTTTGTATCGTACTGGGTCATAAAGGTTGCTGTCTTGCCATTTGCCAATTGAAGGGTCGGAGCCTTGTTGACCAATACTTCCGAATCGAACTCCATGGCAATAATACCTGGCCATTTTTGGATAGCATATTTTACTTTTGCTTCTTTAGGAGAAATTCTGTCTTTGCTTAAGAAATCCCAGTTGAATTTCTTGAAGGAAAGTGTGTATGGAACACCTCCAGGAGCATGGTGTTCGTATAAAAGTCCAAATTCATCTGGCCCGATTTGTTGAAGTGAGTTATAAGCATACTCACCTTCTTGAATCAAATGGTGGTGCAACCAAGTTAGCTGGCCATCTTCTTCTACACGAGCCACTCGAATATAACCATTTTTACGACCTGGACCATTTGCATTTGCCAAGAGAATATACTCTTTACCATTTTGAACCGTATGAGTCGCAGCCATTTGAACATAAACATCTGGAACATCGTAGCGTTCAACGTTATTGTCCCAAGTTAGACCACCATCATGACTGGTCGCAACCTGTAGATCTTCTGTCAACCCACGCATAAAGAGTTTGAGGTCCCCATTGTTTAACTGAACAACTGAAGCTTCCGTATTTTGAGCATAATAATTACTCATGGTACTTGAATCGACTACTGTACCATCATAAAGTGTACGATTGTCGTTGACACCACCACCCATATGCCAAGTCTTACCATGGTCGTCTGAGTAGATGATTCGAGATGATTGAGAACCATTGAGGTGGTTAGCCCGGTTGGTTGTATAGACAGGAACGACGATTCGACCTTTATGTGGTCCAGTACGAAGGGTAATCCCCACTCCAGGACCTACTCCTAGGAATTTCATCCAATCGGCTTTGACCATCGGAGTAATATCTTGAGGCGCTGACCAGGTCTTCCCGTCGTCATCGCTGTAAGACATCCATAGGTAGCTATCCTTCGCAATTCTAAATGGAGAAGTTTTGTTTGTTGTGAAGTAGATATTGCCTAGTAGCTGGTCACCCTTGTATAGATCACCCTTGTCGCTATAGGCTGGTTTAACAGGATCTACAACAACGCGGTAGTCTGTTGCTTTACCATCTGGAGTGTAAACTGTACCATTTTCTCGAATAGTATAAGCTTCCTGTTCACCTTCTCGATAGAGGAGTTGATAGGTTTTACCATTGATTTCTTTGTAGGCTTCTTCTTTTTGCGAAGACATTCCAAAGATCCCTTTTCCTTCTGGGAACATGTCGTAAATGGCAAAGATGCGTTTGGTTTCAGGATCTTGAGTCAAGGTCATATCAATATTCACTGGTGAACCAATTGATGGGTCAGAAGCTCTTGGATTGTCACGTAAGTTGGTAATGGTTACTCGATCTCCCCAAGTTTTACCATTATCTTCACTACGTCTGATGACCATGCCGATATCACCCCAGTCACTCGAATGGAGACGACGTTCATCTGCACCTGCAATCAGCGTTCCTTTATCAGTCTTGAGAAGAGCAGGAATACGATAACTCTTGATACCATCTTTATTTGGTTGATTGTTCCTACCACCTTCAAATACGTCTTCTTTCTCAGTGACTTTTGCTCCCTCAGGAAGTTTCTGTTCCAATTCACCTCTTTCAAATAATTGACTCCGTGTTTGAACTTCATCTGGGCTTAAAGCACGATCGTAAACGGTTAGGTTTCGAACTTGTAGGTTTGATGCCCAAACTGTTTTCTTGCCCCGTTTGGTTGCTCCAAGTTGAGCTTGATTAACATCTGGCATATCTTTAATGAAGTTACCAGATTTGAGACTTGTTCGAGATAAGACACCGTTCACATAGAGACGAACTCGACCATGAGGTAACTCCGCTGTCGGTTGTTCGACAGTAAAGGTCACGGAATTCCATTGTCCAGGGCGAACTTTCAAAGGAGCATCTGTATACTTATCATAGAACTGCTCTCCGTTAGCGCCACGCCCTTCAATAAGAGCTGTATTATCAAGGACAGACATAGTAAAGTACTCATTTTCCTTGGTGTCACTGGATACAGAGAAGAGATTGTAAAAGCGTGGAGCTGATGCATCTGGTTTGAACTCCATGTGAACTGTAGCATTTTTAAGTTGCTTTAGTTTGTCTAGTTCACTTGATAAATCAACTCTCTGACCATTTGCTGCATTGGTTTCAACATCTTCTTTTTCAAGGACAGGATTAGCATTTTTTAAATCTCTTGAGTAATAGTCACGAGGAATAGCCCCCCGATCCTCTGATTCCTCTTCTTTATTTGCTTCTTCTGCAGGGGTTTCGGTAGAGGATGGGGTTTCTGACTCTGCACTCTCATTTTTTTTCAAATGATCTTGGTCCACCTCAACGCCATTGTCTTGAGCTGCTGCCAATTTACCAGCCAAATCCTTATCCAAATGAGCAAGATCTCCCGAGGACACCTCTTTTGGCAATTCTGATAAACCTTGACCATGTTCGACAGTTTCTGTATTGGCTCCTGCTGCATTGGCTTGCTCTTGAGCTAAGACTGGATTTGCTCCAAATACTACTGTACCAATCACTACCGATGCCGCCCCGACTGCAAATTTTCGAATTCCGTATCGCTGTTTCCGATCTAAAGATTTGTAATTCATGTTTGTCCTTTCATTTTTCATAAAATAAAGCGCTTTCTTTTTCTTTAAAAATTTTTATTGTCTCTCAAGAGACAAGTCTTACAAGAAAGTATCCAACTTAATGAGAGCTCCCAATCCTCTCCCATTTCTGCTGAGCCATTCTTTAAGCGTCCAGCAGCCTTTTTCCTCCTTTCACAAGTGACTTTTCCTTTATTATACAATAAAGTCTTATATTTATATCTGAGTTCCCACAGAATAGATTTTACTTTTAAGAATATTTTAATATTTTAAATTTTCTAAAAGTACTTTCAGGTTTTGGACATAAAAAAGAGAGCTCCTGGGCTCTCTCATTCATTATCTTACGTACTTAAAAGGAATCTCGCTGCCACAGAGCCAGTTATAAACTTGGTCATTGACAAAAACATTCATGGCTTCGTGAGCATACTCTGGCATGATGCGATAGGCCTTGTCGCAAGTTAGGCGGTTGTATATCGCAAACTGGGTAATAGGATAGCAAACATCGTCGTCCAAGCCCGTAATCATCTTGACCTCACCCGTGATACGATGGGCAAGATTTTTCACATCAATATAGGCAAGGGTCGCCATGATTTCCTCCTCTGTTTCATGGAAGGGATCGTGGAACTTGAAATAACGGAAGAGTTCGTCATAGGCTTCACTGGTATTGCCAATCTCGAGCACCCGTCTAAAGTCTGACAAGAAAGGATAGATGGCAACTGTTTTCTGAATTCGAGGATTGAGCGCTGCTGCAACCAGAGCTAAGGCCCCTCCTTGTGACGCACCATAGCTGGAAAGTTTTTTCTCATCTACCTGAGGCAGACTGGCAATAATTTCAACCAACTGGTAAATATCCAGATAGACATCCTTATAAAAGAGGTGGTCCCGACCTTCAACAGCACCACGGATGATATGCCCCTTAACCGTATTTCCTAGTGGAGAGCGCAAGCCATCCTGCGAATAACCCGATTGGCCTCGAACGTCCATAGAAACAACACCGTAACCAGCCACGGTGAAGGCCAGCATGTCCGTCCAGTCCCAGCCACGTCCCATATAGCCATGAAAGTGAAAGATTAGGGGAACTTTACCCTCACTCTTTGGAAGGACGACACGTGCGTAGACCTTGCCTTCATTAGTTCCTTCAAAGGTTAGCTCATAGCACTTGACTTGGGGAATATGGAAATCTCTTTCCTCCAACTGGTAGGCTGGAAGAGTTGAAACCTTTTTCACTTCCCCATCCCAAAAAGTATCAAAGTCTACTGGGACCTCATCTCTCCCTCTATAAATCTTGATTTCTTCTAACAAAGCTGGGTTTTTCATAGCATGCTCCTTTTAATTTGTAATCGTTATCATAACTGTAGCATATCTAGAAAAGCAATGCAAGAAAGAATGGTAAACAGAAAGTGATTTTAAATTCTCCTCCCTCAAACGCATCGTTTGAAAGTAGTTTTAAAATCTTAAACTTCTAATCCTCCGTTTTACATATGATCCTTCACAGCAACTGCTACCATTTTGGCTTTGGCACGGACTTTAGTAGCCACTGTCATCTCCATAGCAATAATTGCTTTTCTTTCCCCTAATTCCTCCAGAGTAGAAGTAACCACAATTTCATCTTCAATTGGACTAGGACTAAGGTAATCAATCTCCAAGCGAGCTGTAATAAAACGTCCTATCACAGTTGATTCCGTCAGTTCCAACCCTTTTTGATGATGGGCAAACCAAGCTGCTGAGGCCGTGCCATGGCAATCAAAAATAGTCGCTATCATTCCTCCAAAGACATTTGAAGGAACTCCACCAGTATAAGCATTCTCAAGCTTTATACGACTAATACAACTACTCCCATCTACACTTGGATAGGTTTTTAAATGTAAACCTAAATCATTCTTTGGACCACATCCCCAACAATGCTGGAATCGTTCTCCATACCTATCCTGGATAGCAATCGTTCTGGTTTCTAACATTCTTTTCACTCCTCCTTATTCAGATGGAGTCATTATATCAAGCTTCAGTCAAAGAGTAAATAGGCTTGGAGACTAATATCTTTTTATCACTTGACTAAGTTTGATTTATAGCCGACCATTTTATAAAAATAAAAGAGCGTTTCCGCTCTTTGTGTATCAATAGGTGCTAGCTCCTTTCTCTAGTTTGAAAGTCTGAAATTTCTTTTGGTAGGTCACTTTAATCGTCATATGAGAGTCCTCGTTTCTTTTTGATGACTCTAGTATAAGACCCAAACCTAAAAGCTAGCTTAAGTTTTCCTTAGAGAAAGCTTATACTCAATGAAAATCAAAGAGCAAACTAGGAAACTAGCCGCAGGTTGCTCAAAGCACTGCTTTGAGGTTGTAGATAGAACTGACGAAGTCAGGAACCATATATACGCCAAGGCGACGTTGACGTGGTTTGAAGAGATTTTCGAAGAGTATTAATCTAGATGTTCTTTCTTTTCCAGATGGAGAGCAATCATACGCCATTCTGGATCCTCTTGCCAACCTTCTATCGAACTAATGTAGCTGGCAACCTTCCTAGCTTCTTCTAAAATCGGAAAATCTTCGATGATATCCGCCACTTGAAATTCTGGTAGTCCTGATTGTCTGGTTCCAAAAATCTCACCAGAACCACGCATTTTCAAATCTTCCTCCGCAAGGACAAATCCATTGGTCGTTTCTGTCATGATACGCATGCGATCCTTCCCAGAGTCCGTCTTGGGATTAGCAACGAGAACAGTATAGGACTGCTTGTCCCCTCGACCAACACGGCCTCTGAGCTGGTGAAGCTGGCTGAGACCGAACCGATCAGCATCCATGATAATCATGACGGTCGCATTGGGAACATTGACCCCAACCTCGATAACAGTTGTAGATACTAGAATATCTGTTTTTCTCTCTTTGAAATCCTGCATAATCTGGTCTTTTTCGTCACTCCTTATCTTACCATGTAAAAGAGCCACTTCAGCCTTACCTGCAAAATGAGCTGTCAACTCCTCTGATAAAGCAATAGCATTTTTCAAATCCAGAGCTTCCGATTCTTCAATCAAGGGAGAGATGACGTAGGCTTGAGAACCTTTTTGAATTTCTCCCTCTAACCAAGTCAGCACCTGAGGCAGTTGCTTATGTTTGATCCAACGTGTCACAATGGGTTTCCGACCCGCAGGCATCTGGTCGATAATGGAAACATCCATATCGCCAAAGGCTGTGATAGCCAATGTTCGCGGAATGGGCGTCGCCGTCATCATGAGAACGTCTGGGTTGTCGCCTTTTTCCCGTAAAATCCGCCTTTGTCCCACACCAAAACGGTGCTGCTCATCGATGATAATCAAACCAAGTCGAGCATAATCAACCCCATCTTGTATCAGAGCGTGGGTTCCGATAATCAAATCAGCCTCACCCTTCGCTATGGTCTCCAAGACTTCTCTTTTTTCTGCAGCTTTCAAGGATCCTGTCAAGAGAGCGAGTTTCAAGTCTGGAAAGAGACTCTGTAGACTTTCAAAGTGTTGCTCAGCAAGGATTTCGGTCGGTACCATGAGAGCCGCTTGGTAGCCAGACGTCACTGCAGCAAACATGGCCAAGCCAGCGACTACCGTTTTCCCGCTCCCCACATCTCCTTGCAGGAGACGATTCATGTGGTGGTCGGACTTCATGTCGGTCAAAATTTCCCGCAAACTTTTTTCCTGAGCTGGGGTTAAGGCAAAAGGTAAACATTCCTTAACAGCCGTCACTTTTTCCTGAGACCAATTCAGAACCAGACCGCTTCCCTGAACTCTATTTTCAGACTTGAGCGTCTGCAACTGCATTTGGAAGTAAAAGAGTTCCTCAAACTTGATACGACGAAGGGCCTGCTTGTATTCTGCCAAATCCTTAGGAAAATGCATAGCGCGAACAGCCTGGCAACGGGACATGAGTTTGTATTTATCAAGTAAAGACTGGGGAAGGTTTTCCTCAATCAAGAGGTCCAATCCCTGATCAAAGGCTGTCTTAATGACCTTAACCAAACTGGCCTGACTGATTCCCTGAGCCAGACGATAGACAGGCTGGAGGTCATCTTCCACCTGAGCTAGAACCTTCATCCCAGTCAGACTAGCCTTGGCACGGTCCCACTTCCCAAAAACAGCAAGGGTTGCTCCCAACTCTATCTTGTCTGCTAGATAGGGCTGGTTAAAGAAATTCACCGCAAAAACGACCTCTCCCTGCTTAAGGCTAAAACGTAGGCGATTGCGCTTGAAACCATAATACTGTACACTGGCAGGTGTCACGACTTGACCAGACAGGACCGCCTTTTCGCCATCTTCCAGCTCCAGCACCCGCTTGGTTTTGAAGTCTTCGTAACGGAAAGGAAAGTAGAGCAAGAGGTCTTGCAAGTTTTCAATTCCTAGTTTGGCGTATTTCTCTGCTGACTTTGGTCCCACACCAGGTAAGACATGCAAGGGTTGATGTAGATTCATGCTCCACTCCTTTCTTTTCTAATAATATTCTCTCGGAATGCGATCGCTGAGGAGACAAACGACCTCGTAGTTAATAGTCCCACGGAAGGTCGCTACCTGAGTAGCTGTGATTTCCTTGCCTCCGTTGGAGCCAATTAAGGTTACTTTTGTTCCCAACGGATAAAGCTTAGGCAGACGAATGGTGATTTGGTCCATAGAAACTCGTCCAACAATTGGGCAAGCTTGGCCATCTACCAAGACAGTGAAATTCTGCATATCTCGTGTCCAACCATCCGCATAGCCGATTGGCACCGTCGCAATGACTTGCTCACTATCCGCTTGATATGTCGCTCCGTAGCCCATGCAAGCTCCAGCTGGAACTGTCTTGACGTGAACCAAGGCAGATTCCAAGGTCAAGGCTGGTTTCAAGTCATAGGGCAAGTCCAAGACCTCTCCGCTAGGGTTAAGACCATACATAGCATCCCCCATACGAACCGCATTGAAAATAGTCTCTGCATGCCAAAGGGTCGTTGCCGAATTACTGGCATGAACCAGCTCTGGAAGACCTTTCATACTGGCCAAAATATCTTTAAACCGTTCTAACTGGGCATTAAAGTAGTCATCTGATTCCTCGTCTGCAGTAGCAAAGTGGGTAAAAATCCCTTCAACACGAGCACCATGTTGTTGGAGCAAGTCTTGAGCCTGCTCAGCCTCGCAAGCCTCTCGAAAGCCAATTCGTCCCATTCCTGAGTCAATCTTAAGGTGGACTGTCAATCCAGTTAGGTCAGCTTCCTTATCTAAGAGTGCTTGAATCCACTCCAGTCCAGCCACAGTCAAAGTGATATCGTATTCTTTAGCAAGAGCAACTGCTTCGATGTCAGAAACTCCTAAAATGAGGATTCGCTTACTCAGTCCAGCTTGTCTGAGTTCAATGGCTTCATCAATATTCGAAACGCAAAAACCATCAACTTCATCCTGAATCGCCGTCGCAACAGCAACAGCCCCATGCCCATAGGCATTAGCCTTGACTACTGCAAATTTGAGCGTTCCTTCAGGGATATGAGCCCCCATTTGCTGAATATTTTGTCGAATAGCTCCCAGATGAATCAGAGCCTTGGTTGGTCTATGTGGACTAGCTTTCATGATTTTCCTCCAAAATGACACTGGCTGTCACAAACTGATCAGTGTGGCTGATAGACAGCCAAATCTTTCCTAAAAATGGTGACCGACTAAAATAAGGAGCCCCGCGTTCATTGTTCAATACTTCCAAATCTTGGAAACCGAGCTTGCCAATGCCAGTTCCCATAGCCTTGGAAAAGGCCTCCTTAGCCGACCAGCGACCAGCCAAATATTCGATTTGCCTGCGCCCTTTGAGACTAGTGAAGCGCTCCATTTCCTTAGCGGTCAGCACGCGCTTGGCAAAGCCTTCATGTCGTGTAACTGCGCTTTCTATCGAAGCTAATTCTTCGATGTCAATTCCATGTCCAACTATCATTCTCATCAAAAGGAGTTGAGATTCCCCCAACTCCATCCTTTTCACTTATTTTGTCAAGGTAGCATAGATTTCTTCTACCAAGGCCTCTGTATTTTCCCAACCTAGACAAGGGTCGGTAATGGAGCAACCAAAGACCTCTGGTTGGTTTTGACGACCATCTGCTAGGTAGGATTCAATCATAAAGCCTCGAACCGTCTTTTTGATTTTCTCATTCCAATCACGATTTTGCAAGGTCTGACGAACAATTCGAATCTGCTCCATATATTGCTTGCCTGAGTTATCATGGTTGGTATCGATGAGGATAAAAGGATTTTCAAGTCCCATGGCTTCATAGCGTTCAATGGCATTTAGCAGGGTTTCATAGTAAAAGTTAGGCTCATTTTTCCCATATTCATTAACTGCACCACGAAGGATGACGTGGGCCAAGGGATTTCCTGAAGTCTCAACTTCTTGACCATGGAAGAGGAAGGTCTGTTTGTTCTGAGCAGCATAGATACCATTAAACATTACTCCAAGATTTCCTGAGGTTGGATTTTTCATCCCTACTGGTGCATCAATTCCTGAAGCCACAAAGCGGTGCTCTTGGTCTTCCACAGAACGAGCCCCCACAGCATGGTAGCTGACCAAATCATCTACCAAAACCAGATTTGACGGATAAAGCATCTCGTCAGCCGTTGTCAAACCTGTCTCTGTAATGACGCGGTAGTGCAACTGGCGCACAGCCTGCAAACCGTTAATCAGGCTTGGAGCCTTAGAGGTATCTGGTTGGTGAACCAAACCTTTATAGCCGTCTCCGTTGGTGCGAGGTTTAGCTGTATAAACACGCATGACGATAAAGATTTTATCCGCAACTTTTTTCTGCAAGTCAGCTAAACGGCGGGCATATTCCAAAACAGCCTCTTCATTGTCAGAAGAGCAAGGACCAATCACCAAAAGGATCCGATCATCTTCTCCTGAAATGATGTCTGCCAATTCTCTATCACGACGCTCCTTTAGTCGCAAGGCTTCCGCAGACAATTGAGTTTCTGCCTTGATTGCTTCAATATCGATTTCTTGACCTTTTTCAATAAATGCCATCTTATTCTCCTAGCGTTTGGTAGATTTCTCTGACAAGGACTTCCGTATTCTCCCAGCCAAGGCAAGGGTCCGTGATAGACTTGCCAAATACTTCCGGTTCGTTTTGACGGCCGTCTTCTAGATAAGACTCAATCATAAAGCCACGAACATACTGCTTAATTTTTTCATTCCAATCACGGTTAATCAAGGTCTGGCGGACAATTCGAATCTGGTCCATATATTGCTTACCAGAGTTGTCATGATTGGTATCCACAATGATAAAAGGATTTTCCAAGCCCATTTTCTCATACTGGGCAATGGTATTCATCAAATTATCATAGTAGTAGTTGGGAATATTCTTACCATACTCATTGGTCGCTCCACGAAGAATGGCATGGGAAAGCGGGTTCCCAGTTGTTTCCACTTCTTTTCCTAGGAAAAGGAAACTTTGTTTGTTTTGAGCAGCATAAATCCCATTAAACATGACATTGAGATTTCCAGAGGTTGGATTTTTAAAACCAGTCGCGAAATCTGCCCCACTTGCCACAAAGCGGTGTTGCTGGTCTTCAACCGAACGTGCACCAACTGCCATGTAAGAAATCAAATCATCTACTAGCGGAAGATTTTCAGGATAAAGCATTTCATCAGCAGTAGTCATACCTGTTTCCGTGATGACACGATAATGAAGATGTCGAACGGCTTTGATTCCGTTGATGAGGCTAGGGGCTTCTGTCGCATTAGGCTGGTGAATCAAGCCCTTATAGCCATCTCCGTTGGTACGAGGTTTGGCAGTATAAACACGCATAACCATAAAGATACGGTCTGCCACTTCTTCTTGTAGGACTGCCAAACGCTTAGCGTACTCAAGAACAGCTTCTTCATTGTCAGATGAGCATGGCCCGATTACCAATAGAATCCGCTGGTCTTCTCCACGCATAATGGCTTCTAGCTCTTGATCACGCTGTGATTTTCTCTCCAAAGCTTTGCCTTCTAATTTTGACAAGGCACGAACTTCTTCAATATTAATTTTAGGACTTTTTGCTGTAAATACCATAACTCATCTCCTTATAAAGCAAACGGATACCAAGTAAAAAATGATTTTTACCAGGTATCCGCCTGTATCTTATCTCATATTATTGTCTCTTACCATGACAGTTCTTGAATTTCTTACCTGATCCACATGGGCATTGGTCGTTTCGTCCGATTTGGCTCAAGTCCACATCTTTTGGAAGCTGAGTCTGCTGCGCTGCGATATTACGAGTCGCAGTTGTACTGATATTGTGTTCAGTTTGAGGACGTTCCTGTTCGTGGATTTGTGCTTTCATCATCAAGCGGGTCACATCGAATTCAATCGATCCAATCATGTCGTTAAACATACGGAAACCTTCTGCTTGATATTCTACGACAGGATTGTTTTGCGCATATCCACGAAGACCAACAGCATTTCGCAACTGATCAAGAGCATCGATATGGTCTGTCCACTTGTTGTCTACAACACGTAGGATCAAGACCTTCTGGAACTCTTTCACTGCTTCTTCATCACGAAGTTTGGCAACTTGGCTATCATAAACTTTCAAGGCACGTTGGAAAAGTTCATCTTTGATGGCCTGATCTGACAGACCTGCAAGATCTGAACGGCTGATTGAATCTTCTGGAAGCAAGTTATACTTAGCAAAGTTCAGGATTGCTTCCAGTTTTTCATCTTCTTTCGAACGAGCATGTGCATCTACGATTCGGCCAATGGTACGACGGATCATAGCATGGATTTCAGGTGCCAAGTCACGATCTGCTGTAATGACATCATAACGTTGTGCATAGATGATTTCACGTTGTTCACGCATAACGTCATCGTATTGAAGGACTTGTTTACGAGTATCGTAGTTGTTTCCTTCAACACGTTTTTGAGCTGCTTCAACTTGACGCGTTAACATGCGAGATTCGATGGCTTCGTCAGACATGTTGAGACGTTCAAAGACACCTTTCAAACGTTCTGAACCGAAACGTTTCATCAAATCATCTTCAAGAGACAAGTAGAATTGTGACTCACCTGGGTCTCCTTGACGCCCTGAACGTCCACGAAGCTGATTATCAATACGGCGACTTTCATGGCGTTCTGTACCAATGACACAAAGTCCACCAAGTTCACGAACCCCTTCGCCAAGCTTGATGTCGGTACCACGACCGGCCATGTTGGTTGCGATAGTAACGGCGCCACGCTGACCAGCGTTCATGATGATTTGCGCTTCTCTGTAGTGGTTCTTCGCATTCAAGACTTCGTGAGGGACACCCGCCTCTACCAGTTTCTTAGAAAGGAAGTCACTCGTTTCAACTGCAACTGTACCTACCAAGACCGGCTGACCTTTTTGGTGACGAGTTTTTACATCTTCAACTACAGCCTTAAACTTCGCATCAAGACTGGCATAGAGAAGGTCTGAGTGATCGATACGTTGGATTGGACGGTTAGTTGGGATTGGGATAACACGAATGTTATAGATTTCACGGAACTCTTCTTCTTCTGTTTTACCAGTACCTGTCATACCTGCCAATTTCTTATACATACGGAAGAGGTTTTGGTAGGTAATAGAAGCTGAAGTCTTGGTCTCATCTTGAATCGGCACACCCTCTTTAGCTTCAATCGCTTGGTGCAAACCATCAGAGTAACGACGGCCTTCCATAGTACGACCTGTAAATTGGTCGACGATCAAGATTTCTTGCTCTTCACTAACCACATAGTCGATATCGAGAATCATGATATAGTTGGCACGAAGGGCATTGTCAACAAAGTGTGTAAGAGCTACATTTTCGACATCATAGAGATTTTCCAGTTTGAAATAGCTCTCAGCCTTGTCAATCCCAGAATCAGACAAACCAATCGTCTTAGACTGAATGTCAATAATATAATCATCCTTGTCCAAAGACTTCACAAAATGATCCGCCATATGGTAGAGCTGACTCGTTTCAACTGCATTAGCACCTGAAACAATCAAAGGAGTACGGGCTTCGTCGATCAAGATCGAGTCAACCTCATCGACCAAGGCATAATTGAGTGGACGTTGCACCATGTTTTCTGCACGAACGACCATGTTGTCACGAAGGTAGTCGAAACCAATCTCTGAGTTGGTTGAGTAGGTGATATCACAGAGGTACGCTTCTTTTTTCTCCATTGGAGATTTTGCTGCCAAGTTAATCCCTACTGACAAACCGAGCCATGAGTACAATTCACCCATTTCAGTCGCGTCACGTTCTGTTAGGTATTCATTGACTGTAACTACGTGAACCCCTTTACCTGCAAGGGCATTGAGGTACACTGGCATAGTCGCTGTCAAGGTCTTCCCTTCACCGGTACGCATCTCTGGAACGTCACCATGGTGAAGAACAATCCCACCCATGACCTGAACCTTATAAGGGAAAAGCCCGAGGACACGTTTTGCTGCTTCACGTACTACCGCAAAAGCTTCATATAGCAATGAATCAAGTGATTCACCCTTGTTGTAACGTTCTTTAAATTCGTCAGTTTTTGCTTTTAGCTCTTCGTCTGACATCGCAGCCATTTGGCTCTCATAATTAAGAACCTTATCAGCCATCTTTTCTAGACGGCGAAGTTCTCCTTTATCATTTTCAATAATCGTTTTTAAAATATTAGCCATGATTTTCCTTACTTTTTATTCTGAATATTTTAGAATGTTCTTTTCATTTTAGCATATTTACTATTATTTTTCAAGAAAGAATCCTTGTTTTACAAAGGGGAAAAAAGGACTAGCTACTAGTCTAGTCCTTCATTTTTTAATGTTTAATTTCCCAAGAATACAGGCAGTATCCCAAAATACCAAAAGAGATTGATCCAGAAGGCCAAGCAAAAGATAATTCCAAAGATGAGAAGACTGATTTTTTTAATCAGCACGGAGTATAGGATGGATAAAACGCCAAAGACCACGAAGAGTTTTTTCATAACGAAATAATATACTGAAACTCCTCCTATTTGCCAATCCCAAGGAAGGAAAAACATGAGGAACCAGAGAAGGCAAATCGTAAGAGTATATCTCTTGTAGTGCGCTTCAAGAAAGGCTTTTGTTTTCTCCATAGCAAACCTCCATTTGAGTCACTGTCTCTTCCCTTTTATTATACCAAAAAAACCTGGAAAAAGCTTTCCAGGTTCGGATTTGAAATCACTAGTCATACTAGAAAAATTACTTTATTCATAGGCTGATTCACTTTATTGACTTGATGAAGATGTTCCAAAATCGACCTTAGGAACTGTCTTGGCTTCTTCTGTTTCTTTAAAGGTTTCAGCTTCTTTAAAGTTCATCATATTCGCAAAAAGCACGGTTGGAAAACTTCTCAACTTTTGATTGTACTCAGCTGCGACCTTATTATAATCCTTGCGTGCTACAAAGATACGATTTTCACTTCCTGAAAGTTCGACCATTAGTTGCTCAACATTTTGATTGCTCTTGAGTTCTGGATAATTCTCCGTCAAGGAAATCAAGCGGGAAAGAGCAGAGCTCAATTCTCCCTGAGCCTTTTGGTTTTCTTCCGAAGTTACTGAGCTACTACCGATTTTAGCTCTAGCATCAGCAATCTTGGTAAAGACTTCGGTTTCATGATTCATTTGTCCTTTAACGGACTCCACCAAGTTACCAATCAAGTCCGAACGACGTTGGAGGGCTGTCGAGACATCGGCCTGAGCCTGCTCCACTTTAGTCTGTTCACCAACCAGACCATTATAGGTCGTCACTGCGGAACAACTTCCCAGAACTAGTAGTCCAAAAAAGATCGCCACTATTGAGAGAATTACTTTATTTTGTTTCATATCAAAACCTTAACACTTTCTTTTATCAACTTTTCTGAGAAAATACTCAGATTTTAAATCAATTTCCCAAACTTTGTTTTTATTTTTAATTAAGGAGTGAACTGTTGCAAAGGAATCACCTTACTGTATGGAGAAGCAATATATGATCACTCACCAGTCATCAGACGAACCACCGCCATCAAAGCCACCGCCGTCCCAGCCTCCAGATGAGTCGGAGCCTGAGTCAGACCAAGAAGATCCTGAATCTGATGAGTCACCGCCCCACCAGCCACCGCCAGAATCATCTCCATGTGAACCGCCACCACGGCCTCCAGATATAAATCCGATAATCATAACGATGAAGTAAATGAGAATTCCAAATCCGATAACTCCGTCGCTCGAACTGCTTTTTCGGTTCCGTTTTGAAGATTGACTCTCAGCTGTATACTTTTCAATTTCTCTTAGACGACTAGAATTAGTAGCATAGTCGTAACTACTTCTAGAACTTGAAGAAGTCGTACTCGATCCACTATAAAACATGTAGTTGAGATTGTTTGCTATAGAAAGAACTCCATTGCTGTAGTCTCCCTTTTGAAAGTAAGGTCGTGCTGTTTTCAAAAATCTATTGGTCTGATAGTCTGTGATTTTACTGGCCACATTATTGCTTGTTTCAATCCGTGATTTTCTATCCTCAACAGCGACCACAATCAAGGCGCCGTTGTTGTCTCCCGAGTAGCCAATCTTCCAAGCTCTAGCTGTTTCGTTGGCTACAGTTTCGATTGTTTCTCCATCCAGGCTTTTCACAACGTAAACGCCCATCTGGAATTTTTCTGCTTTTTGACTATTTACCTTATTCAAGCCTTGGATCAGTCTGATTGTATCATCAGTCAGATAGTGATTGGGATCATAGATTCCGTACTCAGGTTTTTCAGGTGCTGTGAATGCTGACAAGAAGAGAAAGACCATCAGCAACCCAAGCAAGCGAACCAACAAACTATGTTTAAATAATCTGCCTTTTTTCATAATAACCTCCCTGATAAAGGAAAATTGATTTAAGGAATTATAGCATTTTGATTTTTACAAAAAAAGTGCATTTTCATTACAAATAGATTACAAAAGCTAGGAAAATGATTGAAATTTGATGACAGATTCTCCTCCAATTTGATAGGTTCTTTTCTCCCTTTTTAGATAGAAAAAAAGAAGACTATGAAGTCTTCTTTTAAGTTATTCTTATTGGAAAATAAGCAAGGGTTACTTGCGTTTTCTTGCAATCAAGTGAATCGGTGTTCCCTCAAAGACAAAGGCCTTTCGGATTTGATTTTCTAAGAAACGCAAGTAAGAGAAGTGCATGAGTTCTTCTTCATTGACAAAGATGACAAAGGTTGGTGGCTTGGTTGCCACTTGGGTTGCGTAGAAAATCTTGAGGCGTTTTCCTTTGTCTGTCGGTGTTGGATTGATAGCAATGGCATCCATAATCACATCGTTCAAGACTGCTGATGAGATACGGGTGTTTTGACTTTCACTGATTTGCTTGATCATCTCAGGCAGTTTATGGAGACGTTGCTTGGTAAGAGCGGATACAAAGACAATCGGTGCATAAGGCAGATATTGGAACTGCTCACGGATATCCTCTTCCCATTTCTTCATGGTGTGGTTGTCTTTCTCAAGGGTATCCCACTTATTGACCACGATGATCATCCCTTTACCGGCTTCATGAGCAAAACCTGCGATACGCTTGTCGTACTCACGAATACCTTCTTCGGCATTGAGGACCATCAAGACCACGTCAGAACGGTCAATAGCACGCATGGCACGCATGACAGAGTATTTCTCCGTATTTTCATAGACTTTACCAGACTTACGCATACCAGCCGTATCAATCATGGTAAACTCTTGTCCATCAGCATCTGTAAAATGGGTATCAATGGCATCGCGCGTTGTTCCAGCTACTGGACTAGCAATCACACGGTCTTCTCCCAAAATGGCGTTGATCAAACTTGATTTCCCAACGTTTGGACGGCCAATTAAGCTGAATTTAATGACATCTGGATTTTCTTCTTCGACTTCATGTGGAAGATTTTCCACGATGGCATCCAGTACATCACCCGTACCGATACCGTGGACAGACGAGATTGGCAGAGGTTCACCCAAGCCCAGAGCATAGAAATCATAGATATCATTTCGCATCTCAGGATTATCAACCTTGTTAACCGCGAGGATAACAGGTTTATGGGTTTTATAGAGTTTGCGAGCTACGTACTCGTCCGCATCTGTAATCCCTTCTTTACCAGACACCACAAAAACGATGACATCTGCTTCCTCCATGGCAATTTCTGCCTGGTGTTTGATTTGCTCCATGAAAGGAGCATCGACGTCGTCAATCCCTCCAGTATCAATCATACTGAAAGAACGGTTGAGCCACTCACCCGTTGCATAGATACGGTCACGTGTCACACCCTCGACATCTTCTACGATTGAGATTCGCTCACCAGCGATTCGGTTAAATAGGGTTGATTTCCCAACATTGGGACGTCCTACAATGGCAACAGTTGGTAAGGCCATGTTTTCTCACTTTCTACAATAACTTTTTCTGTTCTAGATTCTTCCGAGTTGAACTAGGTTCGGCTTGGCCAAACTGCTCTGCCAAACGCTGACTCCAAGATGTTGTCGCACGCGCACCAGCATAGTCTGCCTGTACTTGGTCATAGTCCAAAATCGCTTCAACTGGCTGTTCTTGGTATTCTTCTTCAAAAACCACTTGGTTCAAAGGCAGTCTTGGTTTGACCTCATGTTGTTGATTTGGCACACCGAGTGCAATCCCAAAAACGGGGTAGGTATAGTCAGGCAGGTTAAAAAGCTCTGCCACTTCTTCTGACTTGTAACGGACCAAACCGATAATCACACCACCATATCCCAGACTCTCAGCAGCAAGCAAGGTATTTTGCCCTGCAAGCGCAGCATCCACAGAGGTGATGAGGAGACCTTCCACTCCTTGGGGTTGGAAAGTATCCGTATGGAGACTTACTCCCTTTTCAGCTCGGTTCAAGTCACCAACAAAAAGTAGGAAAGCAGCTGACTGGCGAATGGCTTCCTGAGGAACCAGTTCGTATAGGGCATCTTTCTTCTCTTGACTACGCACAAGAATCACCGAGTAAGATTGGAAATTTTTCCAAGATGACGCCATTTGTCCAGCAGTCAAGATTTCATTTAAGTGTTCTTGAGGAATCTCTTGCTCCTTAAAGCGACGAACTGAAGTATGGGCTTTCATCAGTTTAATGGTTTCTGTCATCGGCGATTTTCTCCTTCTAGTCTCGTTTCCTCTGCTAAATAACGGATTCGTTCCATGACCCGTCTAGCTTCCCAAGTCTCGTCATTTCCATTCTTTCCTTTGGCAAAATGTTTTTCCAAATCTTGGAAATTAAAGTTGGAAGTAAAGAAGGTCGGCAAATCTTCCTGCATGCGATACTGAAGAATGACTTGGAGAATCTCATCACGTACCCAAGGAGTCGACTGCTCTGCACCAATATCATCCAAGACCAGAACTTCTGCTAACTTGATGTCATCCACCAAGGTTTTCACAGATCCTTCACCGATGGCATTTTTCACATCAATGACAAAACTTGGATAGTGGAGAATGGTCGTTGATGCCCCACGTTTTTCAGATAGGTCGTGAGCTAAGGCTGCCATCATGAAACTCTTTCCAACACCAAAATCTCCGTAAAGATAGAGGCCTTTTCGGATGCTTGGGTAAAGGTCAACAAAGGAATAGAGTCTCTCAAAAATCGGCAACCGTCCTAGATCATCCAGGTCAATCTGAGCCAACTTCGCTTTCTTGAGACTGGCTGGTAGATTGATCAATTTGAGACGATTCTTAATTGCAGCCTCTTTTTCTGCCGCGATTAGTTCTGGTGTTTCTTCATAAGACACATCCGCATAACCGTGATTCATGACCAAGATAGGCTTGTAGCCACGCGCTACATAGTCCGCATCCCCACGAAGAAACTTGTCCCGTTCTGTGATATATTGGTTGAACTTGGAGATGCTACGATTTAACTCCTCTGAGCTGAGGGATTCTTTCTGGATAAAAGCCGCTACATCGGGGTCCTTCATGATCTGCTGGACCAAGTCCTGATACTGAAAACGACTTGTCTGACGTTTGATAACGTCACCCACACTTTCCATCTAGTCTCCTCCTTCTTCTAATCGGGCTAACATTTCTTGTTTTTTACGTTCTAGTTCCAGACGAGTCTCCTCGCTGGTTTGATTTTTATATTCTGGATTACTCCACTTAGGAACATTTGTCTTAGTCGAGCTAGTTTTCGATTTCTGGTCTTCTTGCCCTTTTTGCTGACGCTCTCGAATCCGAAGCACAGCTTCTTCTGCTGTCCGAATTTTTTGATAAGCATAGTCATTTGCGACCTTCATGGCATATTTTTCATTAACATTAGCCGAATCAACCTTGTTAAAGGTTAGAAGCAAGACGATATTGATGACTTCATCCAACAAGCCTAAAGACGCCATCTGGTGAAGGAGTTCTCGTTCGCTCTGGGTGATGTTCCCCTTACGCGTTTGCTTGATTTCCGCTAAAAAGTGCAGGGGAGTTTTATTTTTGGCTTCCCTGATAATGGTCATTTCTTTTGGGCTAAAGTCAGAAGACGCTGGTTTTTGCGCTATCTTTTCACGCATGCGTTTGACTGAAATAACCTGAGCCACTGTAGTCGCCTTGGCTAATTGATAGGTTTCAAACCAGGTCCATTTTTTTTCATCTGCAATGGCAAACAATTCCAAAACATCTGCTTGCTCATTTTCAAAACGCAAACCATCTCGAGCCATCAGGCGCTGAAAATGTTCCAAGTCAAAATCATGTTTCATCTTGATTTTAAACTCGGTTGGAGTCACTTCTTCGGCCAGGTTTGGAAATACTTGGCTCAAAGAAACAGCGATTGCTTCTCCCTCACTTGGAACCTGCTTCATAGCAGAAACAGCTGTATCCCCAATCTTTTTCTCTAATAATCTGCTATAGACAGAATGACTTAGAAATTCCTGACTGGAAAGGGGAGAATGAAGCTGTAATTCATAGACATTCTCCTTCTGATAAAGGGTCAACAGATCGAAGGCAGATAAGACTTTGAAGGATTGGAGCAAGGTCGGCATGCCAAAGTTTAAGTGGTTGAGGATATGGGAAAAGAGGTGTTCCTTTTGCCCACCATCCCAAAAGGTAATGGTATATAGATAGAGGCTCAGTGCCTCCTGACCGATAATCGGGAGGTAGCACTGCACCAGAGAAGAGGTATCTTGGGACACCCGATTATTCTTTAGAAAAGAAAAACGGTCATTTGGTTTCATCTATTTTTCCTTTTTCTTCTTAGAGGACTGGGTGATCTGCTGGAGCAGACTCTCCAACTCACTCACATCCTTAAAGCTACGGTAAACACTGGCAAAACGAACATAGGTAATCTCATCAAGCTCTGCCAATTCTTCCATGACTAAGGACCCAATATATTCACTTTGGATCTCATTCTCACTGCGACTACGGAGTTTTTGCTCGATGCGATTGACCACCATGTTGATTTCATCACTTGACACAGGACGTTTCTGGGCTGAGCGGATAATCCCATTAAAGATTTTATCTCTTGAAAACTGCTCTCGCGTACCGTCTTTTTTGACGACAACCAGCGTTCTTTCTTCTACTCGTTCATAGGTTGTAAAACGATGCTGACACTCGTCGCACTCACGTCTTCGGCGGATGGTATTTCCTTCTTCGGCTTGTCGACTATCAACAACACTAGACTTGGTAGCCCCACATTTTGGACAACGCATGCACTTCCCTCCTTGTCGTTTTCTTTTCATTATACCATTTTTTGAGCAATTCCCAAAACAATTCTTATTTTTACTTGACAAGTTTTTTGTTTTATTGTATTATTTGATTAGAACAACAAAGGCAAAGAAAGGAGACTATGATGTCCTGGTCATTTGATAATACAAAACCCATTTATTTACAGATTATGGAAAAAATCAAATTACAGATTGTTTCCCATGAACTGGAATCCAACCAACAGCTCCCTACCGTGAGAGATTTGGCGAGCGAGGCTGGGGTCAATCCTAATACCATTCAGCGCGCCTTGTCTGACCTCGAACGTGAAGGGTTTGTGTACAGCAAGCGGACAACTGGTCGATTTGTCACCGAGGATTTGGACCTCATCCTTCAGTCCCGCAAACAACTTTCCGAGGAGCAACTGCAACAATTCGTCACTTGCATGCTCCAATTTGGCTACAAAAAAGAAGAACTGCCAAATGTATTAAGCGACTATATTAAAGGAGTTTAAGACTATGACACTACTAGCACTTGAAAATGTAACAAAATCATATGGAGCAACTGCGGCACTTGACAATATCTCACTAGAGATCTCAGCCGGAAAGATTGTCGGGCTCCTTGGACCAAACGGATCCGGAAAAACAACCTTGATCAAACTGATCAATGGCCTCCTTCAACCAAATAAAGGACGTGTCCTCATTAACGGACAGGATCCAAGTCCTGCTACCAAGGCGATCGTCTCCTACCTACCAGATACAACCTACCTCAATGAAGAGATGAAGGTCAAGGATGCTCTAACCTATTTTAAAACCTTCTATCAAGATTTCAATCTCGAAAGAGCCCAACACCTTTTAGCCGATCTCGGTATTGATGAAAATAGTCGCCTCAAGAAACTATCAAAAGGGAACAAGGAAAAGGTCCAACTCATCCTGGTTATGAGCCGTGAAGCCCGCCTCTACGTTCTGGACGAACCAATCGGAGGCGTGGATCCAGCTGCCCGTGATTATATCCTCAATACCATCATCAATAACTACTCACCAACCTCTACGGTGCTTATTTCAACCCACTTGATTTCAGATATTGAGCCAATCTTGGATGAGATCATCTTCCTTAAAGACGGAAAAGTCGTCCGCCAAGGAAATGTTGATGATATTCGTTACGAGTCAGGTGAATCCATTGATCAGCTCTTCCGTCAAGAGTTCAAGGCTTAGTTAAAGGAGATTATTATGTTTTGGAATTTAGTTCGTTATGAATTTAAAAATATCAATAAATGGTATCTGGCACTCTATGGTGCTGTGCTTGCAATTTCAGTTTTGATTGGAGCTTTTATTAGCAGCCTTAGCCAGAATTACAATCCTAACAATGCTGCTTATTTCATCTTCTTTTTAGTACTAGTCTTTGGAGGACTCAGCGTCACTCTTTGGATTGCAACAATCTTTTTAATCATCCGAAGATTCAAGGGGAGTGTTTATGACCGCCAAGGGTATTTGACCCTGACCTTGCCTGTCTCTGAGCACCAAATCATCATCGCAAAACTTTTAGGTGGTCTTGTCTGGTCCATCTTAAGCTATATCGTCTTTATCTTGAGTGTACTGATTATCTTCTTCTTAACACCGATAGAAAAAGACTTCACTTACCTCTATAACTTCATTTCCCCTTACCTCAGCTACGGTTGGCTCTATGCCCTGTCTCTTCTAGCAGGTTCGATTACATGGATCTTGTCCATTTACCTCGCAATCTCAATCGGGCAACTCTTTAATGAGTATCGAACAGCTATGGGAATTCTAGCCTATATCGTCATTGCCATCGTCATTGGTTATGTTTCTCTCTTTTTCCGAATTGAAAATAACTTTAACATGATGATTGGTACAGAAATTCTGCGCGATCTCTTTCTATCAGTTATCTACTATCTCGGTACTTATTACATCTTGAAAAACAAGGTTAATTTGCAATAAAAAATGCCCAGCTAGAAAGCTGGGTTTTTCTTTAACTCAATATCAAACTGGCTACAATAGGGCTGACAAAGACATAGAGAATACCGGTAACACCGATAGCCAAGCCACCCATGGCTCCTGCTACAGAACCGTATCGAAAGGCCGTTCCCGTTCCAACTGCGTGGCCTGTTCCTCCAAGAGAAAGACCAACAGCCACTGGATCATCAATCTTCAACCACTTCAAAAGGGTTGGTCCAATAACACTGGTTAAAATCCCAGTTGCCACTACGACGACCAAGGTCACAGTCGTCAACCCCTGCAATTTTTCTGTAATTCCCACTGCCATGGCGGTTGTCACTGACTTGGGAAAGAGAGAAATGGCTAGGAAAAAGTCCATGCCAAAGATTTTCGCAACTATGGCAGTGAAGCTAGTATTGACAACGACTGCTAGCAGACTACCAAAGAGAATACTCCGTGCATGGTGCTTCATCAAGTGAAAGCTCTTATAAAGCGGAATCCCTAGAGCCACTGTCGATGGGACTATCAAATTGTTCAGATAAACCCCACCTTGGTAGTAATCCTGGTAAGAAATACCCGTCGCCTTAAGAAGGATGATAATGAAAATTGCCGATAAAAGCAAAGGTGTTGTCAAAGGATGGGGAAAACGTCTGTAAATCAACATCCCCACTAGATAAGCAAGGATAGACAAGGCAAGCCCAAACAGGGGATTGGAAACAAATTCACTCATTTGGCATCTCCTTTCTCATAATCTCCCTCAAATCGTCTCTTGATGAACTGAACTACCACTGCTATGAGGATAATATTGATGACAGCCGCAAAAAAGACAATCAAGACGATGGGCAAGAGATAGGGAGCAATCACATCAAACTTTTCCATGATTCCCACCGCTGGCGGCAAAAAGAGAATGGTCATATTGGCCAGCAGAAAATTCCCCACCATGTTGACATGCCTGGTCCTTAACCACTTGAACTGCAGGGCTAGAAAGAGAATCATCAAGCCGATAATACTGCCTGGGATGGGCAGATGAAAGAAACTGGAGATTCCCTCACCGATCAATGAAATCACAAAGAGAATCATTAATTGAACATATAATTTCATTCTAAACTCCACGAAATAGACTTCTTGCATACCAGTTTACTCTTTTTTCAGAAAATTTCAAGGAAATATCGAAATTCTTCTTTCTTGCAAGGATTAGTTAAAAGTAGTATAATCATTGCATGCGCAATCATCTTGTGTTACAAAGATAATCAGTAATGACTTTGTGATTTTTACTTTTAAAAGAAAGGAGAAAGCAATGACCTATTTGGAAAAGTGGTTTGATTTCAATCGTCGTCAGAAAGAAATTGAAGGTCTCTTGGAAGAGACCATTGCCCAGCAGAGTGACCAAAGTCTGACCTTGAAAGAGTTTTACCTGCTCTACTATCTGGACTTGGCCCAAGAAAAATCTCTACGCCAGATTGACCTGCCAGATAAACTTCATCTGAGCCCGAGCGCTGTTTCTCGGATGGTGGCTCGCTTGGAAGCCAAAAATTGCGGTCTACTTAGTCGCATGTGTTGTGATCAAGATAGACGTTCTAGCTTTATCTGCCTGACAAGTGATGGGCAAAAGACACTGGCCTCTCTACAGAAGGCTGTCGAAGAAAGCTTGGAAACAGGTTTGGATTTCTTGATTTAAGATGATTTTAGAAAAAAGTTGCGTGCGCAATCATTTTTCTTGACATTCTCTTTTACAAGGAGTAAAATAAAGTCATCATTAAACAAAGGAGTTTTTAAAATGATTGAAATTACCTATCTAGATGCCAGCAAGAACGAAAGAACTATAACGTTCGAATCTTATGACGACTTTGATCGTTCACAACAAGCTTGCCTTATCGGCGTCGCAGACTACTACCCAGTCCAAAAATTAACTTACAACGGTCATGATTTGGACTATCATGGGACTTATGGAGATGTCTTCTTCTATCTCATGAAACAAGATTTAAGCCAATATAACTAAAAAAGGAGAAATACAATGGCAAAAGCAATTACAGATGCAACATTCGAACAAGAAACAAAAGACGGTTTGGTCTTAGTAGACTTCTGGGCAACTTGGTGTGGTCCATGTCGTATGCAAGGTCCAATCTTGGATAAATTGTCTGAAGAACTTTCAGAAGATGTCTTGAAAATCGTCAAAATGGACGTTGATGAAAATCCAAACACAGCTCGTGCCTTTGGAATCATGTCTATCCCAACCCTTCTCTTCAAAAAAGACGGCCAAGTGGTGAAACAAGTTGCTGGAGTACACACTGCAGAACAAATCAAAGCCATCGTTGCTGAATTGAGCTAATCAAACGAGAGACCAAGTGCTTCATTTGGTCTCTTTTTTTCTTGCCCTTTGCCATTTTTCAAAAAATATGCTAGACTGTAGGTAGAATATTACGATGTTTGGGACATGCCATCGCTAAAAAAAACCTCTAATTGGTATTTTTTAGCTCCCCTCAAGGGAGCTTTTTGCGTGCTCTGAACATTTCCCATTTTGGAAGGAGTACTATGAAACGTCAATCAGCCTTGGTCGTCTTTAGCGGCGGTCAAGATTCCACAACCTGCCTCTTTTGGGCTAAAGAACACTATGAAACAGTCGAAGCCGTCACCTTTGCCTACGGCCAACGCCATCATCTCGAAATTCAAGTTGCTAGAGAAATCGCTAAGGAACAAGGCATTCGTCATCACATCTTAGATATGTCTCTGCTGGGACAAATCACTGAAAATGCCCTGACCTCTGATCTGGAGATCGAGCAAAAAGAGGGAGAGATTCCCAATACCTTTGTTGACGGCCGCAACCACCTCTTTCTTTCCTTTGCGGCAGTTCTTGCCAAGCAACGAGGCATTAAAGATATCGTGACAGGTGTCTGCGAGACAGATTTCTCAGGCTACCCTGATTGTCGGGATGTCTTTGTCAAATCCCTCAATGTTACTCTCAACCTTGCCATGGATTACGACTTTGTTATCCAAACACCTCTCATGTGGCTAGACAAGGCTGAAACTTGGGAGTTAGCCGACCAACTTGGTGCCTTTGACTACGTTCGTGAGAAGACCTTGACCTGCTACAATGGGATTATCGGTAGTGGCTGCGGAGATTGCCCAGCCTGCCATCTACGTCAGCATGGTTTAGATGTTTATCTCTCACAGAAAGGAGAGGGCTAATGTTTTTTGCACCCAAAGAAATCAAACAAGAAACTGGCGAGTCTCTGGTCTACAATCCTCACAGAACCTTGGTATCAAAAGAATTTACCTTTGATGCTGCCCACCACCTCTTTCACTATGAGGGAAAATGCAAGTCCCTGCACGGCCACACTTATCATTTACAAATCGCTGTCAGTGGATTTTTAGATGAACGGGGCATGACCTACGATTTCGGAGATATCAAAGCCATCTACAAGAACTACTTAGAGCCCCATTTGGATCATCGCTATCTCAATGAAACTCTGCCTTATATGAACACGACTGCTGAAAATATGGTTTACTGGATTTTCCAAACCATGAGTCAAGAGTTGCCTGACGAGCGCGGTCTCCGTTTGGAATACGTTCGCCTCTATGAAACTCCGACTGCCTTTGCGGAGTTTAGACGGGAGTGGTTAGATGACTAGGGAACGTGTCCTCAAACTACCAGTTCTGGAAATTTTCGGCCCAACCTTTCAAGGTGAAGGCCGTGCTATTGGGCAGAAAACCATGTTTGTCCGCACTGCTGGTTGCGACTACCACTGCGACTGGTGCGACTCTGCCTTTACTTGGGATGGTTCTGAAAAACCAACTCGCATGACCGCTGACGAAGTCATTTCTGCCTTAGACAAACTAGGAAGCTACGACTACGTTACCCTATCTGGGGGAAATCCTGCTATCCTAGCAGCTAACATGGCTGAACTGGTCACTAAGCTCAAGGAACGTGGTGTCACTCTGGCAGTTGAGACCCAAGGCTCCCGCTGGCAAAATTGGTTAAAAGATATCGATCAGGTCACCCTGAGTCCCAAGCCTCCTTCATCCAAGATGGAAATCAACTTCGAGACCTTGGACTTTATCGTTTCCCAACTAGATCCAGACAAGGTCACCTTTAAAATTCCTGTCTTTGATGATGCTGATTTGGCCTTTGCTAAAGGGATTCAAGAACGCTACCAACCAGATGTCCTCTTCTTATCGGCTGGAAATCCTGAGCCCAAGGCTACAGGCAATATTGTCCAAGACCAACTAGATCGCCTCAAAGAACTCTGGGAACGCGTCGCTGCTGACGATAGCTGGGGCAATGTCCGCGTCCTTCCTCAACTTCATACCCTCCTCTACGACAACCAACGTGGTGTTTAAATTAGAAAGAAAAAATCATGTCACAACAAGAAGAAATGAAAAACCTTAGCCTCCTCGGCAACAAAGAAACCAACTACATTTTTGACTATCAACCAGAAGTCCTCGAATCCTTTGACAATCGTCATGTTGAAAATGACTATTTCATCAAATTCAACTGTCCTGAATTTACCTCGCTTTGCCCAATCACTGCTCAGCCAGACTTTGCGACCATTTATATTTCCTACATTCCTGACAAGCTCTGTGTCGAGTCAAAATCCCTCAAACTCTACCTCTTTAGCTATCGAAATCATGGAGATTTTCATGAAAACTGTATCAACACCATCGGGAAAGACTTGGTCAATCTACTAGACCCTCGCTATTTGGAGGTATGGGGAAAATTCACTCCGCGCGGTGGCATCTCAATCGACCCCTACTACAACTACGGTAAACCTGGAACTAAGTATGAAGGATTGGCAGAACAACGCCTCTTTCAACACGACCTTTATCCAGAGAAAATTGACAACCGCTAAACAGATACGAAAAAGCCCTGTTCCTCAAACTGAGGAGCAAGGCTTTTTGAATTTCAATTATTCTTCTGTTCCAAGGAAGTTTTTAGCAACAAGGGCTGCAAGAATACCACCAACGATTGGGGCAAGGATGAAAATCCAAACTTGTTGAAGGGCTGCGCCACCTACCAAGACAGCAGGAGCCAAGCTACGAGCTGGGTTTACTGAAAGTCCAGTGATGTTCAATCCCACAAGGATCAAGGCTGTCAATGACAAACCGATTACCAAACCAGCGATTGCGCCATTACCTTTGCTTGCTGATGTTACCGTCATGATAACCAAGACAAACAAGAAAGTTGCGATGACTTCAAACAAGAAACCACCAAAGACAGTGACACCGTTTGCCAAGGCATTTTCACCAAGACTAGCAGTTGACATGCCTGAGTTAGACAAGAGGAAGAATACTGCAGCTGACGCAAGGAAAGCTCCAACTACTTGTCCAAGGATGTAGTTTACAAGCTCAGAAGATGACAAACGTTTGTTTACAAACATAGCGATCGAAACCGCTGGGTTCAAGTGAGCACCTGAAATCGTCCCAATTGAGTAAGCTGCAACTACGATTGCCAAACCAAAAGCAAGAGCAATCCCAAGGTGCCCAACACCTTCAACACCATTCCCAAAAACAACAGCTCCTGTTCCGATGAACACAAGCATAAATGTACCGATTAATTCAGCAACAAATTTTTTCATGATAAGTCTCCTTTTTTTCAAACTATGTATTAGTCTATCAAAATAAGGAAAGGGTTTCAAGAAAATTGACTGGAAATTTCAGGTTAGAATTCTATAAAAACGGTAGTGCTTATTTGAAACATTTTTTCTAAAGGTATATAATATCAACATAGTTCAAATAGGTTATTCAATCCCTAATTTGAACTAATTTTTACAACTTTGCTGTTCTTTTATGAACGTTTGAATGGTATCGTGGATACCAAGGAGGAATCATATGTCTAAAGTTGCTATTGTCACAGGTGCAGGTCAAGGAATCGGTTTTGCAATCGCAAAACGATTGGTTCAAGATGGCTTTAAGGTAGGAGTCTTAGACTACAATCCCGAAACAGCTGAAAAGGCTGTTGCCGAATTATCAGCTGAAAATGCCTTCGCTGTCGTAGCCGATGTTTCGAAACAAGCTGAAGTTGCCCAAGCATTTCAACAGGTTGTTGACCATTTTGGTGATTTGAATGTTGTCGTAAATAACGCTGGTGTCGCTCCAACTACTCCTCTTGATACAATCACTGAGGAACAATTTACACGCACTTTCGGTATCAACGTTGGTGGTGTCATTTGGGGTTCACAAGCTGCACAAGCACAATTTAAGGCACTTGGTCACGGAGGTAAAATTATCAACGCAACCTCTCAAGCTGGTGTAGTCGGAAATCCAAATCTAACTGTTTATGGTGGAACAAAATTTGCTGTTCGTGGAATTACGCAAACATTAGCACGTGATTTAGCAGACTCAGGCATCACTGTTAACGCCTATGCACCAGGTATTGTTAAAACACCAATGATGTACGATATCGCTCATGAAGTTGGTAAAAATGCAGGAAAAGATGACGAGTGGGGTATGCAGACATTTGCAAAAGATATTACCCTAAAACGCCTATCTGAACCAGAAGATGTGGCTGCAGCTGTCAGCTTCCTTGCAGGACCAGATTCAAACTACATTACAGGACAAACCATTATCGTTGATGGTGGTATGCAATTCCATTAAAATACATAAAAGAGGCTGGGAAAATTCTAGTCTCTTTTTTATTGCTTCATTATTTTAATAAATATAACTGCCAATCCCTGGTACTGAAAAGATTGAATAGCTTGTTTCAAGTCATCTTGTAAACTATTTCTCTGGTCAAGTTGAACATAGACTTCCAACAAACAGGATCTGAAGTTGGAAAATTTATAAAAATCTTCCCTTTCTTCTATCGGAAAATCAACAGTTTTTATCCAAGAGGCTACTTGCTCTTGCTCCAACTTCCCTTGTAAAATAGGTTCATAGATCACTCTCGCTAAACGCCAATCCTCATCATTTGTAAAACGAATGGTAATTCTTTTAAATAATTGACCAAGTACATCAAATACTTCATGGGCTCTGTTTTTAGGAAAATCTGGATGACAAACGACTTCAGTCAATAAATCCGCTCCATGCGCAAAAGCGTGAACCCAACCATACTGACTTGAAGAACCTGTTGTATCCTGTTCTTTTGAAAGATAGTGCAAGCCTTGATTTAAAAGAACATTACTAATTTCTGCTTTTAATCTCTGATAGAAAATCGATTGCTGGTTGGCATCCGCAGACAAAAGATTTGCATAAATAAGCGCCCTAAAAGAACGTTCAAGTGTTGACAGGCCTATCTTATCAATCTCTTTATCTAGTCCTCCATCAGATGAGACCACTTCAGCAATGAAATGAAATTGATCCTGTGTAAATAGCTATTCCTGAATCCCTCTAGCCAAACTAGTAAAAACCAATTCATCACGAATCTCTGGATTGGGATCCCCTAAGTGATCAAGTAACCACTGGAGTTCTTCTTGACGATAGCTCGGTTTTTCTTCTGCTATTTTTCTGAGTAACTCTTGATACATGGTCAATACCTCTACATTTCTAGCAACTTATCAAAAAGCCATTCTCTGTTCATATCCTTATCCTAAATCCTCTTTACTCTCCCAACTCAGCACTGTAGGAGATAATCTGGTCAACTGTGTTTGACAAGAACTGAATTGTATCACGAAGTGGTTTGTCTGTTGAGATATCCGCTCCGATAAGCATGGCTGACTCAAGTGGTGTCTTGCTACCACCTGATTTGAGAAGATTGAGCCAATCTCTAGCTTCATTCTCAGAGTTTTTCAGATGAAGGTAACCAGCAGTCGAGATGACAAGTCCTGCCGAGTAAGTGTAGCTATATAAGCCCATGTAATAGTGAGCTTGGCGCATCCAAGTGAGTGCCGCATCGTCATCAATCTCAATGGCATCTCCCCAGAAATCTGTCAAGACTTCTTTCATAATGCTGTTGAGCTTGCTTGCTCCAAAGGTTTCACCCTCTTCAATCAATGTATAAACCTTACGCTGGAAGTCTGCTTCCAAGAGGTGGGTGATAAAGTTATGGAAATAGGTGTCTGTCAAGCGGTGGGCAAGAGCGAAGCGTTTTTGACGAGGGTCGTCAGACTGGTGTTCCAAGTAATCACTGAGGAGCAATTCATTGAAGGTTGAAGGCGCTTCGACATAGTAGGTCGACATGTGGGCATTGAAGTAACTTTGGTGGTTGTCTGAGAAGATAAATTGACCAGAATGCCCAATCTCATGAATCAAGGTATAGACATCACTCAATCGACCTGTCCAGCTCATAAAGACATAAGGATGCACACGATATGGATCCGTTGCGTACCCACCTGAATCCTTACCACTATTGGCAGCAAAGTCAACCCAGCGCTCTTCTTGGTAGCGGGCAATTTCTTGGGTGTATTCTTGACCCAATGGTTCTACCGACTTCATGACCAAATCATAGGCATCATCAATGCTGACTTCAGGATTGAGGGCGCTATCCAAGTCCAATTTCCAGTCAGCAAAGGTCATCTTTTCAAGGCCATTCACCTTGGCAACATGCTTGAGGTATCTCTGAGCAACTGGCGCAAAGTCCTTCATGATGAGGTCAATCTGGCGGTCAAACATGGCACGATCTACTTCCTGCTCAGCTAAAAGATAGTCGAATACTGAGTCATAGCCTTTCATATCTGCCAATAGTTTTTCAGACTTAACTTGTGCTAGATAGGCTGCGGCAGCCGTATTTTGGTGCTTACGTAGTCCTTCTGAGAAGGAACGGAAAGATTTCTCACGAACCTCAGCGTCCTCATGGTTTTGGTAGAAATTTTCATAGGTCACAAAGCTATTTTTGTAGGTCTTGCCATGGGCTTCAAAGTCAGCCATTTCAAAATCCCCAGCTCGCATCTTAGTGTAAATGTCCTGTGGACTGTAGAAAACTTCCCCCAGATTTGTCAATGCCTTTTCCACATCCGCACCTAGGTAGTGGGCTTTTTTGATTTTGGCCTGACGAATGGCTGCCGTTAAGTGTGGCAGCTCACCCAAAAGGTCCAAGACTTCCTCGTCTGCACCCACCAAGGCGTCGTCAAAGAAGGTCAAGGCTACGCTGGCATCTGTCTCAAAGTCCATCCCAGCCTGGGCAATATTGGCAAATTCTTCATTGCTATAGTCTGTCGTCTGAGGCATAAAGGCGTAATTGCCGATATGACTCATCTGGATATAGATTTGTTCCAATTCCGCAAAGGCCTTCTCGAAATCCTCAAAAGTGTGAAGATTACCTTTGTAATCACGGCTAAATTGGTTGATATCTTCGCGCGTTTTCTCGATTGCACGCAAGAAATCCTCACGGTCTTGGTATAGGGCTGTTAAATCCCAAAGTTCCTTTTCTGGAAATTCTGATCGGTGTTTTTGTTCCATTTTCTTCCTCTTATTTCTCTAATTCTACTAAAACACTAAGGGCTGATAAGGCGTAAAGTGGGGCTGTTTCTGCTCGCAAGATGCGAGGGCCAAGTCCTGCAAGAACAGCTCCTTTAGATTCAAAACTTTCAATTTCTGCTGGTGAGAGACCGCCTTCTGGGCCAAAGATAAAGAGCAATTTGGCTCCTTTTTCAAGACCAGTGACTGCTTGTAAGAGGGCCGCGGCTTCTCCCTCTTTTGCTGATTCTTCATAGGCCACTACAATTGAGTCAAACTGGTCAAACTGAGCTAGAAAATCTGCTTTTTTCTCAAAAAGTTTGGTACTTGGAACGATATTACGCTTGCTCTGTTCTGCCGCTCCAAGGGCGATTTTTTCTAGTTTTTCAACCTTTTTGCCTAGTTTCTTGCCATCCCATTTGGCGACCGACCAGTCGGCAGGAAAGGCCCAGATTTGACTAGCTCCTAGTTCTGTTACTTTCTGAGTAATAAACTCCAGCTTGTCTCCCTTGGGAAAGCCAGATGCGATGGTCACTTGGATTGGCAGTTCCACGTTTTCAGCTAATTCTTGGACCAACTCAAACTGACGCGCTTCCACATCTATCACGCGCGCCAAGCGCTTGACGCCATCATCAAATACCAAGGTCACCTCATCCTCTTCTTTCAAGCGCATGACCTGAAACATATGCTTGCTGGTTTCCTTGTCCTCAATGGTGATAGGTGATGTAGCACTGCCCTTGACAAAATACTGCTGCATTCTAGCCTCCAATCACACCGGAAATATCCTTAGTCTTCTTAAAGACACAGGCATTCCATTCCCCTTGAATCATGTGGGTTTCAAGGAAAAATCCAGCTGACTCAGCTGACTCGCGCACCATGTCCCACTTGTCCTTGATAATCCCACTCATGATGAGGTAGCCTTCGTCCTTTACCAAGCGATAGGCATCGTCCGTCAGATGAATAAGAATATCCGCCAAGATATTAGCTACAATCACATCTGCTTCAATCTCAACTCCCTTAAGCAAATCTCCTGGCGCTACATAGATATTTTCCATGCCGGGATTGAGCTCAATATTTTCCTGTGCCACACGAACCGCCACATCATCCAGGTCATAGGCGAAGATTTCCTGGGCACCAAGCAGCGAGCTAGCAATGGAGAGAACCCCTGAACCAGTTCCCACATCTAACACTGTTTCGCCGCCACGAAGAACCTGTTCCAAGGCAAAGAGACTCATCTTGGTCGTTGGATGCGTCCCAGTACCAAAGGCCATACCAGGATCTAGCTTGATAATCTTTTCTCCATCAGTCGCCTCGTAGTCCGTCCAGGACGGCACAATGGTCAAGTCATGAGTAATACGAGCTGGTTCATAATATTTCTTCCAGTTATCAGCCCAGTCTTCCTCAGCCAAGGCAGTCGTCCCCATCTTGACCTCTCCCAGATTCATAAAATCTGTCAATTCTGCCAGACGAGTCTGTAATTCTGTCTCAACCACTGCCACATCAACCGTGTCAGGATAATAGGCGGTCACTACGATTTCTTCTTGCTGCTCGACCTCTGGGAAAATTTCGCCAAAACGATCGACATTCCCCACATAGTCCATGCTGTCTTCAATTGCAACACCTTGGGCACCTAACTCAATCAAGAGGTTGGAGACCAGCTCCTCCCCCTCACGCTTGACTGTAACTTTTAACTCTTGCCATGTTTCCATAATTAAGATACCAAGCCTGTAAAACACAAAGCCAAAATAGGAAACTCTCTGAAGACGCTTGTGTCTAAGAGAAGTTTATCTTTTTGGCACAGTGTTTAGGGCGGGTTCAGTTTAGAAATTTAACCGAACCATCCTTTCTATTTGTCAATCAATTTTTTCATGTAAACCATATCCATACCTTCTTTTTCAGGCTCGATATGAGTTTGACGGTAGCCGTTTTTCTCATAAAAAGCGACCATGCCCGCATCCTGTAATACCGTACACAAATCCCACTGTTTAATCGTCGGAAATTCCTTTTCCAGCAATTCCAATCCTTCAGAACCATAACCTTTTCCTTGATACTGGGGCAAAATCGCTGCCGTTCCCAACCAAGCCTCCGTCAATTCCTCATTGGTCTGAACTCGTAAAAATCCGATATTTTCGTCCTTTTCTTTCACAAAGTAGTAATAGCTATTGGGACGCTCAACCAATTTCCACTTGATTCGTTCACGATCCTCTAGATAGGGATCATACTCATCTTGATATTTCTCATAGACAGCCTTAAAGCTAGCCCTTTGAATTGCAATTACGGTTTCTAAATCTTCTGCTCCTGCTCGGACAATCTGAATCATACTAATACCTCCAAATACACATTCTCTCAACTAGCACTTCTATGCTCTTCCACACGCTGTTTTACTAACCCTCAAATTCCTCAATTACATCTGTGTAGTGTTCTTTCATTGTGCTATGAATCTGCTGTTTAAAAATACCAAACATAAGATAATAAACAAATAGAACAATTCCTGCAAACAGTATCAAAAATAAAAAATATACTGAAAGGGGCAGTACGAGACCTCTACCACTCAGTAAGGGTATAACAAGCATTAATACCCAAATAATAGCCATAGAAATCCCAGCTACTTTCGTGCCACTTTCTCTCTGCTTCTTTAACTTTAAATATTCCATATAGATGAATGTAGCTTCTTCTCTAGAATATTGTCCAGTTTTTAGTTTGCGTTTAACTTCCTTATTTAACGTCGTTGTTGCAATTGCAAAAATCATTTTACTTCCTCCAAATAATCCCTCACTCGCTCCTGCAACTGGGGCACGACCTTATCTGAGCCAAGAAACTCATCAGTGCTCATCATTCTATATCCCTGTCCTTCATCGCCAAAGACGATACTATCAAACTGTTCCTGCGTTAACTTACCAACTAGAAAGACGGATTCCTTCCCCTCGAAAAGCATGCTGGGATAGACCTTGCTCCAAAGTAGACAATCTTCAGTCAGATGAATTCCCAGTTCTTCATAAACTTCACGCGCCGCGCACTCAAAAGGACTTTCATCGCCTTCTCGCCCACCACCAGGCAGTTCCCAGGTATTAGGGTATGGAATGTTTGATTTGTCATCACGTAAGATAGTTAAGAGCTTATCACCACAAAAGAGGGCAATTTTGCAGCCTGTGAAATCAGAAATTTCTACTTCCATATCAGACTCCTAATATCTCGGATAAGGGTAAAATTCTCCTTCTTCCAAGCCGACTTTCCCTTCTTCAAAGACTTCTTGGTTCCATTCCATAACAAATTCTTCCGCTTCTGGATCTTCTAAAAAGTCCATGAGGGCATCTAGCCCAATCTCGGAAGTATCTTTGAGGAAAAGGGCAAAATAAGCTAAAAATTCACGAGAAAATCCTTTTTTAGGTAGGTAAGGGATGACTGTTAAATAGTCTTCTGCGTTAACCGTTGACTTTGCAGGATTGTAGAAAAGGACTGCTTCCTCAAAGAGGATATCGTCTGATGACACCTCTCCGTCTTCATCCACCATCTCCACACCTGCAGCGTTTTGCGCTTCTAGTAAAAAACTCACTTCTACCGCGTGATTGCGCTTGTCCCAACTAATCTCAAAGTCAAAGGGAAAGTTCTTGTCCAACTCCTCCTCTAAAACATCTAAAAATCCGTATGTTGCCATTTTGTCCTCTTTCTATGCGACTCTTAAATCGCCCCGATTGCTCGGAAATATGCTAAAATAGATACTACCATCTTACCACATATACATCAGAAAATCCACGTTAGAAAGGACTGCTATGCCAGACAATCTCGCGCTTCGCATGCGCCCTAAAACCATCGACCAGGTCATCGGTCAGGATCATCTGGTCGGACCTGGAAAAATCATCCGCCGCATGGTGGAAGCCAACCGTCTGTCCTCCATGATTCTCTACGGACCTCCAGGAATCGGCAAGACCAGTATTGCCTCAGCCATCGCTGGGACTACTAAGTATGCCTTTCGAACTTTCAATGCGACGGTTGATAGTAAAAAGCGACTGCAAGAAATCGCGGAAGAGGCTAAATTTTCTGGTGGTCTCGTCCTATTACTAGACGAAATTCATCGTCTAGACAAGACCAAGCAAGACTTTCTACTTCCACTCTTGGAAAGTGGACTGGTCATCATGATTGGCGCTACGACTGAAAATCCTTTCTTCTCTGTCACTCCTGCCATTCGTAGCCGTGTTCAAATTTTTGAGTTGGAACCTCTGTCTAACCAAGACGTCAAAGAGGCTCTTCAGATAGCTCTAAGTAACCCTGAGCGTGGTTTTGATTTTCCAGTAGAACTAGATGAGGATGCGATGGATTTCATCGCATCCTCTACAAACGGAGACCTTCGTTCTGCCTTCAACTCACTGGATTTGGCAGTTCTTTCTACCCCTGAAAATGACGAGGGCATCCGCCATATCACCCTTGATGTCATGGAAAATAGCCTACAACGGAGCTACATCACCATGGATAAGGATGGGGATGGACATTATGACGTACTCTCAGCCCTGCAAAAGTCCATACGAGGTTCGGATGTCGATGCCAGTCTTCACTATGCTGCTCGCTTGATTGAGGCTGGTGATTTGCCAAGTCTCGCTCGTCGTTTGACTGTTATCGCTTATGAAGATATCGGTTTGGCCAATCCTGAAGCCCAGATTCACACTGTGACTGCTCTGGATGCTGCCCAAAAGATTGGTTTTCCCGAAGCTCGCATCCTCATTGCCAACGTCGTGATTGATTTGGCTCTTTCTCCAAAATCCAACTCAGCCTATGTAGCTATGGATAAGGCACTTGCTGACCTCAAAACATCAGGGCACTTGCCTATTCCGCGGCACCTGCGTGATGGGCACTACAGCGGAAGCAAGGAACTGGGGAATGCCCAAGACTATCTCTATCCACACAACTATCCTGGAAATTGGGTCAAGCAAGACTATCTACCAGAAAAAATTCGTAATCATCACTATTTCCAAGCAGAAGATACTGGTAAATATGAACGGGCTTTGGCTCAAAGAAAGGAAGCTATCGACCGTTTGCGAAAAATCTGAAATCCTTTTCAAAAAATTGCACTTTCCTCTTGATTTTTTTTGAAAAAGTGGTATTATATAAACATAGAAACGCTGTGGTGTACGACTTCACACTTAAGTGTTGACCGACTATTTTTTGTATTATTAGGGAAACAAAAGTCTTCTAACAGCATGTAGGCCGTCTCACACGGAAACAGCTTCAGTTAGAGCGAGTTGCCCACCTGCTTAATTGCGCGGGTTCAATACAAACCGTGAAGTTTCGGCACCAATACAGCTTTTTTCTTTGCCTCCTTAGCTCAGCTGGCAGAGCAGCGGACTCTTAATCCGTGGGTCACAGGTTCGATCCCTGTAGGGGGCATCTAAATACAACAGGAAAAAGCCTTGTAAATCAAGGCTTTTTTTGCTTGTCTATAACTGATTTACCCCATCATTTGTCCCACATTTTAAATCTATCTTTTCTTTTTGAATCAAATTACATCTTTACAAATAGTGTAAAGCCAGTTACTTTTGCTTTGATTCCATACAATATTTTCATGTAGAGAAGACAAATTTTATCTTCTCTTTTTATTTTCAAAATAATAAAAACTGATTTTCTTTTCATAAATCAGACTGAAACTTCCAAATTTTCCATTTTGTTTATTGATATTTCCTCTAAAAAGGTGTATAATATTTTTATTATCAAACTATACTATACTATATAGGGGGTATTGAAATGAAATTTTCTAATCGTTTACTGCTATTCCTTGCAGGAGTTGTTTTTGTCCTTTTAGCACTCTTTCTATTTACAGACCCAGTAGCTAATCTTGTTGCTTACAGCTGGTGGATTGCATTTGGTTTACTGGTTTCTTCTATAGCAGCTATTTTAGGCTATTTCTCTGCACCAAAAGAGCTTCGCTCACCTGTTTATCTTTTCCAAGGATTTGTTAGTCTTCTCTTAGCTCTTTACCTCGTTGCTTATGGCTTTGTGACCCTGCCGGTCGTCATTCCGACCATTGTAGGAATTTGGTTAATTGTAGAAGCCATTATTGCTTTCTTTAAAGGCAATCGTCTAGGATTGATTTTCCCTATTATTGGCAACCATATCATGTGGATAGCCTTGCTTGCATTTTTACTAGGTCTAGTGATTCTGTTCAATCCAGTGGCTACAGGTGTCTTTGTCGTTTATGTCATTGCCTTTTCATTTTTAGTTACTGGCTTCACCTACATTATTGAGGCCTTTCGTAAATAGTCTAGTTGCTATTTCTATCGCATTCAAAAAAGCTGGGAAATCATATTCTCAGCTTTTTCGTCTCTTTAATTATCACTTTTTCGCATTCCATTCTACGTAGAATTGCTCTAAGTATTCTTCCAAAAAGTGATGGCATAGTGCTCTAGCATTCGATAAGTTGGAATAATAACCGGTCGAGAACGGGGCATCGACTCAATCATACCGAAAATAAAAGATCGAATGTTATCTGCAAAAAGAAAGCTTAGATTCTTTGCGATTTCAACAAAAAAAGCACTGTTTGTACTGACCCCAAAAAGTTAGACAAGTAATTTAAGTGAAGGATTTAGTTCTGTATTTCACAGGACTAATGTAAGTGGCTCATTTGGACTATCCTCCTGTTTTGTTTTGTCACTTACAGTATAGTCCTTTTAGGCTTTTCTTGTATTTTGAGTTTAACTAGCACCACGGGTATTATTTTTCCTTTTACTTACCAGATAGAAGTTAAAACTTAATTGAAAAGAACCATTTAATTTAACTAATGCATGTTCTTAAAATTTCCTAAGTCTACCAACAGCTCTATCTAAATCTTTCTTTTTAATCAAAATTTTAAAATTGCCTAATTTATAGAATATAAGTTTTTAAATAAAAATTTAATCTTTTTGTAATATATTGTATATTGCATAAAAGATTATTGTATGCTACAATTCACCTTGTGTAGCAGTAGTTTGTACTACTAAATATAGGAGATTTTATTCTATCTCTATAAAGTAATAAAGGAGTGTAAGCCCATGGAAAATGTTGTTGTCTCAATTTTTCATATTGAAAGTGAAGCCTTTCAGGCCTTTTCAGAATTAAAACAGTTTGTTCAAACTGAAAATACAAAATTAGCTCAGGCTTCAATTGTAAAAGCTGAAAATGGCGTTGTTAACGTCAAAGATAGCTTTGATTTGATGAATTCCCTAGGAGATGATTATTTCGAAGGCGGATTAATTGGTAGTTTAATCGGAATTTTAGGTGGACCACTAGGTGTTCTCTTTGGTTTTGCTACTGGTGGAGCAATTGGCGCCTCCGTTGGTTCAGACAAAGAATTGATCAATTCGGCATTAATTACAACCGTTAGTAAAAAGTTGACTAATGGCGAAGTAGCTATTATTGCACTTGTACAAGAAAATGATGAATCTGTTTTAAATGCTATTTTTGAAAAGTATCAGGTTGACATTGCTAGATGGGATGTCGCTACTGTTGCGGCAGAGATAGAGTCAGCTCTCAAAATTCAAGAAGATTTAGAGCATCAAGCTAAAGCTCGCTTAATTGCGGATAAAAAAGAAGCTCGTCGTGAAAAATTTGATAAATTGAAAGCTAGTATTAAAGAGAAATTTTCGAAAAAAAATTAACAGACTGAAGAGACTGAGGTAATTAGGAATCGGTAAACAGTCCATCTCTGATTACGAAAAACAAAAAAGCTATCCTACCTTTGCAAATTTGGATAAGATAGCAGAATATTTTAATGCAACTCCAACCCAACTCTTTGGAACGAGTAAAGAGATTGAGTTAGAAAAGAGTGTTCTTGAATCTAATGAATACTCTGATAAAGTAAGTGAAATCTTAAAAGCTGTCAAATACATCGAGCATTTCCTACATACTGATGGACAGTACTTAGAGGATTTACTTTACCTAACAAGAGGCAACCAACTATACACAGAAGATGGAAAAGAGTTGTATATTGATCCAACTTCTCAGAAAAGAACACTTCATACCCAATATGAACCTGGTTTTATTGAAGCAAGAGATAAATCTCCACTAGAGCTCTTAATTGAAAATAAGGAGCTATTAGATTAAATAAAAAAAGCGAGGATATCCTCGCTTTTCTATTGTAAAATCTTATTCTTCATTATCAATCATCAAACACTCTGCCTGTGAGTTGGTACATGAGGTAAATGTGCTCCAAGGTTTTGACAATTCGCGTCACATGAAGTTATTTAAGCATCTCCCTTTTTTTTATTACCATTTTCTGTTATAATAAATTGTACTTCTAAAATAGAAAGGTCTTAAGATGACAACTCTTATTAAACATAAACGTGTAGAATTTTCAGAACTTTTTTATGACCTAGTTTTTGTTTTTGCAATTTCAAAAGTAACTACTTTAATTGACCATCTTCATAACGGTATTTTGACTTGGAATTCTTTCCTTGATTTTTTCATTGCTACTTTGCTTCTCATCAATTCCTGGATGATTCAAACCGATTATACCAATCGCTATGGAAAGAACTCTTTATTTAACATAGTAATCATGTTTATCAAAATGGGAATTTTACTCTTTATAGCCAATATGATTGGACCTGATTGGCAACAATATTTTCATTATCTCTGTTGGGCTATTGGTACATTAACCCTTACCTTATTTTTTCAATATTTGGTTGAATTTTTTAGAAAATCAACCGATGATGTTAATCGGGAAAGTATCAAAGGTTTTCTATGGATAACAGCTCTAGGAAGTTTAGGAGTCTATCTAGCAGCTCTTCTTCCTATTTACGTTGGAGTCTCTGTCTTATTTGCTAGTATTCTGCTAACATTTATTATGCCAAGTATCTTGCTTAATAAAGATAAGCATTACCAGGTAAATCTCCCCCATTTAATCGAGCGCATCTCCCTTCTTGTCATTATTATGTTTGGAGAGATGATTACGGAGCTAGCTAACTTCTTTACAATCGAGAATTTCTCGATTTATTCGGTTCTTTATTTCATTATTATGATTTCTCTGTTCTTGTTTTATTTTGGTCAATTCGACCATGCTATTGATGAAAAATCTAATCAAAAGGGGCTATTTCTAATTTACAGTCACTATCCTATTTTCATTGGACTTCTTATGATGACCGTTTCGATGAGTTTTCTTCTGAATCCTGAAGCTAATCGTCTCTTTGCAACCAGCTTCTCTTATATCGGATTTGGCCTCTTCCAAGTTGCTGTCCTAGTAAATGGGCCCTGTAACAAACACTATCTTCGCTATTCGAAAAGTTACTACTGTGTCCAAGCGACACTCTATCTGGCTGCCTTGATTCTCTCTTTAATCTTTGCTTCTAATCCTATAATAGTAGTGAGTATTACAACCATTTTAGCTCTAGCTATAGCCATTCATTTTATTTATTTTTATATGACACAGAATAAAAAATATTCCAAATCTAACTGGGAGTTATTTTAATGAGTTTATAACATAAAAAAAGCTTTGGGAACCAAGGCTTTTTTTTCATTAATTTGTTTTTCCATTTTATTCTCCAATTTGATCTCGCACTGACATTTATTTATAACAAAACTATATATCTAGAATAGCATAATCATTAGGTATTATAGGTTTTCAAACAAAATACGAGTCATTCGTTTTTGCCCCACTTTTGCCCCATTTTTAAATCCTGACATTGAAAATACCTAAAAGTATTTCCCTAAAATCAGCTATATTTCAACATTTTTGTTTATTTTCAATATGAAAAGTTCTTACAAATCCATGCAGGGGGCATCTAAATACAACAGGAAAAGTCTTGAGTTCCAAGGCTTTTTTGCTTGTTCCGAACAAAAACATGACAAGATTTTAGGATATTCTGAGTCTAGTATAGAGGAAATTCTTTTCTTATAAAACAAAAAACGCTACATAGCGTTTTTTGTTATTCTTAGTTACTCGTCTAGTCGAATAAACATCATTGCGTTAAGCAAAGAGATGAGAGCGACTGTATTGACATTATTGGAATAGATCAGTCTCTTATTTTCAATAGGTGGAATAATAAAATTTGAAATAATGATGTCGTAAGGTGATTCTTTTAGAGCATCAATGGACAACTCTAATTCACTCCAGACCTCCAGTTCAAAATTGTTACTGCAATAGTAAGCAAGTGTCTCGGCTACTGATTTTGCATGATACTGATCAAAATTACTCACGACCAAAACCTTTAATTTAGGTTGGTTTTGTAAAAGATTTAACACTAAGTGTTTGCTATGGGTGATAAAAGTATAGGATAAATGATTGACCTTCATTGAATTACGATCCATATCCAAAGCCTCTAGATAGTGTTCAATCCCTTCCTTCACCTCTGAAACAAAGCGAGGGAAAATATTTTGAAAGTTCTTGATTGTATTGCCTTTTTGATCAAATAAGATAAACTCTGTTGATAATTCCTGGCGATGCAGATGTGCCGTATTGTGCATATGCCAAATCAGATTGTCCTTATTGTCTACTTGAAGATTATACTCTCTTGATACCTGATCTACTAGCTTTCCCAATAACTGATACGATTTTTTTACATAGCTGTCTGTTTTTGCATGGTTGAGAAATACTTCTTCATCTATGAAAAACATTTTTTGAAAATAGGTTACAAATAATTGACCTATTACTTCTTTATTCAGAGAGATATGATATTCAGAGTCAAAGCTCGCTACAATCTCGTCAATTCCTTCTGCCTGCATAAACGATTCCAACAATTGATTGTTAAAAGAGTCTCTCTCAACTTCCATGAAATGAGCAAACTTTATGCGATATAAATTTGTAACCAGAAGTAATTTTAACATTCTATGAGTTGATAAATTCATCGGGAAAGAAGTTGCTTTATAGACTAATTCCAATAATTGAGACAAGGGTTCTTGAGAAAAATCTTCAAAGGGCCATTCAAGGAAATAATATTTCTCTGAAAAATACTGGGCAAAAAAGTAACGGATATCAATCTCATTTCCAGTGATTCGAACTGGATTGAGGCTTATTTCAAAACGATATTGTTTCTTAATAATTTTATTAATGTGACTGATGATACGATAAAGAGAGGAAGAACTGATATAAAACTCTTTGCAGAAACTATCAGTATCACATCCTTCATTAAAGAAGATAAATTCTAAAATTGAAAAGTGGGTTGAATGCTTAAAAAAATGATGATAGACCATCTCAATATCACTATCATCGGTATTAATGATACGGATGCCGTTTGTCGAGGAACGAAATAGCAAGTCAGGAAAAGAAGATCTGACTTGAGACAAGTCATCTTTTACAGAACGTTCTGTACAGTGCAATAATTCTGCTAGTTCTGAAATATGAAACCAGCGTTTGTTTTCAAATAGTAATTCTAATAATTCTAATTGTCTGTGACTTTTTTTCGATAATAAATCTCTCATGAACAGCTTTTCTCTCTTTGTAATAAACTAAAGGATTGTCTTTCAATCTTCATGCAATTATACCATATAGAGTGGATTTATCCTCTTAAAACGACTTTTGCTTGTCATCAAAAGACTAGTCTAATCACTTAGAAACTCAGTAGCACCAAGATTTTCTTATTTATTTGTACCTAAGGTGTATTTTTATAATACGTAATTCAAGACAAATTATTACCTTTCCATATTTAAATGTTATATAATAAATGATATCAAAGAAAATTATTTTCTGAAAATGATTCTTTGATTTAGAAATAGAAAAGGAGGATACACTATGTTGTGGTCCATTATTGTTGGAGGTCTTATTGGTCTCATCGCAGGTGCAATCACTAAAAAAGGTGGTTCAATGGGATTGATTGCGAATATCATTGCAGGTCTTGTCGGTTCGTCTGTAGGGCAATCACTTCTAGGAAGCTGGGGACCTTCATTGGCTGGAATGGCTATTATTCCGTCAATCGTTGGTGCTGTGATTGTTGTTGCAGTCGTTTCATTTCTATTTGGTAAAAAATAAGCATTACCTAATAAGAAATTAAAAGTGATAAGCCATAATTTTGAATACTGTAGACGGGTAAAATTATGGTTTAAAGCTTTTCAATTGAAAGGATTTAATATGTCAAAATCAAAGAAAATATTGTTACTTATTTTCTGTATTTTAATCTTGGCTATTTTCCTTCCTATTCTCATAGATTATCATCAGGTCAGTGATTTAGATATCCACTTATTCAGTTGGAGAGAACTCTACGCTGAATTTCTGATTGCTAGATATGTCTTTTGGGGGACACTTGTCCTATCTGTTTTAGTGTTAATTTCAATGTTAGTAATACTCTTCTATCCTAAACAGTATTTAGAGATTCAATTAGAGACTCAAGAAGATACATTAAAACTAAAAAATTCAGCTATCGAAGGCTTTGTTCGATGTTTGGTCATTGATCATCAGTTGATCAAAGAACCAACAGTCCATGTAAATAGCCGCAAAAATAAATGTTTCGTTTATGTTGAGGGCAAAATTCTTCCTTCGGACAACATCTCAAAACGATGTCTTGTCATTCAGAATGAAATAACTCATGGATTAAAGCAGTTCTTTGGTATTGAACGTGAGGTAAAACTTGAAGTTAAAGTGAAAGAATTTGAACCTCCAAAAACGACCAAAAAGACTGTTAGTCGTGTAAAGTAAGGAAGTAAAAAATGGAATGGTTTAAAAAATATCAGTATCCAATCATTGCAGGTCTAGTAGGTGTCATTCTCGCTTGCTTTATCTTATCCTTTGGCTTTTTCAAAACACTATTTGTGTTAATCTGTGGAGGTTTAGGAGCATTTGCTGGATACTATGTTAAGGAAAAATATTTAAATAAATAAAGGAGTCTCGTATGTCAAACGTAGATAAAAATGTAGAAAAAAAAGATGTTGCTGTTGTTTCTCAAGATGTTAAAGGGGAACTCACTTATGAAGACAAAGTAATCCAAAAAATCATTGGTCTTTCACTTGAAAAAGTACCTGGACTTTTGGATGTGGATGGAGGATTCTTCTCTAATCTAACAGAAAAAATTATCAATACAGATAATGTCACTCATGGTGTCAATGTTGAAGTTGGGAAAGAGCAAGTTGCAGTTGACTTGAACATTGTTGTTGAGTACCAAAAGAATGTCCCTGCTTTGTACAAAGAAATCAAAGATGTTGTCGTATCACAAGTTACAAAAATGACTGATCTAGAAGTGGTTGAAGTCAATGTGAATGTTGTTGATATCAAAACGAAGGAACAGCATGAAGCAGATTCAGTTAGCCTCCAAGACCGAGTAACTGACGTGGCTTCTTCAACAGGAGAATTTGCTTCAGAACAATTTGAAAAAGTGAAATCTGGTATCGGTTCAGGTGTTGCTGCTGTTCAAGAAAAAGTAGGCGAAGGTGTTGAAGCCGTTAAAGGCGAAACAAAGGAAAATGCTCGCGTACACTAATTCATCTAATCAAAATCAATCAATTTAAAGGAGGCAGAATCATGTCAACAGAAGAAAAATTAAACCAAGCAAAAGGTTCCATTAAAGAAGGTGTCGGCAAAATGATCGGCGATGAAAAAATGGAAAAAGAAGGAACAGCTGAAAAAGTTGTTTCTAAAGTAAAAGAAGTTGCTGAAGATGCTAAAGACGCTGTCGAAGGCGCTATTGAAGGTGTGAAAAACATGCTTCACAAAGACGAAAAATAAGGCTAAACGTTAATTGACCTTTTCATTATAGTAGTCAAAAAGAGGACCGTAAATGTCCTCTTTTTTTGTAGATCGGATTCTAAACACGCTTCCCATTTTTCGTTAAAAGGTAATGTCAACAGGAAAAAGCCTTGGTTTCAGGGCTTTTATGCTTACTTAAAATAGTAGGTTTTTATTGAATTAAAAGAAAATTTAAAAGCTTACACACTACCAGACGTGCTTATTTATCCACCACCTGAGCCTCAAATTGGGCTGGTTGGTTGTCTACATTGGTAATGGTTATCGTGTAGGGCTTGTTATTGGTGGCATCAAAGACTTTTTCACCTTGATAACTTACAACAACTCCATCTTTTTCTAAATAAATATCTGGTTGGTTGTTTGGAAGTTCTTCGTCCTCCTCGTCCAAACCATGGCTTTTTATAATTTTTTGTCCCTCTACTTCATAGTAAACATCGCCGTTTCTTTCACTCCAAACACCAGAGCCAGTTAATTTAATTCTGCTTGAATCATTTTTCTTCAAGATGAAGATTGAATAGTATTCCAAATCTTGCGTTCTGGGATTTACTCTTAAGTTGACGGTTTGACCTGGTTGAAGAGTGTATTTGCCATAGTTCAAAACGGAAAGGACAAACCAGACTAGCAGCAAACTATACATGACTCCTATAATCATTCGTGAGCGCCTACTCTTAAACAAACGTAAAAGTAACACAAAAGAGACAATAAAGAGCAATTCTGTAAACATTCTTTTCTCCTTTTCTTATCGTCGTTGTCAGCCTCAGCAGAGTCTCGCATCCATTTCTCACTAGTAACATCAACCATACAAAGTCTGATACATCTTATCTAGAAAAGCTTTCAACTCTTTTCGAACAATCTTTAATAGGCGTTCTTCTTCGACTTGAGAGATGTTCACATCTTCTTTTTTTTGATTACTAATATAAGAATAGTAACTACGTTTTAGAGTAAATTGATGATCTAAAATATAGTAGACATTTATTTTTTCCTCATTTACCATTGTTGCAAATAAAACAGAAACTTCATCCCTTCTAGGATTCGACATTTTCAAATCAATGTCTCCTTTTATCCCTATGGAGTCAATTCCTCCATCCAAGCGAATGGCACCGTCGGGAGGAACAATATAGCCTGCTTTTCGCATATCAGACGCATATTTCCCTGACGCTGTTAAATGTTTTAAGACGGCTATAGTGTCCTTTTCTTCAAAGGAGGTCTTTAATTGGAACCGTTCTTGGTGGCTTTGATACTGAAAATAAAGAGTGATACCAACAACTAGGGCTAGTACAGAAGCGAGCAAGATTCGTATTTTTCTACATCTCGACATTTTTATTTCCTCTATCTAAGAAATCATATAAGTCTTGTTTCTAACTTTGAAAGATAACTTCTTTATCCTTGAAGATCCTTGGGACTCTAGTCCCCCGTGACTGTTATCTGCCCTTTTTCATGATGTATTTTCGTATAGGTACTTCAACTATTTGAACGATTTCAAATCCTGCTTTTTGGTAAAGCTGGTAAGCTGTTTGATTTGCCTCGTAGACATTTAGAGAGACAGTATCTATGTCTTCATTTTCAAAGGCCAAACTAACAAATTTCCTTAAAGCCTGGCTACCTAATCCTTGCCCCTGCTTCTGGGGGTTGATAAAAAATCTCCCGATATGAAGATTCCTGTCTTCTAGTCTGATTTTCTGGATAAGCCCTACAAACTCTTGTCCATCAAAGATTGAAAAGATTCCTTCCAAATCTTGCAGGATTTGAATTGTTAAGGGAAAAGGAATCATTGGTCCCATCCATTGTTCTTGAAAAGCTTGGCCAAGGGAGTTAGACCATTGGCATACGAGCTGAGCGTTTTCTGTGCTCACATTTTCTTCAAAACGAATTGTCATCTATTTCCTCACCATCTTATCAATGTTTCTTTATTATACTACTTCTCCTATTTTTTACGAATAGATAAGTATGATTGATCTTTATTTTTTTCTTGTCGGGAGCATTCTCGCTTCTTTCTTAGGTTTGGTCATTGACCGTTTTCCTGAGCAATCCATTATTCGACCAGCTAGCCACTGCAATTCCTGTCAGACTCGCTTGCGTCCGCTAGATTTGATTCCTATCCTTTCGCAGGTCTTCAATCGCTTTCGCTGTCGCTACTGCAAGGCTCGCTATCCATTCTGGTATGCCCTCTTTGAACTCGGCTTAGGAATCCTCTTTCTAGCTTGGTCATGGGGCTGGATTTCCTTGGGTCAAGTCATCCTAATCACTGCTGGCTTGACCTTAGGCATCTACGACCTTCTCCATCAGGAATATCCCTTGCTGGTCTGGCTGACGTTTCACCTAATCCTCATGGCTTTCTGTGGCTGGAATCTGGTTATGGTCTTCTTCCTTGTCCTCGGAATCATGGCTCATTTTATTGATATCCGCATGGGCGCAGGAGATTTCCTCTTTCTAGCTTCTTGTGCTCTCATCTTTAGCGCGACAGAGTTGCTCATCTTGATCCAGTTTGCTTCTGTGGCAGGGATTTTAGCCTTTCTTTCGCAAAAGAAAAAGGAAAGACTTCCTTTTGTGCCTTTCCTCTTACTTGCTGCTTGTGTGATTATTTTTGGTAAGCTACTGCTTGTTTGATAAAGTCCTCAATCGGCTCTCCTTGGTGGAGAGCTTTTACAATTTTCGAACCGACGATAACGCCATCTGATACCGCATTGAAGCGTTCTACGTCTTCTTGACTAGACACACCAAATCCTGTCAAGACTGGGATGTCAGCTACTTGATGCAATTGTGCCAGGTGCTTGTCCAAGTCTGCACGGTAATTTCCTGATTTCCCTGTTACCCCATTGATGGCAACGGCATAGACAAATCCCTCAGCTCCCTGGATTAACTCTTTTTGGCGCTCGAGTCCTGTGGTCAAACTAACTAGGGGAATCAAGGCGATATCTGTGTCTGCCAAAAAGGGCTCTACAAAGTTGGCATGCTCATGAGGCAGGTCTGGGATAATCAAGCCCTTAACTGCTGTATCTGCCAGATCTTTGACAAATTTCTCCACACCGTACTGAAAGAGGGGGTTGAAGTAGGTCATGATGACAAGCGGAACTTCTGTTTGAATGGTTTTCAAGGTTTCAACCAAAGCCTGGGTAGAAGTTCCATGAGCTAGACTGCGCAAGCCTGCTTCTTCGATTACAGGTCCATCTGCAACAGGGTCTGAAAAGGGAATACCCACTTCAATAGCAGAAACACCCAAATTTTCTAAAAAGTGGATTGTTTCACCAAGACCATCTAATCCTTTCTCATGGTCCCCAGCCATGATATAGGGAACGAAAATTCCTTTTCCTGCTGCTTTGATAGCGTTCAATTTTTCTGTTAGTGTCTTAGACATGGGCTTCTCCCTTCTTTGCTGCATCTGCTTCCAAGCGGTCTTTGACTTGAACCACATCCTTGTCCCCACGACCAGATAGGCAGACAATCATAGACTTGTCTGGACCAAGTTCTTTGGCTAATTTCACTGCAAAGGCAATGGCATGGCTAGATTCCAAGGCTGGGATAATCCCTTCCACGCGAGACAAGAGTTGGAATCCTTCCAAGGCTTCCTCGTCAGTCACAGGAACATAGCTGGCACGTTTGATATCGTGGTAGTGAGAATGTTCTGGACCGATACCAGGATAGTCCAAACCTGCTGAGATAGAGAAAGCTTCAAGAATTTGCCCATGTGCATCTTGGAGCACATCCATAAGCGAACCGTGGAGAACACCTGGGCGACCCTTGGTCAAGGTAGCTGCGTGGTGCTCCGTATCCACACCAAGCCCTGCTGCTTCAGCCCCATACATTGCTACTGACTCATCTTCTACAAATGGATGGAAGAGACCGATAGCATTAGAACCACCACCAACACAGGCTACTAGGGCATCTGGTAAATCTTGACCTGTCAAGTCACGGTACTGTTGTTTAGCCTCTCGACCGATGACACTTTGGAAGTCACGAACGATTTCTGGGAAAGGATGAGGCCCCAAGGCAGAACCAAGGATATAGTGGGTGTCATCGATGTTAGCTACCCATGAACGAAGGGCTGCATTAACTGCATCCTTGAGCACGCGCGAACCATCTGTCACGGCCTCAACCTTAGCTCCCAAAAGCTCCATACGGAAGACATTAAGGGCTTGGCGTTTAACATCTTCCTCACCCATATAGATGGTACATTCCATGTTAAAGAGAGCTGCAGCAGTTGCAGTTGCCACACCGTGCTGACCAGCACCCGTTTCAGCGATAATTTTCTTTTTACCCATGCGTTTAGCCAGAAGAACTTGTCCCAAGGCATTGTTAATCTTGTGAGCCCCTGTATGGTTGAGGTCTTCCCGCTTGAGATAAATCTTAGCTCCACCGATATGCTGGGTCAAGTTTTTTGCGTAGTAAAGAGGAGTTTCACGTCCTACGTACTGACGTAAGAGCTGGTTTAATTCCTCTTGGAAACTTGGATCCGCCTGACTTTCACGATAAGCTTTTTCCAACTCCAAAACTGCTGTCATCAATGTTTCTGGGACAAAACGTCCGCCGAATTTTCCGTAAAATCCTTCTTTATTTGGTTCTTGATATGCCATGCTTTACCCTCTCTATAAATCTTCTAATCTTTTCATGATCTTTTTGTCCATCCGTCTCCACTCCACTTGATACATCTACTGCATAGGGAGTAAAGTGTTGAATTGCTTTTACTACATTATCTTCATTAAGCCCACCTGCGATAAAGAAGGGCTGAGCTAGTCCTGTCGTATCCAGTTGACCCCAGTCAAAGGTCTGGCCACTCCCAGCAACAGGGGCATCAAAGAGTAGATAATCTGCCTGAGAATTAGGCACAAGCCCCTCTCTATCCACTTGCACAGCCTGAATACTGCTACAAGGCAAATCTTCAAACAACTCATCTGCTACCTGACCGTGAACTTGAACCAAGTCCAGACCAACTTTTTCAATCGCTTCTAGCAATTCTGCCCGACTTGGTGAAACAAATACACCAACCTTTTTAACGTTGACAGGAATGAGCTTTGCCAGCTCAGCAGCCTGTCCTAAGGTCACCTGTCTCTTACTAGGAGCGAAGACAAAACCGATGTAATCCGCCCCTGCTGAAACGGCTGTTTCCACCGCTTCTTTGGTTGATAATCCACAAATCTTAACCTTTGTCAATTTGCAACTCCTTGATTCTCTGGGCTACATCCTCCGCCTGCATCAGAGCTGTCCCTACTAAAATTCCGTTAAAGGATGATGCTAGTCCTTCCGCATCCTGCTCTGTGAAAATAGCAGATTCAGAAATGTAATAGTGACCTTTCTTAAAGTGCTGGGCCAAGTCTACACTGGTCTGCAAATCGACTTCAAAGGTGGTCAAGTTGCGGTTATTGACCCCGATAATCTCCGCTCCAAGTCTGTGGGCTACTTCTAGTTCAGCTAGATTGTGAGTCTCTACCAAGACTTCCAGACCAAGCTCTGTAGCATAGTCATACAGTTCCTTGAGGCGTTCTTCTGACAAGGCCGCGACGATGAGCAAGATAACTGTCGCACCTGCATTACGAGCGCGGATAATTTGCTTTTCATCGATGATAAAGTCCTTGTTGAGCGTCGGAATCTGCACCTGACTGGAAATCTCCCGCAGATAATCCAAATGTCCTTTAAAGAAAATCTCATCTGTCAAAACCGAAATCATCACTGCTCCATTTGCTTCATAAGTCTGGGCCTGTTGCACAATATCCACATCGAGATTGATATCTCCCAGACTAGGGCTAGCTTTCTTGACTTCTGCAATCACCTGCAAGCGGTCTTGATGATTCTTCAAAAATTCTGCCAAGCGATAGGTCTGGCGCAAGGGCTGGATTTGCTCCAGCTCCATTTGCTCGACTTCACGCGCCTTCTGCTCTAAGATTCGTGCTAAAAATTCCTGACTCATTTTTGGTACTCCTGTAACAGTCTGAGTTTTTCAAGGGCCTTGCCACTAGCAATCACTTGACGGGCCAAGGCTACTCCTTCCTTGATACTAGCTACCTTACCATTAGCATAGAAACCAAGACCTGCATTTAAAACTGTCGTTTCCAAGAATGGACTTGGTTCGTTTTGAAGAACGCTGAGCAAAATTTCTGCATTTTCCTGAGCATTCCCACCACGGATATCTTCGATAGCGTAGCGTTCCATCCCCAAATCCTCTGGAGTGAAGCTTGACAAGGTGATTTCGCCATTTTCAAGAAGAGCAATCTTGGTTGTTCCGTTCAAGCCAGCTTCATCAAGACCTTCTGGTCCAGCAACCACAACGGCACGTTTGCGACCCATATTTTTCAAAACTTGAGCTGTACTTTCTAGCAGTTCTGGACGACTAATACCAAGCAACTGTGTTTCTAAGGCCATTGGGTGAATCAGTGGACCAGTCAAGTTCATGATTGTTGGAATTCCCAACTCCAAACGAGCTGGCATGATGTATTTCATAGCTGGGTGCATATTTTTAGCAAAGAGAAAGACGATTCCAGTTTTATCAAAAATCTTACCTAGTTCAGCTGATTTGAGATCAAGATTGATGCCCAATGCTTGAAGGACATCTGCCGAACCTGATTTAGAAGAAATCGAACGGTTACCGTGCTTAGCCATATGAATGCCGCCACCAGCCAAGACAAAGGCTGCAGTTGTGGAAATGTTAAAGCTGAAAGACTTGTCCCCACCTGTACCGCAGTTATCCATAGCATCATGTATCTCAGTTGGAATATGTTGGGCATGCCCTCTCATGACTTGGGCAATGGCTGTGCGTTCTTCCGGTGTTTCCCCCTTCATCTTAAGAGCCAAGAGGAGAGAAGCAATCTGCGCTTCAGTTACACGCCCAGTTACGATACGCTCGATGACATCTGTCATTTCCACACCTGATAAATTTTCAAATTTTGCTAGTTTTTCAATAATCTCTTTCATCCTAGTTTCCTCACTTTACAACCTTCTCGATAAAATTCCGAATAGAAGACAAGCCATCTGGCGTTCCGATACTTTCTGGATGGTACTGGAAGCCATAAATCGGCAGGCTTTTGTGTTGAATTCCCATAATAGCCTGGTCATCAGTCGAACGAGCTGTCACTTCAAAGCCTTCTGGCAATTCTTCAATCAAAATGCTGTGATAGCGCATGACTGGACGACCATCCTCAATGCCTTGATAGAGAACAGATGGCGCTTCAAAGCTAATATGGCTCTGTTTCCCATGCATGACTTTTGGAGCCAAACCTAGCTTCCCACCAAAGACTTCTGCGATAGCTTGGTGACCCAAACAGATCCCTAGAATTGGCTTCTTACCTGCAAAGTCACGAATCATATCTTCCATCTTTCCAGCATCAACTGGCCAACCAGGACCAGGAGAAAAGACCAGACCATCTGCTTTTTCAGCTTCTTCATACAGCTTGGGATCATCATTTCTCAAGACCTGCACTTCTGCAAAATTCCCGATGTATTGCGCCAAGTTATAGGTAAAAGAATCATAGTTGTCAATCAATAAAATCATGGTCTTAGTTCTCCAATTCTAGTCATAGATTTTGCCTTGTTAATGGTTTCTTGGTATTCGTTTTTTGCGATAGAGTCGTAGACAATCCCTGCCCCAGCCTGCACATAAGCTGTTTGATTTTTGAGAATCATAGTTCGGATGGCAATGGCGAAGTCCATATCACCCGTCGCAGACAAGTAGCCGATTGCTCCTGCATATACGCCTCGTTTTTCCGTTTCTAGTTCATAGATGCGTCTCATGGCCCGAATCTTTGGTGCTCCTGAAACTGTTCCAGCTGGAAGTGTAGATTTCAAAGCATCCATGGCTGTTAATTCTGGAAGCAAACGCCCTTTCACCACGCTGGTCAAATGCATGACATAGCGGAAAAGCTCCACTTCCATATACTTGGTAACTTGGACACTGGCTGTTTCAGAGATGCGACCAATATCGTTACGCCCCAAGTCTACCAACATCCGATGTTCTGCTGTTTCCTTCTCATCAGAAAGCAGGTCTGTCGCCAAGGCCTTGTCCTCTTCATCCGTAGCCCCTCTTGGTCGCGTACCTGCAATCGGATTAGTTGTCACGATGCCATTTTTAACTGAAACCAAACTTTCTGGACTGGCACCGATGATTTGATAATCCCCAAAATCATAGAAATAGAGATAATTAGATGGATTGGTCACGCGAAGATTTCTGTAAAAGTCAAATGGATTACCAGTAACCTCTGCTGAGAAGCGCTGACTGAGTACGCATTGGAACATGTCTCCATTGCGAATCAAGTCACGAGCTGTTTCCACCATTTGCTCAAACTTCTGAGAAGCGATGTGGGGCTTGAAGTCCAGCGGTGATAAATCCAAATCTTCAAATTCATTTGAAGCAGGGATGCGTAATTCCTCAAGCACTTGGTTCAAGGCTTTTTCCAAATCCTCTTGACTGCGATCGCTATATAGAGCATCCTCAATGACATGGATTTTTTCCTTCTTATGGTCAAAGACCATATAACTCTCATAGACAAAGAAATGCATGTCTGGCGTCTCAATGGTATCCTCAGGGATTTGGCAAATTTCTTCATAAAGAGAAATCATATCGTAACCGACAAAGCCAATAGCTCCCCCACCAAAAGGGAGGTCTGAATGGTGCTGGCTCTTATGAGTCACATCATAAAGGAAATCCAAAGGATCCCGATCAATCACTTGCCCATTTTGATAGAGGACTCCATTTTCAAACTGAATCTCAAAAACAGGATTATAGGCTAGGATAGAAAAACGAGCGGTTTCCTTGTCTCTCGGAATACTTTCTAAGATCACCTTGTGTTGCCCCTTTAGGCGCATATAAGCCAAGATTGGTGATAAGACATCTCCATGAATGATTCGTTCCATTGTAATTTCCCTTTCAGTTTCTTATTTTTAATTTTTTGTCTTTTTTTCTATTTCCCTTAAATAGTGCGGACGGGAGGTAAAATTATCCAGTGGATGATTTTAGAAAACCATAAAATGAAAGACCTAATTTTCGAGCTCCTCGCTCATTCATTTCTAGGCTCAAGCTAAAATAGTTCCCCGAACTATTTTACTCTCAAAAATTCCGTTCTAGAGAAGCATCTTTGCTTCTCTAGAATACCACTATGGCGGGAAATAGCGTTTCAATGCTCACTTCGTTTGCAAATATTTTATAGAAATCTATCTATTGATGAAGCATAATTTAAAACTGATGACCATATCTACGATAAATATATAAAAATCCCCACGCAAAATAACTTGCGTGAGGACGAAATTCGCGGTGCCACCTCAATTATAGGATTTCTCCTATCTCTCATTCCTGTCTCAGAACTTTCCTGTAACAGGCTGTGCGATAAAGGGCACTCCCTTGAGAATTATGTTTTCTTCTCTCGTTTCAGATGGACCCAACCTTACAGCTTTCTCTGCTTGTTTCCAGCAACCACAAGCTCTCTGGGAAAGAAAGTACTGTAATTTTTCCATCTCTTATTTCTTAGCTTCTAGGTAGTCTGCAATCGCAGCTACGTCCTTGTCTCCACGACCAGAGACATTGATGATGATAATGTCATCTTTACTTAGTTTCGGTGCACGTTTAACCGCTTCTGCGATGGCGTGCGAACTTTCAATCGCTGGGATAATCCCTTCTGTCTTACTAAGAAGGAGCAAGGCTTGAACAGCTTCTTCGTCTGTCGCTGCCACATATTCCACGCGACCTGAATCTTTAAAGTAGGCGTGTTCTGGGCCAACCCCTGGATAGTCCAAACCAGCTGAGATAGAGTAAACTGGCGCCAGCTCTCCGTCTTCCTTAAAGACTGCATAGGTCTTCATACCATCGACAATTCCGACACTACCCTTTGTCATAGTGGCTGCATGCTTGTCTGTGTCAAGTCCGTGACCGGCAGCTTCGACCCCAACCAATTTGACTTCTTCATCAGCCACATACTGTGAAAAAGCACCGATAGCATTGGAACCACCACCTACACAGGCAATGACGTAGTCTGGTAAACGGCCTTCTTTTTCCAAGATTTGACGACGAGATTCTTCACTGATGACCTTTTGAAACTCATGGACAATAGTAGGATAAGGGTGAGGTCCCACAGCCGATCCCAAAACATAGAAGGCTTCAAGGTCATTCATCCATGCTCCAAAGGCTGCATCGACCGCATCCTTGAGAGTTCGTGTCCCCGTTTCAACCGCGTGAACAGTTGCTCCCATCATCTCCATGCGGAAAACATTGAGACGTTGACGCTCCACATCTTCTGCCCCCATGTAGACATCACAAGCCATACCAAACTTAGCTGCAGCTGCTGCTGTCGCAACACCGTGCTGACCAGCTCCTGTTTCCGCAATCACTCGTTTTTTGCCCATACGTTTGGCAAGAAGAATTTGTCCTAAAACGTTGTTAAGTTTGTGAGAACCAAGGTGGTTAAGATCTTCGCGCTTGAGATAAATCTTAGCGCCACCTAAGTGATCTGTCAAACTTTCCGCAAAATAAAGCGGTGTTTCACGACCTGAATAATCCTTCAAGTAATGGCGAAATTCTGCCAAAAACTCTGGATCATCCTTGTATTTGTCAAATGTCATTTCCAACTCATCCAACAAAGCCTGAATCGGCTCCGGTACAAAACTACCACCAAATTGTCCAAAATAACCTTTAGTTGTCATAAATTTTTCCTCTTTCCATATTAATTCGGCTTTTTGTTTGCTTTTAGTAGTAGGCAAGGAGCTGCAGATAGAACTCAAGTTCATCAAAGCGACTTAACGCCCTAATAAAAGATAAACAAAATGACCGAAAGAAAAAAGCCCACACACAGAATCTACTTCCATGTGAGGGCGTTGGTAACGCGGTGCCACCTCAATTATAAAGGGACTATTCCCCTTTACATCTCTGCCTTGTCTAACAACAAGTTGCACTGTAAGGTGTGCGCACCGAATTTTCATTGTTTCAAATTCATTTTTAAAATCAGCCCACTTTCACTACTTCCAACCACCTGTTCACAATCACCACAGGCTCCCTGAAGATCAAAAATAGTTACTTTTCTGATTTGTTGAGAATATTATATGCTATTGTCCGCTTTTTGTCAAGATTTTTTATTATTTTTTTCCAGAACCGAGGATTTCTTCAGAAATTCTCACCAAAGTCTGAACGATGTAATCAACTTCTTCATCGCTTAATTTAGTGTGAAGAGGAAGCGTAATTTCATTTTCAAAAAAGGCATAGGCTCTTGGATAATCTGCCATATCAAAGCCAAGATTCTTATAGGCTGTCAAGAGAGGAAGCGGTTTGTAGTGAACATTACTTGCAATTCCTGCTTTGGCCAATTCTTGGATGATAAGGTTGCGTTCTTCTAAACTTGCTCCTTCTACATGGGTGATGTAGAGGTGGCGTGAAGATTCGACAGTATCAGTCTTGTGTGCAAGTGGGTGAATACGAGTACCCACAAAACCACGATCATAGCGGTCCACGATGTCCTTACGACGTTGTAGCAAAGCTGGGTAACGGTCCAATTGTACCAAACCAAGCGAAGCCATGATATCCGTCATGTTGCACTTGTAGGCTGGTGTAACGATATCGTATTCCCAAGAACCCAATTTCATCTTGGCAAGAGCATCTTTAGTTTGACCATGAAGGGAAAGGATTTGGAATTCCTTGTACATCTTTTCGTCGTCAATCGCTGGATTGGCTTTCCAAGTAGCACTTCCTCCCTCAGCTGTTGTAAAGTTCTTAACAGCATGGAATGAGAAGGAAGTAAAGTCAGCGATAGAACCAGCTGGTTGCCCTTTGTAAGTAGATCCCAAAGCATGGGCACTATCAGAGACAAGCACAATACGGTTAAAGGCCTCTTGCCACTTGCTAGCAGCTGTAAAGAGGTCACGTTTTTTCTCCACGACTTGGAACAAACGGTCATAGTCGCAAACAATCCCTGCAAGCTCTACTGGAATAATCACCTTAGTCTTTTCAGTAATGGCTTGCTCAAGCAAGTCATAGTCCATCTCAAACGTATCTGCTTGGATATCTACCATGACAGGTGTTGCTCCTACGTGTGTGATGACACTACATGAAGCTGTGTAAGTCATGGCCGGAACGATGACTTCATCACCAGGTCCCACTTCAAGCACACGCAAAATCAACTCAAGAGCGGCGGTCGCAGAGTTGAGGCAGACAGTCTTAGGTGTCTGTGTGTATTGGGACAAGCGACGCTCTAGTTCTTTTGTCTTCGGACCTGTTGTGATCCAACCAGAACGAAGGGTATCTGCTACTTCAGCAATTTCAGCTTCGGTAATATCAGGTGGTGAAAATGGAATATTGTAATTTGGCATTGATTTGCTCCTTTTATCTGTACTCATTTTCTCATGACTACTTTATTTTAGTACCTCAAACACGGTTTGAAACATGATTTTGATGTCTCCAAGGAAACTAAACTCTCGGAGATAGGCGAGATTATAGCGCATCTTTTCAGGAAGGACATGCTCTACATAGGCCTGGTCAACTGACAGACCTTTCTCCGTCATTTGACTGATGATCGTGTCCTCATCCTTGTAGTTGATGCTGGCTGGAGAGGTAATCCCAGCTGGCAAGAGCAAGGTCGCCATCATTTCAGGACTATACTGCTCGGTGTAACGTGGCACCTCAGGTCGTGTGCCTACAAAGGACATCTCACCTTTAAGGACATTGACCAGCTGAGGCAGTTCGTCCAAGCGCACACGGCGGATGAAATTTCCAACCTTGGTAATGCGACTATCGTTAGCAGAAGTCACCAGGCTTCCTTTTTTATCCGCATCCGTTACCATAGTACGGAACTTCCAAATCTTGAACGAACGGTTGTACTGGGTCACGCGCTCTTGCTTGTAAATGACAGGTCCATTGCTATCCAACTTGATCCAAATGCTCAAGATAAGAAAGACGGGAGAAGTCAAAAGTAGCAAAAACAGGGCCAGAACCCAATCCAGGCAACGCTTGAAAATCAGCGACCCCTTCCTTTTAGAGACAAGCTGGTAGTAGGACTCAACCTCGCTTGATTGCATTTCCACGGGCAAGTCTTCCCATTTCAGCATGCTGTTTCTCCTTTGTTTTTATTATACTATTTGTCAACATTTTTCATTATACCACAAAATGGAAAAGGCGGTGCAAGAAATCTGTAATTTAAAGAATTTCCTTCTTATACTCAATGAAAATCGAAACGCAAACTAGGAGGCTAGCCACAGGCTGCTCAAAGTACAGCTTTGAGGTTGCAGATAAAGCTGACGTGGTTAGAATAGATTTTCAACGAGTATTAGGACATAGCTCCAGCCTGCAAGCTATACATCTTGTGATAGGTTCCTCCCAAGGCCAAGAGTTCCTCATGGGTTCCACTCTCGATGATGCGCCCCTTGTCCAAAACATAAATGCAGTTGGCGTCCTGGATGGTCGAAAGGCGGTGGGCGATGGCAATGGTCGTCCGTCCTTTTCTCATTTTAGCCAGAGAATCCTGAACCAAACTTTCTGTCTCCGAGTCAATATTGGCTGTCGCTTCATCCAAAATCAAGATTTTAGGCCGACTGGCGACTGTTCTGGCAAAGGCAAGAAGCTGGCGCTGACCAGTAGAAAAGCTCGAACCACGCTCAGACACAGGGGCATCATAACCCTGCGGAAGCTCCTGAATAAAGGAATCTGCATCCACAAAGGCAGCCGCAGCCTGTACCTCTTCATCACTAAGATCTTGGTACATGGCGATATTGGACTTGATAGTCCCGTGATAGAGGAAGGGATCCTGCAAGACCAGACCGATGTTCTTTCTCAGCTCTTCCTGACTGTAGTCCCTAATATCCACTCCATCCAAGAGAACGCGGCCTGACTGAAATTCATAAAAACGCATGAGGACATTGATAATCGAAGATTTCCCCGAACCTGTATGACCTACAAAGGCAATGGTTTCGCCCTTCTTAACTGAAAAGGAAATATCATCCAGAATCTGGTGTTTACCATCATATGAGAAACACACATGTTCAAAACGAATATTACCTTCTGTAATCTTTGCTTGACTATCCTTTTGAAGGGGTTCATAGGTTCTCTCATCAATCAAGGCAAAGACACGACCTGCAGACACCATGGAAGTTTGAAGGGTTGAAAAGTTTTGCGTCACCTCAATCAGGGGATCAAAAAGACGGTTGATGTACTGGATAAAGGCATACATAGTTCCGGCCGTTATCCCTATAGAAAGACCACGGTAACCAAAGTAAGCCATCAAAACGGCGTAGCCTAGGAGTTTCAGCAAACTCATGGCAGGTCTCAAAAAGAGGGCATCCAAGGCTACAGAACGGTTGGCATAGACCAAGTGTTCTTGGTTGATTTCATCAAATTCTGCTTGCAGGCGCTTCTCTTGATTAAAGGCCTGGATAATCCTGATTCCCTCAATATTCTCTGCCAGCTTACTATTGATATCCGACAAGAGACTTCTGGTTTTCTCGATAATCTTGACTGACTTTTTCCGATAGAGATTGACCAAAAGGAAAATCAAGGGAAGAAAGAGCAAGACTAAAGCTGTCAAACGAAAATCCAGAACCAACATGGTATAAAGAGTGGTCAGAAAGATGAAAACTGCTGAGATAAAGCTGGATAAAATTCCCGAAAACATGTCACTGATGGTCTCAGTATCATTGGTCAAACGAGAAACGATGGAACCTGCTGGAGTCTTGTCAAAATAAGACATGCCGAGTTTTTCCATATTGGCAAAGGCATCGCGACGAATATCTCTGACAATACTGTAGGACACCCGCGCAAAGAGAAGATTGCCGACATACTGAACTACAGTTTGTAGGATATAAAGGCCATAATAGACCATCAAAACGGTAACGGCCAGTTGGTTAAGATTACTGAGATACTGGTCGATAAAGTGGGAGGCCACGAGGGGAATGACACTTTTAATGACTGTCGTCGCTAGGAGAAAACTGAGTGCCAAAAAAGTCAGAAGTCCATAAGGCTTGAGATAGGACATCAAGCGCTTCAATACAGTCCATTGTTCTTTCTTATTCTGCATCTTCTTCTCCTTTCATTTCCAACTGCTGAGACTGGTAGGTTTGGGCATACCAGCCATCTAGGGCTAGTAGTTCTTCGTGCGTGCCCCGTTCGATAATCTGTCCATTTTGCATGACTAAAATCAAATCTGCATGGACAACTGCACTGAGGCGATGGGCCGTAATAATGGTTGTCTTATCCTTACGCGTCTCCTTGAGATTGTCAATAATCGCGTACTCTGTCTTAGCATCCACGGCGGACAAGGAATCATCTAAAATTAAAATATCAGGGTCTAAAATCATAGCCCGACTCATGGCCAGACGTTGCTTTTGACCACCTGAGAGACTAACTCCTTTTTCACCGATCAGCGTATCAAATCCCTGAGGCATGGCCATAATATCTTGGTAAACCTGAGCTAGCTTAGTCGCCTCCTCAACTGCTGAAAGGAGCAAGTTCGGATTGCCGAAGCGGATATTGTCTAAGATAGAGGTCGCAAAGAGGAACTGGTCCTGAGGAACATAGCCCATGAGACTGCGAAGGTCTGTCAGACGGTAGTTGCGAATATCGTGACCGTTTAGGTAAATGGCTCCCTTATCCACATCGTATTCTCGCAAGAGAAGTTTAATCAAGGACGTTTTCCCAGAGCCTGTCTGCCCGACTAAGCCTAGGGTTTGCCCTTTTTCTAAACTAAAGTGAATATCCGTCAGTGTCTCCTCATTTTCAAAGGCAAAACTATCAATATCGTACTCCAAGCGTCCATTTTCAATACCGTCCAGAGGACATTCAGAATCTTTTACAGGTGATTCCTTAGATAAAAGTTCCTCAATCCGTTGGTAAGAAACCTTCCCTCGCTGAGTAATATTAAAGAGGAAACCAATGGCCATAAGAGGCCAGACCAACATATCCAAATAACTGATAAAAGTGACCAGATTTCCAACTGTTATTTGCCTCTCCTGCACCATCAAGGAACCGACCAAAAGGGTTAAAACATAGGATGAACCAACAAACAAGAGAACCATAGGATCAAAGAGACTATCGTATTTCATGGTTTGGAGATTCTTTTGGAAGGTCAATTCATTGACTGCCTGAAAAGACTCTAGCTCGTCCGCCTGATAACCGAAAGACTTGGTCACTTTAATACCCGATACAGACTCCTGCACCTTGTTATTGAGCTCAGAAAAGGCAGCCTGTGATTCGCCAAAGGCCTTATGAGTCTTTCTCCCAAGACGACTGGTCGCATAAGCCATGAAAGGCAGGGGAAGAATGGCAACCAAGGTCATTTGCCATGAGATACTAAAAAGCATGGTTAGCAAGGTCACCAGCGCCGTGATAGAGGCATCCACCGCAGACATGACTCCTCCACCTGCGAGACGAGTCAAGGCATTGATATCATTGGTTGCGTGTGCCATCAGGTCTCCCGTCCGATAGGTCTGATAAAAGGCTGGCGACATCTTAGTAAAATGCTCAAACAAGCGAGACCGCATAATCTGCCCCAGACGATAGGAAGTCCCAAGGATATACATACGCCAAACATAGCGCAGATAGTACATCCCAAAGGCTGCCAGCAGTAGATAAAATAGATTAAGAAGGAGGTCCTGATGGGTTAATTGTCCCGACGTAATGGCATCAATCACCCGTCCCATGACCATGGGGGGAATAAGGTTGAGGACAGAGACCAAGACCAAGGCCACAATCCCGACTAGATAACGGCGTTTTTCTAACTTGAAAAACCACCAGAGTTTTTGAATAATGGACATAAAATCCCTTTCTGATTGCAAATGGAAACCTGAGGCCAAGACTCAATGAAAATCAAAGAGCAAACTAGGAAACTAGCCGCAGGCTGCTCAAAGCACTGCTTTGAGGTTGTAGATAGAACTGACGAAGTCAGTAACCTACATACGGCAAGGCGACGTTGACGCAGTTTGAATTTGATTTTTGAAGAGTACAAGACCCCAGGTTTTTCTTATTCATAAGTTACGACTGAGACGACACCCTTGTCATACTCAGCGATAAAGATATTGGCCACATTGTCATACCCTTGTTTGCTGAGGTTATCAAGCAGCCATTCTTCGCTCCGACCAATGGTCTCCAAAATTTCGACTTGGATAACACCGTCTGTGACAACAGGATACTTGGGATTCTCATCTCCCATTTGGACTACGATGAGTTGACCGTTCTGCTCCTGCATAGCGCGTTTGACTTGTTTCATTTGGAAAATTCCCTGACTACGGAGCTTAAGAGCTACGTCCGCTGCAGATAAACCAACCGAACGGCAGGCTTCTGGATCAATCTTCCCATTTTTGATGAGCAGGGTTGGCTTCCCATCAATCAAACGTTTCACAAAGTGAACATTGTTGTTGAGCCATTTGAGAGTCAAGACCAGAATGGTCCACATAATCAGGATAACTGCATACTGAAGGATACTGATGGCGCTATTGTAAATCACCCCACCGATGATCCCCCCAAGTACATAGTTCTGAATTTGGTCTATTGCTGAGTTAGGCGCTAGGTTACCCTTTCCTGTCACATTGATTACAAAAACCAGAGAAAAGAGACCCAAGGCTAGTTTGATTAAAATTTCCATATAATTGAGTGTCATTTGTTCACCTCCACCAGTTCAATTGCATCTGTTTTATACAATTCGACTTTCTCTAGCAGGTACTTGTCTGGCTCACTTCCGTTCAAGGCACGGTAATAGCGATCTCCGACCTTGATAAGTGCGCCATCAGTGTCGGCAGAAGTATTGACATAGACTTCTGACTTGTCTACTCCCAATTCTTTGGAAACAAGCTCGATGAAATGAAGTGAAGCTTGAAATTTATTGTTAGAAACTTGATTGTTTTGATAAGTCGTGATGCTGACCAAAAGGAGAGCTAATAAGGTCAAAGCTGAAATCATGACCAACTCACGAAATTTGGTCCCCTTTTTATCATGATAAGCCTTGAAAGCTAAAAATCCTGTCACAGCTAATAGGACAATCCCTAAACCAATCATGATACCATTTTGCTGACCAATTTGGCTGAGGACATAGTCATAAGAATAGAATTTCATGTATTTTCACTTCCTTTCATAAAATCATTCTTAATTATAAATGAAAGAGGGTGATTTTTCAAACCATACGTTGGGGAAATACGCCTTTTTTTGATATAATATAGTCTATAATCTGAATGAAAAAGGTAACTTTATGAAACTCATCTCATGGAATATTGATTCCCTCAATGCAGCCCTAACGAGTGACTCAGCTCGCGCTAAGTTGTCCCAAGAAGTCCTACAAACCTTGGTCGCTGAAAATGCTGATATCATCGCTATCCAGGAAACCAAGCTTTCTGCAAAAGGGCCTACAAAAAAACACTTGGAAATTTTAAAAGAACTCTTCCCAGGTTATGAAAACACTTGGCGTTCTTCCCAAGAACCTGCCCGCAAAGGCTACGCTGGAACCATGTTCCTTTATAAGAAAGAACTCACGCCAACGATTAGCTTCCCAGAAATCGGTGCCCCTTCTACCATGGACTTGGAAGGCCGCATCATCACCTTGGAATTTGATACATTTTTCGTAACCCAAGTATACACACCAAACGCTGGTGATGGGCTCAAACGCTTGGAAGAACGCCAAGTCTGGGATGTTAAATACGCTGAGTATTTGGCGCAACTAGACAAAGAAAAACCAGTCCTTGCGACGGGTGACTACAACGTAGCTCACAAGGAAATCGACCTTGCAAATCCTGCCAGCAATCGCCGTTCACCTGGATTTACCGACGAGGAACGTGCTGGATTTACCAACCTCTTGGCAACTGGATTTACCGATACCTTCCGCCATATTCACGGTGATGTCCCAGAGCGTTATACTTGGTGGGCGCAACGCAGCAAGACTTCTAAAATCAACAATACAGGCTGGAGAATCGACTACTGGCTCACTAGCAACCGCGTGGCTGACAAGGTGACCAAGTCTGACATGATTGACTCGGGTGCGCGTCAAGACCATACGCCCATTGTCATGGAGATTGAGCTCTAAGGAGAAAGCTAATGGACTATCAAGCTGTCATTCCTGAATTTGTAGTATCTGACCTCGAAAAGTCACGCCACTTCTACTGCGACTTGCTGGGATTTTCTGTCGAATACGAGCGTCCAGAGGAGAAATTTCTCTTCCTCTCGCTTGAAGACTGCCAACTTATGCTAGAAGAAGGCAGCACAGAAGAATTAGCCCAACTAACCTATCCTTTCGGGCGCGGTGTCAATATTTCCTTTGGCATTGAAGATGTCCCTCAGCTCCACCAAAAACTGCTGGAAGCTGACTATCCTATCCATCGTCCGCTGACCAAAAGAGAATTTCGAGTGGGAGATAGCTTTATTTACCCTCATGAATTTGCAGTTTTGGATCCAGATGGCTATTTTATAAGATTCAGCGAGTAAAAAAATAGAGACTGGAAAAATCTTTCAAATCAGAAAAAGGCATATTGCCAGGTCTTGAAACATCCTGATAATACGCCTTTTATGATGGAATAATCTTCTAAATGTTAGCTTACAATTGAGCTTTTGCTCTTTTTTCTTCAATTTGTTCGTTTTTTATATCTAAACATTAACAAAATATTTGATTTATAAAGTTAATTAGTGTAAAATAAAAACATTGGCGTCAGCTTATTTAAAATTGAATATCATTTTACTTGTTTATGTCGTGAATTGGCACGACGTTTCTACAAGGTGCCGGAACACCTAACAATGAGTAAGTCTGCTGAAGGTATGGGTTGGGCCATACCTGTTTGGAGGGCTTGCTTATCTGTTAAGTAGGCCCTTTTTCTATTTCCTGCCAGAATCTCTAAACAAGCAAATGAAGCATCTTTTAGACTTTAGGAGGTCTTATGAAATTATTAGAAGAGCGCATCCTCGAGGATGGGCATATCTTGGGTGACAACATCCTCAAGGTGGATTCCTTTTTAACCCACCAAGTTGACTTTAGCTTGATGCGAGAGATTGGTAAGGTATTTGCGGAAAAATTCGCTTCTGCTGGCATTACCAAGGTCGTAACCATTGAAGCGTCAGGTATTGCCCCAGCCGTTTTTACTGCCGAAGCCTTAGATGTCCCTATGATTTTCGCCAAGAAAGCTAAAAACATCACCATGAACGAAGGCATCTTAACTGCAGAAGTCTACTCCTTTACCAAGCAGGTGACCAGCACCGTTTCTATCGCTGGAAAATTCCTCTCACCAGAGGACAAGGTCTTGATTATCGATGATTTCCTTGCTAATGGCCAAGCGGCCAAAGGCTTGATCCAAATCATCGAACAAGCTGGAGCAAAAGTTGAAGCGATTGGTATTGTGATTGAAAAATCTTTCCAAGATGGTCGTGATTTGCTTGAAAAAGCAGGATATCCCGTCCTATCACTGGCTCGCTTGGATCGTTTCGAAAATGGTCAGGTCGTATTTAAGGAGGCAGATCTCTAATGCAAAAACAAGAAAAACATTCACAAGCAGCCGTTCTTGGCTTACAGCACTTACTAGCCATGTACTCTGGTTCTATCTTGGTTCCTATCATGATAGCGACAGCTCTTGGCTATTCAGCTGAGCAGTTGACCTACCTAATTTCCACAGATATCTTCATGTGTGGGGTGGCCACCTTCCTCCAACTTCAACTCAACAAATACTTCGGGATTGGACTACCAGTCGTTCTCGGAGTTGCCTTCCAATCCGTCGCTCCTTTGATTATGATTGGGCAGAGTCACGGTAGCGGAGCTATGTTTGGTGCCCTTATCGTTTCAGGGATTTATGTGGTTCTGATTTCAGGCATTTTCTCAAAAGTTGCCAATCTCTTCCCATCTATCGTAACAGGCTCTGTCATTACCACTATTGGATTGACCTTGATTCCTGTCGCTATTGGAAATATGGGAAATAATGTCCCAGAGCCAACTGGTCAAAGCCTTTTGCTTGCGGCTATTACTGTTTTGATTATCCTCTTGATTAACATCTTTACCAAAGGATTTATCAAGTCTATCTCTATTTTGATTGGGTTGGTTGCTGGAACTGCCATTGCTGCTACCATGGGCTTGGTTGATTTCTCCCCTGTTGCGGCAGCACCGCTTGTCCATGTCCCAACTCCCCTCTACTTTGGTGTACCGACTTTTGAAATCTCCTCTATTGTCATGATGTGTATCATTGCAACGGTGTCTATGGTTGAATCCACTGGTGTTTACTTGGCCTTGTCTGATATTACCAATGACCCAATCGACAGTACGCGCCTTCGCAACGGTTACCGTGCAGAAGGTCTGGCCGTACTTCTCGGAGGAATCTTTAACACCTTCCCTTACACAGGATTTTCACAAAACGTTGGCTTGGTCAAATTGTCTGGTATCAAGACCCGTCTGCCAATCTATTATGCAGCTGGTTTCCTAGTCCTCCTTGGACTCCTACCTAAGTTTGGTGCCCTTGCCCAAATCATTCCGAGCCCTGTTCTTGGTGGTGCTATGCTGGTTATGTTTGGCTTTGTTTCCCTTCAAGGGATGCAAATCCTAGCGCGCGTTGATTTTGCTAACAATGAACACAACTTCCTTATCGCAGCTGTTTCAATCGCTGCTGGTGTAGGTCTAAACAACAGCAATCTCTTCGTCAGCATGCCAACAGCCTTCCAAATGTTCTTCTCAAATGGAATTGTCGTAGCAAGCCTACTTGCCATTGTCCTCAATGCCGTGTTAAATCGGAAAAAGAAATAAGAAAAAGAGGTGCGAACCTCTTTTTTTCTATATCCTTACCTGTCTCTCATCCGACCGTTGGCCTGTGACAAACATGGTGAAGGTTGCCTTGCAGACATTTCTGCCCTCTTGATTGGTGATATCCACATCCACTACACAGGTTGTGCGTCCATGATGGACACATTCTCCTTTAATGGTCAGTACATCATCTAGTTTTCCTGCCTTGAGGTAGTTGATAGAGGACTGGAGCGTCACTGCATCAAGTCCCAATGAAATAACTACCAAGCCACTAATCTGATCACAGAGGGTAAAGAGATAGCCACCATGAGCATTGCCATAGTAGTTGAGCGACGAGTCCACTACTTTTGTCGTCACCACAACATGACCATCTCTCATTTTTTCTATTTCGTAATTTTCAAAGGCAGATATAGCGTCAAAATGCAAATCTTTCATCGTTTCCTCCTGATATTTCAAACGACACTATGATACTACTTTTTATAGGACTGTGCAAGGAGAAAGCTCCTAGTCTGGCAAAATTCCAACCTGCTCTACAAAGCGCATAAAGGCTGCCTGTCCTTGTTCTGTCTGCTTGTAAACCCCTGCGTCCTCCAAAACACGCGCAAAGATAGCACCCACAGAGTCCTTGACGATTTCAAGGGCTTTTTCTTTATCTGCTAGATCTGGATGTTGGGCTTTGAGCTGGTCTGCCCATTCCTGATGATAGTCTGCAACTGTAACCCCTTCTCCCACGAGGTAGCTGGCAACTTGCTCCACTTCTGCCTTCAAACGAGGTGGCAAAATAGCCAAGCCCATGACCTCAATCAATCCGATATTTTCCTTCTTGATATGTTGGACATCCTTGTGGGGATGATAGATGCCATCAGGATGCTCTGGGGATGTCTGATTGTCCCGCAAGACCAAATCCAACTCAAACTGTCCATCGCGTTTACGCGCAATCGGTGTGATAGTGTGATGCGGTGTCCCATCTGTTTCTGCTAAAATCTGCACTTCAGGATCTGAATACTGACGCCATTCCTGTAAAATCTTATCAGCCAAGTTGATCAAATCCTCTTTAGAATCCGAGTTCAAACGTAGCACTGACATAGGCCACTTGACAATCCCAGCCTTGACCTGCTCAAAACCAGCAAATCGGAAAGCCTTTTGCAAGGGAGCCAATTCCATAGGGAATACGTGACGGCCTCCCTGATAGTGGTCATGGGTTAGAATAGAGCCTCCCACAATCGGCAGGTCGGCATTCGAACCCGCAAAATATCCCGGAAATTGCTCTACGATAACCAGCAGACGCTCAAAGCTCTGACGACTAATGCCCATGGGACGATGCTGGCCGTCCAAGAAGATACAGTGCTCATTAAAATAAGCATAGGGCGAATACTGGAAGCCCCACTCCTGACCCGCCATTTCAAAACGGATAATGCGGTGGTTGCTACGAGCTGGATGGTTAACCCGACCATGGTAGCCTTCGTTCTCTATACAAAGCTGACACTGGGGATAATTGCTAGCTTGCACCAACTTGGCTGCTGCAATCTCCTTTGGATCCTTTTCAGGCTTAGAGAGGTTGATGGTGATTTCTAGATCTCCGTAGTCAGATGGTACTCTGTAGGCGATATTTTTAGCAATGGCCTTGAGTTTGATGTAGTCATTTTTCTGACTGAGTTGGTAAAAATCCGCTATCGCTTGCTCAGGAGAGTGGGCATAGGTTGTCCAAAAGTCACAATTGACCTGACTTGGACAAGGGGTTACTAAGTCCATCAATTCAGCACCAAGGATTTCACGCGCAGTCTGGCTATCCTCAATCGTTTCTAATCGAACGGCTTCCTCGACCAGCTGGTCCTTAAGGTCAATCACTTTATCCAGATCCGTCTCAACTTCCAAAACACCTTCTCCTACTCGTGCCAAGACACGATTGGTCAGGTAGATTCGATCCATTTCCTCAAAGGTACTTTCTGAAATGACATGTGTTATAAATTTATCTACTAAGGTCACTATAAAGCCTCCTTTTGACTAGTCAAGGATGCGAGTGCCACCTGCAACTTCAGCGATATAGAAGCTTGGAGCGTATCCAACGACTTTCTCGTAATGCTTGCCAACAGCTTCCTTAAAGGCCTCAACAGCATCTTTTTGCACCAAGGCAATGGCACAGCCACCAAAACCTGCTCCTGTCATACGAGCACCCAGAACACCTTCCTGATTCCAAGCAGTGTGAACAAGGGTATCCAATTCCAAGCCAGTTACTTCATAATCATGCTCAAGAGAAACGTGAGATGCATTCATCAAGCGACCAAATGTTTCCAAATCACCTGCTTGAAGGGCTGTTTGAGCTTTGAGGGTACGTTGGTTTTCAAGCACAGCATGGCGAGCACGTTTCAAACGATTTTCGTCTTTGATTAGGTAGCTGTATTGGTCAAAGGCCCACTCATCCAATTCACCCAAGGTCTGAATATCCAAGGCAACTTGCAATTCTTCCACTGCTTTTTCACACTCAGCACGGCGTTCATTGTATTTAGAGTCCGCCAGTTCACGGCGTTTATTGGTATTCATAATAACAACAACATTGTCCTTCAAATCAAGTGGCACCAAGTCATACTCCAAGGTGTTGGTATCTAGGTAAATAGCACGTTGGTCAGCCCCCATACCGATAGCAAACTGGTCCATGATACCAGAGTTGACTCCGATAAAGTTATTTTCCGTTTGTTTTCCGATTTTAACCAAATCCAAACGGTCTAGTTTTAAATCAAAGAGATACTCTGCCACAACACCAGTCAAGAGTTCCAAGGACGCTGATGATGACAAACCTGAACCATTTGGGATATTCCCAAAGACATAAAAATCAAAACCTTTGTCAATGACATGACCTGCTTCTTGCAAGAAATGAAGAACCCCTTTTGGATAGTTGGTCCAGCTGTGCTCTTTTTCAAATTTGAGGTCAGCAAGAGGCACTTCGATGATACCATTGTCCTCAAAGTTGGCTGAGTAGAAACGCAAGACTTGGTCGTCACGCTTGCGAGCCGCCCCATAGGTTCCCAAGGAAATAGCAGCCGGAAAAACGTGACCGCCATTGTAGTCCGTGTGTTCACCAATCAAATTGATACGGCCTGGTGAAAAGAAGGTTTGGTCTGCTTCTTGACCAAAAACAGCAAGAAAGTCTTTTCGAAGGGCTTCAGCAGTAAGATGTTGTGTCATATGAATTCTCCTTTGACTGTCCGTTAAGTCATCTTAACGTGTAATCGTTTTCTTCTATTGTATCCAAGGGATTTGCCAAGGTCAATCCTTTTTACTAAAATTTTACTAAACTATCAGTAAAAAGCAGAAAAATATGATATACTAACCTAATCAAGGAGGATTTATGGCTACATTAAAAGACATTGCACAGCTAGCCTCTGTCTCTATCGCGACCGTATCCCGTGTCCTCAATCGCGATCAGAGTCTATCTGTTACAGAAGAAACCAGACACCGTATTTTAACTGTCGCTGAAGAGCTAGGCTATACTAAGCACCTCAAGACAGGCGAATCCCATAAGCCCAAGCAAAAGATTGCCATTATCCAATGGGTCAGCGAGCAGGGGGAACTAGACGACCTCTACTACTACCAGATTCGTCTCGATATTGAAAAAAGAGCCCAAGAGTTGGACTATGATATCTTGCGCTATTTTAATGACCATCCTTTTACACTGAGTGAGGAAGTGATTGGCATTCTCTGCATCGGAAAATTTAGCCGAGCTCAGATTGCTGCCTTTGAAGAATACCAAAAACCTCTAGTCTTTATAGACAGCGATACCCTCTCATTAGGTCATACCTGTATTATCACTGACTTTTACACTGCTGTGAAACAAGTTGTAGACCATTTCCTCAGCCAAGGTATGAACCGTATCGGAATTCTCACAGGTCTTGAAGAAACAACCGACCAGGAAGAAATCATCCAGGATAAGCGACTAGAAAATTTCAAAGACATTACCCAAGCAAATGGAATCTACCATGGAGAACTGGTCTTTCAGGGGAGCTTTACTGCCCAATCTGGCTATGACTTGATGAAGGAGGCTATTCAGAGCTTGGGAGACCAACTCCCACCAGCATTTTTTGCAGCCAGCGATAGTTTAGCCATCGGCGCCCTCCGTGCCCTCCAAGAAGCTGGAATCAGCCTGCCAGACCGCGTCAGCCTCATTTCTTTTAACGACACTAGCCTGACCAAGCAAGTCTACCCTCCCCTCTCTAGTATCACGGTCTATACTGAGGAAATGGGCCGAGCAGGTATGGATATTCTTAACAAGGAAGTTCTCCACGGTCGCAAAATCCCTAGCCTAACCATGCTGGGAACCAGACTGACTTTGAGAGAAAGTACACGGAATGAATAGAATATCAAAACGACCTCTTATTGAGGTCGTCTTTTCTAATGATGATGCCCATGCTTCTGCTCTAACTCTCTCACCCTCCGCTTATGTTGCGCATGATTACTTTGACTGCTATCCACTTCAATAGTGATATTCTGCACGTCTCTTTCTTCTAAGCATTGACGCACCACTTCTTTGGTCTCCATCATCTGCTCCCAGTCCTCGATACAGATGTGAACAATAGCATTGTTCTCTAGACCGTCCATGGACCAAATGCTAAGTTGATTGACACTGTTGACATTGGGTAAAGCCTCTAAATCCTTCTCCAAATCACTTGTCTCAACCCCTTCTGGCACAGCATCTAGGAAAACTTTCAGTGCGCTCCAAAAGCGAGGAATAGCTTTCGACAGAATAAAGAGGGAAATAACCAGCGATAAAAGCGGATCGAGGATATACCAGTCCGTAAATCGAAGGATAATCGCCATTAGAATGACAGCCAACCAACCAAGAGTGTCTTCCAAAAAATGCAAGCTAAGAATTGACTCGTTCTTTGTCTTTCCTTTACGAACTACTATACTAGCTAGCACATTAATGGTCACTGCAATGATTCCCAGCCAGAGGATGCCTTCCTCATTGATGGGTTGCGGGTGAACGATCTTTGTGATATTTTCTAAGATCACTAGGACAGACCCTATCATAAGAATCACAGCCGTTAGCATGGCCCCTAAAAGGCTGAAACGCTTGTAACCCAAGGTATACTGCCTATCTTCTTCACGATTGGAGATCGTTTCTAAAAGGGCAGATAGGCCAATGGCTATAGCATCCCCCAAGTCATGAACAGAATCAGCAAGAACTGCACTCGAACCAAAGATTCCTCCTGCGATAAACTCGACTATCGCATAGCTTAAATTTAAGAAAAAAGCTAACCAGATAGATGTTTTAGAACTCATTTCTCTCCCTCCTTTGGTATAATGGGTATATACATACTTCTTTCATTTGTATTATCTAATAAAATCCAAAGAAAGGATAGAAGCAAACTGTCAGCCATGTTCAGTTCTGAACAGTTTGTCTCAAGTGTCTACATGCCAAAAAGAGACCGTCGAGTCAGTAAAACTAAAAAAGCCATCTATCAAGCTTTTTTACAACTTTTGAACGACAAAGGCTATGATGCCACTACTGTTCAGGATATCATTGACCTAGCAGATGTTGGACGTTCTACTTTTTACTGTCATTACGAAAGTAAGGAACTCCTTTTAGATGAGCTCTGTCGCTACCTCTTTCATCATCTCTTTGAAAGGGAAGGACATCTTACTACCGAGGACTACCTCGCACATATCTTTTTACATTTTCAGAAAAACCAAGATCATGTCACCAGTCTCCTTTTTTCCAAAAACGACTACTTCCTCCGCCAACTACATAGGGAACTTGAACACCACGTTTACCCCATGGTAGCGGAGGATTTGCAAGAGGCATATCCAAACATTCCGGCTTCCTACCTCAAACATTTTGTAGTAACCAACTTTATCGAGACTCTAACTTGGTGGCTAAAAAAAGGAAAATCTTATACTGAAGACCAAGTGGTAAGATTTTACCTTGAGGTAATAGAGATGACCTCTACAACTCCACTTGATATCTAAGCCTGTAACTCAGAAAGGAACCAACTATGTTAACTTCTATGATTCTAGGAATACTAACAATCGTACTAGCTCTCGCCTTCTCACTCCTTCACCTTGCTGCTGCTTTTTCAGCCATGAAACAAAAGGACTACAGTCTGGGAAACAAGTGCATCTTGGTCGGCAGTTGCCTCACTTCTCTGGCTCTAGCCATCTTTTACTTCGTCCCACTTGCAACCATTCTTCTATGGATTGTGGGTTCGAGTATTGTCTGCTATGGAGCCTACTGGAACGGCCAACAGACAGAAAGTCAACATATATCGCACCACATCATTCGTATAACGAGCGCTATCGTTATTACCGTGTTACTCATTTTGCTCTAACACAAAAAAGGATCTTCTGATCCTTTTTTACTTTTTAAGCACTCTTTGCGGCCTTGCTCCACTGATACCAACCAACTAGACTATTGATCAAGTAAATCAGGTATTTCCCTTGGATTTGCAGGCTTTCTCCCCACCAGAGATAGATAGAAAAGACATTGGTAGCTGCCCAGAATATCCATCGCTCACGGTAAACAGCTGTCATGAGGATTTGCCCAACCCATTGGTCGCATCGGTGATAGAATCACGATAGGGACGATTAGCTCCGATAGACTGATAAATAAACCCAAAGGCCAACCACCAAAGAACACTAATAGAAAGATACTTTGTCCAACCCTTTCCGTCTAGTTTACGTGCGACAAACTCTTGTTGTTCTTTCTTAAACTGGGCTTGATAAATCCAAACCAAGAGACCAATTGGCTGCATAATTGTAAAATAGAGAGTTGTTAAAACCTCACCATAGAAGCCTTTTTGAAGGGCAAGCACCAGATAAATGATGGAATTAATCAAACCAAATAGGTAGTTACTAGCACGACCTTCAGCTTCTCAAAGAGCAGAAAAAAGGTTAGTAAGGCTTGAGAGATGAATCATTTTAAAAGCAAACAATTCCAACAAGACGTCATCATTGTCGCTGTTGGTTATTACCTACGTTACAATCTGAGCTATCGTGAAGTTCAGGAATTGCTTTATGACCGTGGAATAAATGTTTGTCACACTACGATTTATCGGTGGGTTCAAGAATACAGTAAAATCCTCTATCATCTCTGGAAAAAGAAAAATAAACAGTCCTTCTATTCGTGGAAAATGGATGAAACCTATATCAAAATTAAGGGGCGTTGGCATTATCTCTATCGAGCGATTGATGCGGACGGTTTAACATTGGATATCTGGTTACGAAAGAAACGTCGAGCAGACGATAACAGCTATAAGTTAGAAGATACCGCCTATCAAGAAGATAAAGCACGCAAAGCAGAAACCGAAGATAAGCTAGCTATTGAAGCAATGAAAAGCAAGTACACCACGCTATTGCTAGAAAATATGTTGCTAAGTCCGTTTGAAATGCAAGATACAAAAATCATGGCAGGATTGCAAGTCCATGTTTACCCCCCTCTATGACGAACTGAAAGAATTAAGAGGGCTAAATAGTGTCAAAGACCACTTGTCTTATATTGCCAGCAGACGTGAAGAATATTCTAAGCATAATATCGCACGCTACCTCAAAAAAGCCATTGAACAATATCTACAAACGGTTAAAAGGCAGGACTTAAACCATGAGTGAAGACTTAAAAAAGATCAAAGAGCTGGCGGATGAGTTGAGTGTTACAAAACAAAATATTCAATATCACTACCAAAGGTTACCAAAAGAATTACAGCTTAAAAATTCCAATGGGTCTAATCTAATAAATTCTAAAGCAGAAAAAATAATTTTAGGTAAAGTAGAAAGTAGTAGCAAATCAAATACCAAAGACCAACAAATAAGTAGCAAAGACCAACAAATAGAAAAACTAACTAATTTGTTAGACCAGTAACAACGATTAGCCTTGCAAGATAAAAAGTTGCTAGAATAATACAAGGCGGAAAATGATAACTTAAAAGCCCTCAAAATGCCCTCACAGGAAACAGAATTCAAACACTTAGACACTCAATATAAAGATGAAGTGAACGCTCTTAAAGAGAAGTTGGAAAATTTACAGGAACAAATCAAAGATCAAAAAAGGATAGAAGAACAAGAAAAACCAATAAAATGGTGGGGACTATGGCGAAAATAGATGATTCAGTTAAAAAGAAAGTTCCAGAATTGCGATTTAAAGGATTCACGGATGAATAGGAACAGCGTAAGTTGGGAGACGAAGTTCGAATAGTGATGGGACAGCCTCCTAATTCAGAAAATTATACTGATGCTCCTAATGGACGCTAAAAATGCGAAGACCTATGAAGACCTATTTTGTATTAGTCAAACAAAAAATCCAAAAGAAATGGTATATGATTATGACCATGAAACAAAGTAAAATCAAACCGAGTGATCTGAGGAAGCACCCGATGATCATGAAACGTTATTAAACACAAAAGTCACCCATGTGAGTTCTTGCCAGAAGCTGAAGTTAATCCTTCAACCTGGAAAACCCGCAGAGGTGACTTTTTTCTATACATCTCGATTTTTCTGGCAATAATCATTAACCGATAAATATGTCTGTGAATCACCCAGCGACTCCGCTATGTCCATAATCCGCGGTGGTAGTAATCCCACTCGCTGGACAAGTTCGTGATTGCTGAACAATTCCCGTGGACTGCCGGCGAAGCCAAACTTCCCGTGTTCCATAACATACACCGACTCAAACTCGGCGGCGACCCAATCCATGTCATGGGTGATGGTCACAACTTGGTGGCCCGAATCAGCCAACTGATGGAAAATTGCGGTCAACTTGCGCCGGCTTTCCCAATCAAGCGACATCATCGGCTCATCAAATAAATAAATCGCCGGATCCACTGCCAAAACTGTGGCAACGCTCAACAGCTTGCGTTCCGACAATGACAGGTCATATGGACTTTCAGCTGTTTTATCATCCAAGCCAACTCTTTTTAGAGCCGCTAAAGCCCGCCTCGTAATCGTGTCGTGGTCATTCATGACCTGCGCGACATTCCACTCCACCTCTCGTTGAACGGTCGGGTTGAAAAGCTGATCGTCAGGATTCTGAAAAGTAATCCCAACCTTCAGTAACTTTTCGACTGGTTTAAGATCATTAAAATTTTCTCCATCGATCTTAATCACACCGGTTTGTGGTGTCAGCAAACCCGTCAACAATTTGAAGAGCGTTGATTTGCCGGCACCATTTTGGCCGACAATCGCCACCATCGGATCGGCGAAGTGTTTGTCTTCAACATCCAAGCTAAAGGACCGTTCCGGATAAGTGAACGTCAGGTGGCTCAGTTCAATTGTGGACATAACGAACCTCCTTCAGATCAGCGTAATTCACCGGATACCGGCCATCAGCCAAGTGCCAATCCATTTTTTGAGCAAGTTGCTGGATTGTCGGGGCTGGAATCTGCCAGTCAGCTGCCAAATGATTAAACACCTCACCCGGCCTGCCCTGGGCTACCATTTGACCCTCGTGTAGCACCCACACAACGTCGGCGACTTCGCACAAATCGTCAATTTCACTGGTGACAATGAAGACAGTCGTCTCTTTGACTTGGGCCAGCCATTGGAAAAATTGCCGGCGGCCAAGGGGATCCATCTCACTGGTCGGATTATCCATAATCAAAACAGCCGGATTAGCCACAATCGCCGTGGCAATTGCCAACCGCTGGATCTGACCACCGGAAAGGCTCTCGGGACGCAAATTCAGCTGTTCAATCAGCCCCATTTGCGTGGCAACTTCTTCAACCCGTTTTTGAATCAGTCCTTCAGCCATTCCCTGATTAATCAAGTCAAAGGCGATTTCATCGGCAACCGTGTCTGCCAACCCGCTTAGTTGGCCAGCTGGATTTTGCAGTACAACTCCATTCATGGCATTATAAACGGGCCAATTGTCAGACACTCGCTGGCCAAACATGTGCCAATCGCCCTCAATCTCAGCAGACATAATTTTGGGAATGACCCCTGCCAGCACACGGCACAAAGTCGATTTGCCGGAGTGGCTATTCCCGATAATCCCAACCACCTGGCCGGTATGAACCTCCGCGTTAATCTGACGCAGCTGTGGTTGCTCAGTACCCGGATAACGGGTGGTCAAATTTTCAATTACAATCCGTTTATCTTCGTCCATATCTTCCACCCAATCAATAAAATTGCCAATCCAGTCAGACCAATGTGCAGCGTCCGCGACAGGCGATACACGCGCTGGGAGGTTCTGACAGTCCGGTTGAGATTATCAAAACCTCTCAGTTGGAGAGAAATCGACCGCGTCATCGATTGATCCAAGGTCTTAATCACCAATGGAATTAGAACCGGCAGGACTGACTTTAATTTCTGAATCAACGTTTTTTGCGGATTGGTTCCGCGAACTTTTTGTGCCTGCTGGATTTTCCGCATATTGCGCATCATTTCCGGCAAAATATAACACACCGACATCAGAACGTAGACGGTTTTATAAGACAATCCGGACAGTTCCAAATAGGCCGCGTTTTCTGAAATACTCGTGGTCACCATAAAAAAGCCACTGGTCAAAATAATCACCAATACTCGACAACCCAGAGTGGTGGCGTAAATCAGGCCTTCTTTGTAGAACGACACCCCAAGCACAGAAAACAGCACAGTTTGATTCCGACTGTAAAATAACCCTTGGATGATCAGCATGGTGCAAATCAGAAACAGGCTGAATCCCAGCGCCTTAAAGGTGGTAGAACTCAATTTGGAAAATAACAATAGCAGTGTTGCGACAAGAATTAATCCGGCCTGAAGCAATAAATTCACACTGGCAAAGCTCAACAACGTCATGTCCAAGATGAACAAGAGCTTAGTAATCGGATCGATCACCTGGTACCACTTGAGCTTGACCCGTGGCGCTCCAGAAATCAATGTTTTATCAGTCATCATTTATCATCGCTAAAGAAGTGCACCATCCGCTTCGGCAGCTGACGATAGATGAAGAATGCCAGGTAGGCCACGCAGACTTTATCCAAAATATCCAAGACAAACTCATCGGTAAATGAGGCCAGCCACACTGGTGCATGATTGGCGACCATTACCGCAAACAATGAGTCACCCCAAGCGATACCGGTCTGACCACCCCAAAAGATGACGTTGAGTGGCGTTGAAATGACAGCTGAAACGATGGCAATAATAATAGCAGAAACAAATACTCGTCGCGCTGACGAGAACCACCCATTGGCGTGCAAAACTCCGACAGCAATCCCAATTCCGATGCTGGTAATTGCATACACGGTTGAAATTGGCGATAAGGTCAGCCCATAGATCACGTTGTTGATGAAACCACTAATGGCACCGGCAACCGGCCCAGCCAACATGCTGGTAAGAAAGGTTCCCAAAGACCCCAGCCAAACGGGCAACTTTAACCCCTCCGCCAAGGCTTTGGCAACATAGTTAATCCCCACGGCAGCGGGAATCAAAGTCATGGTGGCAGCACTTAACTTAAATTTCCACATACTGGTACGATGAATCGGTTCTGTTTTCATAATCTTCTCCTTTTGTTTTTAAAGAGCCGTGTCTTGATAGACTTTCGGACGCAACGCTCTATTATATATCTACTGAACTGTCTATACACAAGATTTCCATCCTTAGTCGACATGAGCTGGAAATCTTTATTTGTTAAGTAGTTCACAACACATTATACACCTATTTTGTGAATAGTCAAGTGTATTTACAGTAAAATTTTAGAAAATCCTGAAAATTTTCTCTTATACTCTTCGAAAATCAAATTCAAACTACGTCAGCATCGCCTTACCGTACTCAAGTACAGCCTGCGGCTAGCTTCCTAGTTTGCTCTTTGATTTTCATTGAGTATTATTTTCCATTTAAAAATGAAAATCATTAATTCTGACACCAAAAATGCCCAGACAACATTGTCTGAGCATTTTCTATATATCGTTTAACCAAGTTGAGTTTAGCATTTTCAAGCTATTTCTTCAACAAACCTTGTTCTTGTAGAAACTCTTTGGCTACTTGTTCTGCTGACTTGCCTTCAACACCGACTTGATAGTTGAGTTGGCTCATCTGGCTTTCAGTAATTTTACCAGCCAATTTATTGAGAACTGTCTCCAACTCAGGATGTTTCTTGAGAAGAGCTTCTTTCATGAGTGGTGCCCCTTGATAAGGTGGGAAGAGTTGCTTGTCATCTTCCAAGACCTGTAAATCATAACGTGCCAACTCTGCATCTGTCGAATAGGCATCTGTGATTTGAATATCGCCTGACTGAATTGCCTGGTAGCGAAGAGCTGGCTCCATGGTCGCTACGTTGAGATTGAGACCATACATTGATTGCAAGCCCTTATTTCCATCTTCACGGTCATTAAACTCAAGAGTAAAGCCTGCTTTCAACTGTCCTTCTACTTTTTTCAAGTCCGAAATGGTCTTCAAGCCATATTCTTGAGCAATCTTTTTCGGAACAGCTACAGCATAGGTATTTTGATAAGACATAGGTTTTAGATAGGCCAGATGATCCTGTTTGGCAATGCCATCACGCGCCACCTGATAAACCTGATCTGGCTCATGACCCACTTTAGGTGATGGCTGAAGCAAACTTTCAGTCACCGTACCAGTAAATTCAGGATAGATATCAATGTCCCCTTTTTTCAGAGCTTCATAGAGGAAGCTTGTTTTCCCAAAATTCGGCTTAACAGTCGCAGTCATACTGGTATTTTCTTCAATCAGTAACTTATACATATTAGCCAAAATTTCGGGTTCCGGTCCCAATTTCCCAGCAATCACCAAGTTTTCTTTCTCTTTTTGAGCTAAGAGTGCTGGACTATACGACAGACCCAGCAATAAGGTCACTAAGGCAAAACCAGAGAAAATCGTCCGCAATTTTGCTTTTTCCATCACTTTTAGTAGGAAGTTAAAGGCAATGGCCAGCACTGCAGAAGAAAGGGCACCAATCAAAATCAGACTGGTATTATTGCGGTCAATTCCCAAAAGGATAAAGGAACCCAGTCCCCCTGCACCAATCAAGGCAGCCAAGGTTGCCGTACCGATAATCAAAACCGCCGCCGTCCGAATACCAGACATTATGACAGGCATGGCAAGTGGAATTTCAAACTTCTTGAGACGCTCCCACCTGGTCATCCCAAAGGCAATCCCAGCCTCTTGCAGACTCGGATCAATTCCCTTCAGCCCAGTAATAGTATTTTGCAAAATCGGGAAAATCGCATAAATCACTAGAGCCGTCAAAGCAGGCAAGGTTCCAATTCCCATCAAGGGAATAAAGAGCCCCAACAAGGCCAGAGACGGGATGGTCTGGAAAATCCCTGCAATCTGCAAAACCCAATCCGCCAATTTCTCATGATAGCGAAGATAAACAGCCAAAGGAATCGCTATAAAAATAGCTAGTAACAAAGTCAAAAGCGACAACTGCAAATGTTGAGATAGAGCTGTTACCCAATCACCAAAACGCTCCTGAAAAGTTGATATCAAATTAGTCATGAACACTACCTCCAAACAAGTCTGCTACAAAGTCTGTTGCAGGAGCCTTTAAAATCGTCTCAGGATTCGCCACCTGACGAATCTCTCCATCCTGTAAAACAGCAATACGATCACCTAATTTCAAAGCTTCATCCGTATCATGGGTCACAAAAATCGTTGTCATACCAAACTCTTTATGCAATTCTTTCGTCAGAACCTGCAACTGTTTTCTCGAAATAGCATCCAAGGCTGAAAAGGGCTCATCCATGAGGAGAATCTTAGGCTGGCCAATCATAGCTCGGACAATACCAACCCGTTGCTGTTCCCCACCAGATAATTCACTTGGAAGTCGATGCCCATACTCAGCCACTGGTAAACCAACCTTAGCCAAGAGCTCTTCTGTTTTCTTAGCAATCTCTTCCTTACTCCAGTCCTTCATCTCAGGAATGAGGGCGATATTTTCCGCAACCGTTAGATTGGGAAACAGAGCAATGGCCTGTAAAACATAACCAGTAGAAAGACGAAGTTCACGCTCGTCATAGTCTTTGATGCGCTTGCCATCCATATAAATATCGCCATCCGTAGGTTCCAAGAGGCGGTTGATCATCTTGATCATGGTCGTCTTACCGGACCCAGAAGGTCCAACTAAAACCATGAACTCCCCATTCTCAATCCGTAAATTGACATCTCTCAAAACATCTTTTTCTGTGTAGCGTAGCGCTACATTTTTGTATTCTATCATTCTTTGTCCTCAATTTAAAATTTTCCTCGGTTTGTCAAGTTACCAAACTTTTAATAACTAATTTACCCCATTCTAAACCTCATTTGCTTTTTCTTTCAAATTTTCTAAAATACGTTCCTGATAATTTTCAAACTGACGAATTTCTTCCTCAGAGAAACCTTTATAAAAAATAGCATCCAATTTTTTACTGACACGATTGCCAACTTCTTTCTGGGACCAACCTTGCTCTGTCAACTTGACATATTTCTTTCGCTTATCTATTCCACATGGGCTAATGATGACCAGATTTTGCTCCTCAAGTTTCTTAATCATGCTTGTCAGCGTATTATTGGTCAATCCTGTCGCAAGTGCAATATCTGTCGCCGTAGCGCAACCCGTTTCACTCTTCCATAACACCGTGAGAATCTTACCCTGTTCACTCCGATAAAGAGCCTCAGGATCCTGACTTAGTAACTTTTGAAAAATCCTCCCATTTAACAAACGAATATGATGGGCTACCAAATGACAATATTTCATGAAACCTCCAATTTATTTCTATATCGATACGAATAAAAAATATTATAATACTTATTATTCCAATTGTCAACTATTTCGACTTAGAACTAATTTTTCTCAGTAAAAAATCTCCTACTCAAGGTAGAAGATTTCAATCTTATAAACTTAATCCGTCATGTCTGATACCAAAGTTCGACGCTCCAATGGAATACTGCACATAACTAACAAGAAAATGAAACCTGACTGAATCCAGAAAAGGGCCAAGTCAAAGATTCCATGCACAGCAACCACTGTAAGGAAAGATAGATAAAGACCGATAATTGGACGTTTCCCCGACTCCTGACTCATATCCATCATCAAACGAACAGGAGCAACAGAAGACAAAGCTAATAAAATGGTTCCCACAATTCCGTAACTCAGAATCGTATCAATATAAAGGCTGTGAGCATGTTCATGATAAGGAGCATTTATCCGAGGATAAGAGTGCATATAGGTCAATGGCCCCTCCCCCCAAAAAGGATTTTGCTTAAACAAGGCCATCCCAGCATCCCAGATAGAAATGCGTTCTTCCATAGAAGAATCTAAAGTTCCCATCCGAACTCCCAAATCACTAGAAAAAAGGAAACTCAAGCCAATCGCAAAGACCCCAATACTAAGCCAAAAGGCCTTCCAGTTTTTAATGGTTGTAAAGAGATAAATGATGGCACCAGCGATGATGGCAGGAAAGGCTGTTCTATTTTGCGTAAAATTCAAACCAAATAGATTCACAAAACCTGCTAGCACGCAAAAGACTTTCAACCATCTTAACTTCGTCGTTGTAAAGAGATAAAAGGCAATCATGATACAGAAGCAACAGATAATCCCATAATAGTTAGGATTAAAGAAGGTCACCTCTGCACGGTTTTGGTGCCATACCTGCATATTAGGCGAAAGAAAGGCGTAGTTAAATTTCTTTACAATTTGGAAATGCTCCAAAGTAGCAAAAACAGCAGAGAGCACACTACCAAACAAGATTGTCTGCAGTATCAGTCGAAAGAAAGCATGTGTCAGACGTTTCTGGTAGAAGCTAAAGAAAATGAGGAAGAGAAACATCAGTAAAGATGCAACCAATCCAAGCCAGTTCTTGGCGACGATAGAGATGATACTACTGTAGACAATAAAAAAGAGAAGTACAGGATGTTTGGCTAATCCTTTGATAATTCCCTTCATCTCCCCAGTAACAAGTAAACCTATCAAATATAAAGCAAAGAGTGATAAGAACAAATAAAAAGGTAAAAAGATACTCATGATCATCAGATACAAAAAGAAATCTTTTTTCGAAAGCCCTCTTATCTTATCCAGTAATCCAATTGATTTCAAAACGGATCCTTTCTGTTCTGGATTTCTCCAGAAGATAAATGCTAAACTATCTTTATATTCTACCATTTTTTCCGTCATTTGGGAACAATGAACACGTTTTCGCCACAAAAAAAAATCTTTCATTAATATGGCACTAGAACTGAATGTTTCTACCGTTTTCCACTACTTGATAGGTCTGACTTTGCAAATCAATTTCTGCTACTGCTGTTACGGACTTGTCTTTATTTTGACGTTTGATTACAATGCTGTGAGCTGTTGGTGTTTCAATGTCAATAGTCCCTTCTAGGTCAAAGGCCTCTGACCGATTACGGAAAGAAAATAGATTGAGAAGGGACTTCACCACAGGACGTTGAACTTCTTCTGCTATTTCCTCATTGCTATAGTAATGACGATTAATATTTCGACCTTCTTTGGTTTCTTCTAATAATTTCAAGTCATTTTTTCCTGCTAATAGACCCACATAGTAAACCTGAGGAATGCCTGGCGCAAAAGCTTGAATCAAACGAGCGAGGAAGTACTTGACATCATCATCTCCAAGTGCAGAATAGTAGGTTGAATTGATTTGGTAGATATCTAGATTGTTATACTCTGCACTAGAGTACTTACGTTTGACATTCGCTCCAACCTTATAGAGCTCATTTGAAGCATAGTCAATTTCCTCATCGGTCAGGATATCCTTGACATCTACCACTCCAATCCCATCATGGGTATCTAGTGTCGTAAATTGCTTCATCGGGCTCATCTTTAACCACTTAGCTAAGCGCTCTGTTCTGGAACTGTAAAGAGTATAAAGGGTCACCATTGGAAGGGCAAAATCGTAAACATAGTAATCATGATCCGCTATTTTAAACTGAATCGAATAGTGTTCATGAATCTCAGGTAAGAGCTCTGCACCGTATTCAGCTCCTATATCCCGGACCTTATCCAATAAGTCCCAAATATCTGGTTCCACAAAGAAATCATTGGTATCCAATTTCTTCACCGCATAAGCAAAAGCATCTAGGCGAATCAAATCACACCCGTTACTTGCTAGATGTTGAATCGTCTTACGGATGAAGCTCATCGTTACTTCTTTGGTCACATCAAGATCAATCTGCTCCTCACCAAAGGTATTCCACAAATGTTCTACTGAACCGTCTGCAAAAACGATCTCTTGCTTTGGTGCACGATCCTTACGCTTGTAAATTAAATCTACATCAGCCTGTGTCGGACGGTTCTCTGGCCAAAACTTATCCCAGTTTAGAAAGAGATCTTTAAATTCACTGTCTTCATGTTTTTCTTGATAGTCCTTATAATACTTAGATTGACGAGAAATATGATTAATCATAAAGTCAAACATAAGATAATATTTCTCACCTAAACGCTTAACATCCTCCCAATCACCAAACGCTGGATCCACTTCATCATAGTCCACTGGTGCAAATCCGCGATCACCTGTTGACGGGAAAAATGGTAGAAGGTGAACTCCCCCAATAGCATCGCCAAAATGTTCTTCCAAATTCTCATACAAGTCTTTAAGGTTATTTCCAAGACTATCTGAGTAAGTAATCAACATAGTTTTATTTTGAATGGTCATAGATGTTCTCCTTTTTCTGATGAAAGCCAAGTCTTATATGACCTGGCTTCGTAAATGAAAGATATTTTTAGATTTTTGTTCAGTACTAATATAGACTGCAATCAACTAAATACGACTTTCTTGTTTTCTACATAGAATTGCCAACAAGCTGAACCGTTCCTCTATGTATGGAATTATAGATTCCATAAGCACTTTCTTACTTCACTGCCCCGTTACTCATTCCTGAAATGATATGTTTTTGGAAGATGAGGTAGACAATGGTTATCGTTACAATTCCCACAATATAAGATGCAAAACTTGGGCCATAGTCATTGAAGTACTGACCTTGATAGTTGTATTGGAAGAGAGGTAAAGTCCACATCTTAGAATCCTTATTCAGAATCAAGAGTGGCAACATAAAGTCATTCCAGAACCAGAGAGCATTGATAATCAAAGTTGTCGCATGCATGGGCTTCAACATTGGAAAAATGATTCGACGATAAATTGTAAAACGATCAGCCCCATCAATTTCCGCAGCTTCGTCCAAACTATCTGGTACACTGATTTTTATATAACCAACATACAAGAAGAGAGTCTGTGGAATAGCATAAGTTAGGTAGAGTATTACTAGCCCCCACATATTTGCTAGGCCGAGTTTACTCATCATAACTGTGATAGGAATCATAATCACCTGAAATGGAACAAATATCCCTAAGATCAAGAGCGAATACATAATGGCAAAGGCTTTTTTCTTGGACATATTTCGAGCAATGGAATAAGCTGCAGCTGGTATAAAGAAAGCTACTACAATCAATGATAACACCGTAATAACTGCTGAATTCCAGAAATAGCCTCCAATTCCGTCCGAAATTAATCGTTCATAATTACTTAAGGTAAAAGGATTGGGCAAACTAAAGAAATGATTCATGATATCCTTAGTTGTCTTGAAAGAACTAAATACCGTTACCAACAAAGGAACAAGTATAAGAATACCACCGACTATCAAGAGGACGTATTTCCAAAACTGATTCAATTTTTCTTCTTTTTTCATGTGTAGGACTCCTCTATTAGATTTCAAATTTCTTTGATAGCTTGATTTGTATAAGAGAAACAATTCCAATAATTAAGAATAAAATCAAGGCAATTGCATTCGCATATCCATATTGATTACTCTTGAAAGCATAGTTGTAGACTAAAAGTCCAAGAGACGTTGTAGCATTATTTGGACCACCACTCGTCAAGGCAAAAATTTGGTCAAAGGCTGTCAAACCGGACTTAAGAGCCAAGATAAAAACCATAGAGATCGTTGGCAATAAATAGGGCAATTCAATCTTCCAAAAGGTTTGTTTACTGGTTGCACCATCAATTGATGCTGCCTCTAAAATATCATTTGGAATACTCTGAAGACCAGCAAGAAAGAGAATGATTGGCATTGCTACTCCTTGCCATAGAAGAACAAAAATAGTTGCCACTACCGCTCCGACTGGTGTCCCCAATAGACTCTCTTGTAAAAAGCTAATTCCTAAAATTTTTCCAATCGTTGGAAGCCCATAGTTGAAGAATTGTTTAAAAATCAAGGAAACTGTCAAACCAGACAAAACAGCCGGGAAAAAGAACCAAGCTCTAAAGAAGGTCTGCCCCTTCATCTTAGAATTTAAGGCTCGTGCCACAACCATCCCAATCGTAATCTCTCCAATAATCAATGCCAGAGTTAAAATCAAAGTAAAGGCTATGGCTGTGAAGAATTTCCCATCAATCATCAGCAATTTGTAGTTATTCAAACCAACAAATTTATAATTATAGGTCAATCCAGTCCAGTTAGTCAAACTATAGAAAGCACCTTGTACCATTGGAAAGTAAAAGAAGATAGCTTGTAAAGCAAGCGGGATAAGCAAAAATGTCCAACCCCAGTATTTATTTAAAAATTTTCGAATAGCCATATCATCTTAACTCCTATTCTAGTCCAAATCTGCCTTCATTGGATTAAAGAAAGCATTGAGATTGTTTGCCATATTTTTCAGATTTTTATCCATCAGGTAACCTGCACTTAGATTAAAAAAGTCTTCTTCAGAGTTCCAGCGTTGGCCCAACCAAACATAATGTTTGTCCGTAAATGCCAGTTTAGAAATAGCTGCAAGCGCTGAATCTTCTTTTTCCTGTATGCCTTTTACCGCAACAGGTGATCCATCTACATCATAGTATGACTGCATAGCTTTTGGACTAGTCATATAGCTGATAAATTCTTCGGTTTCCTTAGGGTGTTTGGAAGTAGCTGAAGTTGATAATGCCATATCTCCTGCACCAACAGTGACTTCTTCTCCTACTTCTTCTCCAGGAAAGGCAAACATCCCTACCTCAAATTTTGGATCCTGTTGATTAATTGCCGCTAATGCCCATGATCCTTGTGGCATCATCAAAGCTTTTTCACTCGAAAATGCTACCACCGAATCATTATAAGAGGCACCACGCCAACCATCTTGAGCATTATCTGCTAATAAATCGAGTCGTTCTGCATCTGCTTTTAAAATAGCATCATCTGCAGAGATCGCGTTTGGTTTTGAAAAGCGAAGATAGTTATTAGCCGCGTCTCCACTACCTGTAAGAGTAATGAGAGAAAGTTGGTGGTAACCATTTAATGTCCAGCCTTCATTGCCTGCAACCGCAAATGGAGAATTCCCACTATCTTTTATCTTTTTAACAATCTCTTGAAACTCTTTAAAAGTCCTCGGTTCCTCAAGTCCTAATTCTTTAAACTTCGTTTTATTGTAATAGATTCCATAAAGGTTGGCCGTTAAAGGCACACTATAAATCTTGTTATTGATTGCATACTTTTCGGCGTAGTCATTCTTGATGTTCTCAAGATAGGGTTTTCCTGTCATATCTGCAAAATAGCCTGCCTTCGCCCACTCCTGAAAATCCATATTTTGAGGATAGATATTAATAATATCTGGAACATCTCCTGATAAAATCCGAGTCTTTAGAACAATTCCAGCTGAAGGTACTGTAGTCAGCTTCACATCAATATTAGGGTGTTCCTTTTCAAAATCATCCACAATCTTTTGCAAGGTATCTGCCATCTCGGTCTTCTGGTTAAAAAACTCAATCGTTACCTTACCATCGGTTGATTGATTGTTCTGACCACAAGCCACTAGGACTAGTAAACTTGCCCCAGCTACTAAAAGAAAACCTGCTTTCTTATACCATTTCATTGGAATGCCTCCTTGATAAATTTATACGCTTTTATTATAGTCTTTTGAATTTATACTGTCTACTCAAAAAATCTCCTGGTGATAGGGTAACAGTTAAACCTGCATACATGAGCTCTGCACCCGAGTAAACAATGTTTGTCCCTTCCAGCTCATAAAGCCCTTCCACTTCTAAGTCTTTCAGTTTCAAGGTGGTTTCCATTGTTTCCACAACTGATAAGACTCGGACATAGGTTACAATCGTTTGATCTTCATAGTTAAATTGAACTGCTGCTTCATTGGATTCAGCATCGGGATTGATTAACCTATACTGGTTTCCCAACTGGACTACTGGTCGCAATTCTTTATACAAGTTCACCTGATTAGCAATCTCAGCTTTCTCTTCATCTGATAAACTTGTTAAATCAAGCTCGTAGCCCAGATTTCCCATCATGGCTACATGACCACGAGTTTCCAATGGTGTCATCCGTCCCATCTGATGATTTGGTACTGCTGACACATGAGCTCCCATAGAAATGGTTGGATAGAGATAGGATGAACCATATTGGATTGGTAAACGTGCAATAGCATCAGTATTATCACTAGCCCAGACTTGTGGGAAATAACGCATCATACCAAGATCATTACGTCCACCACCACCAGAGCAGGACTCAAAGAGAATATGACTGTGTTTCTCTGTCAGATAAGAAACGAGTTCGTAAAGTCCCAACATATACTGATGAGACTGCATCTGGGTTTCCAGATAAACTGAACCATTCCCCAGATTAGTGATATTGCGGTTCATATCCCATTTGATGTAGTCAATTTTATGATGAGAGAGGAGTTCATCTAAAACATTTTTCAAATATTCTACTACCCGAGGATTGGCAAGATTAAGTACTAATTGATTTCGAGAATAGGTATGCTCATAACCTGGAACCTGAATAGCCCAGTCAGGATGTTTACGATACAAGTCGCTATCAACAGAAATCATCTCAGGTTCTAACCAAAGCCCAAACTGCAAACCTCTTTCATGGATCGCTGAAATCAGACTTTCTAGACTTCCACCCAGTTTTTTCTCATTCACAACCCAATCACCTAAAGCACGATTATCATCAAAGCGATTACCAAACCACCCATCATCTAATACAAAAAGTTCTATTCCAACTTTCTTAGCTTCATCAGCTAGTTCTAACAGTTTTTCTCTCTGAAAGTCAAAGTAGGTAGCTTCCCAGTTATTGATTAGAATTGGACGCTCTTTTTTAGAAAATTTACTTGGCATAATGTGCTTAAGTACAATATTCTGACTTTCATGACTGATACCAGTTAATCCCTTATCTGAATAGGTCACTAAAGCTACCGGTGTTTCAAAATTTTCCTCAGGATCTAACTTCCAAGAAAAGTTTTCTGGATTAATTCCAATAGCCACCCGAACTTCATTCAACTGATTCTTTTGGACAAAAGCTTCGAAGTTTCCACTATACATCAGTTGTAGAGCAAACACATTCCCAGCATCCTCTGTAACTCCTTGATCACATAATAGAAGAGCTGGTGTTTGAGCATGCCCAGAAGCTCCACGGTTCGAACTAATCGAAAAGATTCCTTGCTCTACCTGTTGACGTCGGACAGTCTTTTCACGAGCATAAGCTCCCTGTAAAGTCACTATTTCGTAAGCTGCAGCGGGAAAATCAGCCATAAAAGAAAAGTCCTTATGAATGACAACTTCCTGATTACTATTATTCTCCAATTTGCTGTAACTAGCAATTGTCGCATCATTATCAAAAGCTGTATAATACAAAGTCAGACTAAGTTTAGCTTGAGGATCTTTTAAAATCAAGACAAGCGTCTCTGTAGCATCCATGCTGTGAGGAGAAGGTAAGCCCTGTGGACCATTCTGACCTTTTAAAATCTTTGCTTTTACAAATCGAAAGTCTGTTACTTCAGTTGCATCATGTTGAACCTGTAAAGTTGGTTTTCTAAAGTCACCCAAACCATGTTGTCCAAAAATCTGACGTTGCGTATCCAAACTAAAGGTTCGATTAGTAGCTATGGGATTACCAGAAAAAGCATGATCGCGTTCATAAACACTATTAGCCCCTCTATAGTTCTTAATAGTTTTTCCTAAATGTTTTAATAATAAGAATCCATCCCTATTTTCAATAATCAAACTTAAACCTTTACTCTCAACGTAAAATAGATTATTCTCTATTCGAATTCCCATAAATTGTACCTCATCCATTTCTTGATAAAATTTTAGCACATAAAAGCGCTTTCTAAAATAGAGAAATGTATACAAAGTATGGTAAAATGTTAGGTAGGAGGTGGCCCATGCTCGTTTTTTCAGAATACCAGACTGGAACAATTGATCTTTCTCTTAGCTTCTACGGTTATGAAGAATGCACGCCTAATTACTCTTTTGGCCCAGCTATTCGAGATACCTATGTACTCCATTACATTACTAAAGGAAAAGGTCAATTCCATTATAAGGGGAAAATTGTTGATTTAAAGGCAGGAGATTTCTTTTTACTAAAACCAGATGAATTAACATTCTATCAAGCAGATAACCAGGATCCTTGGGCTTACTACTGGTTGGGGATCACTGGAGGGAGGGCACCTGACTACTTTGCTCTATCTCAAATTTCTGACCAATCCTACCTCACCCAGTCAAATAACTGTCATACACAAACAACTGCAAAACTCGTTGAAAATATTGTCCGTTTCGCTCAGATTACAAAATCAAATGAATTGGCTCAACTCCACATCATGGGACAACTCCATGAACTAATGTTTCATCTAGGAACGATTGCTCCCAATCAGAAAAAAGAGAATATTTCATCAACTCACCAGCTCTATCTTGACTGCAAACAATTAATTGATAGTCACTATCCACGATCGCTCACCATTCAAGATTTAGCTAAAGAGCTATCGGTTCATAGAAGTTACTTAACTAGTGTGTTTAAAGAATTTCACCAACTCTCTCCAAAAGAGTATTTACTTTTCGTTCGAATGAACCGTGCTCAACAGTTACTAGAGCACACCAATGAAACGATCAAGGTCATTGCGTATTCTGTGGGTTTTTCAGATCCATTACATTTCTCAAAAGCCTACAAGCAGTTTTTTCATAAAACACCTAGTCAAACTCGAAAAGAATACTCTCATTCCCTCTCAGCTAGAAAGGAAAATCAATGAAATCACACCAACTAGTCTACCAAATATTAGCTAGAGAAAACGATTATGTTAGCGGAGAAAAAATCGGAGAAGAACTGAATTTAAGCCGCACGTCCATATGGAAAGCAATCCAACGTCTTCAACAAGAAGGCCTAGAAATTGACAGTATCAAAAATAGAGGCTACAAGCTTATTCAAGGCGATCTGATATTACCTGATTTGATTCAAGAGAAAACCAACTTAATCGTTCACTACAAACCTGAGACCAAATCAACCCAAACAGATGCAAAAGAAGGGATTGAAGCTGGAAACAAAGGAAATACACTCTATCTTTCAACCTGTCAAACAGCAGGTCGTGGCCGCTTTCAGCGTCCCTACTATTCTCCATCTCAGGGCGGAATCTATATGTCCCTGCATATTCAACCCAATCTTCCCTATGAAAAACTCCCTTCCTATACTCTCCTTGTAGCTGCTGCAGTCTACAAAGCCATTAAAAACCTAACTATGATAGAAGTAGATATCAAATGGGTAAATGACATCTACTTTAAAAAGAAAAAAATAGCAGGTATCCTCACTGAAGCAATGACATCCGTAGAGACCGGCTTGGTTACAGATGTCATTATCGGACTTGGAATAAACTTTGCTATAGAAGCCTTCCCAGAAGACCTAAAAGAAAAAGCAGGTAGCCTATTTATGCCACCTGCACCTATCACACGAAACGAACTAATCTCAGAAATTTGGCGTTGTTTCTACCAAACAGCACCCGAAGAACTACTCTACCTTTATAAAGAACACTCTCTTGTTCTAGGAAGAGAGGTCAGTTTTATCCAAGATCAGACTAAAAAAAAAGGAGTCGCCAAGGACATCTCCGACAAAGGACAACTCCTTATTCAGCTTGATGACCAGACAGAAATCTGGCTCAATAGTGGTGAAATCTCACTCACTAGCTGGGCTTAACAAACAGCACTATATGATGTCTAGAATCTCAGCTAGCAAGCGTATAGTGCTGTTTGAATGTAGAAAGTAACAGATATATAAATAGCTAGCTTCCTATCAACAATTTACAGGTGGATAGCTTTTGAGGCATTCTTTTTATATGCCGTGCTATGTACCAAAGAAGCTCCATAGCAGTGATTCTCATATTCAAGCATAATCAATGGCAGCGCAAAAACTTTAACAGCATATAAAAGCAGCCAAAACATAAAGACTTCAGCTTTTATATTCACCAAATTTTTACTAAACATCTCGTACAAGAAGCATGCATTAAAAGCCATATTGAAGAGACTTGCCAACGTTGCTAAGACTATATTGGTTTTCAATTTTGGATGATAACATTTAGCCACATATAAGGCCAATAATGAAATATTATAAAGGCAAATCGGCTGGTAATTTTTCCTATAAATAACCAGCGTCTTACGATTATAGAACAGGAAACCATGAGGTCCACGATGATATTCATTGATCCAGACATGGCTAAGACCTCTAATCTCATCCCAAGCTACAAATAAATCAATTTTTCTTAGATGAATCCCTTTTTTATGAATTGAACATTTCCATTTAGGCAAGAAGGATAGAAGAAAAGTAAGGAGCAAAACTACAACTGTAACAATCCTCAACTCCTTTTGACCAACAATCAAGGATAGATTTAAAAAGCGAATTTGAGCTTCTGTTGTATCTAAGATCATCGAAATCCCAGTTAGAATCACTACAAATATAAATAGTATAAATCTATAAAAAATACTACAAAATTTTATTCCATTTTTCATCTCAATTATCCCCCCAGCCACTTAAAGTCCCTAACTCTAGTATACCACTAAGTCTAGTCTATTTATGATTTTTTCTAGTATGAAAGTTACTGAAACAGCATAGATAATAGATCTTTATAATTCTGTAATGAGCAAAACCACTATGGAGATTATGAGGCCTCTTTTGTTGTAGAAAAAAGTCCCCAGAGATCTATAATGAAAAGCGGCCAAATCATCATTAGAAAAAATCTTATGGAACAATTACATTTTATCACAAACCTACTAGACATTAAAAATCCTAATACCAAGATTGTAGATATTATCAATATGGATCCCCCAAAAGGAAATCATCGCTGAGCTTCATTGCACAAGATTCTGATTCAAATAGGATCCTAGCTATCTTAGACGGACGGACTCAAGTGACTGTTCGCAATCACTTTCTGAGGTATTCCAGACAGATCCGAAATGGAGTGAAAGTCATTACAATGGACATGTTTAGCTCTTACTACCACATCACTAAGAAACTCTTTCCTTCTGCTAAAATCGTTCTGGATCGTTTCCATATTATCCAACATCTTAGCCGTGCTATGAGCCGTTTTCGTGTTCAAATCATGAATCAGTTTGATCGAAAATCCCTTGAATACAGGGCTATCAAGCGCTACTGGAAGATCATCCAACAGGATAGTCGTAAACTCAGTGATAAGAGATTTTATCGCCCTACTTTTCGTATGCACTTAACCAATAAAGAAATCCTAGACAAAATTTTGAGCTATTCCGAAGGCTTGAAACACCACTATCATCTCTATCAGCTCCTGCTTTTTCACTTTCAGAATAAGGAACCGGAGAAATTCTTTGGTCTCATTGAAGACAATCTAAAGCAGATTCATCTCCTTTTTCAGACTATCTTTAAAACCTTTCTAAAGGACAAAAAGAAAATTGTCAATGCCCTTCAGTTACACTATTCCAACGCCAAATTGGAAGCAACGAATAATCTTATTAAACTTATCAAGCGTAATGCCTTTGGTTTTCGGAACTTTGAAAACTTCAAAAAACGGATTTTTATCGCTCTGAATATCAAAAAAGAAAGGACGAAATTTGTCCTTTCTCGATTTTAGCTAACTTCAACTCACTACAGTTGACAAAGAGCTATTAAAAATCCCCCTCTTATAAACTAAGAGGGGGTAAACCTATCTTACAAAGGCAATAAAAAAAAGAGTTAACAATCTTAATCTACGGAGAATGGGGGATTCGAACCCCCGCGCCAGTTACCCGACCTAACGATTTAGCAAACCGTCCTCTTCAGCCTCTTGAGTAATTCTCCTATTAATGGGCACGAGTGGACTCGAACCACCGACCTCACGCTTATCAGGCGTGCGCTCTAACCACCTGAGCTACGCGCCCAAGTTAAAAACTTGGTATGAACTTTCGTTCAAAGCGGGTGACGAGAATCGAACTCGCGACAACAGCTTGGAAGGCTGTAGTTTTACCACTAAACTACACCCGCATAGAAAATAAAGTATGGCGCGAGACGGAATCGAACCGCCGACACATGGAGCTTCAATCCATTGCTCTACCAACTGAGCTACCGAGCCAAATTGCGGGAGCAGGATTTGAACCTACGACCTTCGGGTTATGAGCCCGACGAGCTACCGAGCTGCTCCATCCCGCGTTAATATGAAAGGAGGATGTGGGATTCGAACCCACGCACGCTTTTACACGCCTGACGGTTTTCAAGACCGTTCCCTTCAGCCGGACTTGGGTAATCCTCCATTTTTCAATGGACCTTGTAGGACTTGAACCTACGACCACTCGGTTATGAGCCGAGAGCTCTAACCAGCTGAGCTAAAGGTCCAACAAGATCATTATAGCGGCGAAGGGGATCGAACCCCCGACCTCCCGGGTATGAACCGGACGCTCTAGCCAGCTGAGCTACACCGCCATCAATCGGGAAGACAGGATTCGAACCTGCGACACCTTGGTCCCAAACCAAGTACTCTACCAAGCTGAGCTACTTCCCGCGTTAAATAAAAAAATGCACCCTAGAGGAGTCGAACCTCTAACCGCCTGATTCGTAGTCAGGTACTCTATCCAGTTGAGCTAAGGGTGCTCATCATTATATGCCGAGGACCGGAATCGAACCGGTACGATCGTTACCAATCGCAGGATTTTAAGTCCTGTGCGTCTGCCAGTTCCGCCACCCCGGCCTCTCTAAGCGAACGACGGGATTCGAACCCGCGACCCCCACCTTGGCAAGGTGGTGTTCTACCACTGAACTACGTTCGCATCGACCTCTTATATAAAAAAATGCCGGCTACATGACTTGAACACGCGACCCTCTGATTACAAATCAGATGCTCTACCAACTGAGCTAAGCCGGCTGCTTTCTATTATGCGGGTTAAGGGACTTGAACCCCCACGCCGTTAAGCGCCAGATCCTAAATCTGGTGCGTCTGCCAATTCCGCCAAACCCGCAAATATGACCCGTACTGGGCTCGAACCAGTGACCCATTGATTAAAAGTCAATTGCTCTACCAACTGAGCTAACGAGTCTAAAATAACTTCCGTTATCTTAAACGGTCCCGACGGGAATCGAACCCGCGATCTTCGCCGTGACAGGGCGACGTGATAACCGCTACACTACGGGACCTATGGGAGTTAACGGGATCGAACCGCTGACCCTCTGCTTGTAAGGCAGATGCTCTCCCAGCTGAGCTAAACTCCCTCGAGCTAAGCGACTTCCATATCTCACAGGGGGCAACCCCCAACTACTTCCGGCGTTCTAGGGCTTAACTACTGTGTTCGGCATGGGTACAGGTGTATCTCCTAGGCTATCGTCACTTAACTCTGAGTAATACCTACTCAAAATTGAATATCTATCAAATAATTAGAAAACCTCACGCTTCGTATCCTCAGTTACTTTGGATAAGTCCTCGAGCTATTAGTATTAGTCCGCTACATGTGTCGCCACACTTCCACTTCTAACCTATCTACCTGATCATCTCTCAGGGCTCTTACTGATATATAATCATGGGAAATCTCATCTTGAGGTGGGTTTCACACTTAGATGCTTTCAGCGTTTATCCCTTCCCTACATAGCTACCCAGCGATGCCTTTGGCAAGACAACTGGTACACCAGCGGTAAGTCCACTCTGGTCCTCTCGTACTAGGAGCAGATCCTCTCAAATTTCCTACGCCCGCGACGGATAGGGACCGAACTGTCTCACGACGTTCTGAACCCAGCTCGCGTGCCGCTTTAATGGGCGAACAGCCCAACCCTTGGGACCGACTACAGCCCCAGGATGCGACGAGCCGACATCGAGGTGCCAAACCTCCCCGTCGATGTGAACTCTTGGGGGAGATAAGCCTGTTATCCCCAGGGTAGCTTTTATCCGTTGAGCGATGGCCCTTCCATACGGAACCACCGGATCACTAAGCCCGACTTTCGTCCCTGCTCGAGTTGTTGCTCTCGCAGTCAAGCTCCCTTATACCTTTACACTCTGCGAATGATTTCCAACCATTCTGAGGGAACCTTTGGGCGCCTCCGTTACCTTTTAGGAGGCGACCGCCCCAGTCAAACTGCCCGTCAGACACTGTCTCCGATAGGGATCACCTATCCGGGTTAGAGTGGCCATAACACAAGGGTAGTATCCCAACAACGTCTCCTTCGAAACTGGCGTCCCGATCTCTTAGACTCCTACCTATCCTGTACATGTGGTACAGACACTCAATATCAAACTGCAGTAAAGCTCCATGGGGTCTTTCCGTCCTGTCGCGGGTAACCTGCATCTTCACAGGTACTAAAATTTCACCGAGTCTCTCGTTGAGACAGTGCCCAAATCATTACGCCTTTCGTGCGGGTCGGAACTTACCCGACAAGGAATTTCGCTACCTTAGGACCGTTATAGTTACGGCCGCCGTTTACTGGGGCTTCAATTCATACCTTCGGATTACTCCTAAGCACTCCTCTTAACCTTCCAGCACCGGGCAGGCGTCACCCCCTATACATCATCTTACGATTTAGCAGAGAGCTGTGTTTTTGATAAACAGTTGCTTGGGCCTATTCACTGCGGCTGACATATGTCAGCACCCCTTCTCCCGAAGTTACGGGGTCATTTTGCCGAGTTCCTTAACGAGAGTTCTCTCGCTCACCTGAGGCTACTCGCCTCGACTACCTGTGTCGGTTTGCGGTACGGGTAGAGTATGTTTAAACGCTAGAAGCTTTTCTTGGCAGTGTGACGTCACTAACTTCGCTACTAAACTTCGCTCCCCATCACAGCTCAATGTTACAGATATAAGCATTTGACTCATATCACACCTCACTGCTTAGACAGACTCTTCCATTCGTCTGCTTTAGTTAGCCTACTGCGTCCCTCCATCACTACATACTCTAGTACAGGAATATCAACCTGTTGTCCATCGGATACACCTTTCGGTCTCTCCTTAGGTCCCGACTAACCCAGGGCGGACGAGCCTTCCCCTGGAAACCTTAGTCTTACGGTGGACAGGATTCTCACCTGTCTTTCGCTACTCATACCGGCATTCTCACTTCTATGCGTTCCAGCGCTCCTCACGGTACACCTTCTCCACACATAGAACGCTCTCCTACCATACCTATAAAGGTATCCACAGCTTCGGTAAATTGTTTTAGCCCCGGTACATTTTCGGCGCAGGGTCACTCGACTAGTGAGCTATTACGCACTCTTTGAATGAATAGCTGCTTCTAAGCTAACATCCTAGTTGTCTGTGCAACCCCACATCCTTTTCCACTTAACAATTATTTTGGGACCTTAGCTGGTGGTCTGGGCTGTTTCCCTTTCGACTACGGATCTTAGCACTCGCAGTCTGACTGCCGACCATAATTCTTTGGCATTCGGAGTTTATCTGAGATTGGTAATCCGGGATGGACCCCTCACCCAAACAGTGCTCTACCTCCAAGAATCTTTATGTCGACGCTAGCCCTAAAGCTATTTCGGAGAGAACCAGCTATCTCCAAGTTCGTTTGGAATTTCTCCGCTACCCACAAGTCATCCAAGCACTTTTCAACGTGCCCTGGTTCGGTCCTCCAGTGCGTCTTACCGCACCTTCAACCTGCTCATGGGTAGGTCACATGGTTTCGGGTCTACGACATGATACTAATACGCCCTATTCAGACTCGGTTTCCCTACGGCTCCGTCTCTTCAACTTAACCTCGCATCATATCGTAACTCGCCGGTTCATTCTACAAAAGGCACGCTCTCACCCATTAACGGGCTCGAACTTGTTGTAGGCACACGGTTTCAGGTTCTATTTCACTCCCCTCCCGGGGTGCTTTTCACCTTTCCCTCACGGTACTGGTTCACTATCGGTCACTAGGGAGTATTTAGGGTTGGGAGATGGTCCTCCCAGATTCCGACGGGATTTCACGTGTCCCGCCGTACTCAGGATACTGCTAGGTACAAAGACTATTTTAAATACGAGGCTATTACTCTCTTTGGCTGATCTTCCCAAATCATTCTTCTATAATCTTTGAGTCCACATTGCAGTCCTACAACCCCGAAGAGTAAACTCTTCGGTTTGCCCTCCTGCCGTTTCGCTCGCCGCTACTAAGGCAATCGCTTTTGCTTTCTCTTCCTGCAGCTACTTAGATGTTTCAGTTCACTGCGTCTTCCTCCTCACATCCTTAACAGATGCGGGTAACAGGTAGTACCTGTTGGGTTCCCCCATTCGGAAATCCCTGGATCATCGCTTACTTACAGCTACCCAAGGCATATCGTCGTTTGTCACGTCCTTCTTCGGCTCCTAGTGCCAAGGCATCCACCGTGCGCCCTTATTAACTTAACCTTATTTTTTGACCTTTCAGTCATAAACTCTTTTAATACTACAGCGTTTCGGTTTATTTTCTTGTTACTATTTGATATAGATATTCAATTTTCAATGTGCATTACTTGGTGATCTCTCACCAATGGAGCCTAGCGGGATCGAACCGCTGACCTCCTGCGTGCAAAGCAGGCGCTCTCCCAGCTGAGCTAAGGCCCCACAAGACCTCTCAAGACTAAACAAGACCAATGTGCAGTTCCTTATCCTTAGAAAGGAGGTGATCCAGCCGCACCTTCCGATACGGCTACCTTGTTACGACTTCACCCCAATCATCTATCCCACCTTAGGCGGCTGGCTCCTAAAAGGTTACCTCACCGACTTCGGGTGTTACAAACTCTCGTGGTGTGACGGGCGGTGTGTACAAGGCCCGGGAACGTATTCACCGCGGCGTGCTGATCCGCGATTACTAGCGATTCCGACTTCATGTAGGCGAGTTGCAGCCTACAATCCGAACTGAGACTGGCTTTAAGAGATTAGCTTGCCGTCACCGGCTTGCGACTCGTTGTACCAGCCATTGTAGCACGTGTGTAGCCCAGGTCATAAGGGGCATGATGATTTGACGTCATCCCCACCTTCCTCCGGTTTATTACCGGCAGTCTCGCTAGAGTGCCCAACTGAATGATGGCAACTAACAATAGGGGTTGCGCTCGTTGCGGGACTTAACCCAACATCTCACGACACGAGCTGACGACAACCATGCACCACCTGTCACCTCTGTCCCGAAGGAAAACTCTATCTCTAGAGCGGTCAGAGGGATGTCAAGACCTGGTAAGGTTCTTCGCGTTGCTTCGAATTAAACCACATGCTCCACCGCTTGTGCGGGCCCCCGTCAATTCCTTTGAGTTTCAACCTTGCGGTCGTACTCCCCAGGCGGAGTGCTTAATGCGTTAGCTGCGGCACTAAACCCCGGAAAGGGTCTAACACCTAGCACTCATCGTTTACGGCGTGGACTACCAGGGTATCTAATCCTGTTTGCTCCCCACGCTTTCGAGCCTCAGCGTCAGTTACAAGCCAGAGAGCCGCTTTCGCCACCGGTGTTCCTCCATATATCTACGCATTTCACCGCTACACATGGAATTCCACTCTCCCCTCTTGCACTCAAGTTAAACAGTTTCCAAAGCGTACTATGGTTAAGCCACAGCCTTTAACTTCAGACTTATCTAACCGCCTGCGCTCGCTTTACGCCCAATAAATCCGGACAACGCTCGGGACCTACGTATTACCGCGGCTGCTGGCACGTAGTTAGCCGTCCCTTTCTGGTAAGATACCGTCACAGTGTGAACTTTCCACTCTCACACTCGTTCTTCTCTTACAACAGAGCTTTACGATCCGAAAACCTTCTTCACTCACGCGGCGTTGCTCGGTCAGACTTCCGTCCATTGCCGAAGATTCCCTACTGCTGCCTCCCGTAGGAGTCTGGGCCGTGTCTCAGTCCCAGTGTGGCCGATTACCCTCTCAGGTCGGCTATGTATCGTTGCCTTGGTGAGCCGTTACCTCACCAACTAGCTAATACAACGCAGGTCCATCTGGTAGTGATGCAATTGCACCTTTTAAGCAAATGTCATGCAACATCTACTATTATGCGGTATTAGCTATCGTTTCCAATAGTTATCCCCCGCTACCAGGCAGGTTACCTACGCGTTACTCACCCGTTCGCAACTCATCCAGAGAAGCAAGCTCCTCCTTCAGCGTTCTACTTGCATGTATTAGGCACGCCGCCAGCGTTCGTCCTGAGCCAGGATCAAACTCTCATTAAAAGTTTGAGTTCTCACTCATTTCTGTCACTGACAGATTTATTGTTTTTTCATTGTTCAGTACTATAACTTCAGTTATAGTGCCCTGCACATTGGTTCGTCTTGTTCAGTTTTCAAAGGTCTTTGTCTCTCACTTCTCTCGTGAGCGACAACTATATTAGTATATCACAGCCATCTGCCTCTGTCAACAGATTTTTTAAACTTTTTTCAAGTTTTTTTAACCTCAATACACCATAGTCCGTACGGGATTCGAACCCGTGTTACCGCCGTGAAAAGGCGGTGTCTTAACCCCTTGACCAACGGACCTGAGCTTTTCAACTCTTTCTATTATACCTACTTTTTTACCTTTGTCAAGAACTTTTTTAAGTGAATTTAATTTTTTCTTTTCTTCACTAACTTAACCACTGCTTCTGTCCGTGCAGTGTGGGGAAACATATCGACCGACTGGATATACTGGAGGTCATAGACTTTTACTAGTTTAACTAAATCTCGTGCCAAGGTTGAAACATTGCAGGATACATAGACCATTTTTTCTGGGACATAGGTCAGAATGGTATCCAGTAACTTATCATCTAAGCCTGTACGAGGAGGATCGACTATCAAGGCATCTGCTCGGTAGCCTTCTTTATACCAGCGTGGAATAATCTCTTCAGCTGTTCCCGCTTCGTAATGGGTATTGTCAAACCCCATTTTTTGAGCATTTCTCTTGGCATCTTCTATGGCTTCCGGAATAATATCCATTCCTCTGAGACTCTTGACCTTCTTTGCGAAGGCAAATCCAATCGTCCCAACACCGCAATAAGCATCGATTAGATGGTCTTCTTTGCTGACATCCAGAGCCTTAATTGCTTCACTATAGAGAATTTCTGTCTGCTCCGGATTAAGTTGATAAAAAGCTCGGGGCGAGAGAGAAAACTCATAGTCGAGTACTCCTTCTTGAATGCTCTCTTGGCCCCAGATAATTTCCGTCTTTTCACCATAGATTTCACTTGTTTTCGCTGTATTTGTATTGACTGCAACTGTGACGACTTCTGGAAAATCTTTAACTAAGTCTTTTACTAGCTGGGTTAAATTAAGCTGACGATTCGTAACAATGATTATTTGAACTTGCCCCGTTTTTCTTGCTCTTCGTACCATAATCGTGCGAACACCGAGCGTTTTTCTCTCATCTGTAATTGGAATTTGGTGGTAAGTAAGAAGTTCAGCTAGGCGATTCGCAATCACTTGGGTTTCCTTATCTTGCACCAAACAGTCTTTCAACTCTACGAGATAATGAGAGTTTTGCGCATACAAACCTGCCTTGACCTGATTTTTAAATTTCCGAGTCTGGAATTGAAGCTTAGCACGGTAGTACTTTGGTTCCTGCATTCCGATAGTTGGACGGATTTCATAGTTTTCATATCCCGCAGGGGCAAATTTTTTCAGGGCTTGGTGGAGCAAATCTGTTTTGAACTCTAACTGTTTATCATAGTGGAGGTGCATGATTTGGCAACCACCACATTCATTATAAATCGTACAAGCTGGTACGACTCGAAATTTAGACTTCTTATTAACCTTTAGTAATTTGGCTTCAACAAAGTTACGTTTAATAGAAGTAATTTGACAATAGATGTCTTCTCCTTTGAGGGCTCCAGGCACAAATACTAAAGTTTTTTGGTAAAATCCGATTCCCTCGCCATTGATGCCCATCCGCTTGATTTTTAAAGGTATTTTTTGTTTGACTTTCAGATTCATACCCCTATCTTATCACATTTTAGGGTATAATAGAACTATGAAAATCACAAAACTTGAAAAGAAAAAACGCCTCTACTTGATGGAACTAGATGGACAGCAAACTTCTTATATCACGGAGGATACCATTGTCCGTTTTATGTTGTCTCGAGATAAAGTCATTAGTAAAGAGGAACTTACCGAGATTCAGGACTTTGCCCAGTTCTCTTATGGTAAAAATCTCGCCCTCTATCATCTATCATTTAAAGCTCGAACCGAAAAGGAAGTTCGTGAGTATCTGAAAAAGTATGATCTTGATGAAAAAATCACTAGTCAAGTTATCGCTAATCTTAAAGAAGATAACTGGATTAATGATCGTCAGTATGCCTACTCTATCATCAATGCCAATCAACTTTCTGGAGATAAGGGACCTTATGTGCTGGCTCAAAAACTGTCTCAAAAAGGGATTGCCAAAGCAACTATTGAAGATGTTTTAAAGGATTTTGATTTTTCGGAGGTTGCTCAACGTGTGGCGGAGAAACTTCTAAAAAAATACACGGGAAAGCTTCCCGCTCGTGCCTTGCAAGATAAGATTATCCAAAACTTGACCAACAAAGGCTTCTCCTATTCTGATGCTAAGAATACCTTTGACGACTTGGACAGTCAAGTCGACCAAGAAACGACTCAAGAGCTCATTTTTAAAGAACTGGATAAACAATATGCTAAATACGCTCGCAAATATGAAGGTTACGAACTAAAGCAACGATTAACTCAAGTTTTAGCTAGAAAAGGCTATGATTTTTCGGATATAGCAAGCGCTCTCAGAGAATATCTTTAACATTTTCAGGTAAAATTCAAAAAAATTAGACCAATTTATGATATAATAGTAGACGATAAACTTATAAATTGTAGAAAGTTGGTTAGTTATGAAACTTCCAAAAGAAGGCGACTTTATTACAATTCAAAGTTATAAGCATGATGGGAGTCTCCACCGTACTTGGCGAGACACCATGGTACTAAAAACAACAGAGAACGCTATTATCGGCGTCAACGACCACACACTTGTTACCGAAAGTGACGGTCGTCGTTGGGTGACTCGAGAACCGGCTATTGTTTACTTTCACAAAAAATATTGGTTTAATATCATTGCCATGATTCGTGATAATGGGATTTCCTACTATTGCAATATGGCCAGCCCCTACTATCTAGATGAGGAAGCCCTGAAATACATTGATTATGATTTGGATGTCAAGGTCTTCACTGATGGTGAAAAGCGTCTCTTGGACGTTGAAGAGTATGAGCGCCATAAACGCAAAATGAAGTATTCTGATGATTTAGACTATATTTTGAAAGAACATGTTAAAATCCTTGTTGATTGGATCAACAATGGACGCGGTCCTTTCTCAGAGGCTTATGTCAACATTTGGTACAAACGCTACATAGAACTAAGGAATCGGTAAAGTTGTCAAGCCGGGGTGAGAGCCCTGGTTTTTTTATTTGAAAAACCCAGCTTTACAGCTGGGTTGATTTCTATATATCTAATTTAGTGACGGTAAACTTGATATGGGAATAGTCTTTTTCAACATCCTTATCCAACAAGAAAGCCGTGGCATCCTTCTTAACCTGAACAAGGTCTATATTCTGGGCTTGAGCTGCATAGACGCATCCACAATAACATTGACGGTAGATATCATACTCCTCACACATCTCCACCGAACGCTTGTAACCTTGGTTTTTCTTGAAATCACTTGGGAGATAGTGAGTGGTATAAATCTTTTGCACATCAATTCCGATACTGTTGATGGTTTGAGAATTCTTATGGGGACTGATGGTCAAGGCTGATCCAAAGTAGTCAAAACCCAAATCCATAGCCACTTGCGCCGTTTTGTCCAGACGGTAATCAAAGCACGCCTTGCAACGGTCGCCACCTTCAGGTTCTTCTTCCAATCCTCTGACTAGTTTTCGATATTCATTTGGTTCGTAGGGAGCTTCAAGGTACTGAACTGTATTGCCTGTTCGCTCATTGAAATCACTGACAAATTTCTTGGTGACGTAAGCTCTCTTGTGGTATTCTGCCTTAGGATGGATATTGGAATTGGCAAAATAGATGGTCACATCAGCGTACTTGGTCAGGTACTCGAGAGTGTAGGTACTACAAGGAGCACAGCAAACATGCATGAGAATAGTTGGGCGTTCCTCATTCTTTTCCCAAACCTGAACCATTTTCTGCATGACACGGTCATAATTAATCTTCTGATTGGGATTCATCTTGCTCAGAATTTCTTCTACATCAATCATGTTCTTCTCCTTTTACTATTAGTTATTTTACCATATATCACAAATCAGCTCAAATCTATTTTATAAAAAGGAAGCGATAAAAGGAGGGATGCTCATTCCCTCCTTTTGTGTTTTTTATGAATTGCTTAGTATAAACAGCTTACATCATTCCACCCATCATGCTTGGATCCATGGCTGGAGCTGGGGTTACTGGTTCTGGTTTATTGGCTACAACTGCTTCTGTTGTCAAGATCAAGCTGGCTACAGATGCTGCATTTTGAAGGGCAGAACGACTAACCTTAACTGGGTCGATGATTCCTTGATCAATAATATTAACCCACTCACCAGTTGCTGCATTGAAGCCTGTACCAAGCTCAGCATTCTTCAAGCGATCGATAACGATAGACCCTTCAAATCCTGCATTGTGGGCGATTTGACGAACAGGCTCTTCCAAGGCACGGAGAACAATATTGCGTCCTGTCGCTTCATCTCCTGTCAATTCCAAATCAGCTACGGCTGGGATGACATTTACAAGAGCTGTTCCACCACCTGCAACGATTCCTTCTTCAACGGCTGCACGAGTAGCGTTGAGGGCATCTTCAATGCGGAGTTTCATTTCTTTCAACTCAGTTTCAGTTGCAGCACCGACCTTGATGACTGCGACACCACCTGACAATTTTGCCAAGCGTTCTTGCAATTTTTCACGATCAAATTCAGAAGTTGTAGTTTCGATTTGAGACTTGATAACCGCAACACGGTGAGAAATAGCTTCAGGATTCCCAGCACCTTCTACGATAACAGTGCTATCTTTGTCCACAGTTACTCTCGCTGCTTGACCAAGCGCCTCAATAGTCGCATCTTTCAACTCAAGACCAAGATCTTCTGTGATAACTGTTCCACCTGTCAAGATAGCGATATCTTCCAACATAGCCTTACGACGGTCACCAAAACCAGGTGCCTTAACTGCTACTACGTTGAAGGTTCCACGAATCTTGTTCAATACAAGAGTTGGAAGAGCTTCACCATCCACATCATCCGCAATAATCAAGAGAGGACGGTTGCTTTGAAGAATGCTTTCTAGGAGTGGCAAGATTTCTTGGATATTTGAAATCTTCTTATCGGTAATCAAAATGTATGGATTTTCAAGGTCAGCCACCATTTTTTCGCTATCTGTCACCATGTACTGTGAAAGGTAACCGCGGTCAAACTGCATTCCTTCCACGACTTCAAGCTCTGTTTCCATACCACGTGACTCTTCAATGGTGATAACACCGTCTTTACCCACTTTTTCCATGGCTTCAGAGATGTATTCGCCGACTTTCTCAGAACGAGAAGATACAGCGGCAACCTGAGCGATGGCTTCTTTATTGGCAACAGGGATAGCATTGTTTTTCAAGGCTTCTACAGCTGCGGTAACCGCTGCTTCAATCCCCCGACGAATGCCGATTGGATTGGCACCTGCTGTGACGTTCTTGATTCCTTCACGGACGATAGCTTGGGTCAAGACAGTTGCAGTTGTTGTCCCGTCACCTGCGATATCATTGGTTTTTGAAGCTACTTCTGATACCAATTTGGCACCCATATTTTCAAAATGGTCTTCCAACTCGATTTCTTTTGCAATGGTCACACCGTCATTGGTGATGAGGGGCGAGCCAAATGATTTTTCAAGAACGACATTACGGCCTTTTGGTCCCAAGGTTACTTTAACAGTGTCTGCAAGGATATCGACACCACGAACCATAGCTGAACGAGCATCAGATGAAAATTTAATTTCTTTTGACATACTTACTTTCTCCTTCTATTCTTCAATGATAGCCAAAATGTTAGCTTCGCCAACGATGATGTACTTCTCATCGCCATCTTTGACATCAATACCTGCATGAGCTTCAACTAAGACACGGTCTCCAGCCTTAACGCTTGGAGCAACCAAGTCACCGTTCAAGGTACGAACCCCTTGTCCAGTAGCTACAACTTGGGCTGTTTTTGTTTTTTCTTGGGCTGAGCCCGCAAGGACAAAGCCTCCAACAGTTTGTTCTTTTTCTTCGATTTTCAAGACCACACGGTCTCCTAATGGTTTCAACATCTGTTTTCCTCCATGATAAACTACATATTATTAGCACTCTTTATATATGAGTGCTAATTTATAGTTCTATTGTATCACTTGGTCAGAAATAGTCAAGAAAAAAGTCTGACTTTCTCAATATAAAAAAGCCTGAGACCAACTCAGACTTTTCAATGCTTAAAATGGCAATTCTTCCTCTTCCAAAACCAAGTCTGCCAAATCCTGTCCTGCATTATTTTCACGCATAGCACGTTGGGCGCGGCTTTCCAAAAGTTGGAATCCTGTGGCAAGGACTTCAGTCACATAGTTCATCTGGCCATTTTTCTCAAAGCGACGAGTACGAAGTTCTCCATCCACAGAGATAAGACTACCTTTAGTTGCGTAGCTTGCCAAGGTTTCAGCCAATTTTCCCCAAAGAACCAGATTGACAAAGTCAGCCTCACGTTCACCGTTTTGGTCTTTGTAACGACGATTCACAGCGATAGTTGCTCGCGCTACTGACTTGTCATTGTTGGTTTTGTGCAATTCTGGTGTAGACGTCAAGCGCCCGATCATGATAACTTTATTATACATATTTTCTTCCTCCTACTTATCTATTCGCAAGGAATCAAAAAAAGTTACAGAAATTTGTAACTTTTTGAGGAAATTTTTTATTTTTTATGCACCATGAAACCTGTCGCCTGTTGATTGGCCATAATGGTCATATCTGTAATCTGCACACGACGGGGCTGACTGGTCACATAGACCACTGTATCTGCAATATCCTGAGCTTGCAAGGCCTCAATTCCCTGATAGACGGTGGCAGCACGCTCTTTGTCACCATGAAAACGAACTGTAGAGAAATCTGTTTCGACAATCCCTGGTTGAATGGTGGTCACCTTGATATCCGTTGCGATTGTATCAATTCGCAGGCCATCTGAAAAAGTCTTAACTGCTGCCTTGGTGGCTGAGTAAACAGCTGCACCCGCATAGGCATAGATTCCTGCGGTCGATCCCATATTGATAATATGTCCCTGATTGGTTTTTACCATTTCTGGCAAGAAACAGCGAGTAACTGCCATCAACCCCTTGACATTGGTATCTAACATGGTCAGCATATCCAACTCTTCATAGTCTTGATAGGGAGCCAAGCCAAGAGCTAGTCCAGCGTTATTGACCAAGATATCAATCTGCCCTATCGTTTCTAGAATATCGGAACAAACAGTCTTTACCATGGTCATATCCGTCACATCCAGAGGAAAAGTCCAAACTGTTTGATTTGGAAACGTTTCTGCAAACTCTGACTTGAGGGCCTCTAGTCTGTCTGTCCGTCGCCCTGTTAGAACGACATTCTCCCCCTGCTCCAGATAAGCACGCGCAATCGCTTCACCGATTCCTGAGGTCGCTCCTGTAATCACTACATTTTTCGCCATCTTATCCCTCTCTATCTGGTGTATCAAATACCGACAATTTTCTAGGTCGTCCAGTGTTTAGCTGGGTCAAATGGAGTTCCAACAACTTGGTCTTCTGATAATTCAATAACCCCACGTTTTTGCGGAGCATTTGGCAAATGCAATTCACGAGGGCTGCACATCATCCCAAAACTCTTTTCACCGCGAAGTTCGCCTGGGAAAATGAGATTGCCTTTTGGCATCATCGCTCCAGGAAGAGCTACAATGGTTTTCAACCCAACACGCGCATTGGGAGCCCCTGCAACAATTTGCACTGTTTTGTCACTTGCGACTGCAACTTGACAGATATTAAGGTGGTCGCTATCTGGGTGTGCTACCATATCGACAATCTCACCAACAACAAACTTAGGTTCTTTGTCATTGATAATCTCTTCTGTAAATCCTTCCGCCTGCAACTCTTGGTTTAAACGAGCGACTTGCTCATCTGATAAAAAGACTTGACCGCGCTCTGCAATTTCAAATAAACTTGAAACCTCAAAAATATTCCAAGCCACTGTTTCCCCATTTTCTTTGAGGAAAACACGAGCTACCTTGCCTTTACGCTCCACGTCCAGTTTGGCAGCTCCGCTGTTTTTAACGATGACCATAAGGACATCGCCGACATGTTCTTTGTTATATGTAATAATCATTGTTTCCTTTTTCTCCTATTTCAGTCCTGCTAAAAAGTCGTTAATTTGTTGCTTGCTTTTACGGTCACGATTGACAAATCGGCCGATTTCCTTGTCCTTTTCTAGCACAACAAGGCTAGGAATCCCGTACACATCCCAGAGTTTGGCCAGATCCAGGTACTGGTCTCGGTCCACTCGAATAAAGGTGAACTCTGGATTGGTCTCCTCAATCTCTGGCAAGGCTGGATAGATATAACGACAATCTCCACACCAGTCTGCCACAAAAAGAAAGACCTTCTTACCATCCTGCTCGACAAAACCTGCGAGTTCTTCTATACTACTGGGAATAATCATAAGACTTCCTCCTCATAGACTAGATCTTCATTTTCATAGACAAAAGTATAGTGACGACCATCCTCGAAAATGACCCCTCCGACGAGTCGCTCTAGACTACTTTCGTAGACTTGAACATAGAGAGTCGCAATCTCACCCATATCTGAGAAAAGATCACGCACGATAGCGGTTAACTCCTCTTGCGTCTTCATGAGTTTGTGATTATCTGCTGCTTTTTTAGCTCCCAAAGCGAGGGCACTTAGACCAGCCACTGTCAAGCCAGTCATCCATAATTTCTTAGCTTTCATACCATTCATTGTAACACAAAAAGGGCTCTAGAACAAATGAGGAAGTAGCAGAAAAACAAGTAAAAATCCTCTTCCCTCAGTGAGAAAGGGGACTTCTAATTCTTATCGGCAAGCATCTGAGTTAGCAAAGCTTTCCTGAATGGATTAAAAAACCTCTGAGATTGTTCTCAAAGGTTCTGATTTTGCTAATTACTGTTCTCAACTGCTGCAGTCACAAAGGCAGTGTAGAGTTCTTCTGGACGGTTTGGACGGCTTGACAGTTCAGGGTGATACTGACACGCTACAAAGAATTTATTTTCAGGAATTTCCACAATTTCTACCAAACGATTATCTGGAGAAACTCCTGAGAAGACAAATCCTGCTGCCTCAAACTGCTCACGGAAGGTGTTGTTAAACTCATAGCGGTGACGGTGACGGCGTTGCACCACTTCTTGATTGTGATATGCAGCTGCTGCCTTAGAGCCACGTTTCAACTTAGATGGATAAAGTCCCAAACGAAGGGTTCCACCCATATCCTCAACATCAACCTGGTCACACATGATATCGATGATAGGGTATTTTGTTTCTGGTGCAAGTTCTGCAGAATGGGCACCTTCAAGCCCTAAAACGTGACGAGCAAACTCGATACAAGTCAACTGCATTCCCAAGCAGACTCCCAACATTGGAACATCATTTTCACGCGCATAACAGATGGCTTGGATTTTCCCTTCCGTACCACGTTGGCCAAAACCTCCTGGTACGATGATTCCGTCCGCATCAGACAAGAGCTCTACTACATTCTCTGCTGTCACATCATTGGCATTGATCCAATTAATCTTCACTTCTGCGTCGTTGGCATAACCAGAGTGTTTCAAGGCTTCAACCACTGAGATGTAGGCATCTTGCAACTCCACATACTTACCAACGAGGGAAATTTTGACCTGTTTCTTGAGGTTCATGACCTTGTCTACCATGGCTGACCATTCTGTCATGTCTGCTACTGGTGCATCGATTTTCAGATGGTCGCATACGATTTGATCCATACCTTGTGCCTGCAAATTCAGTGGAATTTGGTAAAGATGTTCGACATCCAACGATTCGATAACGGCTTCTGGTGCCACATCACAGAACTGGGCCAGTTTGTTTTTAATGCCTTGACCAGCTGGTTTCTCGGTACGAATGACCAACATATTTGGCTGGATTCCCAAACCACGCAATTCTTTTACAGAATGTTGAGTTGGCTTTGTCTTCATCTCACCAGCAGCTTTTAGATAAGGAAGCAAGGTTGTGTGGATATACATAACATTATCTGCACCCACATCTGCCTTCATCTGACGAAGGGCCTCTAGAAATGGCAAGGACTCAATATCCCCAACGGTTCCACCGACCTCTGTGATAATGACATCAGAGTCTGTCGTTAGAGCGGCACGCTTGATTTTTTCTTTCAAAGCATCTGTGATATGAGGAATGACTTGAACAGTTGCGCCAAGGTACTCGCCACGGCGCTCCTTACGAAGAACTTCACTGTAGATTTTACCAGTTGTCACGTTGGAATATTTGTTGAGATTGATATCGATGAAACGTTCATAGTGACCCAAGTCCAAATCTGTCTCAGCCCCATCATCTGTCACAAAGACTTCTCCGTGCTGGTAAGGACTCATGGTTCCCGGATCGATATTGATATAAGGGTCAAACTTCTGAATGGTTACTTTGAGACCACGATTTTTCAAGAGACGACCCAGACTTGCTGCCACAATCCCTTTCCCAATAGACGACACCACACCACCAGTTACAAAAATATATTTCGTAGACATAGATTCCTCTTTCTAAAATGCTCAAGGCCTTGTTGACTACGAGGGGACATAGAAAACAAGACCCTTATGAATAACAACATTTCAAGAAAAACTTCCTGAAAAACAAAAATAGCTCCCTAGTAACTAGGGAGCCCCGACCTCTAAAAGAGGTGCCCGAACAATATAATACCTCAAAGCAGAACATTTGTCAACCCGAATTGGTAAAACATGAAAAAAGGAGATTGTTTTCAGAAAACCAACTAAAGATCCGCATCCAAACGGATGACCTGCTCAACTACTTTGCCCAAGTAACAAAAAAGAAGATCAGGCGATCTCCTTTGTGAAGTCTTTTACTCTTCTTCACTCGTTTCTGCGTCATCGTCAGAAAACTCGTCGTCTTCTTCGTTGAGATCCACATCTTCACCCAAGTCATCAGGAGCGATTTCGTTGATTTCTGCATCGTAAGCTTCCACTTCATTTTTCTCATCATCTGGATTTTCATCATCGTATGAAAGAGCTGGATCTGCTTCGTATGCATCTTCGTCTTCTGGATCATCCGCATTGTAGTCAATGGCATCTGAATCACCATCCATAAAGGCATTGACGCGTTTTTTCTTAGCTTTTGGTGCTACTTCATCGTCGTCACTTTCTTCAAGAGCGATGATTTCTTCGTCGATTTCGTCCACACCATACCATGAACGAAGCCCCCATTTGTTGTCTCCAAGAGAGATGAAGCTACCATCAAAGTTCAACTCTGTGTAGAACAAAGGTAAAGCTTCGCGGATATCGCTGTTTGATGTTCCAAGGTAGTTTTGAATTTCGTTTACAAGATCACTAAAATGCATCTCATGATCGCGACCACGAAGTTCCAAGATAGCACGCGCTACCTCAATCATAGATAGTTCACTTTTTTCTTGCCCAGCAAATACTTCTAATTCCAAAGCGTTTCTCCTCATTTTTACTACTATCGCCAGAGCGAACAGACTCTGACCTCATTTTATCATGTACTCTTTATTGTACGATAATTTTGCGGAATAGTCAAAGGTTAAAATAGATTTATCTATGATTTATTAAGTAAAAATCAATTGATTTTATCATATGGTAAATTTAAGATACAAACCTTTAAAATAGCGGTATTTAGTTGAAAGTAAACTGATTTTATTTTAATTTAGTATTTTTTAAAATACGATTTCTCTCCTCGTCAATAATGCTAATTGCTTCATCTATTTCATTTTGAGAAAATTCTATTTTTAAATTGCTATTATCAATAGCATTATACATAGTTTCTTCTTTCTTCTTCAACTTTTCATAAATTTTCTCATCAACATACCCTGCATTACCACTGTCAGCTGGTTCAGATTTTGTTTGTAGATAATAATATCTGGTATATTGATTATCTTCTAGACCTAATCTATGAATTCTATCTCTGGACTGAAGCATGAAAGTTAGATTAAAATTATACTCAAAATATAAAGCATCGTGTACCTCTCTATGAAGAGACACAGATTCACCCAATGTCTGAGGATTTGAAATCATCACCATAGTATTACCAAATCGAAAATCATCAATCAGATCCTGTCTATCAGAAACATCTGTACCACCATAAACTAAATTAGCTTTCACTCCAACTTGGTCTAACCTGTTTTGTATTTTTTTCATGGTACCAACAAATATAGCCCAGACTATGACTTTTTTCCCCTCGGATATGAGCTCCTGAATTTTTTCAATACCTTTTTCAAATTTAGGAGAAATCATACTTGAAAAATCATACTCATCATATCCTTTTGCTTCTTTTATAACTGAAATAGATGGTGTTTCTAATCTACTATAAAATATATCTTCTGATATTTCAATTGTATCATTTTTGTCATTATCATCAGCAAACCACATATCTTTATATTCAATCCTTTTGTTAAGTAATTCAGGATTTGTAGACGCTTGTATCAATCGAATTAATCTGGCTAAACTCGACGATTCATTATAGTATATGGACTGAGCTAATTGTTTCTGTTCTTCGCTCGGTTCTTCAACCAGAAAAATGTCTGGATCCGGTTTAGGCACCCCTAAATCGTTCTTATTTAAACGCCAAAAGAAGGGTGCTAATGCCTGGTTGATTTCTGAAATTTTCCTAAAACTAGGTTTTTTTAATTCATCTAAATCCCACCTAAAAAAAGCATTGTATTCATTTGCGTATAATAAGTGAAGAAAATTATATATATCTTGATACGAATTGGGGATTGGAGTACCTGTTAAAACAAATTTAAACTGAGAATTTCTAACAAGTTCCAATGCAGCTTGAGCACGAACACCTGAAGGATTTTTTATTCTATGAACTTCATCAAAGACAATCATTGTCTTAGTTGACAGCAATTCCTGTAACTTGTCTTTGTATTTTGTCAGCGATTCATAATTTACTAAAACAAGATTTGATATTTTCCATTTCAAAGATAAATCGAACGCAAAATCTTTAGAACTTTGACAATCAATTACTTGTAACTGTTTCTTATTTCCAAAAACTTGTTTAAATTCTTCTTTCCAGCTGTTAAAAGCATTAATAGGACAAATAACCAATAAATTATCTACGTGCTCACTTTCAACTTTTGAGGAATTCAAAAATGCAAAAACAGCCAAAATCATAGCAGTTTTACCAGAACCTGGCACAGAAAAGTTCGCAGCTCTAGCCATCCTGTATTCGTAGAAGGCTGCCTCAAGTTGCAATTTTTTAAACGGCCGTACAACTTCTGAACTAACGACAGAAACAAACTCTTCAAACTTTTCTTGCTCCCCATGAATTGTATATTGTTCAGGTGATTTTAAATAAATGCCTAACTTACTATATTGTTCAATAGAGTATTGATTTGACTTTAGGTAGTCTTGTACTTCCTCTGATACTTCAACTATAATATTTTTTCTATCACATCTTTTCCTTGTTTCATTAATAATGTAGTTTATATCCATATAAGAAAATTCTGATTTAATAGTTGAGTTATCATCTTCAAAATATTTATTGGACAAATCTGATCCAGGCTTTAGCTTTCTATCTGAGCTTGTGATTTGTATAGAAGAGTTATCTTGACGTACAATTATATTTCCACTTTTTAAATAAAAATAGATATTATTATCTGACTGATTTTCTTTAACTTTATTTATTGTGGAATATTGCTGGTATTTTTTTATTTCATCATAAACAATTTTTGTAGCATCAATTGTCAGAATATCTTTCTCTTCATTGTTCCACAATCGGTCAAATCTATTTTTGTTAGCTAATATTCGTGTTTGAACATTTGTGCTTGAATCCCAAGAAACATCAACAGAAATACTTTCATAATTATATTCTAAACCATTTCTAGTTTCATTAACAGACCCATTAAAAAAGATAGTTTCTTGATCCGAATCAATAAGTCCAAACTTATCGTGAAAAATTCCTCGTCCTCTTGGAATAACCGCAAATTTTACCTCTGCATGATTACTTGCAATCATGAACGCTAAATTACCTAATGATTCTTTTGTTTGATTATTTAGAATAGTTTGCCTTAACTGAGCAGGTAAATTTACTAAACTATTTTTAAGAGTATATCCTTCTTGAATTTTTTTAAAATCTTCTTCAGAGATATCTGTAGAAATTATAAATCTAGCAAATCCATTATTTCCAAATAATTTATCCAACCCCTTCGAATATAGCCCCAGTCCTTCACTAGAGAAATAGGCTGAAACTCTTCTATAAATAGTAGCTTCAGATAGTACCGGTTCATAGAATTCTTTAACTAAATTTTCACTTTGATATGTAGGTTGTATTAGGTTTTTAAGTTTTAGAGAAAATACCATTCCTTTTCCCCTTTTCTCTATTTGGATAATTTAAATGCTAAATCTCTAATTTCTTGTAGAATTTCTTTTGCCTCAAAAAATTCTTTTTCATGCAGTTCTTTTAAATCTTCAGAAGATAAATCTTCTAATGTATCTCTGATTTCCTGCAATTTTACCAGAGATTGTCTTCTATCAGCTGTAGCTTCTCCTTTATTTGATAATCTATTAGTTGTTTGTAATAAACTATTTGCTGATTCTAAGGCAGCTGGATGAGATTCTATATTTTTTCTTAAATCTTCCACTCTTTCTACAGGATGGTTTTCAAAACAGTCTATAATTTCATCAACATGAGAATCAGTAGCCTCAATATAATGTTTATTAATATCAGGATTGTTTAAAATATTTTTTTTGATATTCCGCATTTTACGAGTAATATCACTATCACCTGCATCCGATTTAGCAATCTGGACAGCAAGTGTAGTTAACACATTTTGTGTAACCGTCTCTTTATTCTCTTTTAACTTATTAATTGTCCCTTCAATCTCCTCAATAGGGCCATCTAATTTCAGCTCTCTTGCCAAATAAAACTTATCAATAGGATTTTGACTTGGAGCAATAATGGATAGGAATTTAATGATTAATTCAGCAAGCCTTATGTCCCTATTAATCCCTTTGGTGTTACCAGCACCACTAGCTTTTTTATATTCTTCGGGAGTCATTAGCTTTTGAACTTTAATTGTGTTGTATACATCAAAAATACGATCAATTGGGTCATAACTTACTCTTTCTTCACGACCAAGCTGTAAATCTAATTCTAACTCTTTTATTTTCTTTTCATCAAGTTTATTTTTGATATCAAATGAAAGTATAACAGCTTCGAAATATTGTTTGATATTTGTATCTCTTTGAATCCTACGAAGGGCTGTAAATCTACGATTTCCATCAATCACTCTTCCATCGGAAAGAATTACACCAGGTTCTTGTTGTCCTTTTTCAAAAATAGAAATTTGAGTGTCCTTTAAAGCTTGCTTTTTAGAATCAAAAATGAATTTTTCAAATATTTCATTATATTTTGACTCTCCAATTTCTGGTGTTAATTTTCCATGATTTGACATGTAATGATGGTAAACTGTATTAATACGACCATTTTGATCATTATAGTATAAATATTCTAATGGGAATTTATATACTGGGTAGTCTTTTGTTTCACCCCCAATAGTCAAACGTTTTGTTAAAGTTGTTTTTTCAATATTTCCATTTTTTATCAATTCATTTAAATCATGATTCATTTTCATTCTCCATTCATTTATTTTCCATAAATTATTATCGGGACTAGGTAAATAGACATTAACTGGCTCAATGGAATTCTGTCCTTAAGTTGACTGAACTCTGTTCTAGAAACATCAACTTCGATATCGTTACTATCTGTGTATTTATCAATTAGTTTACCAATATGATTAATTATATAATACGGGTGAGAAATATCATCTTTCGAGAAACCATACTTTTTATTTTCTAAATTTAATTGTTTTATTGAGTATTTCCTAAGAATTTCGTTATCTTTCAATTCCTCTATTAAATCAGGTTTTAATTTACGAAGAAGTTTTTTAGCTTCCATTTGATTAGAACGGGAGATAATTATACTTTTGAATCCTTTACCAGTACCAGCATGTGCAATAACACCCCAATTCCCAACTTTTCCGTTAACTTTATTAGTTAAGTCAACAGTCATATTGCCTGACTTAATAGGAAATTGTCTAAATAAGGCTTTTTCACTTCGCTTGGGAGGATTATTGAAATCTTTAATTTTTTTATTATCCAAATATCTAAATTGACTTAAATCTTTATCTATAACCTTAGCAGGTAATAGTGGTGAGTTTATTAGTTCTAAAATTTTAACAGCTAAAGCAAAAGATAATTGAACGCAAACAGCATTTCCTATTTGTCTCCACTTTGTAGACTCATCACCGAAGAATTGATAATCTAGAGGATATCCCATAATACAAGCTGCTTCTCTGATAGTTGGCAATCGATACTCGCCATCACCTTTTCTATTACAATCCGATTTATATAGGATAGCCTCTCTAGTACTAGCTGACTGTGTAGCCATAATTGTCCGGCTTGGCTTAGCCATATTTTCTGGGAATGACATCTTACCCATATAAGGATGCCTTTGCTTTAAATCTCTAGCTTTTTGCCACTGTACTTGATAGACACCTGTGTCATAAAAATGATCTTTAAAATTCTCAAACGTAACAGACTCTTTTGGATAATTCGGATCCGTTACAAATTCCACAGGAAGTTGATTTAAAGGATCTGGAAAATTTCTAAATAATTTATTTAAAGTAACTTTCTCCTCGGAAACCTTATCAGGAAATGGAAATTCACCAGTCTTAGTTATTTCCCCGCTAACGAACCTACGTCTTGTCTGTGCAGCACCATAATCATCTGCATGTAAAACTCCACCATTATATTTGGATTTTATGGCAACGGATTTTGGATTAAGTCCTTGTGAAATAGCCCAATCAACTAAATCCAATTCTTCAAAAGTGTACTCTTCTTGAACATAGTTTTGAGAATTTGGAACATTTTCCATTAACCATGCTTTTAGTCTAGAATTCTTTTGAAATTTCTTTACAGCAATTACTTTATAAAAAGTTTTAATCAAATTAATACCTGAATCTTTATTGGCATTTCCTCCTTGATTAGAGAGAGAAAACAACTGACATGGTGGACTACCAATGATAATATCTGTATCAGGCAACTTATTTATTTCCTTTATATCTTCAAAATCAAGTACACTTTTTACATTATCATTTAGTCCATGATTAAAATTATGTGTGATAATTGCAGGCTGCCAGACATCAATACCCATAATGACGTCATAACCTGCTCTTCGAAAACCTTCCGAAAAACCACCTGCTCCACAAAAAAAGTCTATTACGCTTAAGCGATTTAATTCTTGCATATTATCTATAAATCTCTCTATATTTCTAACTATTTTTAATATTTACTTCATCAAAAAGCATTCTATTTCTAATAACATCAATCTTTGGTCAATTAATTTAGGTAAAAACTTAAAAAATATTCTATAATATGTTACAACAATGAAACATTCAAAAGATAGATTTTCTGAGTGATACTCTCAGGTTGCATTTCATCTACAATTAAGCACACTAGTTCATCAAAATTATTTTTTTAATAAAGTTATTCTCTTCTTGAAAATATCTTATTTGTTTATAATGTTTTTAATATAATCCTTTGAAATCCAAAAAGTTTGTTTTGGAAGTTGTTCTCCGTTTGTAAATAAAAATAAATCTTCTTTATTTATCGCATTTGGCTGTACATAAATAATATCTCCATTATTTACACTAGGAAATTTACTAGTTTCACCTTCAATAAATGCATTAATTGTTTCTTTATATAATTGTTGTACCTTCTCCCTATTTTCATCTAATAGTTTAAGGTTAAAGTCACGTTCTATAGTTATATTGGTTATTGATTGTTTACTGTTTCTATCTTCTTCAACATCAATTACATATATGTTATATTTTTTGATTAATTCGCTGTTTAAGGTGGACTCAGAAAAAGTTTTAAAATCACTTTCTTTGATTTCAATGTCATTAGTAAGTTTATCTTCTATACTTAAATTTTGATAGAGTTCTGAAAAAGTTTTAGAAGACAAGTAAAAACCTTCCATTACATTACCATTTACTCTTCTGATGACTCTTATATTATCCATTTGAATCTTATCATAGTTAAATTTTAATATTAAAGGTTGATATTGTATATCAGAACTCTCATTTAAAAATTTCTTTAACTCATTATAATATTCACTATCTAATTCTTTATCAACATCATTAATCTCTGTCTGTTTTTCATATTCTTTAATTATCTCATTATATAGGTCATCGTTCTTAAAACTGTTATAATTATATTCTTTTTTTGAGATGATTTCTTTAAATTTCTCAAAATAAACATCGAAGATTTTCTCTTTTCCTTCCGCATCCTCTATATTTTCATAATGTTTAATTACAAAACTCTCGAAGTAATTTTTTGCATATCTATCTATTATATCTTTTTCTGAGGTCTCTCTATTTTTCTTTTTCCACCAAGATTCCACTTCATTTAAAAATACAATTTTTTGAATCTTTGCTTCAGCTTCTTGACTTAGTCTTATTACATCTCCTTCCTGCAATACAAATTCCTCATAAATTTCACCAATTTGTTTTTTTAACTCAGTTTTATTAAAGTTTTTACTTTGACCCGGTTTATTATCCACAATTAAAAATTGTTTTACAAATTGCAATGGGGTGAGTCCTCCGTCTCGTTCAACTTCACCTGTTTTTAAAATATGTATCTCTGAAAACAATTTGTTTAAATTCATAACTTCTTTGGAAATTGCAATAAAATCCTCACCTGTAATTGGATTTTGTGTGTTCAATCCTCTCGTAATAAAGTTAGAGTAATTATTTTTCCCTTGAATTACTGTAAGTTTTACTTTTATTTTAGAAATTAATGAATTCAATTTTTTCAATTTTTCTTCATCCGATTGATACTGATATTTTAATTCGCTATAAACCAAGAAAAAATTTGTTATTGTCTGTGCACCATTAATTACACTACAAAAATTTCGATTCAACGTAATCTTATCATTTTGAAACTCAAAATTTCTAGGGTTTTCGTTATCTACAAATACAGTAATTCCATTATGGCTAAACCAGAACAATTTAGGATCATAATCATCTTGACCTCCTTCACTGTCAGCAGTATCATCAATTATTGATAAGTATTTACTAAAGATTGAGCGAATAGTTGATTTATTTGAAATTATTCCATTCCTAACATTTCTTCTAAATAACTTCACTCCCGTGCAGTTGTATAGCTTTTTAATTTCAGATAAAGAACAATTAACAACCATAGCTGATAAATTCTCACTTTGTTCAGGTGATTCTAAATAGTTTATTCCATCATCTTCTACTTGAATAGTAATATCATCTGAATCCTGAAAATATACAGAATTAAATAAAGCAAAGTCGTTCTCAATTTTATTTTTTTTAGTGGCACTATTTTCTTTTTGTTTTAGCTTCTGTATCGCTTCACGCTCTTCTTCCCAACTATTAAAAGAGACAAATACATCACGTTGACTTAATTGCGCATCAGTCATTTTTGCAAGTAATTTTTCATACTCAAACTCTTCACTTTTGAAACTTCCATGAAATTGATAAATAAGAACATCCTTATAACTATCATCATCACTCATATCTTTAAATAGTACTAATCTATTCTCATCAATTTTTTCAACTTGTGATTCATCAATTTCAGAAATAGAAGGTAAAACACCTTCTTTTACCCAGTTGTCTATCTGTAAATCATTCATTTCCTTCCCTCTTACCTTTCAAACTAATTTTTAATCTATTGAACTCATTTTGTATTTTTTCATGAATCTCTTTTTTTACATCAGAATCTTCTATAGTCAAGATTTTAACATATTCTTCTAGATTCCTTCTTTCCTTCCGTAGCAACCTTAGTATCTTTTTTCTATCAACTTCTGAACTAGAATGTATCTCAAATGATATTCTTTCTAAAGCCGTATCAATTTCCTGTATATAAAAATTACTATTTTCTAAAAAACTATCATCCTTAGATATTGAGTGTAACCGATCCTTTATTAGATCTCTTTTTTTATCTTTTTCTGGATAAATTGTAGATTCATTAATATTGAAAAAAATATCTAGCTCTTTAAGAATTTTATCTTTATCTCTAGCTTCAATTTTATAACTCTTATAGTAATTATTTGGAATTCTTTTTATTTTTTGGCCAGGAAACAAAATAAAGCCACCGCTTTGAGATTTAATTCTACTATTACTTTGGATATGTGAAAGAACTTTAAAATTTTGATAATAAGGCACAATTTCTCCATTAATTAATTTTTCATAATATTTGTTAATATAATTAGAACTGGGGGAATAGGCTTTTGGAAATCTAAATATATAAATATACCCATCTTTATCTTTTGCAGATGAAGATGCAAAAAAAATTGATGGCAATATACTAAAAGTAATATCAAGTAATCTGCTTAATGCTAAAAAATGCTGCCCTTCAATTGCTTTTGACAGAGGATTCAAATTTTTATCATCAACTATTTTATAATCAGTTATCAAATTGATTAGTTCTTTATCTGGTATACTACCTCCAATTTTCTTCTCCCTAAACAATGTAGGTGTCAGTTTTGTAGCTTTATAATCTTCTGCTTCACCTCTAAAGCAAAAGGTAAATTCTTGATTATCGTCTTTATCTTCAAATTCTTCAATCTTTGAATAGATTTTTTCAATAATTTTTTGTAAGATCATGACACACTTCCAATTCTATTTCTAGTTTCATCATTTTCTCAAAATTAATTTTAAGAATGATAATATTTTCTCTATTATACCAAAAAACACGGCTCACCACCGTGTTTCTGTGTTTATTTTACGAGTTTCCTCATCTCATCAATACGTGCTACGGTCGCGTCGTACTTAGCTTGGTAGTCAGCTTGTTTGTCGCGTTCTTTTTGGACGACTTCTGGTTTGGCATTGGCTACGAAGCGTTCGTTAGAGAGCTTCTTGCCGACCATGTCCAGTTCTTTTTGCCATTTAGTCAGTTCCTTGTCGAGGCGAGCTAGTTCTTCTTCGACATTAAGAAGATCTGCCAGTGGCAAGTAGATTTCTGCTCCTGTGATGACACTTGACATAGCGAGTTCAGGTGCAGGGATGGTTGAGGCAATTTCCAAGTGTTCTGGATTTGTGAAGCGTTTGATGTAGTTGACATTGCTGTTAAAGAAGGCTTCTAAGTCGCTCTCACTTGTCTTAACAAGGATGGTGATTGGCTTGCTTGGTGCTACGTTTACTTCCGCACGCGCATTACGAACGGCGCGGATCAAGTCTTTGAGGCTTTCAACACCAGTGTGAGCCGCGAGGTCTTCAAATGCTGGGTTGACAGTTGGGTATTCTGCTGTAACGATAGAGCCTTCTGAGATTTGTCCAAAGATTTCCTCTGTCACGAATGGCATGATTGGGTGGAGGAGACGAAGGATCTTGTCCAAAGTGTAAAGGAGAACAGAACGTGTGATGACTTTCTCTTCTTCGTTATCGCTATAAAGGACTTCCTTGGTCAATTCAACGTACCAGTCCGCAAATTCGTCCCAGATGAAGTTGTAGAGGATGTGTCCAGCGACACCAAACTCAAACTTGTCAAAGTTTTCAGTAACTTTTCCGATGGTTTCATTGAGGTTGTGGAGAATCCAGCAGTCAGTGACATTTCCAGCTTCCTTGTTGACCACTTTTTCGACATTGGCAGTTGCTTGCTCAAGGGTCAAGCCTTCATTGTTCATGAGGATGTAGCGAGAGATGTTCCAGATCTTGTTAATGAAGTTCCATGAAGCATCCATTTTCTCGTAAGAGAAGCGCACGTCTTGCCCTGGTGCAGAACCGTTTGATAGGAACCAACGCAGGCTATCTGTTCCGTACTTATCAATAACATCCATTGGATCAATCCCGTTACCAAGAGACTTGGACATCTTACGTCCTTGCTCATCACGAATGAGACCGTGAATCAAGGCATTTTTGAATGGCGACTTACCAGTAAATTCCAAACCTTGGAAAATCATCCGAGATACCCAGAATGGGATAATATCATAACCAGTCACCAAGGTTGATGTTGGATAATAACGTTTAAAGTCTTCTGAGTCGACATCCGGCCAGCCCATAGTTGAGAATGGCCAAAGGGCAGAACTGAACCAAGTATCCAAGACGTCTTCGTCCTGAGTCCATCCGTCACCTTCCGGTGCTTCTTCGCCCACATAGATTTCACCTTCAGCATTGTACCAAGCAGGGATTTGGTGGCCCCACCAGAGCTGACGTGAAATGACCCAGTCGTGGACATTTTCCATCCATTGGAGGAAGGTATCGTTGAAACGAGGTGGGTAGAATTCTACCTTGTCCTCTGTGTCTTGGTTGGCAATAGCATTTTTCGCCAATTGGTCCATCTTGACAAACCACTGAGTAGACAAGCGTGGTTCAACCACAACACCTGTACGCTCTGAGTGACCAACACTGTGGACACGTTTTTCGATTTTAACAAGGGCACCGATTTCTTCCAACTTAGCAACGACTGCCTTACGAGCTTCAAAACGGTCCATGCCTGCAAATTCGAAGGCCAAGTCGTTCATGGTTCCGTCGTCGTTCATGACGTTGACTTGTGGCAAGTTATGGCGTTGACCAACCAAGAAGTCGTTTGGATCGTGGGCAGGTGTGATTTTCACGACACCAGTACCAAACTCGGGATCTGCATGCTCGTCTCCAACGATTGGAATCAATTTATTAGCGATTGGAAGGATGACATTTTTACCAATCAAGTCCTTGTAGCGTGGGTCTTCTGGATTGACCGCAACGGCTACGTCCCCAAACATAGTCTCAGGACGAGTTGTCGCAACTTCAAGGGCGCGTGAACCATCTTCCAGCATGTAGTTCATGTGGTAGAAGGCACCTTCGACATCCTTGTGGATCACCTCGATATCAGAAAGGGCTGTGCGAGCTGCTGGGTCCCAGTTGATGATAAACTCACCACGGTAGATCCAGCCTTTCTTGTAAAGTTCGACAAAAACCTTGCGGACGGCTTTTGACAAGCCTTCGTCAAGAGTGAACCGTTCGCGAGAGTAGTCTACAGAGAGTCCCATCTTGCCCCATTGTTCCTTGATGGTCGTCGCATACTCGTCTTTCCATTCCCAGACTTTCTCGAGGAATTTCTCACGACCGAGGTCATAACGGCTAATGCCCTCTCCACGCAAGCGCTCCTCAACCTTAGCTTGAGTTGCGATACCCGCGTGGTCCATTCCTGGTAGCCAAAGCGTGTCAAAGCCTTGCATCCGTTTTTGACGAATGATGATATCCTGCAAAGTTGTATCCCAAGCGTGACCGAGGTGAAGTTTCCCGGTTACGTTTGGTGGTGGAATAACGATCGAATAAGGCTTAGCCTTTTGATCTCCAGAAGGCTTGAAAACATCTTCATCAAGCCATTTTTGATAACGACCAGCCTCAACCTCGGCTGGATTGTATTTAGGTGAAAGTTCTTTAGACATGTGTTTGCTCCTTAATATATTTAAATCAATAGTTTATGATTTATTTGCAGTTCTGGCATAGATATAACTCTACCATTCTTAAAATATTTATAGGGCGTCGTATTGACAGTAACTATTCCAATTTCTATATGAATGAACCTACCAAACTCTGCCTCGAATAGTTCCTTATGTGCCTCAATCTCGGTCTTCAATTTTCGTAGTTTTGAAAACTCTTTATAGATTGAAGTATTAATAATGCTTTTACATTGCCTCATATTTCTTGCTAAACCATAATTTTTTAAATCGTAAATATATAAAGTAGAATTATATACAAAGAATAAGTCAATTTCTCCCATTAATTTCTTTGATTTTATTAAATTTTTTACTTCTTTATGTTTTGATTGATTTAAATAATAATTAGTCCTAGCATTAACATCAATTTTTAAAGCTATATCTTTGAGTTTGGGCAATAAACGCTCGTCAAAATTTTCTTTAATTAATCGTGTCCATTCTTGTCCATTTTTTTTATATAAAATATCTGTTCGTAATATTCTGTATGGAAAATATTTAGCAGATTCCAAAAATGAAAAGACTGGAACTACATCGAAATTCGAAAAGTTTATTAAAGGGGAACGAAGCATTCTTTTATTTGGTTCACCTACTAAACTTTCAATTTTATTTCTATAAAACTCTTGATTATTGAGAGTTAAATTTTCAATAATCAATTTAGCAGTATCTACAGATATTCTCTGATTTAAAGCTAAATCATTAACAAGTAAGTCTCTTTCAGCAACACTAACATAGTTATTACCCAGCTTAAAAGCTCTTTCATCATCCGTTACACTCAAATATTTTTCTAAAATTGAAGGCGACACCTTTTTAACTTTTTCAAGGTATCTCATAATAATATCAATTTTTTTATCTCCAATTATAACTATCTCATCTCTCGTTTCGCTAATATATTTAGAAAATTGTTCAAATATTCGGCTTGGAAATACAATTCCTTCTCCTCTGGTGAATTGAATTTCATCTCTTTCTTGTTCTTTTAGAAAAGGTAAAACATCGATATAACTATCTAACTGAATTATTGAAAAAGATAATCCGAACAAATCAAACATAGCTTGAAAATTTATAGACGGAATTTTCTGAAATTGACTATCTTCCAATAATTCCATTGTTAAAAGTTCATTAACAATCAACTCTAAACATGTTTTTAATTCTCCTAAAAACACTCTGGGATCAAAAAAAGTGTATGTGTTTATTCTATTAAACTGCTTAATAAGAAAATCAATGCAATCACGTTCTTCTTGGATAAAATCTGTATTTAAATACATTGTAATTTTACTTAACACGCTTGCTAACAAACTCATCTGAATAATCATGTAACTCCTATCATATAACGATAGACTGTTTCTTATTTTCATCATGATTTCTTTTCTAACACAATTGATTAATTGTTTAATGCCACTGTTGCTCAATGTAAAAGTTTTTGGTATATCTAACTCTAAAAAATGTAGTTCATCCAAATTTTGCCCAATAATTTGATTTGCCTTAGTTTGAAGAGAAGGACGTTTGAATTTTGAAAATAGATTTGGCAATTCATTTTGGGTATTCTCTGATACACTTGAAGCAAAAATTGTTAGCAAAAATTTAAAAATCTCATTATTTTCGTCAAAACCTCCACTAGCATCCAACATATACTTTAGAGTATCTTTATCGAGCTCAATAATCTGACTATTCATTTTTCACCTCCCACTCACTCTTCAGCAATCCATATATCAGACTGTCACAGCGATTTCCTTGGGCATCTTTGCGGTCTCTTATGCGAGCTTCTAAGGTAAAGCCAAGTTTCTCAGCGACTCGTTGACTTTGGACATTGTAACCAAAACAAGTTAGTTCAATCTTGTGTAGGTTCAATTCTTTAAAAGCTAAATCAATCAAGGTACGTGCCGCTTCGGGCACATAACCTCGTCCCCAATAGTCTGGATGTAAGATATAGCCAATCTCCAAGACATCATCCTCGTGACGACGAGGGAAATCAACAGAGCCGATGACCTTATCGGTTCCTTTAGCGACAATTCCATAGCCCGCTGGGAGATTGTTCTTTTCATTACGCTCGGGAAGGATATGCTCCAGATAATAAATCTCATCTTCCAAGGTCTTGACGGGAGGAAAGCCTGCTGGGTAGGAAACTTCTGGCCTATTGGCATAGTCAAAGATATCCACAACATCAGCCACGGTACGGACTCGTAAGACTAGCCGTTCGGTTTCTATACGTTCTGGCAACTCTGCTCTTGTCATCCTTCTACCTCGCTTTCTACAAAAAATCGCCCCTGCCATATACATGACAGGGACGAATGTGCTAATCCGCGGTACCACCCAATTTCGGGCAGATGCCCGCAACTCTCGTCTTTAAAACAAAAAGACATTTTTATTTCAATTTTTCATCCATCAGCAACCAGTTATGACACATTTGTGGACTTCTCAGCACCGCCACTTTCTGTAAAATGTGGGATCCAAAACACCTCTGATGGCTCTATTGTAGCAAGTTTTTCTCGGAAATGCAAGGCTCAAGAAAGATTACTTGAAGCTGATTCCGTGCTCTTTTAATTTCTTGATGGTAGCTGGGCCAATTCCTTTCAAGGCGAGAAGTTCTTTTTCAGTCCAGTTTTTAAAATCAGCAGCTGATTTGATGCCTTCATCATAGAAAGTCTTAGCACGATCTACTGAGAGGCCACCCAAAGTCGCCGCGAAATCTTCTACTGAATTGGCTACTTTTTGAGCTTGTTCCTTGGTCGCTTCTACTGCTTGTTCCACTTTTTTAGAGACAACTTTTCCTGCTTCGCTGGCAGATTTTTCTGCGTGTTTCACGACTTTCTTGGTCTCTTCTACAACCTTGGTCACTGTAGTTGAAAATGCACCTGAACGACGAAGGCTATTTCGCAATTGTTTTTTCCGTTGGAGTTTCTTTGACATGATAAAATCCTTTCAATAAAAAATCCCTGTTCTGACAAGGATTTAATAAAGATATTCTATCAAGATTTTTGGAAAAAATCAAGAAAGTATCTGAATTTTAATAGTTTCGCTCACCAAACAAGCCTTCTGGCAAATCATGGAATCCCTTGCCTGCCTTGAAATTTTCAAACTTACCAAGCAAGAACTGGTAGGCATCCAAGCGACTCTCGTAGCGAATCATGGCATCTTTGGCACGCTCGTCTTGGTCTTCTTCGTAGACTTTTTGACTTTCCTTGTGCGCCATGTCGTTGATCATGATCTGGGTATTGACCCAAGCTTCAAATTCCTTCATAAATTCCTGTTCGTAACTCATTGATTCTCCTTATTCTAATCCACGGAAATAGTCCGTATCAATCTCTCGGTAGGGCTGGATATCCTGAACATACTCCAACACCCCTTGAAATTCTCCGTTTTCATCGTGTACCGCAGCATAGGTGATGTGGACAAACTTGCCTCGCGACTCTGACTTGAACCACATCTCATACTTGTCCTTGACCCCTTCACGAAGACCTTTCATAACGGCCTTCACCTTTTCTAGGTACTTGGGCGGATGGCAGAGTTCAACATTGCGTCCGACTTGAGATGGCGTCCGTTTGAAAATCATCTCATCAGCTGGCGCATTGTCATTGTAGTACTGGAAAATGTCGTCTTTATTGACAAAGGTGATCTCCATAGGGAGGTGATTGAGGATGAGGTTAGCCTGCTCGACGGAGAGATAGCCATTGCCAAAAGCCTGTTGACTATGGCGGTCCAGCACTGCTTCCTTTTCCTTAGGGGTAAAAGTAATGGTGAACTGTCCTTCTGGTGTATCGATAACTTGCTGAACTTGACCTTCAGCCGTGTCCAGCTGCACGGGCTCCTCTGCACTCTTTTCCTCAAGGAAACTCTGGCGTTCTGGCACCCATTTCTCAGACGGACGGATGATAGCGTAGCCATAGGCGTCACTCTCCTCCGCAATCTGAAGCCAGTCATCCTGGGTGAAAGACTCAAGGAGAATCATGAGGAGGATGGACTCTTCCTTGAAAATCATACTTTCAAACTCTGTCGCAAAGGCTTCAAAATCTTCTTTTACTTTGCTAATTGGCACTTCTGATAGTGCCTTAGCCGTCGCTAGAGCTGTCTGAAAGAGTTCTCTGATCTGATCATCCACTCCCCACATAACTTTTGGAGGTGAATCGTGTCCATAACGCTCCATGATGGGGAAAAAGAGCTCTTCCTTGCGCTGGTAGTGGATGTCAAATTGCCCCAAAAGTCCCATCTGACGAACCAAACCCTTACGCATTTCCTCAAGCATTTCTTCATCTTCCATAGACTCATAGGTATCTAACAATCTCCGAATGCGAATCAAAGCTGCACGGAGAGCCAGATTTTCATCCTTGAAGATGCGAACGGGGTGGCCAGGATGCTCGGTATCCTCTACTTCGACACCCTTAACAGCGTTTTTAAAAAGATTGGCATGGACATCGCAGAGTTCCATGACATCTTCAAAGGTGACTCCTGAGTCTGAGTTCATCAGCTCGTGCTCCATGAGGGAAATCTCGATGGCTGAAACACCTGTAAAGGTTGCATCAAAACGCTCCTGAACCGACTCGGGAGAGGCGCCATTGTGCAATTCTAACAAAATATCCCGTAGGATATGAATCCGTTCATCTGCCATTAGTCTAATCCAATCACTTCATAGCCGTTCGCTTCTAGCGTGCGGACAATCTTGTCCATAGGAGTTCCTTCGAGCTTCGAACCCTGTTTGAGCGATACTTTGCGACCGACTGTATTGCGCATCAAGGGATTAGCAAGTGGTTTAAAACCGAGCTCCACTAGGATTTCCAAAACTTCTGGGTGCTTGTCTACCACTTCTGCAACGGGTATTGACACATCGATGATATTATCCATGACGACCTCCATGTATGTTCTAATACTCAATGAAAATCAAAGAGCAAACTAGGAAGCTAGCCGCAGGTTGCTCAAAACAGTGTTTTGAGGTTGTGGATAGAACTGACGAAGTCAGTAACCATACCTACGGCAAGGTGAAGCTGACGTGGTTTGAAGAGATTTTCGAAGAGTATAAAATGATTTTACTGCTTATATTATACCATATGGAAAGAGATTAAAAAACTAGCAGAAGAATTCCTGCTAGTTTCTTTCATTTCAAGTTATTCCTTATCCTCTGGTTTTGCGAGCCACTGGGCTACATCCATCAGTTTGTCAGCAAGCAGTACTTTCCCGAATCCTACTAGAGCATTGTCATCTTTTTTCATGTTCTTCAGGACTTTGATGCTTTGCATCACAAAAAAGTAATTCCCGTAAGTCTTGGTCAGAATTTTAATGAATCCCATATTACTCACCTTCGATGATTTCAGCTTCTTTTCGGATAGTTTCTATGTCTTCTTGATATTGTTCTTCATTATAGTTAACTAATTTAGATAACTCCTGTTGCAAGCTTTCCCCCATCGGTTTCATGGTCGCAAAGGTTAAGCCACCTGAAATAATACCACCTAGGATAGGAATGAATTTCCCCATTCCTTTGGCTAGGCCTCCTTTTGTCAGATTAACACCAAAAATTTTCAAAACTTTTTTCAAAATCGGATACCAGAGGGTCTTTGTCAAGGCTTTCTGAGGAACGGTTTTCATCACTTGCTTAGCAACCGCAACACCTCCCGCTCGAAGCAATGCAGCTGTACCATTTACTCCCAGCATCACACCGAGGTACAGTAGAAGTGTGTTTTTAGCTTCCTCGCTTAACTCATTGCGCGATGCCCAGAGATCATCAAATCCGTAAATATACCCTAGTTCTTGAGCTAATTTCAATGAAAAACCATAAAACTGAGCTACGTCTGTTGGGATAGTGATCGCCATGAGAATCCCTCCAGGTAGACCTGCCAAAACCGAAGTTCCACTGGCTAACAGGACATTATCCTTAATACAGGCCTTGGCCACTCTATCCAAGCTTTCCTGGGGTAATAAAGCCGTCGGTCCTTGTTCAATCAAAGTTGGAATATCCTTACGGTCTAATTCCTTTGAAAACTTTTCTACTAAAAATTTCTCTCGATCAACTTTGACTACGGGTAATTTTACCACTTGTTGCAGCACTTGCATAGCTATATCTTGTTTAGCCATATGTCTCTCCGTTTTTCATTTATATCAAGCTTTATCATATCATACTATTTGAAATTTACAAATTTTTTAAACTGCGTTTTACAAAGGCAACATATTGATGATTAACAAATAGACTACTCTGACAAGAAAAAAGAGGGGTATCCCCTCTTTCTTAGTTCTTATCCAGATTGCGTAGCATTTCGTCAATCTTGTTTCCATATTCGATGGATTCGTCTTTGACGAAGGTCAAATCTGGGATTTTGTACAATTTCAAATTGCGACCAAGTTCACGTTTGATGGTACCAGTTGCTTTCTCAAGCCCGATTTGAGCTTTTTGGTTATCCGAAGCAAGGTTACTCAAAATGGTGTAGTAAACCTTGGCAACAGACAAATCACCTAGCATCTGAACATCTGTAATGGTCACACCTTGGACACGTGGATCACGGACTTTCTTTTGCAAAATCTCATTGACTTCACGCTTGATTTCCATGCCCACACGATCCGTACGGAAATGATTTGCCATGATATTCCTTTCTCTACTTTGAACCAAAAGCTAGGCCAGCAGACCTAGCTATTTCTGTTAGATAGAGGAACTAGAGCCATTTGAATCTAGGAAATAAGCCTTAGATAGAACTAAGGGGTCATCAAGGCGCTGTTGACGACGAGTCAAATTGGCTATCGTTTCTCTATTATCGTTTGATTTCTTCCATGACATAAGCCTCAATCACATCATCAGTCTTGATATCATTGTAGCCATCAATCATCAATCCACCTTCACGACCGTTTGTAACTTCTTTGACGTCGTCTTTGTAGTGTTTCAAGCTTGCGAGTTCACCGTCATAGATAACGACACCGTCACGGATAACACGGACTTTCGAGTCACGGGTAACCTTACCGTTGATAACCATGAATCCACCGATAGTTCCCACTTTAGATACCTTAAAGGTTTCACGGATAACTGCTTCACCGATAACTTTTTCTTCAAATTCTGGGTCAAGCATCCCTTTCATGGCTTCTTCCATCTCTTCGATAACCTTGTAGATAATGCTGTGGAGACGGATTTCTACATCGTCAGCTTCCGCTTGTTGACGCGCTTGTGGTGTAGGGCGTACGTTGAAACCAACGATAAAGGCATTTGAAGCTTCGGCAAGAGTCACGTCAGATTCATTGATGGCACCGACCGCTGAGTGAACGATGGTAACTTTGACACCTTCTACGTCAATCTTTTGAAGGGAGGCAGAAAGGGCTTCAACAGAACCTTGTACGTCGGCCTTGATGATGATATTAACTGACTTGAGCTCACCAGCTTTAAGTGTATCAAAGAGGTTTTCAAGGCTGACACGTTGGGTAGCTTGGCGTTGTTTCATGAGGGCACGTTTCGCACGCTCTTCACCGGCTGCACGCGCAGATTTTTCATCTTCGTAAACGGCAAAGTGGTCACCCGCCATTGGCGCTTCGTTCAAACCTGTAATAGAAACTGGTGTTGATGGGCCTGCAACCTTGACACGACGACCAAGGTCATTGGTCATAGCACGGACACGTCCGAAAGTATTTCCGACAACGATTGGATCTTGAACGTTCAAAGTACCTTGTTGGACAAGGAGGGTCGCAACTGCACCTTTTCCTTTATCCAAACGAGCTTCAATAACAGTACCAATGGCACGAACTGTTGGATCTGCTTTGAGTTCTTGGATTTCAGCCACAAGTAGGACCGTTTCCAAGAGTTCATCGATATTTTGGTTGAATTTAGCTGAGATTTCTACAAACTCAGAATCTCCACCCCAGGCAGTTGACATGACACCGTGTTCAGCCAATTCACCGATAACACGTTCTGGATTAGCACCTGGTTTATCAATCTTGTTGATGGCTACGATGATTGGAACGTTCGCTGCTTTTGAGTGGTTGATGGCTTCGATAGTTTGAGGCATAACCCCGTCGTCGGCCGCTACAACCAAGATGGTAATATCGGTAACAGAAGCACCACGCGCACGCATAGATGTAAAGGCCGCATGTCCTGGTGTATCAAGGAAGGTAATCCTCTTGCCATTTTCCACGATTTGGTAGGCACCGATATGCTGAGTGATACCTCCTGCTTCACCTGTCGCAACACGAGAATTACGAAGGGTATCCAAAAGGGTTGTCTTACCATGGTCAACGTGTCCCATGATGGTTACAACTGGTGGACGCTCAACTAATTCATCTTCATTGAGATAGCCATCTTCGACGAAGAAACGTTCGATATCGGCATTGTCCACTTCAACCTTTTGTTTGGCTTCAATACCGTAGTCCACCATGAGGAGTTCAATGGTTTCTCCATCCAAAGATTGGTTTTGTGTGGCCATAATCCCCATCATAAAGAGTTTCTTAACGATTTCAGCTGGTTCACGTTTGATACGTTTTGCGATTTCCGCAACAGTCATACCATCTGTATATTCGAATTCTGTTGGCAATTCGTGGAACTTACGCTCTGTAACAGGTTTTGGAGTCTGGTTACGGTTGTTCTTGTTATTGCCTTTTTTGTTCTTCTTATTGTTATTCCAGTTACTATTTCTTTGATTTCTCACTTGATTCTGACTACTTCGATTCTTTTGTTGTTTTCTAGGACCATCTTCTTCGTGATCATAATCATCACGTTCTTTGTCTGGTCGAGCTTGTTTTTTACGACGTGTATCCACTGGCGCTTCTTTCGCTACAGGAGCTACTGTTACTGCTGGTTGCGTTTGTTCAGCTAGCTTAGCAGCTTCTTCAAAGATTTCCTCTGGCTCCTTGCGTTTATTAGCTTGAGCCAAGGCTTCTTTGGCAGCTTGCGATTGTTTGAAGCGCTCCTCGCTTGAGCGTGCGTACTCTGCATTTTGCTCTGCTTTTAGGGCTGCTGCACGGGCTTTAAAGTCAACACGTGGTCCAGCTGGTTTTGGCTGGAAGTCTTGTTGCTGACGGCGATTATTGCCACGATTCCCTTGACCTTGTGGTTTTTTCCCTTGGTCGTTAAAACGGCGGTTGTCGCGGTTCCCTTGACCAGGTTTACCACCATTACGGCCGTCGTTTTTCTGACGGTTGCCGTTTTGTTGTTGGTCACGGTTGTTGCCCTTGTTTTGTTTGCGCCGCTCTGCCTGCTCTTTGGCACGCGCCTCACGCTCCGCCTTGAAGTTTCGACTTTGTGGTCTCACTGCCACTACTTTTTCTTCCTTAGGAGCTGCGGGTGTAGCTGGTTTACTTTCTTCCTTAGCAACAGCTGGTTTAGCTGATGCAGGCTTTTCCACCTTCTTTTCTACACTTGCTTTTGGTGTCGCAGGTTTTGCTTCTGCCTTAGGAGCAGGTGCAGGCTTAAAGCTCGCTGCGATTCGCTCAGCAGCAGCAGCTTCCACGCTCGATGAGTGGCTTTTTACATCCAAGCCCAACTCTTTTGCACGCGCTACAACTTCTTTACTTTCTTTTCCAAGTTCTTTTGCGATTTCGTACAATCTTTTCTTAGACAAATCATGTCCTCCTCTTCTATTCCATAAGAGACCTCATTTTCTTTGTAAATCCAGCATCTGTCACAGCCAAAACTTTTCTCGATTTTCCGACTGCTATGCTTAATTCCAGTGTTGAAAACACGGTTATAACTTCTACTTGATAATAGTCACTTTTATCGTGAATCTTCTTGGTTAGATTGGGACCAGCATCATGAGCTAGAAAGACTAGCTTGGCTTTCTGGTCTTGGATAGCCTTGATCACCAATTCCTCACCCGATATGATCCGGCCTGCTCGTTGAGCAAGTCCCAAGAGATTACTTATCTTTTGCTTATTCAAGTCCTAACTCTCTTCTTTTCACTTTGTGATCCACATAAGCGATCAACTCGTCATAAAAGCTTTCTTCCACTTCCATGTTAAAGCTGCGGTTAAAGACTTTCTTCTTTTTTGCCTCTAGGGCTTCGGCATTGTCTAGCTTGATATAAGCGCCACGGCCATTGGCCTTGCCTGTCGGATCGATAAAGACTTGCCCTTCTTTGTTCTTGACAATGCGGAGCAAATCACGCTTATCAATCACTTCGTTGGATACAACAGACTTGCGCAAAGGGATTTTTCTTGTTTTCATCTTTCCCTCCTCTAGCAGCTTTTATTCTTCTGTCAATTCATCCGCAGCTGCGTAATCCACTTGACCTGCTTCTTCCATAGCTTCAAACTCACTGGCAGACTTGATATCGATACGGTAACCCGTCAAGTGAGCTGCCAAGCGAACGTTTTGTCCACGACGACCGATGGCAAGAGAAAGCTTGTTATCAGGTACAACGACCAAGGCACGTTTGCTGTCATTTTCATCAAAGATAACTTGGTCAACCTCTGCAGGTGCGATAGCATTGTAGATAAACTCAGCTGGATCTGCTACCCACTCGATAACGTCAATGTTCTCTTCGACAGGAATCATGCGGTCGCTCTTAGCATCGTAGCGAGCTGGGTGGAATTTGCTAGTGATTTTCTTGATGTTAGCACCACCGCGTCCAACGATTGTTCCGATAGCATCCACATTTGGATTGTGGCTACGAACAGCAACTTTCGTGCGATCACCTGCTTCACGGGCTACGCTCATGATTTCAACGGTTCCATCGTAAACTTCTGGAATTTCTTGTTCCATCAAACGTTTGATCATTTCTGGATGGCTACGACTTACAAAGACGTTAACTCCGCGAGGGTTGTCTTCCACTTTGTAGACATAAACTTCGATACGATCGTGGGAAGCAAAAACTTCTCCAGGGATTTGGTCTTGTTTTGACAATTGGGCTTCGATGCTGCCAAGGTTGACGTAAATAAAGCGGTTGTCAAATCTTTCTACTGTACCAGACATGATTTCTTGTTCATGTTCTTTATAAGTATTGTAAGTGATGGCACGTGTTTGCTTGCGCATTTTTTCCATGATGGTTTGTTTAGCAGATTGAGCTGCTACACGACCAAACTCAGCAGGTGCTTCTTCAAACTTGATTTTGTCACCAAGTTCATAGGCTGAATTAATGGCAAGGGCATCTTTCAAGCTGATTTCCAAACGGCTATCAAATACTTCATCAACAACTTCACGAACAGTATAGACAGTAAAGTCACCTGTTTTTTCATTGAAGTCAATAGCTACGCTGTCAGATTGACCATAGCGTCTGCGATAAGCAGAACGAAGTGACTCTACTACCGCGTCGATGATGTCTTCTTTTTTGATTCCCTTGTCTTCTTCCAAAATGCGGAAGGCCTCTAGCATTTCTTTACTCATGTTCTTTTTACTTTTGAATCCTCAAAAGCTATCCTTTCTTTTCTATAGTTTAACTGCTAAACGTGCTTTTGATACTAAACTGTATGGAATTTGAACGGTTTTCTTACGTGTCTTGTCCATATACTCCATAGTCAACTCATCCCCTTCAAAGGATACCAAGGTTCCTTCAAAGACCTTTTGCTTATCAATGGCTTGGTAGAGCCCGACATGGATGTATTTCCCAACTGCTCCAGCGACGGCATCCTTGGTTTTCAAAGGACGTTCCAAACCTGGACTGGTGATTTCTAGGAAATATTGTTCTGGGAAGGGATCGGGCTTGATAGTGTCTAGGACAGGACTGATGATTTCTGTCAGGTCTGCCGTGTCGTTCAAGGTAATTCCTTCGGGTTTATCTACAAAAATACTGAGAATCATGTCACTGCCAATCTTTCCATACTCGATATCCACGAGCTCGAAAGGTGCTTGGATGACAGGTTCTACAACTTCTCTGACTAATTCTACGATTGTTGCGATTGCGTCCACCTCCTCATAAGCAAGAGGCGAAGATATTTCCCCGCCTCTCTTTCTCATATTCTTACTATCAGTATAGCACGTTTGTCAATTTATGTAAAGCATTAGCACTCAACTAGCTGGTTTTCAAGCTAGTTCTTAAAATTCTGCTTCAACTCGGTAGATCACTTGACCTTTGCTGGAGAATTTTTGCTCATACTCTGTCATGACATTGCCTTCAAAATCACTGGCATGCAAGTCTAGCCAGACGCCATTGAGCTTCATCCCATACTGAGAAAAGCTCACTAGACTGTACTCAAACAAGCCACGATTGTCTGTCTTGAAATGGATTTCCCCATTCTCAGGCAAAATACGCTTGAAGGTATCCAAGAAACTCTTGTAAGTCAAACGACGCTTTTCATGGCGTTTTTTAGGCCAGGGATCTGAAAAGTTTAGGTAGAGACGATCAATCTCACCGTCTTCAAAGTAGTCAGTCAAATCTGAACCATCTACCCACAGCAACTTGATGTTGGGCACTCCAACTTCTAATACCTTATCCAAGGCATAACTCAATACCGACTTTTGGATATCAATCCCGATGTAGTTGATGTCAGGATTTTGCTTGGCCATTCCAGATACGAAGGCCCCTTTCCCACTTCCAACCTCTACATGAATAGGATGATCATTTCCAAACAAGTCTCGCCATTTCCCTTTAGCTTCCAAGGGATTGAGGACCACATACTGAGGATTGGCCTCTAGTAATTCTGTCGCCCCTTTACGATTTCTAACTCTCATCTCTTTTTTCCATACTTGTCACGGAAGACGCGCAAGGCATAAATCTCCCGGTTTACATTGTCTAAATCTTGATTTTCACAGTATTTGGCAATCTGGTTCAAGTAAGAATACTGACCATACCAATACAATTTATCTAACACTGTCTGATTGTACTTATAGCCGTAGTCTCTCAACCATTGGCGCCACTGATGATCTGGAATGTAGTGGCATAGCAAATGCGCCACATCAAACATACGATCCGTCAGACGAACCGAATCCCAATCCACTAGATAAACGAGTCCACTCTCTGTCTCAATCCAATTACTATGACGAAGATCCCCATGCACAATCGTTGCATGGTCTTCCCTAAAACCTGGAACCGTCTTACCTAGCTCAGCAATCACACTGTTCAAATAGTGGTTCTGCTTCAAGATTTCTGGAACTCCTTGCTGCCAAGAACGTAGCAAATCAACTGGTGTTTCCATGGTGTATCCCAAACGGCTCAACTGCTTCATCAAAGGACGCGAGCGGTGAAGGCGGTTCAAGATATTGATAATCTGCTTGCGATTCATATCGTAAGGGGTCAAGATTTTGCCCGTCAGCCATTCCTGAGCACACATATCACGGCCATCTGGCAAACGACGAGTCCATAGTAATTGAGGAGCGATTTGTTCTCTGGCTAGGCCAGGTAGGATTGGAGAGGTGTTCATTTTTACAAAGACGCGCTTCCCATCAGGGTAGCTTCCCATATAAGCTTTGCCGCTCTTCCCAGGGATAGGGGTCAGCGTTAGCTCATTATCACCCAAGTCCATTTCTTTCCTCCGTATAAAGTTTCCTTACTATTCTACTAGTTTTTGGTCTATTCGTCAACCAATCTTTTTAGTTGGTAAGGCAAATAAAACAATTGTAGGAAGAGACCAGCCCCTATAAGAGCCAACAAGGCTATTTTTTCTTGAAAAACCACTGCTCCGACCAGCAATTCCAGCGAGAGAACTGCACTTCCCACACCGACTACAATCTGTTTCAATCCCTTTTCTTTCTCCCCTTTTTCTAATGGAAAGAGCTGGGTCAAGTATTGGTAGTCAAAGGCATGATAGAGGGCCAGTAACTGAAAGAGCAAGAGGTAGTTAAATAGAACTACCACTGCCGTTGCGATCCAAACTTGCTCGATAAAGAGCAAAGCTAACAAGGATAGGAACAAGAGGCGCAAACTGAGAGCAAAGAGATCTCCATTTCGCAGGTAAGAACGAAGGTAGAGGTTTTGCCAGATCTTGCCAGGTACCTTTTGAACAGCCTTTAGGATAAAGTCCAGATAGGCCCGACACTTGACACTATTTGAAACGCCCTTGACCTGAGTAAAGAGGGCAAAGAAACGAAGTAAGACTTGCTTACGCTTGCTTTCTTGGGCAATGACATAGTCCCAGTTCAGTCCAGTTTCAGTGAAAAATTTGCTGGCTTTTTGGCGAAAGAGGAGGTACTTCCCAGCTCCCAATAAAACCACATAGACGAGAAAGACTAGCAAGCCATAGCCCATGGCTAAAAACAAGGGTGCAAATAAGAGTAAAAAGAGGGTTTGAACAATTGTCCAGAAAACCAATGAACGAGACGTCTGCCCTTTGAGGTACAACTTGACCTCCTCTTCACTGACTAAGAGAAAGAGCTTGTCAGGTGCTTCTATGTAGGTCGCGATTCCTCCCCAAGCCCAAAGCAAGGCAGATACAATCCCCAAAAATAAGAGGATAGGCCAGTGATTTTCAGGAAAATCTTGCAAGAGTTGACTGTACTGGTAAGCTAGAAAACCGATGAGAACCAGCAGGAACAAGACAAAGTGGTCATTGAGAACATAACGCAGATAACCGACACACTCCTTACGAAAAGCCTGCTTTCTCCTTAAAAACAAGTCTTTCATAGGTCCCCCTCTTTGGTTAGAGCCAAGTAAATGTCGTTCAAGCTAGCCTCGGGCATATCAAAGGCCTCGCGGAGTTGCTGGAGGTTCCCCTGAGCCCGCACCTCTCCCTTGTGGAGAATGACAAAGGCGTCACACATCTTTTCCGCCAAGTCCAGAACATGGGTACTCATGAGGATAGACTTACCTTTTTGCTTTTCTACTTCTAGAAGCTGAATCAAGTCAGAAATGGCCAGCGGATCGAGCCCAAGAAAAGGCTCATCAACGATGAAAAGACTCGGATCTACGACAAAGGCACAGATAATCATGACCTTCTGCTTCATCCCTTTGGAGAAATGAACAGGAAACCAGTCTAATTTTTGATCCAGACGAAACATCTTTAACAAAGGTTCTACTCGCTCAAAAGCTATATTTTGCTCAATACCATAAGCCATGGCAACCGTCTCGATATGCTCCCTGAGGGTCAGTTCTTCATACAAGCTAGGCGTCTCTGGGATGTAGCCAATCTGCTTACGGTAGCTAGTCGCATCTTCTCGCAGGGTCAAACCATTAATCTTAATTTCCCCACTGTAAGGAGTCAAAAGACCGATAATTTCATTGATAGTCGTTGATTTTCCAGCACCGTTGAGACCAATCAAACCGACCAACTGCCCACTTTCAACTGTAAAGGACACATCTTTCAAGACAGGGACGTGAACATAGCCTCCTGTCAGGTTTTTAATTTCTAACATATTTTCTCCGAATCTGGTATAATGTAGCTATATTATATCAAAATTCAATACAGTAGAGGTGGATTTTATGTCAGATTGCATTTTTTGTAAGATTATCGCAGGGGAGATTCCTGCTTCAAAAGTATACGAGGATGAGCAGGTTCTTGCCTTCCTTGATATCTCTCAAGTAACACCTGGACATACCTTAGTAGTGCCAAAAGAGCACTACCGCAATCTTTTGGAGATGGATGCTACGAGTGCCAGCCAACTCTTTGCCCAAGTGCCAACAGTGGCTCAAAAAGTCATGAAGGCTACCAAGGCTGCCGGCATGAATATCATTGCCAACTGCGAGGAAATCGCTGGTCAAACGGTCTTTCATACCCACGTTCACCTCGTTCCTCGCTACGGTACAGAAGATGACCTCAAGATTGACTTTATCGCTCACGAACCTGACTTTGACAAACTTGCCCAAGTCGCTGAAACCATTAAAAACGCTTAAGGAGATGCCATGAAACTATCAAATCTACTGCTATTCGCAGGAGCTGCAGCTGGAAGTTATTTTGTCGTGAAAAATCGCCAAGCCATTCAGGATGAAGTGCTAGATACAACTGACCGCGTCCAAGCTATCAAGGATGATTTGGATATCATCCAAAACAGCCTACAAATCATCGACCAACAAAAAGCCCTTATCAAGGAATACCAAAAAGATTTAACCTACAAATTCAAAGTTTTAGAAAAAGATTTCCAAACCAGAATGGCGGTTCTCCAAGAAGAAAAACAAGAATAAGAAAGCCTCCAACTTTCCTTAAGTCCATTTTGGGTTACTAGATTCGAACAGAAAAGGGAGGGAATGAAAATGAAACAGTTTGTAAAAGTTCTAGCGAAGGTCATCGCGATCCCTTGCGGCTGCCTCTGCCTGCTTGCAGCCCTAGCATTTCTACTACTAATCAATCTTTTCAAAGCGTCACCAAGTGACATCCGAAAAGGGAATGACGACTTAAAACAAATCTTTACCTCCCTTGACATGCCTCCTAAGAAAGTAGAATCAAATGGAAGGTATCAATTTGAGGGTGGAGGCTTACATTTTTATGTTACTTTCTCTGATGATGTCATCAATAGCCACCCCGTCCTAAAAGAAAGTCCAAAACTCACCAAAAACCGACTCGAAGTCTATGTCCTCCAGACAGGAGAGATTTCCTACTATAAAGTAGGGGATAACTTGTTCAATCATGGTTTATTTCAGTTTTTAGAGAAGGAGGGCGAGAAGTATTTCCAAGAAAAAGGAAAGAAATTTAACCCTAATTACTCACTTCTCTTTTGGAATAATCAGGAAAGTTTTAAAAAGGGAATCGCATTCTATGAAAAAGCTTTGACCTTAGTAGATATTCAGGATAATTCGGCGATTAAGCGCATTGATACCGTCACCGTTAAGCCTGGAAAGGAAGAGGAATTCAAGCAACTCATTCAGGAGATGGATACTGCTGGCTTGCTCACTCAAAAGTATAAATAGTAGACTAATTGGAGAGTGATTGCTCGATGCTAAATTTTCCAAGATTATACAAAAAAAGAGCCAATCGGCTCTTTTTACTTTATTCTCCTTCAAAGGCATCTTTAATATGGTCAAAGAAGCCTTTTTTCTTTGGATTGACTTTCAAGTCGCCTGCAGCTGCGAATTCTTTAAGCGCTGCTTTTTGGCGGTCGTTCAAACCTGTCGGAGTCACGACATTGACAGTAACGTATTGGTCACCAACAGCACCACCACGAAGGCTCGGTGCTCCCTTGCCACGTAGACGGAATTTCTTGCCAGTCTGAGTTCCTTCTGGGATAACCAATTCAACATCTCCATGAACAGTTGGAATTTCTACAGTGTCTCCAAGAGTAGCTTGGACAATATTAAGATTTAACTTGTAGAAAATAGTTGTTCCTTCACGTTCAAACTTATCGCTAGCTTCCACAGAAACTACTACATACAAGTCACCATAAGGTCCACCGTTAAAGCCTGCTTCACCTTGACCAGCTAGGCGGATTTGTTGGCCTGTTTCCACACCAGCAGGGATTTTTACATGTACGCTATGAGCTTGTTTTTCATGACCTGTTCCGTGACAAGTTGTACATGGATCTTTGATTTCTTTTCCACGACCATGACAGACATCACAGGTTACTTGGCGACGCATCATACCAAGAGGAGTCTGCGTATCGACATTAATGACACCAGCGCCATGACAGCGTCCACAAATGACTGGACTTGTCCCTGGTTTAGCACCAGATCCATTACATGTACGACAGCTTGCTTCACGGTTGTACTTAACTTCCTTTTCCGTTCCGAAGATAGCTTCTTCAAAGGTCAAGTTCACACGGTACTGGAGGTCATCCCCTTGACGAGGAGCGTTTGGATTGCGTGAAGCTCCGCCTCCTCCGAAAAAACTTGAAAAGATATCTTCAAAACCACCGAAGCCACCGGCTCCGTCAAAGCCACCGAAACCACCGGCACCACCAAAGCCACCGTTGGCACCTGCAGCACCATATTGGTCGTAGGCAGCACGTTTTTGGTCGTCACTCAAAGTCTCATAGGCTTCTTGAACTTCCTTGTATTTTTCCTCAGCGCCAGGCTCCTTGTTGATATCTGGGTGATATTTTTTGGAAAGCTTACGATAAGCCTTTTTGATCTCGTCTGCCGAAGCGTTTTTTGACACCCCCAGACGATCATAAAATTCAGTATTGTTCATACAAGATACTAAGAGCGAACAGAAAGCGACTGAAATTTAGGAAACCGACAAGAAATCCTGATTTCTTAGGAGGTTTATCTAATTTCCAAGCTTTCCGCTCGAGTTCAATTACGAACACCCTTATTCCTTTCTGTTAATCTTACGGAACGAAACCTCAATCTAGGTCGGGTTCAATTCCTTTCTTTGTATATTGATGATAAAAACTCAAATAAATTAGGTTCGGCACCTTTTTACCGAAAAACAGAGGCTGGGTTGCAACCTCTGGATTTCTTCCTATCATTATTACATTTAGACAAAGTACCTTAGTAATTCGTCATTCTTAACGAGTTAGGCTTAACTGAGTTTCGGCTAAAAACTTCGGAAAAAAGATAAGCCATCTTTTGTGCATCGCACAAGGCGATGGCTTCCTATTTTTCTTTCGTTTTCTTAACGCCTCAACATCTTACTTCTCTGTAAACTCTCCGTCTACGACGTCATCGCCTGCGTTTCCTGTTGCTTGTGCGCCTTCTGCTCCTGCTTGAGCTTGTTGGGCTGCTGCGGCTTGTTCGTAGAGTTTAACAGCAAGTCCTTGAGCTTTTTCGTTCAAGGCTTCAAGTTTTGCTTTCATTTCGTCCAAGTTGTTGTCTTCTTGCGCTTTCTTAAGGTCATCAAGGGCAGCTTGGGCAGCATCACGTTCTGCATCAAAGCCTTTTCCTTCAGTTTCCTTGATAGTTTTTTCAGTCGCAAAGATTGCTTGGTCTACTTCGTTACGAAGGTCTACTTCTTCTTTACGTTTCTTATCTGCTTCAGCGTTTGCTTCTGCATCTTTCATCATGCGGTCGATTTCTTCATCAGTCAAACCAGAGTTAGATTGGATGACAATAGTTTGTTCTTTTTGAGTTCCAAGGTCTTTGGCCTTAACAGACACGATACCGTTCTTGTCGATGTCAAATGTTACTTCGATTTGAGGAATTCCACGAGGTGCAGCCGGGATGTCAGTCAATTGGAAGCGTCCAAGAGTCTTGTTATCTGCTGCCATTGGACGTTCACCTTGAAGAACGTGGATATCAACGGCCGGTTGGTTGTCTGCCGCAGTTGAGAAGACTTGTGATTTAGATGTTGGGATTGTAGTGTTGCGGTCGATGAGTTTTGTGAAGACTCCACCCATTGTTTCGATACCAAGTGACAATGGTGTTACGTCAAGAAGGACAACGTCTTTGACATCGCCAGTAATCACACCACCTTGGATAGCCGCACCCATAGCAACAACTTCATCAGGGTTCACTGATTTGTTTGGTTCTTTACCAGTTTCAGCTTTCACAGCTTCTACAACGGCTGGGATACGAGTTGAACCACCGACAAGGATAACTTCGTCGATTTCTGACAAGCTCAAACCTGCATCTGAAAGGGCTTGACGAACTGGAACCTTTGTACGCTCTACAAGATCACGAGTCAAATCGTCAAATTTCGCACGAGTCAAAGTCATTTCCAAGTGAAGAGGTCCAGCCTCACCTGCAGTGATGAATGGCAAGCTGATTTGAGTTGAAGTTACACCAGAAAGGTCTTTCTTAGCTTTTTCAGCTGCATCTTTCAAACGTTGCATTGCCATCTTGTCAGTAGACAAGTCAATACCGTTTTCTTTCTTGAATTCTGCTACCAAGTGATCGATGATTTTTTGGTCAAAGTCGTCACCACCGAGTTTGTTGTCCCCTGCAGTTGACAATACATCAAAGACACCGTCACCCAATTCAAGGATAGATACGTCGAATGTACCACCACCAAGGTCGAATACCAAGATTTTTTCTTCTTTGTCAGTCTTGTCCAAACCGTAAGCAAGAGCTGCTGCAGTTGGTTCGTTGACGATACGTTCTACTTCAAGACCAGCGATTTTACCAGCGTCTTTAGTTGCTTGACGTTGAGCGTCGTTGAAGTAAGCTGGGACTGTGATAACTGCTTTGGTTACTTTTTCACCAAGGTATTCTTCAGCGTAACCTTTCAAGTATTGAAGAATCATAGCTGAGATTTCTTGTGGAGTATATTCTTTTCCATTTGCAGAAACTTTTTCAGAAGTTCCCATCTTAGATTTGATAGAGATAACTGTATCTGGGTTTGTGACTGCTTGACGTTTCGCAGCGTCACCAACAATGATTTCTCCGTTTTTGAATGATACTACAGATGGAGTTGTGCGGTTTCCTTCTGGGTTTGCGATGATTTTGCTTTCAGTTCCTTCAAGAACTGCAACTGCTGAGTTTGTTGTACCTAAGTCAATACCGATAATTTTAGACATGTGTTTTTCTCCTTAAATTTTAATTCGAATTTTGATTTTTTGATATTTCCCTTAAGTGGTGGGGACGTGAGCAACTCCCTTCGGGATTTCATCACTTATTTTTGAGCCTATTGTCTCAAAAATCCCCTGTTTCAGTAGCAAAAGCTACTGAAACTTTCACCACGGCGGGCAATATCTTCCTTGCAAGCCTCCGGCTTGCTTTTTATCTTTCTTTCATAGTTTATTGTCGTTTCGGACAAGTTTTCAATGTATATATGTTACGACACGAGGAGTCGAAATCGATATTATTTCGACGACGAGTTAGTAAGGAGGCTAGGCAAACGCCATAGCGATTGCCGTTTTCTGACGAGTTGCTTCAGCAACCATCAGAATTGCCTAGTTATATACTACTACCATGGCTGGGCGTAGGATGCGGTCATGGAGTTTGTAGCCTTTTTGAAAGACTTGGGCGATGGTATCTGCTGGATGTTCATCATCTGCTGGGAGAGTTTGGATGGCCATATGATAGTTATGGTCAAATTCGCCGTCAGCTGCGATTTCTTCGATTCCTTCTTCTTTCAAAGCGTAAACCAAGCTTTCTTGCACCATCTCCAATCCTTTTTTAACATCGTCTGTCAAACCTTCAACTGCTAGTGCACGTTCTAAGTTGTCGAGTGATGGTAAGATTGCTTTTGCTAGGTCCTGGCTACGGTAACGTTGCAAGTTTTGACGTTCTTCATTGGCACGGCGCTGGATATTTTGCATTTCAGCGTGTGCACGTAGATATTTGTTTTCGAACTCGTCCGCACGCTCATTTGCCAAGTCCAACTCTGACTTTTCAGAAGTTGCTTCTTCTGTCGTTTCAACAACTTCCTCTTCTTTTATTTCTTCATTTTTTATATCTTGGGTCATTTTCGCCTCCTTTAATGATTTCAATCTTAATGTACTTCATAATGATTGCTACTGAGATAGCGGTAGAAATCTGCCAACTTCATGGTCAAAACACGATTGACAACATTGACTTGATTGACCAATTGCTGGTAATCCAGATTGACCGGACCAATAATCGCTAGAATTCCAAAACCTCGATAAGGAATGAGGAATTTACTGCTAATCACTGCTAGGTTAGCTAGACAGGATTCCTGACTGTCCGCAACACGAACATTTTGCATCTGATCTTCATGCAGACCCTCACGAATCTCTAGAGCCACCTTTTGCGGTTGGTCAAAGAACTGATAGGCTGCTAGATTGGCAAAATTCAAGAGATTGACCTTGCCCGACACCACAATGTTTTCGTTGAACATTTCCCTAAAGATATGTTCAAAGAGATCCATGACATTGTCCGTCGTTGTAAAGTAACGTTGGATAATCTGCGGAATCTCCGTCCGAATCTTGTAGTGAATATCTAGAACAGTGTGCTCCAAGAAACGTTCCTGAATGATGCTCTTCAGTTTCAGCAAATCTTCCTGCAAGAAGTTCCTTGGAATCAGAAATTGACTAGTAACCGTTCGAGACTCGTCTAGGGTAAATACTGCCAAGGCTGTATGTTGCCCCAAAACAACGATATCAAAGGCTGTCAACCGTTGCCTGCTCGGCTCAACATCCAGTGCTACTACCGTACAGCCACTTAAGTCTGTCAGTAGATTAGCAGCCTCTTGCAGAATATCCTCCAGTTTAAAGAACTCCTGATCAAAGGCTTTGACAATCTCATAAACCTCATTTTCAGCCAGTCTGTCAAAAGCAAGCGAGTGTTTCACATAGTACTGAAATCCCGCGACACTTGGCATCCGACCGCTTGAGGTATGAGCCTTCTCAAGCAAACCCTGCTTCTCTAGAGCTGCCATGTCATTACGAATGGTAGCACTACTAGAATTGATAGACTCTTGTAGCGCCTTGGATCCGACAGGTTCGTGCGTTTTGGTAAAGATGTCAATAATCAGATTTAAAATATCCTGCTGACGCTCTGTAACCATCTCATCACTCCTCTCTGTCCGATCGATTAGCACTCTATGTGCCCAAGTGCTAACTCATGATTCTATTATACACCCTTAGAAGAGAATGTCAAGACAAAAACTCAAAAAATTAGCACTCTTTTACCAAGAGTGCTAAAAATCAGTCTGAAGACCTAGAACCTTGCTACTCATCTACTTGGTATTTCCTTTTAAGTCTGAAAAAACCATAGATTAGATAAGAAATTAAGCAAGTGTATAAAACGAAAATAATAAAGAAAGACTGAGACAAGTTCTCTCGATACAAACTCATGCAAACAACAAGACCACCTGAGAAAGCGGCTATACAGGAACGAAATCTAGACCGCATAACTTCCCATCTAAGACCATTAAGCATATAGACTTGATCCTCTGTAAGTATATCAGAAGTTGGTTTACGAAGAATTGAACAAAAACCTGTTTCTATCAATTCCCAACCGCTATTTCTAAAATCTTGCAGTTCATGCTTATACTTTTTAAGAAATCTAGAATCATAGATATGATAGATGACATCATCTGGTTGGCATTGTTCAAAATAGAAAAAGCCCAAACGATTAGTTCTATATCTCCAACCTTTCAAGTGCATCTCATGTAAATATTCTTCTTCCTTGTCCAAATCAACAATGGTAAAAATCCGAAATTGTACTTTGCTATTCATTGTCTTACCTCCAAATCAGAAAACATACATGGTTTTATTTCTCAGATAATTCTTTCCACTTTTGAAACAAGCTCCAAAAAATATAAGAAATCTGAACCGCAAAAACTATCAATAAAACACAATCTATTATGAAAATCAAAAATACTTCCCATCTGAAAGAACTAGCTCCACTGACAAACTTTGAGAAAACCGGTAGTAGAGCTAAAAATAGAATCAAAATAGGAAGCATCCGCATTATTAAAATCCGTTTGATCATTGCTAACTTCCCTGTAGCGTCATTATAGATTTCAAACTCAGTATCCGATTCAATTTCAGAATGTGCTTTTCTAAAATAGGAAAAACTATTCAAGTCTGTAATATGCTCCCAGCCACAGTCTTTAAATAGTTGTAAATAGGAGGCTCTCTCTGATTTTTTCATGGGATAAAAGTCCAACTGATAAGACACCTGCTCCGGTTGGCACTTTTCAAAAGTATACTTAACCGCAACTACTAAGTTAGAGTAGCTTACTTCCGTAAGTTTCCAGCCCTTAGCATGCATTTCCCCAAGGTATAAAGCCTCTCTATCATAATCTGCAATTGTAGATATCCGATATACAACCTTCTTTTCCATTATACTTCCTCCCGACTATTTCTGTATAGCCGTTCAATACGTTTCAATTCTATCTCCAAAACTTTTCGTCCCAAGTCGGTTATCTGATAGATTTTACGTTTTTCCTCTTCTAGGACAAAGGAAATCAAGCCATCCTTTTCCATCTTTGACAAGGTCCCATACATAGTTCCAGGACTAATCGAAACTTGCGAATCTGTCATCTCCTTGACCTTTTGTGTGATACCATATCCATGGTTCTCCTTCTGTAAACAAAACAAGATATAAAAACCTGTTTCAGTCATGGGAAGGTAAACACGCCTGATCTTATCTGTTAATTCCATTTAACCACACCTCCTATTTAATCCAATATATCGCACTTCGTTATATAAAATATATCACAACTCGATATAAAATGCAAGAAAAAGAGAGAACGATTTCTCGTTCTCTCTTCTTATACTACGAAATTAAGCAGTTAATCTCTCATTTACTAAGAGTGACTTAGTCTTTCTTACGAAGGACAAAAGCTGCTAGGCTTGCAAAGGCAAGACCGATGATTGAAAGAAGACCAGATACTGCAGAGCCTGTGTTTGGTAGCACTTTCTGATCTTGGCTTGCAGTTTCTTCTTTCTTAGTGTTTTCAGCTTGGTTCCCTGTTGTTGCAGTACCATTCTTATTACCGTTGGTTGTTGTAGAAGCTACTTTCTTAGTTCCAACTTCGACAACTTCGTCTACTGCTGGAGTAGTGATTGTACTTGATTTCTCAACACGACCAGTTTCAACGCCATCTGTGTATGTCACTGTATAAACAATGGTGCGAACACCCTTCTTACCAGCAGCTATCACTTGACGACTTCCTTCTGGAAGGTCTGCGTTCTGCACTTCTTTGACTTGGAAGGCAACATCTTCTGTCTTGGTCTCTTCCTTAGTCGTTACAACTGGCGCTACTACTTTCTTAGTTCCAACTTCAACAATCTCATCTACTGCTGGAGTGGTGATTGTGTTTGATTTCACTTCGCGACCTGTTTCAACGCCGTCTGTGTAAGTCACTGTATAAACAATGGCGCGAACACCCTTCTTACCAGCTGTCTTCACTCGACGAGTTCCTTCTGGAAGATCTGGATTTGTTACTTCCTTAGTTTGGAAAGCAACTTCTTCTGTCTTGGTCTCTTCCTTAGTCGTTACAACTGGGGCTACTACTTTCTTAGTTCCAACTTCAACAATCTCATCTACTGCTGGAGTGGTGATTGTGTTTGATTTCTCAACGCGACCTGTTTCAACGCCGTCTGTGTAAGTGACAGTTTCAACAATGGTGCGAACACCCTTCTTACCAGCTGTCTTCACTCGACGAGTTCCTTCTGGAAGGTCTGCGTTCTTCACTTCTTTGACTTGGAAAGCAACATCTTCTGTCTTCGTTTCTTCCTTAGTCGTTACAACCGGGGCTACTACTTTCTTAGTTCCAACTTCGACAACTTCGTCTACTGCTGGAGTAGTGATTGTGTTTGATTTCACCTCGCGGCCTGTTTCAACGCCGTCTGTGTAAGTCACTGTATAAACAATGGTGCGAACACCCTTCTTACCAGCTATCTTCACTTGACGACTGCCTTCAGCTAAGAGTGCATTTTCAACCTCACGAGTCTGGAAGGCAACTTCTTCAGTTTTGGTTACTTCCTTAGTCGTTACAACAGCTTTTGAACCGGTATAAGTAATCTTGTTTTTGGCTGCTTTCTTGGTCTTGCGTGAAACTTCTTTACGAGATTTTTCAACACCATCCACTTTTGTCACTTCATAAGTGACTTCATCGATACCTTCTTCACCTTCTTCAACACGCGTTTGACCTTTATCCAGTGCTGGGTCTACTTTCGTTTCTTCTTTGAAAGCAACTTTTTCCTCTACAGTCACTGTTTCTTTGGTTTCTACACCTGTTTTCTTAGTTCCAACTTCGATGATTTCTTCTACTGGTTCTTTGGTAACTTTCTCGCTTTTCTTAGTACGAGCCGTTTCTTTACCATCTGTCAGTGTGATATCCCAAGTAATGGTCTTAGTACCTTTAACACCCGCTTGTTTCACGTTGCGAGTACCTTCTGCAAGATCGGCATTGTTTTCGGTACGAGATGCATAAGGAATCTCTTCTGTTGTAGCGATTTCTTGATGCTCAACTTTTGGTTCAGCTGGTTGTTCCGTCTTACCGGCCAACAAAGCTTCAGCCTTGGCTTTCAATTCATTGTAGCGAGCTTCATATGCCACAAAACCTTTTTGAGCTTCTGGACTCTTCATTGCCTTCTTTGCGGTAGGAAGGTACTTAGTAGCTTCCGCCAAACTATATTCTAATCCTGCTTTGTTGTCTTCATCATCCGGATTAGCTTTATAGTCAGCAATGGCAGCGTCTAGATCATTCAGTTTATCTCTAAATCGGAATGCCACGACTCTCTCTTGGCCATCTGGAATTTCTTCATCTTCCGCCGGTGTTTCTTCTGCATGCACTGTTGGAATTTGATATAGATCTGGAGCTACATGATACGTTGCTACTCCAAGAGCGTTTAAAGCAAGTATTGAAATCCCTAACTTTAATAATTTTTTTCTACTCATTCTTTTTCCCTTAATTCATTTAATATATAGTAAGGAGGAGAGTAAATATTTCTACCCTCCTCTTACTATGCAATCCTATTGTTCAGCTGTGTTTTTCCAAACTAGAAGTCCAGCAAGTCCTAGAGCTAGGGCAGCAAGTACTCCAAAGATTGAAGATGCTTCAGAACCTGTATTTGGCAAGTTTTTGCCTGAATCTTTTGGTGGAACTTCCCCCTCAGAAGGTGGAATATTTGGAGCCGGTGGTGTTACCGGTGTTGGTGGGAACACCACAACTGTGTTGGTAGATTGTGGGGTGTGATTGAAGCTTACTGTAGCTGTATTTGGTACACCGTCCTGATACTTAGCGAAGTCTGTTCCTTCTTTGAAGTTTGTGTAAAGAACGAGAGTTACTTTACTTCCCTTCAAGGCTTCAAGAACATCCTTGTCGCTGATTTCAAGAGTCACAAGATTTTCAGTTTCATCGTAAGTAACAGTAGCAATTGCTTCCAATTCTTTACCTACTAATTCACCACGATCATTTGAAGACTTACTCAATTTATCAATAGCTGCTTGAAGCTTAGTTTGAGCTTCTTTTAGTTTCTTGATTTCATTTTCAAGTTTCTCTTGTTGTTGTTTCTTATCAGCTGGTGCTAATTCTGCTTCTTTCTCTGCTGGTGCTTGAAGTTTAGCTAAGTTTTCTTCAGCTGCTTTCAACTCTGCTTCCAAGCTTGCAAGATCTTGACTTGATTCGCTAGTTGCAGGTTTCTTATCTTCTGTTGCAGAAGAATCAGATGTAGCTGGTGTTGTCCCTTCAGCAGCTGTTGCTGGAGTAGCTGGCTGCGCTGCCTTAGCTGCTTCCAACTTCGCTTTCAATTCAGCCACTTTCGCTTCCGCCACTTTCAAATCTTCCTTCTTGTTAGCCTCTGTTGAAGTCTCATCAGTTGACTTACCTGTCAAAGCTTTGAGTTCTTTCTCAGACTGTTCAAGTTGGGCTTGAAGAGTTGCTTTGATCTTGTCAAATTGAGCGTTTTCAACTTTGAGGGCGATGCGGTCAAGGTTCACTTTGAGGACTTGATTGATTTTATCACTGATCGTGAAGTTCGTCAATTCCGTCTTCTTGATGCGACCGTACTCATCTTTCAAGGCATTTCCATTTTCATCCTTAGGATCTGCAGGAACGAGCGTTGAAATGTCGAAGCGGAAGGTATCTAAAGCGTTTGGCAAGTGGTATTTTTTATCAGGTTTAGATCCATCTTCTGGCCCAACAGACTTAACTGGTTCACCTGGTGTTGGATCTGTTGGTTTTTCTGGGTCACGTGGTTTCACCGTTACCGGTTTTGATTCCTTGCTGCCAGATTGACCATTGGCATCCTTGAAGTTAACACTTGCTTTGTTTGGTACCAATTGATCCTTATAAGGAGTCAAATCGCTATGCGCTTTGAGTTTAGCTGGGATGTACAATTGAATCTCTTTGAAGCCTTTTAGTCGAGCGAAATCTTTCACTTTTACAGTGACAGTGTTTCCTTCAACACTTGTTTCAAGAGCTCCATTTGCATCACGACCGTCCACATAGGCTACTGGTGTATCAGCGATTGCCAAAACAGATTCAAGTGTATCTGTTACGGTGAACTCTTTGTACTTATCAATATCTTTTGGTAAAGCTGTATTGACATTGTACATGTAAGGTGCATCGTATTCGACATCCAAGTGGTCCAAGGTACGGTTGATTTTCTTCGTAATTTCTGGTTCTGGTTCTTTTGGAACGATAACCGGAACTTTATTCGAATCTTTGTGTAGCCCTGGTCTATTTGGAATGTTTGCATCATAAGAAGCCGTATTTGGAACAGTGAATCCACGATCTGTTAGATATGGAGTCAAATCAGCTCCCGCTTTAATCTTAGCAGTGAAGCTCAATTCAACAGCTTGACCGCCATTGGCTTTCACTTGTTCCTTTGTAAGGGTCAAGGTAATCGTTTGACCTTCTACCTTGATTTGACTGGCATCAAGAGCTTGACCATTCAAGATTGCACTTGCTGAACCTGCATAATCAAGAACAGACTCAAGTGTATCACTTACGCTGAAGGCTGTCGCATCTGTTGGGACACTTGTTTTCACGTTGTATGTGAAAATTTGGTCACGATCAGCAAGTGTTTCTTCAGCTTTAGTATTGACATCTTTCTTGATCTCTGGCTCGTCTGGTGTTGGTGGCGTTACTGGGACTTCGTTAGAGTCTTTGTGCACACCTGGTTTGTGTGGGAAGCTTGCGTCATAAGAAGCCTTATTCGGAATCTGTGTACGGCCGTCTTCCTTCACATATGCGGACAAGTTCGCGCCAGCTTTGATCTTCGCGTCGAATGTTAATTCAACTGCTTGACCGCCATTGGCTTTCACTTGGTCTTCTGTAAGGGTCAAGGTAATCGTTTGACCTTCTACCTTGATTTGGCTTGCATCAAGAGCTTGACCATTCAATTTAGCACTTGAAGTGCCTGCGAACTCAAGAACGTCCACTAGGGTATCTGTGACTGAGAAGGCTGTCGCATCTTGCGCTACACTTGTTTTCACGTTGTATGTGAAGACTTGGTCACGTTTGTCAAGAGTTTCTTCTGCCTTGCCGTTCACATCTTTCTTGATCTCTGGCTCGTCTGGTGTCGGTGGCGTTACTGGGACTTCATTGGAGTCTTTCGTAAAGCCTGGTTTGTTTGGAAGATCTGCCTTGTAAGCCGCCTTGTTCGGAACCTTGATTGACTTATCTTCTGTTACATAATCAGACAAGTTAGCACCCGCTTTGATCTTCGCGTCGAATGTTAATTCAACTGCTTGACCGCCATTGGCTTTCACTTGGTCCTCTGTAAGGGTCAAGGTAATCGTTTGACCTTCTACCTTGATTTGACTAGCATCAAGAGCTTGACCATTCAATTTAGCACTTGAAGTTCCTGCGAATTCAAGAACGTCCACTAGTGTATCTGTGACTGCGAAGGCTGTCGCATCTTGCGCTACTGTTGTTTTCACGTTATAAGTGAAGACTTGGTCACGTTTGTCAAGAGTTTCAGCTTCTTTGCCGTTCACATCTTTCTTGATTTCTGGTTCTTCTGGTGTTGGTGGCGTTACTGGGACTTCATTAGAGTCTTTCGTAAAGCCTGGTTTGTTTGGAAGATCTGCCCTGTAAGCTGCCTTGTTCGGAACCTTGATTGACTTATCTTCTGTTACATAAGCAGACAAGTTCGCACCAGCTTTGATCTTCGCGTCGAATGTTAATTCAACTGCTTGACCGCCATTGGCTTTCACTTGGTCCTCTGTAAGGGTCAAGGTAATGGTTTGACCTTCTACCTTGATTTGGCTAGCATCAAGAGCTTGACCATTCAAGGTCGCACTTGAAGTTCCTGCGAATTCAAGAACGTCCACTAGGGTATCTGTGACTGAGAAGGCTGTCGCATCTTGCGCTACTGTTGTTTTCACATTGTATGTGAAGACTTCATCACGTTTTGCGAGGGTTTCTTCTGCCTTGCCGTTCACATCTTTCTTGATTTCTGGCTCGTCTGGTGTTGGTGGCGTTACTGGGACTTCGTTAGAGTCCTTGTGCACACCTGGTTTGTGTGGGAAGCTTGCGTCGTAAGAAGCCTTATTCGGAATCTGTGTACGGCCGTCTTCCTTCACATATGCGGACAAGTTTGCGCCAGCTTTGATCTTAGCGTCGAAAGTTAATTCAACGGCTTGACCGCCATTGGCTTTCACTTGGTCCTCTGTAAGGGTCAAGGTAATCGTTTGACCTTCTACCTTGATTTGACTGGCATCAAGAGCTTGACCATTCAATTTAGCACTTGAAGTTCCTGCGAATTCAAGAACGTCCACTAGGGTATCTGTGACTGCGAAGGCTGTCGCATCTTGCGCTACACTTGTTTTCACATTGTATGTGAAGACTTCATCACGTTTTGCGAGGGTTTCTTCTGCCTTGCCGTTCACATCTTTCTTGATTTCTGGCTCGTCTGGTGTTGGTGGCGTTACTGGGACTTCGTTAGAGTCCTTGTGCACACCTGGTTTGTGTGGGAAGCTTGCGTCGTAAGAAGCCTTATTCGGAATCTGTGTACGGCCGTCTTCCTTCACATATGCGGACAAGTTTGCGCCAGCTTTGATCTTAGCGTCGAAAGTTAATTCAACGGCTTGACCGCCATTGGCTTTCACTTGGTCTTCTGTAAGCGTCAAGGTAATGGTTTGTCCTTCTACCTTGATTTGGCTAGCGTCAAGGGCTTGACCATTCAATTTAGCACTTGAAGTTCCTGCGAATTCAAGAACATCTTCGATCTTATCGGTTACGCTGAAGGCTGTCGCATCTTGCGCTACTGTTGTTTTCACGTTGTAAGTGAAGACTTGGTCGCGTTTGTCAAGAGTTTCAGCTTCTTTGCCGTTCACATCTTTCTTGATTTCTGGCTCTTCTGGTGTTGGAGGTGTTACTGGGACTTCATTGGAATCCTTGTGATATTTCGGATTGTGATCGATGTCGTAAGAAGCCTTGTTTGGAATTTCTGTCTTACCATCTTTATTCACATAAGCTGACAAGTTGGCATTATCTCTGATTTTAGCCTTGAAGTTTACTTCAATAGTCTTACCTGCATCTGCTTTGACAGAAGCTTCTGTAAAGGCAACTTTGATGACTTGACCAGAAAGTGTCACTGTCGCCTTCGATCCTGCATCCTCACCATCAAGTTTAACAGTGGCTGAAGCATTCTCACCAACAAATTCTAGAACTTCTTTCAACTCGTCTGTCATCTCAAACACAGTTGCGCTGGCAGGCATTGTTGTTTTCAAAGTATAAGTAAACTCTTCATTACGTTTTGCAAGATCATAACGTTCTGCTCCGTTTACTTCCTTCTTAAGCTCTGGAGTAGTAGTTGGTGGTGGTGTAACGGTAACTGGTTTTGATTCTTTCTTAGAATCAGGATTATCATTAATGATGTAGCTAGCAGTATTTGGTACTACCGGCTTGTCTTTTGATTCATTTGGATAAGCCGCTAAGAGTGCATCAAAGGTAATGCCTTCCTTCACCTTAGCCTTAAATGAAACTTGTACAGCTTTACCAGCATATTGTTTCACTTGCTCTTTACCAAATGTGACCGTCAAACGTTGACCTTCTGTTGTTACAGTGAGGTCTTGAACAGCTTGGCCATCAACAGTGACCGTTGCTTCTCCTTCAAATGCCAATTCTTTGACGATATCATCTGAAATGGTGAAGCTATCTGCCACATGTGGAACCGTTGAGTCAATCGTATAAGTAAAGATTTCTGATAACTTACCAAGATCTGCGTGTTCCTGACCATTCACCTTCTTCGTGATTGGTGGTGGTGTAACAGTGACCGGCTTGGTTTCTTTCTCACCTTGTTGGTCATTCTTGTTGGTGTAAGTAATCTTAGCTTTGTTCTCAATAGATGGAACAGTTGAGCCTTTCTTCACTTTGGCATGAATCACGAGTTCTACTTCTTGGTTACCGTAGTCACCCGCATTCGCAAAATCTTTCATCGTTGCAGTCACGGTTTGACCTTGAACTGTTACATCGAAGAATTTCGCTGCCGCTCCCTTGATTTCAGCTTGACCTGGAGTCAAGTTCTCATCCAAGGTATCCGTTACAACGAAGGACTTGTACGTTGTAATATCATTTGGCAATTTCGCTTTGATATTATAAGTAAAGTCGGTTTCCGCACCGATTGTTGCCTCTGTCAGTGTTTCGTTGATTTTCTTATCAACACCTGGTTCTGATGGAGGAGTTACGGTGACAGGTTTCGTTTCTTTTTCTCCGCTATGATCGTTCTTATCTGTGAAGCTGAACTTCGCAGTATTTGGAATGTTGATACGAGTCACTCCATCATTGATCTTAGCCGGAATAATCAATTCCACTTCTTGACCAGCAAGAGCTGTAGCGTTCGCAAAGTCCTTCATCGTTGCAGTCACAGTTTGACCCTCAACTGTTACATCGAAGAAGGCTGCAGCTGCTCCTTTGATAACTGGTTTGCTTGAAGTTTCATTGATAACTGACAAATCTCCTTCAAGTGTATCTGTAATCACAAATTTCTTGTAATCTGTAATATCTGTTGGAAGTTTTGTCTTGATGTTGTAGTTATACGCTTGACCTGTTGCGATATCTAAGTGATCAAGGGTTTCATTGATCTTCTTCGTTACAGGAGGTGGCGTTACGGTGACAGGTTTCGATTTAACTTCTTTCTCTACATTTTTCTCATTTGTAAAGGAAATAGAAGCCTTGTTTTCAATGGTTGTACCTGTCACACCATTTTTAACTTTTGCAGGAATTACTAGTTCAACAGTTGAGTATTTTGCAAGTTCACCAAACTGACCATCCTTCACCGTTGCCGTAATCTCTTGACCATTGGTGTGGATATCAAAGAGGGCCGCTGCAGAACCTTTAATACTTACGTCTCCTGCAAGTTCCAAATTAGCATCCAGTGTATCACGAATCACAAACTTCTTGTAATTAACAACATCACTTGGTACTGCTGTTGTAATATTGTAGTTGTATGGTTGCCCATCAAACGTTTGGAAGCTATCCAAGTTTTCATTGATTTTCTTATCAATCGTTGGTTCTTTTGGTTTTGGTGGGGTAACCGTTACTTCGTTAGATGTTTGTTTCACATCGTTCAAGATCACATCCGCTGTATTTGGTACTTTTACTTGACCATCTTTCTTGTATTTAGAAAGATCAGCACCTTTACGGATTTTCGCCTTAAAGGTTAATTCTACATATTGAATGTCTTTCACCTTACGGCGATTCACTTTACGAGTGATTTTTTCAAGATTAGTTTTGTCTAGTGTCAACGAAACGGTTTGACCTGAAACAGTTGTCGCACCTTTCAAATCAGCGTTATCTTTTCCACCGAGTTTTACATTCAAACTATCTGCTTGAACTTCTAACTCTGGAACAACTTTATCTGTCAGCGTAAAGTTGTCCGCAATACCTGGCCATGGAGCAGTCACCTTGTACTCAAAGAGTTCCTCTTCTGCCTTCAAATCTTCATGTTCTTTGTCATTAACCTTCTTCGTAATCTCTGTTACTACTGGCGGTTTCACGTAAACTGGATTTGAACGGCGAATGGTACTTGGTTTGGTATCTGTCTTGGCATGCGCATCTTGGTTTGGTTGATTGTCATCACCATTCCACATGATGTTCCCTTGGTTTAGGAGACCAAATCCATTACTTTCCTGAAGGAGAGCCATGAATTCTTTACTTGATTGATTATTGCGGTATTGTTCTTTCAAACGAACCTTAATGGTCATTTGAGCTTTCTTCAATACCAAGTAATTATAGTTGGATCCTTTAGCAGGAACATCCGCAACCACGACACTTTGAGGGTTGCCTTCTGAATCATCTTGACTAACTACACGAGTGGTCCATTTTTCTCCATTTGGTCCAGTAGCTGAACTTTCAACCACTTCCAAACGGTAGTCAAGTGGGTCTGTCAACATGACGTTCTTTTCAAATTCGTAGGCTACGTTATTGAAGTTGTAATCAAGAGTATAGGTGAACTCTTCTGCCTTGTCTGACAATTGTGCAGAATAGGCTTTTTTCTTTGTCAAACCAAGCGGGTCATCAATTTCTCCCAAGTCATTACTCTTATCTGCATCAGTAATTTTCTTAGTGACACTTGGGTAACAGTACTCGAGTTTTTGAACTTCAACTTTATCATTACGTCCACCGATTTGTTGAGTTGTATACTCACCCGTCTTGAAGACACCAGTCAACTCAGGAACTGTAACTTCTTCTTTTACAGGTTTATAATCAGCTGGCGGATCAACTTCATCCTCTTCATTCGTTTCAGGAGCACGTGCTTCCTTACTCAAATCATAGTCGAAACTGTTATTACCTGGATTGAAGACACTATCGGGTACATAGATTGTGACATTGTCGCCTTCTTGATTGATTCGACCACGAATTTGTTTTGATGGGTCTGTGACTTTTTCAACAACAGTCTTGCCATTGATTCGAACAGCATCCACCTTATATCCAGGTGTAACAGTGAACTCACCCTTGATGTCTTCCTTGATCAACGCTGCCGCTACGGATTCCAAAATCTTTTGTGAGAATACATCAATGTTATTTTGCTCGTTAACATAGAAGGAAACATTCTTTCCGTTTACAACCTTGTCTGGTGAAGCCATGGATTGGAGTGCATCGTGGAAGATACCTTGAACTGAACGATTATCTCCAATATTGATAGTGTTACCGAAACCATTCAGATAGGCAGGACCATATTGATAGTATGGATCAGTGAACCCTGCTACACGCTCCCAGAAACCAACAACGACAGAACCTTCTGATCCAACCGCTGCTTTCAGCTGATTACCAGCATCTCTCAACTCATTGGCACGACCAGTAATATCTTGAGCTGCTTCTGGATAGCTATCTACTCCCCAAGCACGATGGATATCCCACGTTCTTGTATAGCTCTTATCCATTACAACTGTGTTAGACCCTGGCAGACGGTAACCATTGGCTACCCCATCCGTTACCAGGAGGAAGACTGTCTTACGACCGTTTTCCATATTCCCTTTGACACTGTTGTACTGAGCGATTGTATCTTGAATGGCTGGAACAGTTGGAGTTCCACCATCAACTGCAATATTATCAATGAATTTATGAATTTCATTTTGATCGCTTGTTAAACCGCTATTCTCATAGGTATAGTGTTTACCAGTTATATTCGGATTGGTAAATGTATCTGTAGGATTGCCACTGAAATCGTTATTATTAAAGTAACGCACCTGATCCAAACCTTGGTAAGAAGCTACGAAAACGCGGTCAGTTGTCCGAGAGTCGCCAGTCTTAACTAGATGAGGATTTGTCTCATCGTATTGTTCTGGACTAACATATGTTGTCAAACGTTTAAGAGCACGTTTTACACTTGGAATCGTTTCTCGGAATGATCCACTGGCATCCTGCAGGATAACCAAGTCAATTGGTTTACGCGGAACTGTCCATTGCGTCTTCTCCGATTTCTTTATCTTACGATAACATCCATTCTGGATAATTTCCGTATTATCTCCTACTCGAATTACCTCAGTTTCATCAGCCGCACCACGACCGAAACGTAAACTAGCTAATCCTAATGGCACAGAGAGAAACAGAATCGTAAACAGAATGGAGACCTTTTTAATGAAATCTCTCATAATTTTCTCTGAAATCCTATTGTGATTTCTTCTTCCTCCTTTTTCCCGAAATGAATGTATGTTAGTTTAGCAATTCTTGTAACTCTTTCGAGAAACTTTCAGCAGTGGTATGATTTACTAATACATTCTTTACCTGTTGCTGTTTTGTCACAAGATACATACTTGGTATGGTTTGAACCTGTAAAAGATCGGCTGCGGACTGATCTTCGTCATAATAATAGGGGAAAGTATATCCTTTTTCTTTGATATACTGATCAGCAGTTTCCTTTGTTTCTTTTCCTGGTTCGTTCATATTCAGAAGAACAAAATGAATTTGATCTCCATACTTTTCATACATCTGCTGAACAATGGGTAGTTGTTTCTGGCAATGCGGACACCAACTAGCCCATTCGACAACTAACATAGGTTTATCATACAGTTCCGAGATAGCAATCAATTTGCCATCTTGAGAGGTCATTTTAAATTCTGGAAGTTGTTGACCTTTTAGACTCAAGGCAGTATTGTTCTCAGCACTTGAAGTTGATTGCGAAACTGACGATGCGCCTATATCTCCATCCTTAGTGGGTCTGGTGTAATAAAGAAAACCCACCGTTAAACCTATGATGACCCCCACCGCTAAAAATGGTAGCCACCACTTATCTTTTTGCATAGAATCTCCTTTCCTTTTTGATGAAATATGGCGAGTACAGCTTGAGTAAATAATTTATGAACCCTCCGAAACTCATCCATTCCAAAAAACATTTTATCATTTACTAATTAGTATTTCAAGAAATATGTTGTCAAATTGTAAACTTTTTTCTTTCTCACGCTAAACCCGCCACACTACTGCATTAAATAGGTATAATGAAAATGATTGGATGTTATTTTCTAATTATTTTCAGAATATTATTTCTTTTTAATGCATAATTCACTCTTTCTTGTTTTCTGTTTTTCTATATAATAACTATACTAAAAACAGCAACGAAATACATTTAAAAATTTGCAATAATAAAAAAGATTGCCCAACCAGACAATCTTTTTATATTCTTAATATAAGTCAAGATAATTATCAACTTCCCATTGTGAAACGAAGGTTGCATAGCTAGCCCACTCGATACGTTTGGCTTCAAGGAAACTCGTGTAGATGTGATCTCCTAGGGCAGCCTTAACCACTTCATCCTCAGTCAAAGCTTTCAAGGCGTTGTGAAGAGTTGATGGAAGGTCTGTAATGCCAGCTTCCTTACGCTCTTCCGCTGTCATGATATAGATATTTTCTTCGATAGGAGCTGGTGCTTCGATTTTGTTTTCAATACCATGCAAACCAACTTCCAATAGAACTGCCATAGCGATGTATGGGTTTGCCATCGGATCCACTGAACGCAACTCAAGACGAGTTCCCATACCACGTGAAGCTGGTACGCGCACAAGTGGCGAACGGTTACGACCAGCCCAAGCAATGTAAACAGGCGCTTCATAACCTGGAACCAAACGTTTGTATGAGTTAACTGTTGGGTTCATGATAGCAGTATAGTTGTAAGCATGCTTGATCAAACCACCAAGGAAATGGTAGGCCGTTTCAGATAACTGCATTCCTTTTGGATCATTTGGATCAAAGAAGGCATTGTTTCCTTCTGCATCAAACAAGGACATATTACAGTGCATACCTGATCCAGCGATACCAAATTTTGGTTTCGCCATAAAGGTTGCGTAAAGACCGTGTTTGCGAGCAATGGTTTTAACAACGAGTTTAAAGATTTGAATCTTGTCACAGGCACGGAGGACTTCATCATACTTGAAGTCAATTTCATGTTGTCCAACCGCAACCTCGTGGTGACTCGCTTCTACTTCAAATCCCATTTTGGTCAAGACATTCACAATTTCACGACGTGTATTGTCAGCAAGGTCAGTAGGCGCCAAATCAAAGTAGCCACCCTTGTCATTTACCTCAAGAGTTGGATCGCCATTTTCATCCAGCTTAAAGAGGAAGAATTCTGGTTCTGGACCAAGGTTGAAGGATTTGAATCCTACTTCTTCCATATGACGAAGTGCACGCTTCAGATTACCACGTGGGTCACCTGCAAAGGGTTCGCCTTCTGTTGTATAGACATCACAGATCAAACCTGCAACACTCCCATTTTCATCTCCCCAAGGGAAGACTGTCCATGTATCCAAGTCTGGGTACAAGTACATATCTGACTCATTGATACGTACAAAACCTTCAATAGAAGAGCCATCAAACATGGCTTTGTTTGACAAGACCTTATCTAACTGTTCATCTGTAGCAGGAATTTCGACGTTTTTCATGGTTCCCAGAATATCTGAAAACATGAGACGGATAAAGGTAACATTTTTTTCCTTGACTTCACGACGAATATCTGCAGCTGTGATTGGCATGGGTTTTCTCCTTAATATATATGACTACTTGCGATTGCCTAACCGCGACCAAAGGGTGACCGTACTGAAGCAAAGCGCCCCTGCTGGAGGAGTTCATTGTGGAGTGCACGACGCACTTCCGTCTGACTCACGGCTTTCTTGGACTTCGCCTCGCGTTCAGCATATTTTTTCTTAATCGCAGCAATATTATGACCTTCAGAGATATAATCTTTGATTTCAAGTAGACGATCCATGTCATTCAACGAATACATGCGACGGTTCCCTTCGTTTCGATCAGGTTTGATCAACTCTTGATCTTCATAATAACGAATCTGACGAGCCGAGAGATCGGTCAACTTCATAACACTGCCGATAGGAAAAACAGCCATATTTCGGCGAAATTCTCTTTCCTTCATTTACAATTTCCTTCTTCCTGTCTATTATAGTCTAAAAAAAGACATACGTCAACGAATAATGTCATAAAATGTAACATTATTTTCTTTTTTTCTCCCAAAAGAGTTTCAGTTGCTCAATATCATAATTTACAAGGATTGCGACAAAAACTCCCATAAATGTTTCAAATACACGTGCAAACACGTACAAAAATGTTTCTCCGCTTGGTATTGATAGGGTAATAATCAACATAGCCGCTACACCACCGATAACTCCTGCCTTGTTGTTCATGGCAACGTTTGTCATAATGGTTAACATGGTGCAAATCGGAACAACTAGTAAGGTTACCCAAAAGGCTCCATGAAATAAAGTGTTTAAGAGGAAAAAGACAAGGGCGTAAAAACCGCCAATACTATTTCCTAAGATACGCGAAGTTCCAAAATGGACACTCTTATCAAAGCTCTCTCGTAAACTGAAGACCGCTGTCAACGCTCCAATTTGAAGCCCCTTCCAGCCAAAAAAACCAAAAATCAAGAGAACTATAAATACGGCAATCCCCGTTTTGAAGGTTCGCATACCAAGCTTGAACTGTGACTTATCAAATTTATATTTTTTAAAATAACTCATAATCTCAACTTTCTACTACCATTTTAACATAAATTAGTTGATTTTATGAGTGAAAATCAATAGGAAGCGTTTTTAATTTCGGGCTATAAAAAAGAGGAAACAGAGTTCCTCTTTTCTATTTAACTTTTAGAGCTTACTTGCTTTCGTCTTCTTTCCGTTTCAACTGACCAAGCCCTAAAACTCCTACTAAAGCTGCTAGACCAAGATATGGCATGTAGCTTGAATCATTTGTACCTGTTTGAGGTAGAGTAGGGTTACCTTTTGGATTTGGAGTAGGAGTTGTTGGCTCCTCTGGTTTCTTAGGTTCTGGCGTTGTCGTACGAACTGTATTTGAAGCGTAAGCAACTTTGTTCACAGTATTTACATAGGTATTTTCAAAGGTTCCGACAGCAATTCGTTTCATTTGAATATAAGTCTCAGCTTGGAATGGAGAATCCAACTGAATCTCTTGAAGGAATTCTTCCTTGAAGCGAATGGTAATCATTCCCTTATCTTGATCATGTTCAACCTGTGTTTCAGCTGTTAAGTCTGTTCCTGCCTTAATAACACGACCGTCTTTCAATCGGATATCAACCTTGGCAAGAACTTTATAGTTTCCAGTGTATTGATCACCTTTTTGGTCATAATCATCTACAAAACTATAGTCATTCAAGTCCTCAGAATGATTTTGTGGAATCAAACCACCAATTAATCGATAATTGAAGTACTGGTTCAACGGAATGGTTTGACCATCAATATTGTCACTGCTTGGATCCATACTGATTGTCACATCTTTTTTCGGTGTGATTTTTGGTACATTGTTGACAACTACTTCTGTAGCATAGCCATTTCCAAAATCAATTTGGTAGGCTTTGTTTTCATACTTACCACCCGTTTGACCAAATTCAGGTTTAACTGTCATCGGATCTGTGATGAGCAATGATTTTCCTGCTGCTACATAGTTCTTGTAGAATTCGGCTGGATTATCAGCTGAGAAGAGTTGGAAAGCACCTTTAACAGTGATGTTGGCTTTCTTCAACAGCTCTTGAACCTTCTTAGGAGCAGCTTCTAAACTATCAAACTGTTGAACACTGATACCTGATACAAGATTGCCCTCTAGATCACGAATCTTAACCAATTCTGGTTGAAGGGTTAAGGCTTCTTCTGGATAATCATCCACATAGTAGAAACCATTTTGAATCGCTTCTTTAGAAGATTTATCTCCCTTGTATTGGTCCAAATCCCATGTGAGTTCATAGTAGTTTGTTGAACCAGCTAGAACTTCTTTGCCATCAATATTCACACCTTGCTTGTTCTTGTTAACTTTCAAAGGCTTGATGTAGTTGTTATTTGGATTGTCAGGATCATTTGGTTTACCTGGAGTCGTTACACGAACAATATTTGACTTAACACCGTAGGCGTCGTTGACTGTCAATGTAAAGTTATTTGTATAAGTCGCCCCATCATTCAAGACACGACCAACAACAGTTGGATATAGAGTCTCAAAGGATTTTGTCAAATCTGCATTGAAAGCAGCCAAGGTCTCCTCAGTAGCCTTAAAGGTTACAGTGTGACTAGCTTTGTCATAGCTTGTTTCAAAACCTTTGCTTGCAGCCTTGGTTGCTTCCAAATCAAACTGATAGCCAGTTGGAAGTGGATCTACCAATACAAACGAAGTTGTTTTTGGACGACCAGCTGTCAACGCTTCTGTTTTCAACTCAAACTTCACTACAGACTGCTTAGCAACGAGAGTACGGTCGATATCTACTCCATCCTCATTTTTAATTTCTTTATTAATCTGAGGTTGTGCAAATAGACGATTGTAATGGAAGTGAACTGTTGGCACCGCTGGTGGTGTTGGCAACTGCTTAGGAGTTGGTGCTACCGGCGGAGTTGGCAATGGATCATAATTTGGCTCTTCTGGTTTTGATGGCTCTGGTTGATCTGGAGTTTTTACCGGTGGAGTTGGCTCATTTTCGTAGCTTGGTGCTACTGGAGCTGGTTCCAATGGTTTCTCTGTCTCATATGTTGGCTCTTCTGGTTTTGATGGCTCCGGTTGATCTGGAGTTTTTACCGGTGGAGTTGGCTCGTTTTCGTAGTTTGGTACTACTGGAGCTGGTTCCAGTGGTTTTTCCACTTCATAAGTAGGAGCTTGTGGTTCAGTTGGTGCTACCGGCGGAGTTGGTTTTTCCTTAGTAATTTTTGGAACGTTGACCGCACGAATTTTACCATTGAGCGAGTACCAAATGTTTGGTCTTTTACCTGTATCAACCGCCATAACTGGATCAGAAGGAACTACTAACGTAGCAGAAATGGCACCTACAGTAACACGGTTAGTTGAACCAGACATGCTGATTGCTCCTGCACCATACCAAGAGTTTGGAGCATCTGATGAATCCCAACCTGAATTAGGCTGGCTATTTTTATACATTGTCCAGCGAGCTCCACCTTGCCCTTGTTTAAAGTTCAGGGTTTCTGTGGCATAAATCTTTCCGTCTTTTTCTCCAACAGATGAACCGGAAATTTTAATAAAGTTACCAGTGTAATCCTTGGCCATCTCAATAGAATTATTTTCTCTATTTAGAGATGCAACTGAAAGAAGGGCATTGTCGAAATTAATTGGTTGGTCATTTTCATCATAGAAGGTAAATTCATTTTTAATGAAAATTGAAGTCCCTTTTTCAACATCACCAGTGTAAGCAGAAGCAAAGACTCCCAAAGTTGGGTCACTAAAGATTCCCAACCAAACTTTTCCACTAGGATTTTTAAATTGAGAAGAAGGATCTACAGTATATTTGTAAACAATCTTCGAAATCTTTTTACCGTTGTAGTATGAATTTTGAAGGTTGGTATAAGTTGCTGTAGCACTTTGTCCACGTTCTAAAAGAACCGATCCCCATTTAACCTCTGTTTTATTCCCTACATTGGTCGTCCAGTCTGATTTGTCTCCAATATTACCATACAATTCCACTGAAGAAGTAGTTGCACCGTTCTCCAAGTTCTTGACATTGAGATTGTCTAACTGAAGATTTTTCTTACCATATTGGTCTGTGTCTTTCTTAAAGGCTTCATCAACTGCTGCTGCAGTGAGAAGTTTTCCTTCTGTTTTGAGGTCAAGTTGGGCATTCGGTTCTAAATCATAAACCAAGCTCTGAGCAGATGGCTTAGATAAGTAACCATCTTGATCTTTATTCTTTTCAAGTTCTACAAGCGCTGCCTTAATTTGAGCCTGCTCATCTTCATAAGCCTTTAATTTAGCTGGATACTCAGCCAACTCTTTTTTATATTTGGCAAGATCTGCTTCATATTTCGCAACTTTAGCTTCGTATTCAGCTTTTGCGGCGGCATTGCGTTGCTTGATTTCTTCATTTTCAGCTTGGAGCGCAGCATTTTTTGCCTTGTTGTCTTCAACTGCCTTCTCGTAAGTTGCTTTTGCATCGGCATTAGCTTTTTGAACGCGAGCTAATTCCGTCTGGTATTCGGCTAGCTTAGCTTGGTAGTCTGCTTCATTGGTAGCATTTGCTTGCTTAACTGCCGCCAAATCTGCTTCGTATTTCTTCACCGCTGCGTCATAATTCGATTTTGCAGTGGCGTTACGTTGCTTAATCGCTTCATTTTCAGCTTGGATAGCATTGTTTTTAGCTGTATTTTCTTCAACAGCTTTTTCATAGGCTGCTTTAGCTTCCGCATTAGCTTTTTGTACTCGAGCTAATTCTGTCTGGTAAGCTGCTAATTTAGCTTGATAAGCAGCATCATTATCTTCCTTGGCTTTCTTAATAGCTGCAAGATCTGCTTCATACTGCTTCATCGCTGCGTCATAGTTTGCTTTGGCAGTTTCATTACGTTGTTTAATCGCTTCATTTTCAGCTTGAATAGCTGCATTCTTCGCAGTATTTTCTTTTACTGCTTTATCATAAGCCTCTTTAGCTTCCGCATTAGCTTTTTGTACTCGAGCTAATTCTGTCTGGTAAGCTGAAAGTTTATTTTGATAATCCTGTTGGCTATCTTCATTTGCTTTTTTGACAGTTGCTAAATCTTTTTGATATTGTGCTAGCTTAGCTTCATATTCTGCTTTAGCTGTTGCATTGGCAGTGTTGATTTTTTCAACTTCTTCTTGATGACTTTTTAGATCTTTTTGATACTTGTCATCCGCTGCTTTGTTTTCAGCATTGACTTTATCTGTTTCAGCCTGATGAGCTGCGACTTCCTTTTTATATGCTTCAGTTGTTGTCTTTACTTCTTCAGCCTGTTTAGCATAGTCGCTTTTAATCTCATCTTGTTTTTGAGCATTTTCTGTAGCAGTTGTGGCTGTTCCTTTGTCTTTTGTTTCATCTTGAACTACCTTAACTCCTGCAGTTTTTGCATCAGCAATGGCTTTATCCAAATCAGCTGATGATACTTCTACTGGCAAAGCTGAGTCTTTGGAACCAGCCTTAGCTTGGCTTTCTTTGGCAACTTGGCTCATTTCCCCCTGAGCTTCAGGTAGATTTGTAGCTGGGTTTCCTGTAGTAGCCACCTCAACTGTACTTGTACTAGTTGTCTCTGTAACTTCATCAGCAAAAACTGCCTGATCTGCAAAAGCAATCAAAGCAGTCCCTAAAACAGCACCACACAAAGTTTTCGCAACTTTGCTTTTACGAAATCCATAGACTTCTTTTTTATTTTTCATTATAAGCCATTTCCTTATCTAAATTTAGTCGTTACTTCTTATAGTAACACTTTACAAGGCAAGATGCAAATATTTACTCCTTTTCTTTTCATATATGCAATAATATACATTTAAAAAGGTACAAAAAAGAAGATGGCGACACCATCTTCTTTTAGTTAAACTATTTATTTTTCAGTCAAAGCTGCCAATCCTGGCAATACTTTACCTTCAAGGAGTTCCATTGATGCTCCACCACCAGTAGAGATCCATGAGAACTTGTCTGCACGACCAAGGTTGATAGCTGCGGCAGCTGAGTCACCACCACCGATGATTGATTTCACGCCTGGTTGTTTCACGATAGCGTCCATAACACCGATTGTACCGGCTTGGAAGTCTGGGTTTTCAAATACACCCATTGGTCCGTTCCATACAACTGTCTTCGCACCAGTCAATTCTTGATCGAATTTAGCGATAGATTTTGGACCGATATCCAAACCAAGGAAACCTGGATCTACTGCTTCACCTTCAGTGTCTTTCACTTCAGTATAGTCAGCAAATGCATTTGCTTCTTTTGAGTCAACTGGCAAGATCAATTTGCCGTTTGCTTTTTCAAGAAGAGATTTTGCAACATCCAATTTGTCTTCTTCAACAAGTGAGTTACCGATTTCGATACCTTGAGCTTTGTAGAATGTGTAAGTCATCCCACCACCGATAAGAACTTTATCAGCTTTTTCAAGCAAGTTTTCGATAACACCGATCTTGTCTGAAACTTTTGAACCGCCAAGAATCGCTACGAATGGACGTTCTGGAGCTTCAACAGCTTCTTGGATGTAAGCAATTTCGTTTTCAAGAAGGAAACCAGCAACAGCTTTTTCAACGTTTGCTGAGATACCAACGTTAGATGCGTGTGCACGGTGAGCTGTACCGAATGCATCGTTTACAAAGATACCATCTCCAAGTGATGCCCAGTATTTACCAAGTTCAGGATCGTTTTTAGATTCTTTCTTGCCATCAACATCTTCGAAACGAGTGTTTTCAACCAAGAGAACTTGTCCATCTTCAAGAGCGTTGATTGCTGCTTCCAATTCAGCACCACGTGTAACACCTGGGATAAATTTAACTTCTTGTCCTAACTTAGCAGCCAAGTCAGCAGCTACAGGAGCGAGTGATTTACCTTCTTTGTCTGCTTCTTCTTTTACACGGCCAAGGTGAGAGAAGAGGATTGCACGTCCACCTTGTTCAAGGATGTACTTGATAGTTGGAAGAGCTGCAGTGATACGGTTGTCATTAGTAATCACGCCATCTTTAACAGGTACGTTGAAGTCAACACGAACGAGAACTTTTTTCCCTTTCAAGTCAACGTCTTTAACAGTCAATTTTGCCATTAGATATGACTCCTTCTTTTTTTATATGTGTTAATTATATCACAAAATCCGCAAAAGAGATAGAAAAACCCTAAACTTTTCTTGTTCATTCTTATAATTGAAACTAGCATTTTTTAAAATAAAAACTAGAAAAACCTTGCTAAATAACTGATTATTGAAAGAAAGACTAGCTCATTTAATCATTCTTTCACTGATTTCTACTAGTCAAAACAAGGTCTGACTGATTTGCCGTCAAACCTTGTTTTTTAGTTTTTATGAGAAAATCCAAGATTCGTAAATCCGATTAGTCTTCTCTCTTCTTTCCAGCAAGCAAGCCGTAGCCACTCATTACTCCGAGGAGTCCCAGCGCTACTAGACTAGCATCTCTTGTCGCTCCTGTATTTGGAAGCTCTTTACTTACTTCTTCAACTTTTGCTGGTGCTGCTGAAAGAGCTTGATCCCTCGTTTGTGAGACTTGCTCTTCTTTCGTTCCTACTTCAACAATTTCTGGGATTGCTTCCTTAACAACCTCAGTTGAATGAAGGGTGCGTTTGCCCTGAGCATCAACTTCTACAAAGCGACGAACTTGGCCTTCAACTCCTGCTTGAACTAGCTGGCGTTGTCCTTTGAGAAGTTCGGAGTTTGGTCGCTCCTGACGTTCGAAGGAAATTGTCCCCTCTTCAATTTCCAGTTTCGGAGTTTCTAGCACTAAATCTTTCACACCTTCAGCTGGTTGGCTGCTCGATAGAACTTTTGTTCCAACTTCTGTGATTTCTGGGATAGCTTCCTTGAGAACCTCAGTCGAACGTAGAGTGCGTTTGCCCTGACCATCGACTTCTACAAAGCGACGGACTTGACCTTCCACTCCAGCTTGCACAACACGGCGTTGTCCTTTGAGAAGCTCGGCGTTTAGTCGTTCTTGACGTTCGAAGGAAACTGTTCCCTCTTCAATTTCCAGTTTCGGAATTTCTAAAACTAGGTCTTTTATTCCCTCAGCTGGTTGGTTGCTTGATAGAACTTTTGTTCCAACTTCTGTGATTTCTGGGATTGCTTCCTTGACTACCTCAGTCGAACGAAGAGTGCGTTTGCCTTGGGTATCTACTTCTACAAAGCGACGAACTTGACCTTCCGCTCCTGCTTGAACTAGCTGGCGTTGTCCTTTGAGAAGCTCGGCGTTTGGTCGCTCCTGATGTTCAAAGGCTGTTGTTTCAGTTTCAATAACTAGTTCAGGGAGAGCTTCAACCGTTGGAGCCACTTCATTTGGATCCATGCTTCCAACATGATGGCTTTCTTCTGCAGGGGCTAGTTTTTTATTCAGCTTTTCTTTCATCTCCGCAAACGTTTGTGGAGTTGGCATCTCTGAAGCTAATAAAGTTTCTGCTTGGGCAATTAACTCAGCTTTAGGATCTTTTTCACGGACGGATTCGAGCAAACCTTCCAATTCTTCTCTAGCAGTTTGGTAACGTTGATTTCCATCCAAGTCCGTCCCTGCTTGTTTCAACTCATTCAAAGCCCGGTTGACTTCTTCTTGGCTAGCATTGTGGTTTTCTGCAACAGCTTTCGCTGCATTAAGTTTCTCTACTAGTGCAGCTTGTTTGTCCTCACTTGAGAAGGTGTAGGCAAGGGTTGACTGACGACCTTGGGCAGCAGTGATTTCTTGTTTGAGGTACTCATCGTTGACAGCTGCTTTTGGAGAAACCAAGACATCAAACTCAGCGGTGTGCCCCTTGTAATGCAAGGTCAAGGTCTGACGACCAGTCTTTTGAGCATCGTAGCCCGTAATTTCAACACCTTGATCTGTGAAGGCATGACTTTCTTCTGTCTCATCATCATAGAGAACGCCGAAGCGACCTTCTGCAAGATCCAGTTGCTCTCCTACTAGATAGTCTGTTTTCGGTTTCTGAGTAATGTACAAACCTGCTACTTCTTTCGGTTTTCCTTCATCTTGACCTGTCACTTGTACCTTTAAGTCACCAGTAACTGGAAGTCCAAGATAGCTAACTGTGAGCTTTTGTTCCCCTTTTTGATGAGCGTCGTAGCCAGATACTGTCACACCTGAGTGAGTAAGGTTAATCAGCTCATCAGCTTGTCCCCCTTCGTACTGAACACGGAGGGTTCCGCCTCTGAGGTCAAGTTTTTCTCCCTCTTTGTAAACTGTCTTCTTAGGCCCTTTTTCAAGGCTAACTGCAGCAATTTTTCTTTCATCCTGCGGAATCGCTACTGCCAATGTGTTACTGATTTCTTTACCAGGTAGTTGGGTACGATAATAGAGTAGATTTGGTTGCTTGTCAAAGGCCAATGGTGCTGTTGCTAGGTCGCCACCATTTTCAGACTTCAAAGTTGCAATCGGTGTTTGTGAATCTGCCTTGTCGTAAACGGTGATGGTTGCACCCGCCGGAACATCAGAGAAGCCAAGTTGAACTTGGTGGTTTCCAAGTGAACGAGCAGCTACCTTGGCCATTGGAATATTTTGACTTTCTGTGTCCAAGGTTTCATACATCTTCCAGTTGTAGATACGAATGGCTTTCCAAGGCGTTCCATTATCTGAAGTGATAACTTTTAGGCGCCAGTCTTGGGCAGTAATTGGTTTGTCAAGAGTGATATCTGTCACGTGTGCTTTGTTGCCACGGACTTCCTTGGCTAGTTTCCACTCACCGTCTGTATCCTTGTAGTAAAGATCAAAGTCTTTGGTGTTCATCAAACCGTCGTTTACGGATTCTCCACCAGCTCCCGCATGATCCATGACCCATCTAACAACGGTACGTGGCTTGGTCAAGCGAATATCCACACTACCGCTCAACTGAGCTGAAGACCACTTATCTGACAAGCTAGTAATGGTACCGTTCAACATACCTTCAATGCCTTCTCCACCTTCAGTATTTGGGAAAGTGCTACCGATGACCTTTGCACCTGGAACGATATTTTCAGCTAAAGGTCTTGGAAGAGTCGTATCCTGAACTGTCATCCCCCAGTTAAAGGATGCCGTCGCGGCTTCGGAACGAAGGCCATTTTTACCAACTGCAACGACTTTCAGTTCCTGAGTCGTACCAGTCGCATTAGCAGAGCGGCTAACTTTTGGCAAGTAGATAGTGGAAGCAGATGATCCTGTCAACAAACGCCAGTTATCTCCATCTTTTTCGTAGACTTCATAGAAATCTGCATCTTGGTTACCCGCAAATTGGACCACTGCTTCAGCTTCTTGGGCGTTCTTAAGAGATTGTTTCACTACAGAGAGGCCTGTCGGCGCTTGTGGTGCTTGGTGATTGTCCGAAATGGTTAATTGACCTAGGTTAAACTGATAATCTTTTACAGCTCCTTCATGCTCGAAGAAGAGTTTGACTGCATAGATGGTTTTACCAGCTAGTGAGCTAAGGTCAAATTCTTCATTCTTCCAGTCATCAGAGAGAGTTAGTTCTTTCCATGCGGCTGCATCCTCAAATTTGTAGTCTGGAGTCGTAGAGAAGGCCATATAAACTTTAGAGCCTTTTCCTCCCTTGTGGGCAACACGAAGTTTGGTTTTCTCAGTTACTTCTAGTTTGGTAGAATACAAATTCACATCCTGGTCCGTCTTACCAGCTACATCCCCTGAGAATTTAAGAGAGTTACCTCCATTATAGGCATCTGTAAAGTCATATTCTGCACGAAGTTTTTCCCCCGTTGAAGTCTGCCACCAGCGCCATGTTGGCAAGACACCAGAAACAGAACGGTAGTTCCACTCAGAATCCTTAGAAACTTTACCGTCTACAAACCACTTTCTACCATGACCTGTATTAAAGGAGGTCGTGAAGGTTCGACCAACTGCTGGTGTGCGGTCAGCAACCAAATTGGCAATCCCATACCATTCTTTGTCAGCTGGTTTTTGAGCCGTTGGATCTCCTTGGTAACCTGTAAAAAAGATGTCTTCGTTCTTGTGGTAGTCTTCGCCTGTTTTTCCTAGGCTGGTAATCGTATCCGGTGCAAAGAGTCCAAGTGACAAACGCAACTTGCCTTTTTCATCTAAGAGGGCATCCCATTTGACTTTGGTCTTATAAGAACCACCTTGTTGCAATTCCAAGCCTGCAAAGACATCATATTGACTACGTTCTAGCCATTTTGCCATCTCTACAGAGTAGTCATTCTTTTCTTTGTTCCAGTTGAAGTTGGCAAAGAATTGATCTGCAGGAACCTTGTCACCTTCTTTTTGCATGAACTGGTAGTTGTATTCACCAAGGCCATCTTCGTGGTAACGACCATATTTGTAGGTCATGGCATCGTACCAAGCATACTTGATTTGATGGTTGACTTTAGCCGCGTATTCTTTTGTATAGAGCATGAATTGGCGCATTTTTTCACCAAGAGGTGCTACCAATTCACCTGTTGTTTCTTGGTTAATGAAGTAGCCATCAAAGCCATAATACTTAGCGAGATCAACAAGCTTTCGAGCTATAGGGAAGGTGCCATCCTCATCTTGCTTCAAAGCCTCAGCAAACTTCTCTTGGTCGGCAATGCTGTTTGACCAGTTGAAGAACAAGGTTCCATAAACAGGCACACCATTACGGTGCCCTGCATCAATGACATCTGGAGTTGGGACTAGGCCTTCCCAGAAGACCATTGAATCCAAGTATTGCCAGTAATCAAAGGCGTAGGCCTTGAATTCTTCTCCACCAACAGAAGCGTGGTCTTTAGCCTTTGAGTTGGTATTTGCTAGCGCCTGAACCTTGGCTCTTCTGCTTGCTTTTTCGTTAACCAACTGACCTCTATGGCGCTTGGCGAGTTCAACTGAGGAACGATTGATGGGATCATCCTCACGCGCACCAGGTTCCCATTTCAACAAATCATCCCAAGTATCAAATTTGATTTCTTTTGGTCGGAGACTCTTTTCTTCATTTTTAGGAACGTCTGCTAGAGTCGGTTTGTCGGCTTTCTCCTCAGCCAATTGAGGAGCTTCCTCTGGTTTGACTTCTTCTTTTTCAGTTGGTTGAGCAGGTTTTTCTGTCGGAGTTGGCTTTGCTTCTTCTTTTTCATTAACCAGATCCGTTATTGCTGGAGGGTTTTCTGAAATTGGTTGCCCAGCTACTTTGTTTTCAGTTTCCTCTAATTGTTTTTCGATGGCTGCAGTATCTGGATTAGTTGTCTCATTAGTGCTTGTAGCTTGAGCACTCGTATTAGTAGCTGTTTCAGGGGCAGCGACTTGTTCAGCAAGGGCTGGGCTTGCAAATAGAGCTGAACCAATCATCAAGGAACAAGCCCCGATTGACAGCTTACGAATACTGTAACGGCAACGTTTTTCAAAAAATAGATCTTTCATCTTATCCTCCTAATAAAATAAAAAGTAAGCGCTTCACTTTTTAGATAAACAGCAATTGTTCTTAGTGGACACCACCAGAACAGGATCATCCTCATTTTATCTCATATGAAAGCGTTGTCAATATACTTGATACAAAAACTATAACTAGGATAATAATCAGTAAAATTTGGACACAATCCTATAAATCATCTATCTTAAAGGGAAACTATCTCTCATTTTGAAAGAAAGTTCTTGTTTCTTATGAAAATTTCAGCTAAACACTTGTGAGATTTACTTTTATCCTTTAAAATAGAATGGGAGAAATTCCGCGATTATTTTTCGGAGGAAAAAGAAATGTCCATTAATTGGCAGGAAATTTTATTTCACTTTTTAGGTGGTCTGGGACTATTTTTATATAGTATCAAGACCATGGGAGACGGTTTACAACAAGCTGCTGGAGATCGCCTTCGGTTTTACATTGACAAATATACCAGCAATCCCTTCTTCGGTGTGCTGGTTGGTATCGGTATGACGGCGCTGATTCAATCAAGTTCTGGTGTTACAGTCATTACAGTGGGACTAGTAAGTGCAGGACTTTTGACCTTGCGTCAGGCTATCGGTATTGTCATGGGTGCCAATATTGGAACCACCGTTACATCCTTTATCATCGGTTTTAAGCTAGGAGATTACGCCTTACCTATGCTCTTTATTGGAGCGGTTTGTCTCTTCTTCACCAAGAATCGCTCCATCAATAACATTGGACGGATTATCTTTGGTGTAGGAGGTATCTTCTTCGCTCTCAATCTTATGAGCGGTGCAATGGAACCCCTAAAAGACCTGCAAGTCTTTAGAGACTACATGGTTGAACTAAGTAAGAGTCCTATTCTAGGTGTCTTTGTCGGAACTGGACTGACCCTACTCATTCAGGCTTCATCCGCAACTATCGGTATCTTACAGAACCTGTACGCAAGTGGTTTGATTGATCTACAAGGTGCCCTACCGGTCTTGTTTGGTGATAATATCGGAACGACCATTACCGCCATCATTGCTTCTCTTGGAGCCAATATCGCTGCCAAACGTGTTGCCGGTGCCCACGTTGCCTTTAATGTGATTGGTACGGTTATCTGTATTGTCTTCCTTGTACCTTTCATTGGCTTGATTCAATGGTTTGAATCTGCACTCAATCTAGCTCCAGAAATGACCATTGCCTTTGCCCACGGAACCTTTAATATTACAAATACCATTATCCAGTTCCCATTCATCGGCGCCTTGGCTTACATTGTTACCAAGCTCATTCCTGGTGAAGATGAAGTTGTTAAATACGAGGCTCTCTACTTGGATGAACAACTCATCAAACAGGCGCCTTCTATCGCTCTAGGAAATGCCAAAAAAGAACTTCTTCACTTGGGGAACTATGCTGCAAAAGCTTTTGACCTTTCCTACGACTACATCGTCAATCTAGATGAAAAACTAGCTGAGAAAGGCCATAAGACTGAAGAAGCAATTAACACAATTGACGAAAAACTCACTCGTTACCTGATTAGCCTTTCAAGCGAATCCTTGAGTCAAAAGGAAAGTGAAATTTTAACCAATATTCTTGACTCATCACGTGATTTGGAACGGATTGGAGACCACGCAGAAGGGTTAATCAACCTAACAGACTATCTCCAACGCAAGAATGTTCAGTTCTCTGAGGCCGCTTTGGAAGAGCTAGCTGCGATTTATCACGCTACCACTGAGTTCATCAAAGATGCCCTTGATAGTGTGGAAAACAATGATATTGAAAAAGCTCAAAGGCTGATTGAACGTCATAAAGAAATCAACAATATGGAACGCGTTCTCAGAAAGACCCACATCAAACGCCTTAACAAGGGCGAATGTTCAACACAAGCTGGGGTCAACTTTATTGACATCATTTCCCATTACACTCGTGTATCTGACCATGCTATGAACCTAGCCGAAAAGGTCATCGCTGAACAAATCTAAGTACCAAAAAGCTATCCTGAATGGGATGGCTTTTTTCGTCTCCTCATCAAGAATGGCTTTTCTGACATAAAAAATGCTTTGATTCACAGTGTAATCAAAGCATCTTAAAGAGTTCACCAAACATAATAGCAGAAACTGCAGTGCCCCTGTACTTGGCTTCTTCTCTTTTGATAAAACGCGCCAAGTTGATCAACTCAGGTGCTGGGTGTTTGGGATTTCTGAACAATTCAAGATTGACCAGACCTGAGAGACGGACTGCTAGTAATTGCTCATTTGTAGTTGGTAGTTTTTTAGCAGTCTCTAGGAGAGCAGCAACTAAATCTTCACTCAAGCCCTGACGGGCATGGTTATAGAGATCTTTTATAAGGCTTTCTAGGTTTGGTTCTGCCATCTCCTGACCACCTCCCTTATGTTTAATAATTTTTAATCAAATCAACCGTTGAACGGTCCAATTTTTTCACCAAGGCTTGCAAGAAAGCTTGGGCTTCTAGGAAGTCATCCATCGCGTAGAGAGTTTGGTGAGAATGGATATAACGAGCACAGACACCGATAGTTGTAGATGGGACACCACCATTTTTCAGATGAGCTGCTCCAGCGTCTGTTCCGCCTTTTCCACAGTAGTATTGGTACTTGATGCCAGCTTCTTCAGCCGTTGTCAAAAGGAAATCCTTCATACCTGAGAGGAGCAAGTGACCTGGATCGTAGAAGCGAATCAAGGTTCCATCCCCAATCTTACCTTGGCCACCGTAAACATCACCAGCAGGTGAACAGTCAACTGCCAGAAAGACTTCTGGGTCAAACTTGGTTGTAGAAGTATGAGCCCCACGAAGACCAACTTCTTCTTGGACATTAGAACCCAGATAGAGTTCATTTCCCAGCTTTTGACCTGATAGGGCTTCTGCCAACTCACTCACCATGAGAACACCGTAGCGGTTGTCCCAAGCTTTTGAGATGATATTTTTTTCATTGGCTGTCAAGATAGCGGAGCTATCAGGGACAATGGTGTCACCCGGACGGATACCAAAGCTTTCTGCCTCAGCCTTGTCCGCAAAACCACCATCAAAAACGATATCCGAGATAGCAGGCATGGTTGGTCCACCCTTTCCACGAGTCAAATGTGGAGGAACAGAGCCTGAAATCACAGGAATTTCACGACCGTCACGAGTAAAGAGTTTAAAGCGTTGGCTGCTGACCACCATAGGATTCCAACCACCGATTTCAACCACACGGAAGGTACCATCCGCTTTGATTTCGCTGACCATAAAACCAACTTCGTCCATGTGAGAAGCGACTAAGACGCGTGGTGCATCCGCAGCTTCTGAATGCTTGATACCGAAAATACCACCCAAGCCATCTGTCACCACTTCGTCCACGTGCGGTGTCAACTTCTCACGAAGATAAGTCCGGACAGGCGCTTCATGACCTGAGATTGCAGCAAGCTCTGTTACTTCTTTGATTTTTGAAAATAATGTTGTCATATCAGTTCCTTCTTTCTGTCCTCCATTTTACCACTTTTTATAGGATAAGGATAGTGGGAAGGTAGATTGGTTTTTACTCAGTTTTCCAATAAAAGAGAGGGGCAGATGTTATTTCAGGAATTTTTCTTTCTTTTTACATTAAATTGTCAGAAAATTTATTGACAGATTAAAGAAATCGTGTTACATTTATATCCGCAGGTATCTTTCGGTACCAAATCTATTTGAAAGGACGGGGTATGAAACTCTCTCATATTTTAACAGGCTTACTTCTACTCCTAGTCTTTCTCTCCATTACCATTGGAACCAGTGATTTTTCTTGGGAAAAATTCTTTGCTTTTGACCAACAGACCTGGCTTCTCTTTCAAGAGTCGCGTCTTCCAAGAACCATCAGTATTCTCCTTGCAGCCTCCAGTATGAGCATGGCAGGACTCCTCATGCAGACCATTACTCAAAATCAATTCGCTGCTCCAAGTACAGTCGGAACCACAGAAGCCGCTAAACTGGGAATGGTGTTAAGCCTCTTTGTCTTTCCGTCTGCGAGTCTGACCCAAAAGATTCTCTTTGCTTTTGGCTCATCCATTTTATTTACCCTCTTCTTCCTGGCCTTTATGACTATTTTTTCTGTAAAGGAAAGGTGGATGTTGCCCTTGATCGGGATCATCTATAGTGGGATTATCGGTTCTGTCACAGAAGTTATCGCCTATCGTTTCAATCTGGTTCAGAGTATGACTGCTTGGACCCAGGGCTCCTTCTCCATGATTCAGACCCATCAGTATGAGTGGCTCTTCTTAGGCCTCATTATCCTGATAGCCGTTTGGAAATTATCCCAAACCTTCACCATCATGAATCTGGGCAAGGAAACCAGTGAAAGTTTGGGGATTTCTTACTCTCTACTTGAAAAACTGGCCCTTTTTCTGGTGGCGCTAACGACAAGTGTCACCATGATTACCGTGGGTGCCTTGCCTTTTCTCGGGGTCATCGTTCCCAATCTTATCCGCAAGCGCTATGGAGATAATTTGAGTCAAACCAAACTCATGGTCGCTCTGGTCGGTGCCAATCTAGTTCTGGCCTGTGACATCCTCTCTCGAGTCTTGATTCGGCCCTATGAGCTGTCTGTCAGTCTCCTACTAGGAATCATTGGTAGTCTCGTCTTTATCCTACTTCTATGGAGAGGGGGACAAAAGGATGCAGTTTAAAAGCAAATATACCAAACTCTTCTGCCTTCTCATTATTCTGGCCATCGGAGCTTGCCTCCTCTACTTTTGGCCCATCACTCAGCTGTCTGCCTTTGCCTGGAAGCTACGTTCCCAAAAAATCATCGTTTATCTATTGGTAGCCATCGCGACAGGGATTTCGACCATTAGTTTTCAAACCCTGACGGAAAATCGCTTTCTGACGCCAAGTATTTTGGGAATCGAATCCTTCTATATCTTGCTACAGACCCTGCTACTGATATTTGAAAGCAAATTTCTACAGCTTGGGAAGTCGCCTGTCTTAGAATTTCTAATCTCGCTTCTGCTTCAATCCCTCTTCTTTCTCGCCTTACAAGGTTACTTGAAGACGCTGATGAAGCAAAATTTGGTTTTCATTCTGCTAATCTGTCTAGCACTCGGAAGTCTCTTTCGAAATATCAGTACCTTCCTCCAAGTCCTGATGAATCCAAATGAATACGATAAACTGCAGAACAGTCTCTTCGCCTCCTTTCAGCATCTCAACACTTCCATCCTAGCCATCGGTTCTCTGATCATCCTCGCTTTGACAATCTTTTTCTTTCGAAAAGCAGTTATTCTGGATGTCCTACACCTGCAAAGAGAAACGGCTCAGATACTGGGACTCGATGTTGAAAAAGAACAGAGAGAACTCCTCTGGGGCATCGTACTTTTGACCTCAACGGCAACTGCCTTGGTAGGACCTATGGCCTTCTTCAGCTTTATGCTGGCCAATCTCACTTACCTGATTGTCAAAGATTATCGACACAAGTTACTCTTTATCGTGGCTATTCTGATTGGATTTATTAGCTTGACCTTGGGGCAAGCCCTCATTGAACGAGTCTTTGCACTGGAAATTCGCATCAGCATGATTATCGAGAGTGTGGGTGGCTTCTTATTCTTTATCTTACTTTATAGGAGGGCACGTCGGTGAAACTGGAAAACATTGACAAATCCATTCAAAAACAGGATATTTTGCAAGACATTTCGCTTGAAGTCAGTCCTCAGAAACTGACAGCCTTTATTGGTCCAAATGGTGCTGGAAAATCAACTCTCCTCTCCATTATGAGCAGACTAACCAAGAAGGATCAGGGAATTCTCAGTATCAAAGGTCGTGAAATTGAAAGTTGGAATTCGCAAGAACTGGCTCGAGAGCTTACCATCCTAAAGCAGAAGATCAATTACCAAGCCAAATTGACTGTAGAAGAACTGGTCAGTTTTGGACGTTTTCCCTACAGCCGTGGTCGACTGAAGGCAGAAGACTGGGAAAAAATCCGAGAAACTCTGGACTATCTGGAACTGACAAACTTAAAAGACCGCTACATCGATAGTCTGTCTGGTGGACAGCTCCAACGTGTCTTTATCGCCATGGTACTAGCCCAAGATACAGACTTTATCTTGCTAGACGAACCGCTCAATAATCTCGATATCAAGCAAAGTGTCAGCATGATGCAGATTCTCAAGCGACTGGTGGAGGAACTAGGGAAGACCGTTATCATCGTCCTACACGATATCAATATGGCTAGTCAGTATGCGGATGAAATTGTTGCCTTCAAGGACGGCCAAGTCTTTTGCAAGGGAACGACTGCTCAAATCATGCAGGCTGACCTGCTCAGTCAACTCTATGAGATCCCCATCACGCTAGCTGATATCAATGGCAAAAAGATCTGTATCTATAGCTAGCTATTCTGAATTCATGTTAGAGAACCCTCTGCCTCTTAGCTAACAAGCCTATCTAAGAGCCCCTTACATCGTTATCACATTTTAAAAAGGAAAAATCATGAAAACATCCCTTAAACTTTATTTCACTGCCCTAGTGGCCAGCTTCTTGCTCTTACTTGGTGCATGTGGTACAAATACAAACTCAAGCACTAGCCAGACAGATACAAGTAGCTCTGCTCCAACAGAGATAACCATTAAAAGTTCACTAGACGAGGTCAAACTTTCAAAGGTTCCTGAAAAGATTGTAACCTTTGACCTCGGTGCTGCGGACACTATTCGCGCTTTAGGTTTTGAAAAGAATATCGTCGGAATGCCTACAAAAACTGTTCCGACTTACCTAAAAGATCTTGCGGGAAATGTCAACAATGTGGGTTCCATGGTTGAGCCAGACCTAGAAGCCATCGCTGCTCTTGAACCAGATCTAATTATCGCTTCTCCACGTACCCAAAAATTCGTAGACAAGTTCAAAGAGATTGCTCCAACCGTTCTCTTCCAAGCAAGCAAGGACGACTACTGGACTTCAACCAAGGCTAACATCGAATCTCTAGCAAGCGCCTTTGGCGAAACTGGTACACAGAAAGCTAAAGAAGAATTAGCTAACCTAGATAAGAGCATCCAAGAAGTCGCTACTAAAAACGAAAGTTCTGACAAAAAAGCCCTTGCTATCCTCCTCAATGAAGGAAAAATGGCTGCCTTTGGTGCCCAATCTCGTTTCTCTTTCTTGTACCAAACCTTGAAATTCAAACCAACTGATACCAAATTTGAAGACTCTCGCCACGGACAAGAAGTCAGCTTTGAAAGTGTCAAAGAAATCAATCCTGACATCCTCTTTGTCATCAACCGTACCCTTGCCATCGGTGGTGACAACTCAAGCAACGATGGCGTCCTAGAAAATGCCCTCATCGCTGAGACTCCTGCCGCTAAAAACGGTAAAATCATCCAACTAACACCAGACCTCTGGTATCTAAGCGGAGGCGGTCTTGAATCAACCAAACTCATGATTGAAGACGCTCAAAAAGCTTTAAAATAAGCAAGAAAACCCAACATCACCTGATGTTGGGTTATTTTTTTTCTTGATTTCGTCTGAGAGAAAAGTGATCTGGGACAGGATCTTTTCCTATTGGCGACCAAGGATGGCATCGGAAAATTCGAGCCAAGCCCATCAGAACACCCTTGAAGCCATGTTTTTCAATAGCCTGAATCATGTAGTTGGAACAAGTCGGCTCAAAGCGACAAGAGGGTGGAAAGGCCGGTGAGATAAAACGTTGGTAAAAGCGTACTGGCGCTATTAAGATTCGTTTCATTATTTCTTGGTCACAGCCATGGTGTGTAGTTGGCTGATTTCTTTTTTATTAAGGCGACGGGCTTCTCCCGGACGAAGACCAGTCAAGTCCAGATGTCCAAAACGTGTCCGAGACAACTTATCCACTTGAAGACCGACGGCTTCAAACATCTTTTTAACCTGATGATTACGCCCTTCATGGATAGTCAACTGCACTACTGAGCGATTTTTGACTGGATCCACTTTGAGAATCTCATATACAGCTGGCTTGGTTTTCTTGCCATCAATCTCAAGACCACGAGTCAAGGGGCGGAGATTATCCTTATTGGCCACACCTTTAACACGCGCGACATAGACCTTGTCAATCTCATTACGGGGGTGAATCATCTCGTCTGTAAAGTCCCCATCATTGGTTAAAATCAAGACACCTGATGTATCCCAGTCCAAACGTCCCACAGGGTAAATACGTTCTTTTACATTGGGCAAGAGGTCCACAACAGTCTTGCGACCCTTGTCATCTGTCACACTGGAAATCACTCCACGTGGTTTGTTAAGCAGATAGTAGACCTTTTCTTCGTTGTAGATGGGCTGGCCTTCCACTTCGACCTTGTCACCAGACTTGATGGTCGTTGCGAGTTCACGCACTACTTGGCCGTTAACTGTCACCAAACCTTGCTTGATCAGCTCTTCTGCTTTTCTCCTACTGGCCACACCTGCATGGGCAATATATTTATTGATTCTCATCTTCTTCTATCCTTTCACCAAATAATTGGCTTTCTTGGGCTTGAATCTCAAGCTCATCAATCACTGGCAGTTCTTCCAAATGGTTAATTCCCATGTAATCTAGGAAATAATCCGTAGTCACATAGAGGTTTGGCCGCCCAAGAACTTCTTTTTTCCCATCTTCTCTTATCAATTCAAAAGCCTGCAACTTTGCCAAGGCTCCACTCGAATTAACCCCACGAATAGCATCAATCTCAATTCGGGTAATCGGCTGCTTGTAGGCAATGATGGACAAGGTTTCAAGAGTAGCCCGAGACAAACTCTGGTTGATGGGCGCCTTGGAGTATTCCTTCAAAATCGCTGCAAATTGAGGCTTGGTCACCAATCTGTATGCACCACCTGTCTCAATCAGGGACAAGCTCGACTCTTGGTCTTTTTCATACTTCTGGGCTAATTTTTCTAAACTCTGTTGGATGCCTGTCGGTGGAAGTGAGAGGAGTTCAGCCAACTGACGAATCCGAATCCCATCTTCACCTGCCACAAACAAGAGCGCTTCTATTTCTGCTAAAGTACTCATCTTTCCTCTCTATCAAGTCTAGCTTTGTGCCTCTTGATTTTCTTCCTTCTTTTCCATGAGATAGATATCTCCGAAACTCTCCTCTTGCACGAGGATCAGTTCCTGGGTTTTGATTAACTCTAAGGTCGCCAAAAAGAGGGTAATAACCTCTTGGACATTCTGGGCTTCCTTGAACAAATCCTGCAAGCGCAACTGGTCTCGTCCAGTCAAGGACTCTTTTACGATGACCATCATATCCTCAATCTTATACTCATCCCGCAAAATGGTCGTGTGGTTCTGTGCGAACTCCTCTTTTTTCTTGGCTAGGATATTTGAAAAAGCCAAAAAGAGGTCAATGGTCGTCTTGTCATGCACAAGTTCCGCATCCTCGTAAATCAACTCTGTTGGCGCTTTGGAATAGTACTGGGCCCGATCTTGGTGCTTAGCCTCCAAGTGCTCACCCAAGAGCTTGAACTTGCGGTATTCTTCGATTTGGGAGAGAAGGTCCTGCTCTAGGTCATCCTCTAAGTCTGTCACTTCTGCTACCTTTGGCAAGAGCTTGCGACTCTTGATCAGCATCAGCTGACTGGCCATAACCATATACTCGCCCGTTACTTCCAGACGCATGGCCTGCAGGGTTGAGACATAGGCTAGATACTGTTCGATGACTTCTGTGATGGGCACGTCGTAAATATCCATCTGGTACTTAGAAACCAAGTGCAAGAGCAGGTCCAGTGGCCCTTCAAAATCTTTTAATTTAATATCCATTATCTATATTTTTCTAAGGTCAGGACTGTTTTTAATCCTAATTTTTTTGCAATTTCGTACAAATCGACCTTGTTTTCTATCTGTCTTAGAATGAACTGTTCCCGCAAGGCTTGGGCTGATAAGGCTGGGAAACCTTTCTCCTTGACAAAGGACTCCAGCTGACGAAAGGCCCACTGACGAGAATAGGCTTTCCCTGCCCTTTCAAAGAGATAGGTCTGCCCCATCAAGGGTTCTAGCTCTGGAATCAAGATCGTGGGTATGGTGACAATCCTCTGTTGGGAAGCCTTGCTGATTCTCAACACTTGAAAATCCAGATTGATATCTGCAACCTTGAGGGCTAAAATCTCACTAGGCAAGAGCCCTAGCTCCAAGATAAGAAGCGCCAGCAAGCGTCCTTCTGGATAATTACTTTCCTGCCAAAAAGAGTCTAAGTCTAGAATCTCTGGCTTTTCAGTCTTCTTTTCAGCTTGCTTGGCTAATTCCAGACGGTAAAAACTGTCCACTTCACCTTTTTGATAGAGAAAGTAGAGAAATTGGTTGCAGGCCGAAAGTTTTCGCTTCTGGGCGCTAATTTTTAGATTGGCTAGCTGGCCTTGGTAAATCTTAAGACTGGTCTCAGAGATCCGCTCACCCACAATGTCTAAAAATTGCTCCAGATCATACTTATAGGACTGCTTGGAATTGGCAGACAAGTCCTGTTTTTCCTCTAAAAAGGCTGAAATCCTATCTCTCATTTGCATCGAATCTCATATTCCTTACTAAAGTCATGCAATAGGGCATTGACGGCCTTGAGGATGGACTTGCGCGTGATGATTCCTTGGAAAATTCCTTCATCATCTACCACTGGCAAGAAAGGTTCATCCACCAGTTTATGGAGGACCTCTGTGATGTTATAGTCTGGAGCGACAACTGCCACATCTGTCTTGGTCATATTGACGATGTCTGTCTTTGCCATCTGTTCATCCGTCAAACCTTGCTCCATTTGATAAGCCAAAATGTCTCTCAGCCCAATGGTTCCAACAAAGCGTTTGTCAAAGGTCACAACAGGGATACGGGTATAGGTGATTTGACTCAGCACCAAAATTGCATGGTCAGCATTGTGGGTATCAATCAAAGCTGCTAGATTCTCAGCAGGGGTAAGAAAAGTCTCTTCCTGCTCCAATAAAAATGCTTCAAATTCTTTGGCAATCATCGAGCAAACTCCTTGGACAAGCCTGGATAAACCTCATGATCGCGTGTCAAAAAGTCCACTTTGAAATAGCTGTCATCAATCTCCACACGGGCATAGAGACATTCTCTGATGGTTCCTCGTGGTTGGCTGATGGAGCCTGGATTTAAAAAGAGTGTTTTGCCTTCCATCCAAGCATTTGGCACATGTAAGTGACCATAAAGACAGATGTCCGCTTCTTCTTCCTGAGCCCAGTAGTCCAACTTTTGAAAGTTGAAATTGATGTCAAACAAGTGTCCATGCGTCTGGATGATCTTGGTTGGACCAAGTTGAGTCACCAACCGTTCTGGATAACCAGCATAAAAGTCCATGTTGCCTTTGACGACATGGATGCCCTCCCAGAGCGGAGAGTCTGGACGGAGTTCAGAGTCACCATCGTGAAAAATGGCATCAACTTTACCTAAATAGCGGTCACGGATTTCTTCGACAATCAAGCTATCGCCATGGGAGTCACTCATTACAATGATGGTTTGCTTTGCCATGATGGAAATACCTCCAAAAGTTTCTTAACGGCTAAGGCACGGTGGGATTGACTATTTTTTTCTTCAAGGGTTAATTCGGCTGATGATTTACCAGTTTCTCCTACTAAGAAGAGCGGATCATAGCCAAAACCATTTTCACCCTTAGGTTCAAAGTTGATATAACCTGGCCAGTCAGCCTCAACAACTAAACTTTCCTTGTTTGGACTGGCTACGACTAAGGTTGTGTGGAATTGAGCCGAACGGTCCTTGAGTTCAAAGACCATGGCCAATTCGTGCAATAGTTTGGCGTTGTTTTCACGGTCAGTTGCTCCTACACCAGCGAATCGCGCTGACCAGACTCCTGGCAAACCGCCAAGGACATCGACTTTGAGACCTGAGTCATCTGCCAAAACCATCTTTCCTGTTAATTGGGAAATGGTTTCTGCCTTGAGGCGGGCATTTTCTTCAAAGGTCATGCCTGTTTCAGCTACTTCAGGCAGATCTGGATAGTCATTGAGATTTTCCACATCATAGCCTAACTTGTCAAAGATAGCTCGGAATTCCTTGGTCTTGCCTTCGTTACGAGTCGCAATGAGCAAGGTTTCTCTAACCTTGCTAGTTTCAAAGAAGGCTTCTACATCGACTCCTTCTTTAGGCAATTCAACATGCAAAAGCTTTCCATTTTCAACCAAGAGCAGAGCCCCCTGACGTTGGATGACTTCTAGATTACGGCCTGCTTCTGCATTTAAAATCTCAACGATAAAAGAGAGCAGACGGAAGTTAGAAGACCAGCGCATCACCGTTATCGTAATCGGAAAGCCATTTTCTTCGTCACGAAAAATCCGAGCCAGATCCATAAAATCAAGCTCGAGAGGATCTTTGATAAGGCTATAGATGCCTCCATAGACATCCCAGACACCGACATACCAGTCCTGGTCATCCTTGTATTCATAAATTTTATTTGTCATAATGTTACATGCTCCACATGAATCTCTTTTTCCAGCCATTCTGCTCCAATTTGGGCAAAACTTTGGCTATTGGCTGTTGTGTAAAAACGATGTTGAAGAGGTCCCGCATCTCGGCTACGATTGATTTCAAAATAGTTCAGCAAAACCGAGATATCCCGCACACACTCTGCCCCACTATCGATGAGTTGAACCTTTGGTCCCATGACATTTTGGATGATGGGGCGAAGGAGTGGGTAATGGGTACAGCCCAAAATCAGGCTATCCACCTTTCCAACCAAGGGGCGCAGGGTTTCATAGACCACTTTCTTGGTTACACTGGTTGACAGGGCACCAGACTCCACCAAAGGAGCAAACTTAGGACAGGCCAAACTCTCCACCTGTAAATCCGGATCCAGATCATGGATTTTTTGACGATAGATGTCTGATTGGACCGTCATGGGTGTTCCAATGACTCCGATTTTCCCGCCTTGACTGGACTTGATGGCTGCCGAAGCTCCTGGCAAAATCACACCTAGGACAGGAATGTCTAGTTGAGCCTTGATTTCTTCCCAGACGACTGCAGTCGCAGTGTTGCAAGCAATGACAATCATCTTGACATCCTTGGTCAAAAGAAAGTTGACCAACTGCCAAGTATATTCACGGATTTGCTCAGCAGGACGGGGACCATAGGGTGCCCGCGCCGAATCTCCAATATAGACGATTTCTTCATGGGGAAGCTGGCGCATAAGCTCGCGAACAACGGTCAAGCCCCCGACACCCGAATCCAAAAAACCAATTGGTCGATTATCCATACAGTCTTCTTTCTAGTCTTTTTTCTGATTGATAGTTCATCATGATTTTTTGTCCTAAATAAACGGATAGACAGCTTGATAGAATGGCAACTGCCTCTCTCTTAATCATAATCAAATAACAATAGAATGCAAGGAAAAAGTCTTATCCTTGAGAACTATTGAACATAGTGAGAAGTCTGGAACTTTCATCCCAGACTTTTCCTATTTATTTTTTCTTTTTATTGTTAGCAAGGGCTGCTTTTTGTTGGCGGATAATTTGGTGGTAAACTTGTTGTACCTTTGCTTCGCTTGGCTTTTGACCATTTGCACTCAAGAGAGCACGAACTGCCTCAGCGTTCAAACGTGGGTTGTCCGCAAATTCTTTTTCGATTTGCTTACGAACCAAGTACATCCCTCCAAGAGCTCCTCCTAGAAAAGCTAGCACAATCAAGACAATTGCTAAAAGTAAGTCCATTCTTTTTCTCCTGTTTCTTTTTGAGTCTTCTATATTATACCACAAAGTGACTTTCCTGACTAGTTTGTTTTACGCTTTCACAAAGGGCAATAGGCGACAAAAAAGGAGCTCCTCATTTCGATGAAAGAGAGCTCCTTGCTGCGTTTATTTTACATAAATAGCCAGTGTTTGATAAGGTTTCAGAAGAATTTTTTCTGATACTTCTACATCTTCATAGTTTGAAATCAGAATCTGTCCTTTCTGGTAGACCACTGGCAAGTCGATTTCCACTTCTGTGGCATAAAAGTTATTGAGGACCAGTAATGTTTCATCCTCATACTGACGTTCAAAGGCATAGACTTGCTTACTGTCTTCAAAGGCTGGTTTGTAGCTTCCTTCTGAAATGATCGGCATTTCCTTACGAAGTCGAATCAAGTCTTGGTAGAAGATGAAAATTGGGCCTTGGATTTCATTTTCTACGTTAATGTGTGGGTAGGATTTCCCTGCCTTCAGCCAAGGAGTTCCTCTTGTGAAACCAGCATTTTCTGAAGCATCCCACTGCATAGGGATGCGCGAATTATCACGTGACTTAGCCTGAATAATCTGGAAGGCTTCTTGCTCACTTTTCCCTTCTTTTAAGAGCATCTGATAGGCATTGATGGACTCGACATCCACATAGTCAGCCATGGAATCATAGTCTGGGTCAATCATTCCGATTTCCTCACCCATGTAGATATAAGGTGTCCCACGTGACAGGTGAATGCTGGCAACCAGCATAGTCGCCCCTTCATTGCGGAAATGTTGAATATCGACAAAACGATTCAAGGCTCGTGGTTGGTCGTGATTGTTCCAAAAGAGGGCACTCCAGCCGTTTTTGTCACTCATTTCCTTGCCCCAGCTATGGTAAAGACCTTTCAACTCTTCGAAATCAAAGGGAGCTAAAGTCCACTTCTGCCCATCCTTGTAGTCCACCTTGAGATGATGGAAATTAAAGGTCATGGATAATTCCTGACGTTCAGGCGAAGAATAGAGGACACAGTTTTCCATGGTTGTAGAGGACATTTCCCCAACTGTCATAAAGCTATCGTCTGATCCAAAAGTGGCTTGGTTCATCATGCGCAAATAGTCATGAACGATGGGCTTGTCTGTGTAAGCTGGCTTTCCTTCATTTTCAGGACAATCCACTAAGACCTCATCCTTGCCGATCAAATTGATCACATCAAATCGGAAACCTTTAACTCCCTTATCACGCCAAAAATTAACAACCTTGAAAAGTTCCTTACGGACATTAGGATTGCGCCAATTAAGGTCAGCCTGAGTCTCGTCAAAGAGGTGGAGATAGTATTTCCCTGTATCCCCGAAAGGCGCCCAGGCAGAGCCACCAAACTTAGACTGCCAGTCTGTCGGTTGATCTTGGATGAAGAAAAAGTCTTGGTAGTACTGGTCGCCAGATAGGGCTTTCTGAAACCATTCATGTTCTGTCGAGCAATGATTGAGCACCATATCCAGCATAAAGTCAATCTTGTGCTCTTTACCGACACGTACCATCTCTTCAAAATCAGCCATATCACCAAAAAGAGGATCCACTGCCATATAATCTGAAATATCGTAACCATTATCCCGTTGGGGGCTTGGATAAAATGGATTGAGCCAGACCATATCCACGCCCAGTTTGGCTAGATAGGGGATTTTCTCGATAATCCCACGGAAGTCCCCAATACCATTTCCAGTGGTGTCTTTGTATGATTTTGGATAGATTTGATAGACTACTTTTCTTTTATCAAGTGCCATCTGTTTCTCCTTTTCCGATAAAAGGGAGGAACCTCTGTTCCTTCCCTGTTTGTTTTATTTCAATTAGATTCGTGTAGCGACCATGAGAGCTTCGCCAGCTTGGATAGTTGTTGGATAAGTTCCAGTGATAGTCGCTGTATAAGCATCTTGGTTAGTGATGATAACTGGAGTTTCTGTCACGAGACCCGCAGCCTTAATAGCATCTATATCAAAACGAATCAATTTCTGACCGACTGTGACATGGTCTCCTTGGGCTACAAGACTTTCAAAACCTTTGCCATCAAGACCTACTGTATCCATACCGATGTGGATGAGTAATTCCACTCCCTCATCAGAGACAATACCGATGGCATGCTTGGTAGGGAAAAGAACCGTCACTGTCCCATTGACTGGAGAAGTCAACTCACCTTGGCTTGGTTCAATGACTAGACCTTGTCCCATGACACCTGAAGCAAAGACTGGATCAGTTGCTTGACTTAGTTCTTTTACTTGACCAGTCAGTGGGCTAACAATTTCTACTGGAGTAAGTTCTACTGGTTCATGACTGACAAATTCTGCTTCTTCTTGGGCAACGAATTCTGCTTGCAAGGCTGTATCGTCCTCTGTTTTTGTAAAGAAACCTGCCTTACGGAAGAAGAAAGTCATGAGCATTGGTACAACAATCGCAACTAGCATAGTTCCTGCAAATGGAAGCATGTATTGTGGTTGAATAGAAAGAATACCTGGCAATCCACCGATACCGATAGAAGCAGCAGTCACGTTAAATGTCACAGAAAGCATACCTGCAAGAGCAGAACCAATCATCCCAGCTACAAATGGATAGATGTATTTGACATTGACCCCAAAGAGGGCTGGTTCTGTAACACCGAGATAGGCTGAAATGGTTGCAGGAAGTGAAATTTGAGCCTCACGCTCATCATGACGGTGCATGAAATAATAGGCAAATACGGCAGAACCTTGGGCAATATTGGAAAGAGCAATCATTGGCCAGAGGGCAGTTCCGCCGGCATCCGCAATCAATTGTGTGTCGATGGCATTGGTCATATGGTGCAAACCAGTGATGACAAATGGAGCGTAGAGGGCACCAAATATCGCGCCAAAGAGCCATTTAACAGGACCAGTTAATCCTGCCAAGACAACTGATGAAAGTCCTTGACCAATTGTCCAACCGATTGGCCCCAAGACAGTATGAGCCAAAATCAAAGCTGGAATTAAAGACAAGAAAGGTACAAAAATCATGGAAATCACTTCTGGGATATGCTTGCGCCAGAAGATTTCTAGATAAGATAGACTCAAACCTGCAAGCAAGGCTGGGATAACTTGGGCTTGGTAACCGATACGATTAACAGTGAAGTAGCCAAAATTCCATACCCAGTTTGCTGCAATCTCTTCTGTTGAAGTAGAAGCAACCGCATAGGCATTGAGCAACTGAGGCGATACCAAACAGATCCCGAGCACAATTCCCAAGATTTGGCTGGTTCCCATCTTACGAGAAACAGACCAAGTAATCCCTACTGGTAAGAACTGGAAGATTGCTTCACCAGGCAACCAGAGGAAGTGATTAACCCCTGCCCAAAACTGAGAGGATTCTGTGATAGTCTTGCCATCCAACATTGACCAATGCACACCTTCTAATACATTGCGGAAACCGAGGATCAATCCTCCGACAATCAAGGCTGGAATAATCGGCGTAAAGATTTCTGCTAGAGTGGTCATGACACGTTGGACCAGGTTTTGATTGCTCTTAGCTGCAGACTTGGCTGCTTCTTTGGAAACACCCTCAATGCCTGAAACAGCTGTGAAATCATTATAAAAGATTGGCACGTCATTTCCAATGATTACCTGGAATTGACCTGCATTTGTAAAGGTTCCTTTAACAGCCGGAATTGACTCGATGGCCTTGACATTTGCCTTCTTTTCGTCTCCGAGAACAAAGCGCATTCGTGTCGCACAGTGAGTTACGGCAGTGACATTCTCCTTACCTCCGATCGCCTGAAGCAGATCTTTGGCTTCTTGTTCAAATTTTCCCATTTGATTCTCCTTATACTTGTCAAAGCAAGTTTGACTTGATAAGACTATTGTAAACGATACCAAACTTGTAGGCAACTTGTTTGGTGTAAAAAGAGGTCTATTTTGTAACTTTTTTAGCACTTGTATGATAAAATAGATACAGGTGCTCGTTAAACTAGACTAAAAACCCATTTAAGGAAGTAACATGAAGAAATACCAACAACTATTTAAGCAAATTCAGGAAACCATTCAAAATGAGACTTACGCTGTCGGAGATTTTCTTCCTAGTGAGCACGACCTCATGAACCAGTATCAAGTGAGTCGTGACACCGTACGAAAGGCTCTGTCCCTGCTCCAAGAGGAAGGATTGATCAAGAAAATAAGAGGTCAGGGTTCTCAAGTTATCAAAGAAGAAACCGTCAATTTCCCTGTCTCCAACCTAACCAGCTACCAAGAACTGGTCCAGGAACTTGGACTCCGCTCGAAAACAAACGTGGTCAGTCTAGATAAAATCATTATCGATAAAAAATCCTCACTGATAACCGGCTTTCCAGAGTTTCGGATGGTTTGGAAGGTGGTCCGCCAACGTGTAGTGGATGACCTGGTATCGGTTCTGGATACGGACTATCTGGATATGGAACTAATCCCGAATCTCACTCGCCAAATCGCCGAGCAGTCTATCTATTCTTATATAGAGGATGACCTCAAACTTCTTATTGATTATGCTCAAAAGGAAATCACTATCGATCATAGTAACGATAGGGACAAGATTCTCATGGACATAGGTAAAGACCCTTATGTCGTTTCAATCAAGTCAAAAGTCTATCTCCAAGACGGGCGCCAGTTTCAGTTTACCGAAAGTCGCCATAAATTAGAAAAATTTCACTTTGTTGACTTTGCCAAAAGACATCCGAAATAAACACCTACAGTTGGGAATACTCTCAACTGTTTTTTAGTAGTAAACGATCTAGTTGATAGTTGGAAAAGAGGATCTTCTTCCTTAAGTTTCTACTTTTTTTAGAAAAAACAGCAGCAAATATGTATCTTGCTAAAAAGCTCTTGACAAATGCTAAGCGACCATTAGAATGGGAGGTGAGGAGATAAATAGAAACAAAATAAACGAAACTGCTTTATAAAATGTAAGCGGTTTCGAATAAATGAAGGAGGGTTTTATGAAAAAACACTTTTGGGAGAAATCCTGTCGCTATAGCATCCGCAAACTAACGGTTGGGACTGCTTCTGTTTTGCTGGGGGCTATTTTTCTAGTCAACCACACTGTATCCGCAGACAGTGTTGAGGTCAAGCAAACTGAACCAACCTCTGTCGAAGCTATCACTAAGCCTGATAGCGAAACCAAAGCAGTTGAAGCTACTGAAACTACAAATCCGTCTCTAGCAGAGAGTCCAGTAGTTACCGAAAGCAAGCCAGCTGAGGAGACTCAGAAGACAAATAGTCAAGCTAGTGAAGAAGCCATTGTAGAAGCTAAAGAAAATAAGGAACCTGAAAAAGCAGATCAGCCGGTGACAAAGCAAGAAAACTATCAACTCAACTACGATCAACCAACAGCTCCTTCCTATGATGGATGGGAAAAACAAGCCCTTCCTGTTGGAAATGGAGAGATGGGAGCCAAGGTTTTCGGTCTCATCGGCGAGGAGAGAATCCAGTACAACGAAAAGACCCTCTGGTCAGGAGGACCACAACCCGATAGCACCGACTATAACGGAGGAAACTACAAGGATCGCTACAAGGTCTTAGCAGATATACGTAAAGCCCTCGAAGCTGGTGACCGTCAAAAAGCCAAACAACTGGCTGAACAAAATTTAGTCGGACCAAACAACGCACAGTATGGACGTTACCTAGCCTTTGGTGATATTTTTATGGTCTTCAATAACCAGAAAAAGGGTCTAGATACAGTAACAGATTATCACCGTGGTTTGGATATCACAGAGGCTACTACGACCACTTCTTACACCCAAGATGGAACGACCTTCAAACGCGAAACCTTCTCCAGCTATCCTGATGATGTCACTGTGACCCACTTGACCAAAAAAGGAAATAAGACGCTTGACTTTACCCTTTGGAACAGTTTGACAGAAGACTTGCTTGCTAATGGTGACTACTCTTGGGAATATTCCAACTATAAGAACGGACATGTCACTACAGATGAACATGGAATCCTTCTAAAAGGAACTGTCAAAGATAACGGTCTCAAATTTGCATCCTATCTAGGAATTAAAACGGATGGAAAGGTGACTGTTCAGGATGAGACACTAACCGTTACAGGCGCAAGCTATGCGACCCTCTATCTCAGTGCCAAGACTAACTTTGCTCAAAATCCTAAAACCAACTATCGAAAAGACATCGACCTCGAAAAAACAGTTAAAGGAATTGTCGAAGCAGCTAAGGCCAAAGACTACGAGACACTTAAAAAGGCCCATATCAAGGACTATCAAAGTCTCTTTAACCGCGTTAAACTGAACCTAGGTGGAAACAAGACTGCTCAAACAACGAAAGAGGCCCTTCAAGGCTATAACCCAGAAAAAGGGCAAAAATTGGAAGAACTCTTCTTCCAATATGGCCGATATCTACTCATCAGTTCGTCTCGTGACCGGACAGATGCCCTTCCTGCCAACTTGCAAGGAGTCTGGAATGCTGTAGACAATCCACCTTGGAATGCTGACTACCACCTCAATGTCAATTTGCAAATGAACTATTGGCCAGCCTACATGAGCAACCTTGCTGAAACTGCCAAGCCAATGATCAATTACATTGATGACATGCGCTACTATGGTCGTATCGCTGCTAAGGAATACGCTGGCATCGAATCCAAAGACGGACAAGAAAATGGTTGGCTGGTCCACACTCAAGCAACTCCATTTGGCTGGACTACTCCTGGTTGGAATTACTATTGGGGTTGGTCGCCAGCCGCTAATGCCTGGATGATGCAGAACGTCTATGACTACTATAAATTCACCAAGGATGAGACTTATCTCAAAGAAAAGATCTATCCTATGTTGAAAGAGACTGCTAAGTTCTGGAACTCCTTCTTGCACTATGACCAGGCCAGTGACCGTTGGGTGTCTTCTCCATCCTACTCACCCGAACACGGGACCATCACCATCGGAAACACCTTTGACCAGTCGCTAGTCTGGCAGCTATTCCATGACTACATGGAAGTTGCCAACCATCTGAAAGTCGACCAAGACTTAGTCACAGAGGTCAAGGCTAAATTTGACAAACTAAAACCACTTCACATCAACAATGAGGGCCGTATCAAGGAATGGTACGAAGAAGACAGCCCACAATTCACCAACGAAGGCATTGAAAATAACCACCGCCATGTTTCCCATCTGGTAGGTCTCTTCCCAGGTACGCTCTTTAGCAAGGATCAGGCTGAATACCTAGAGGCTGCGCGTGCTACCCTCAACCACCGTGGAGATGGTGGTACTGGTTGGTCTAAGGCTAATAAAATCAACCTCTGGGCTCGTCTGCTGGACGGCAACCGTGCCCATCGCTTACTCGCGGAACAGCTCAAGTATTCAACCCTAGAAAACCTTTGGGATACCCACGCGCCTTTCCAAATCGACGGAAACTTTGGAGCAACTAGTGGGATGGCAGAAATGCTCCTCCAATCTCATACAGGCTATATTGCGCCATTGCCAGCCCTTCCAGATGCATGGAAAGACGGTCAGGTTTCTGGTTTGATTGCCCGTGGTAACTTTGAAGTCAGCATGAAGTGGAAAGATAAAAACCTTCAAAGTTTGTCCTTCCTGTCAAATGTCGGCGGAGACTTGGTTGTAGACTATCCAAATATAGAAGCCAGTCAGGTTAAGGTCAATGGCAAAGCAGTCAAGGCAACTGTCCTAAAAGATGGTCGCATCCAACTGGCAACACAAAAAGGTGATGTCATTACCTTTGAACATTTCCCTGGTCGTGTAACCAGTCTGACAGCAGTTCGACAAAATGGAGTCACTGCCGAACTCACCTTCAACCAAGTAGAAGGTGCTACTCACTATGTCATCCAAAGACAAGTAAAAGACGAATCTGGCCAAACCTCTGCAACTAGAGAATTTGTAACCAATCAAACCCACTTTGTCGACCGCTCACTAGATCCTCAACTCGCCTATACCTATACCGTCAAGGCTATGCTGGGAGAAGTTCCTACCCAAGTATCTGAACAGGTCACTGTAGAAACTCCTAGTGAATTGATGGATGACCGAGACAGTCGTATCCAGTACGGAGCCGCCTTTGGAAACTGGGCAGACTCAGAATTATTTGGAGGAACTGAAAAATTTGCTGACCTTTCAAAAGGTGACTACACAGATGAAGATATCACTGCTACCATTCCTTTCACTGGTGTTGGTATCGAAATCTATGGACTAAAATCCTCTGAACTAGGTCTTGCCACTGCTAAAATTGATGGCAAAGAGGTCGGCGAACTTGATTTCCATACTGCTGGGGCAACTGAAAAAGGTAGCCTCATCGGCCGCTTCACAGGATTGTCAGAAGGACCTCATACATTGACTCTTAGCGTTAAACGTGAGCACAAGGGACGTGGAAGTGAACGCTCGAAAATTTCCTTAGACTACTTCAAGGTCCTATCTGGAAAAGGAAGTACGATTGAAAAAATGGATGACCGTGATTCGCGCATCCAGTATGGTTCCCAGTTTAAGGACTGGTCTGACCCTGAACTCTACGGTGGTACGGAAAAATACGCTGATATTAACAACAGCGACTCTAGTGCAGCTTCAGAAGCTCAGGCAACCATTTCCTTTACAGGGACGGGCATTCGTATCTATGGCTTGAAGAGCCTTGCCCTTGGACAAGCACGTGTTACACTAGATGGCAAAGAAATGCCAAGTCTAGACTTCTACACTTCAGGTGCAACTGAAAAGAGAGCTTTTATTGGCGAATTTACAAACCTTACTGACGGTCCGCACACCCTGACATTACAAGTTGACCCAGATTCGCCAGAAGGTCGCAAGAAAATCTCTCTAGACTCCTTTGATATCATCAAAGCTCCAGCTGTTGGTATAGATAGCCCAAGCATCGCGCCTCCTAAGGAAAATGACAAAACCATTTCCTTAAGCCTACCAGCTGGAGATTGGGAAGCCATCGCAGTGACCTTCCCAGGTGTCAAAGATCCTCTAGTTTTGCGTAAGGTGGATGAAACGCATCTAGTTACAAGTGGAGATCAGACCATCCTATCAATCCAAAACAATCAAGTTCAAATCCCAATCCCTGACGAAACCGATCGCAAAGCTGGAAATGCCATTGAAGCTTATACCATTCAAGGAAATACCACAAGCAGCCCTATCGTGGCCGTCTTTACTAAAAAGGATGAGAAAAAGGTTGACGAGAGTCAGCCAACTACAAGCAAAGGGGACGAACCAGCTCCAACTGTTGAAATTCCGGAATACACCAACCCTATCGGAACGGCAGGGCAAGAGGAACCGCTTACAGTGACAATACCTGAATACACTGATCCTATCGGAACTGCGGGAGAACAAGAAGCTCCAACAGTTGAAATACCTGAATACACCAACCCTATCGGAACTGCGGGAGAACAAGAAGCTCCAACAGTTGAAATTCCGGAATACACCGAGCCTATCGGGACTGCAGGTCAAGAGGAACCGCCTACAGTGACAATTCCTGAATACACCGAGCCTATCGGAACTGCAGGTCAAGAGGAAGCTCCTACTGTTGAAAAACCTGAGTACACCGAGCCTATCGGAACTAGTGGGGATCATGCTGCTCCAACCCTTACCCTTCCTGATTATCCAGTTCGAGTCTTAAAAGATAAGGAAACTGGAGTGGAAATCATCGGTGGAGCCAGCGACTTAGAAGGAATTTCTCATATCACTAGCCGACGTGTCCTAGCTCAGGAACTCTTTGGCAAGACCTATGATGCTTACGACCTAAAACTGAAAAATCCAACCGATCATAGCTTGCAGCCAAAAGGCTCTGTCTTGGTTCGCTTGCCTATTTCAGCTAGTGTAGAAAAGGTCTATTATATTACTCCGACCAAGGAGTTGCAAGCCCTTGATTTCGATGTTCGAGAAGGAAAGGCAGAATTCATCACTAGTCATTTCAGTACCTATGCTGTCGTCTATCAAGCTGCTGGAACAACCCTTAGTACAGATGAAAAGCCAAGTGCTTCAGATGCAGAAACCTTGGCACACGAGACTGAACAACTTTCAGCTAGTCCGAGTCTTGCTAAAGCTGGAAATCATTCTCCTAAAGAAGAACTTCCAGCGACAGGAGAAGCATCTAACCCACTCCTCTTCTTAGCAGGCCTTAGCCTAGCCCTAACAGCCACTTTTATGTTAAAAGGGAGAAAGGATGACTCCAACTAACCTTTAAGCACACAAAAACAGGATGAAGATTCCCTTCATCCTGTTTTATTTTGTAATCAGAAATTATTTTACAGTAGGTATAAAAAGGCTAAGGTCAAGAGACTTGCTAGAAGCCCAACTCCCCAAAAGAAGAAATCAACCTTCCACTCACTCCAAGGATTGCCCTTACCTGAGAATCCTCCAAGCTCAAAATGATGATGCACAGGTGTCATACGGAAAATACGCTTTCCACCACTAAGTTTGAAGTAGGTAACCTGCATCATAACTGAGCTTGTCTCAAAGACATAGATAATCCCAATCAGTAAAAGGGTCCATTCTTGGTGGAGGGCCATAGAGATTGCTGCCAGCATCCCACCTAGAGCCAAACTTCCAACGTCCCCCATAAAGACCTTGGCAGGTTTGTGATTAAAGACGAAGAAGCCTAGCAAACCACCAATCATGGCAAGAATCACAAGAAGAATATCCAGTTGATTTTGCATATAAGCAATCACACCATAGGCAGACAGGCTAATCACTACGGAAATACTTGCTAATCCGTCGATCCCGTCAGTCAGATTCACCGCATTTGAAAAACCAACTAGCCAGAAAAGGGCAAAGAAGATATAGAAAATTCCCAAATGAACTTGGTAGCCAAAAACTGAAAGCATATCGCCACCACGCTCATAAAAGAGGTAGAAGATCACTCCTCCAAGGAGCTGGAGAGCAAGCTTTTGCTTAGGATTCAAACCTTCGTTGATCTTACGAAAGACCTTGAGGAAATCATCCAAAAAACCTACCAAACCATACAAAACCAAGATAAACAAAATCATGCCTACATTGTTGGTCAATTGTTGGGTAAAGAGAGCGACAAGGAAGCTCACAACAACTGCAACGATCAGGAAGACAAGACCTCCCATGGTTGGAGTTCCAGCTTTAGCTTGGTGTTGCTTGACATCCTCGTGCATCTGCTGACCTGTAATCTGTGCTTTTCGATAAAATCGGATAAAGGCTGGAATACCTATCAAGGTCAATAGAAAGGCTAGAACTCCAGCACTAATGGAACTAATCATCTTAATCTCCTAAAGTTATTTTCATTTTTTTAATGTCTTTAAGGGCTGTATTGGCACGGACACTTTGTTTCTTGACCGTTTTGCCACTACCTTCCCACTCGACTTCTATATTCAGCCATTTGGCAAATGTTTGCACATTTTCATCTGTCCAGCCATACATATCAGGCATTTCTTCGACCTTATCTGACAGGATCAAGATTTGCTGATTGGCTTCCAAATTATCTCCTTCAGCAACCGAGAGTTCCTTGATCTTGGTTCCTGTTCCGATAACGATTGGTTGGACAAGGTTGCGACGCAATTCCTCTGCTAGGTCTCCCGGCGTAAAGTCCTTGGTAGCTGGCATGGCATAGCTTGTCGTCTTGCTGACCTGATCTAAGCTCTTGGCAGTTGACTGAAGATTGAGGGATTCTTTCATAGCAGAAGCTCGCTCAAGGATTGGGTTGGCAAACTCCCCAAGCTGAACACCTGAATAATGCTCTGGCTGTTGCACCGTCACATAGAGGATAAAGTCAGGATTTTCTGCAGGATGCATCGACACAACAGAGAAGATATTGTTGGTTTCACCTGTCAGGTAGCCCCCATTCTTCTCATCGGCAATCTCAGCAGTCCCTGATTTCAGAGCGACATTCTGACCTGGAACATTGACATTTGGTTTTCCTGTACTGTGGTTGTACATGGTACCGTAGACAGGATCTGTTCCGACCATGACCATGTGCTCCCGAGTAGAGGACGCTGCTGCTTTTGACACAGGATTTCCGACAATTTCCTTTTGAGACTTACGGACAGACTGGTCATTCGGGTCATAGAGGGCACTGATAAATTTCGGCTCCAACATAACCCCATCATTGGCAATGGCTGTAAAGGCACGAAGCATCTGGGTCTGGGTAACAGAAATCCCTTGTCCAAATGAACTCATGGCGATATTGACAATGTTATCAGCAGGCAATTGACCTGTGTACTCATCTGCCAAACCAAAACGAGTTGGCACCCCAAACTTAAAGCGGTTAAGGTAGTCCAGCCAGGTTGCATCTCCCATCTTTTGCTCAAGCAAGGTCATCCCGATATTACTTGAGTGGGCAAATCCTTGAGAGAAGGTCATAGTGCCACCACTGGTCAATCCTTCATTGACGTCCCAGTCTCGAATGGTCGCATCTGCTATTTTCAATTCACTGCTGTTAAAGTATTCGCCACCAGGGAAGGTATTATTGTCAATAGCCGAAGCTAACATCATCACCTTCATGGTCGATCCTGGCTCATAGTTACTTTGATAGAGGATATCACGCCAGACAAAGTCTTTTGTGATGCCATCCTTGGTATCTGCGTTAAAGGTTGGCCGTTGGGTCGTAGCCAGGATTTCCCCTGTTTTAGCGCTGACCAAGGTAGCCGTCATATACTTGCCTTTTACCTTTTCCTGGAAGGCATCCATCTGGGTTTCCATAAAGGATTGCAAGGGACTAGAAAGGGTTGTGTAGACATCTTTTCCATCTACCGTTTGTTGGGAAGCCTGATCTGTACCCGGAACAATATTTCCCAGACGATCCTTCTCATAGGTGATGATCCCATCTGTACCCGCCAGAATGTTATTTAAAGAACTCTCTAAACCAGATGTCCCAATCAAACGTTTGGTGCCATCCTCATTTTCATGGAGTTGCGCTAAACCGATAAAGGATGAAGCAAACTGTCCATTGGGATAACTGCGGTTAGGACTAGTTGTAAAGTCAACTCCCTCAACGCCAGCTGTTTTAAGGTCATTTTTAATAGCCATCATATTGGCATAGGTGATCCCATTTCCCTTGGTACCAAAAGACACCTGTTTTAGATCTGGCTGAGAAAGTTGTTCCTTGACATAAGACTCCTCCATATCGAGGTATTTATGGAAAATTTCAGCTACCTTATTAAATTGAGAATCTTCTACATAGAGAATTTTGCCTGTTGCTGACTTGTAGGTCTTGTCAATAACAGCATAGATATTATAAGAAGTTGCATCCTCAGCAATAGGCGTTCCATTACGATCGTAGATGGTCCCCCGCTTGGCTGGAATCGTCTTGGTTGTTTGGTGAACCTTTTTGGCCTCTTGAACCAAATCCTTACCAAATTTTTTACCCGTTCCGATAATAACCGCAAAGTTGACCAAAAAGACAGCGAAGAGTATGACAGCCAATAAACTCAGGCTTTTCCCTACTCTTCGGCGATTTTCTTCTGGAGATTTACGGTTACGGACGGCATAACGGATGATTTTTTCTTTCCACTGTTTCATTTCTTACTCCGCTGCTCGGATATTTTCGTTATTCAGCTGCAAATCCTTGGAGTTTGCAATCTCTTTCAAACGTTCTGAACGAATCAATTCATTGACCTCTTGCTTGGCATCGTCGAGCTCTGTTTTCTTTTCTTCGATTTGAGCATTGACCTTGGTCAACTCATTCTGAACTTGTAATAGCTTGGTCTGCATAAACACAACGCTAATTGCCAGGATAATCATTGTTGCAGCAATCGAAACATAGAAGGCCTTTTCCACACGTGAAAAACCTTTGAACTTCGTTTGCAATAACTGGCTTGTTTTTTCGATTCTTTCTGCCATGTTTTTCCTCTTACTTGTGAATTTTTCTAGCCACGCGCAACTTGGCTGAATGCGAACGATTGTTGGCTTCTAGCTCTTCGGCACTTGGCAAGATTGGCTTACGGGATACCAATTCCATCTTAGGCTTAAGGTCATCTGGAATGAAGGGCAATCCTTTGGGAACTTCCACTGTTGAAGCTTCTTTAAATAGTTGCTTGGTCAAGCGGTCTTCCAGAGAATGGAAGGTAATGACCGAGATTCTCCCATCTAGAGCCAGCATGTCCATAGCCTGCTGGATGGATTCATCTGCAGCGCCCAGCTCATCATTGACTTCGATTCGGATAGCTTGGAAAATCTGCTTGGCAGGGTGTCCCTTTTTCTTGAGCTCCTTGGCAGGCTTGGCCGACTTGATAATCTCTGCCAACTCCGTCGTCGTCTCAATGGGTTTCACCTCACGCGCTTGCTCAATCTTACGAGCAATCTGTTTAGAGAATTTATCCTCACCATACTTGAAAAAGATCCGAACCAAGTCATGATAGTCATAATGATTGACCACTTCATAGGCCGTCAGACGAGCTTCCTGATTCATCCGCATATCCAGTGGCGCATCCTTTTTATAAGAAAAGCCACGTTCACGCTGATCTAGCTGAGGACTGGACACCCCTAAGTCATAACAAATTCCATCAATTTCCTGGACACCAGCCTCCTGCAAACGTGCCTGCAAATGACGGAAGTTATCCTTGATAAAGGTTACCATCCCCTTTTCGATATAGGGTGCCAACCGTTTTTGCGCATTGTCAATGGCATTCTGGTCCTGGTCAAAGGCATAGAGATGCCCTTTTTCGCTCAATTTACTTAATAAATATTCGCTATGGCCTGCTCCGCCCAAAGTCGCATCAACGTAAATACCGTCAGGTTTTACGTCAAGCATATCAATCGTTTCATGAAGCAAGACCGTTACATGATGAAATTCTTTTGTCATATCCTATCTATTTTACCACAAATCTGACCAGCTTGCACTTGTCAGACAAGGCTAAGTTTCTTCGAAAAAAATTCTCAAAAATATGTCATATATACTTGACACCTCATCCCCAAAAGAATATAATATAGTCAAATATATACGACATATCAGAAAGGAGACCCTATGAATCGTGTGAAAGAATTCCGCAAGGAACTGGGCATTTCCCAGCTCGAGCTCGCCAAAGATATCGGTGTCTCGAGACAGACCATCAACATGATTGAAAATGACAAGTACAATCCAACCCTAGAACTCTGTCTCAACCTCGCCCGCAGCCTCCAAACTGACCTCAATAGCCTCTTTTGGGAAGACGATTTTTAAAAAAGGAGCAAACAAATGAAAAAAGAAACTCTCACTGAAAAACTCATCAAACGCATATACGGTATTTCTGGTCCCCTTGACGAACACAAACGGCGCGAGGCCGATCGTATCGGGAATCAGGTCTTTATCGTTCTCTTTTATCTGATGACATTTGGCAATCTTATCCCGCTCGTTCTTGCTTATAAATACCCGCAAATTGTCGCTATCGGCTATCCTCTCGTGGTATTTAGCATTTCGATGATGGCTGCCCTCTATGTAGTCTCTCAAACCAAGAAAACGGGCATCACAGCTATTGATCCCGAAATGCTGAGTCAAAAAGAAAGTAAAAAGCTACATTTTCCGGGTCTAAAAGCCGGTCTGATCTACGGCATAGCGATATTTTTTATAATGCCACTCATCGATAACCTAACCAGTGAAAATCCAAATTTCATCAGTTCTCTTCTGAATTCAAAACATATTTTAAAAACTATACTGGGAGCGTTCTTTTTTGGACTGATGATGCAAATTATCGTCTCTCTTCGCATTCAAAAGGCCAAGAAAGACCAAGAAGACGACTAGGAGGTGCCTTATGAAATCACTAGCTAAACTACTGATCAGTCATGTTTTTATCAGTATCTTTGTTACCTTTTTCCTACTTTCTGGACATATTGAGCATCCTTTCTTGATTATCTTTCTTTTATTCCTTCCTGTATTGAACAAGGGACAGAGATTCCAGAAAATCCAATCAAAAAAAATACGTCTTCTAAACGCATCTCTCTGTTTTATCCTCGTATCCTTTCCACAACTTTTAACAAATCCTATGGATTGGAGATACCTGGTATTTCTAATAATCTGTATCATTTTTAGTTTGGTTTACTTCTATACTCTCTATCAACTCTTTAAAGAAGTCAATCAAAAATCGCTCATTTAGGAGGTTACTCCCATGAAAAAAGAAGATTTCACCACTCGCTTACTCAAACTATTCTTTCACATACAAGGCCCTTTTGATGAATGCCGCCAAGAGATAATCTACAGGGCTGGCGCCCGTGCCTTGATCCAAATCGTATACTCCTCCCTCCTACTCTTCTTGTTCTATCTCCTATTTGGACGCTTCATAGAGTTGGTTCGAGATGCCATGCCCTACCTCTATTTTGGACTTATCTTCGTCCTCTCATCTAGGGCGAGACTAGCAGTTCGCGACTTACATTTAGGCAAGGATGATCCGTCCGAAATCCATCACAAAAGCTACAGCAAAATCCAGATCAACGTTCGTAGTTGGGGTGTATTCATCAGCATTCCAATTGGCTTGTTTGTCTTATCAGCCTTTCACAAACTCTTTGTTCAGCATCTTCCCCTCGATACCTTTTGGGACAATCTCTTCCATTTCGATAAAATGCTCCCTTTACTAGTGTTGGGATTGGGTATTGGTGCCATCTTTGGAACCATGACCTATGCCTTTTTATCGGAACATGAGATGAAACACTCTGAATCAGGAATGCATAAGGAGAATATAGAAAAATGACCAGTATATATGATTTTTCCGTTTTGAATCAAAACAACCAAGCAACTCCCCTGGAGAGCTATCGTGGCAAGGTTCTCTTGATTGTCAACACTGCTACTGGATGCGGCTTAACGCCCCAGTACCAAGGGCTCCAAGAACTCTATGAACGCTATCAAGATCAGGGCTTTGAAATCTTAGATTTCCCTTGCAATCAGTTCATGGGACAAGCACCTGGCAGCGCAGAGGAAATCAATAGCTTCTGCAGCCTACACTATCAGACCACTTTCCCTCGCTTTGCCAAGATCAAGGTCAACGGCAAGGAGGCAGATCCTCTTTATGTTTGGCTAAAAGACCAGAAATCTGGCCCACTAGGAAAACGAATCGAATGGAATTTTGCTAAGTTTCTCATTGGCCGAGATGGGCAAGTCCTTGAGCGCTTCTCTTCCAAAACAGACCCCCAAACCATCCAAGAGTCTCTCCAAAAAATACTCTAATTTCTTTTTAAAACGTATCCTTTCATTTAGTTTGAGTCATGAAAGGATGCGTTTTTTCTTTAAAAAGTAACTGATTTTCTTTAATTTATATTTATTTTTTTGTTTTTTGCTATTGCAATTCTTTCATTAATTTAGTATATTTGTTATATTAAAAGTTTTCAGTCATTTTAAGGGAGAAATGACCTTTTAAATTTTTTTATCTTAAAATGAAAGCGCTTTATAAACAGGAGGTAAGGTGGCTTACAAATTATCAGAGAGTTTTTCATTAAATCAAGTTGTAACCAAGTCAGACTTGGGCTTGGGCAGTAGCTGACTGCCTTTCTAAAAACTAGGAGTATATTATGAATCGATACCTTTTTGAAAAAGGGCAAACATTTAGCATTCGGAAGTTGACTGTAGGTGTGGCATCTGTTATCGTGGGACTGGCATTTTTTGCTTCTGGGACCGTACGTGCAGACGAAACGTCTCCTGCCACGACATCCAATTTAGATCAGCAAATGAAACAAGTCGCAGATATAGAAGAGACCAAGGCTGAACCAGTCAAAGAAGAAGGTCGTGTAGAAGCTGAAAAACAAGAAACACCTGCTGCCGATACCAACAGTGCTGACTTGCTCCCTGAAGACATTCAGGACCGTGCCTATCCCGACACACCTGTCAAAGAACTCGATACGACTACTATCGTTGACCAGAAAGCTAGTCCAAAAGTAGAAACTAAGAGCATTCTAAAGGACAAGGAAGAAGCTCCAAAAGAAACTGAGAACGGAAACCGGGCTATTATTAACGGTGGTCAAGACCTCAAACATATCAACTACGAGGGACAACCTGCAACTGCTGCTACTATGGTTTACAGCACATACAATGCAGGGGAACAACGCTACCTCGTTTCAGGCTCAGGTATCTTCGTAGCACCTAACCTGATCCTTACCGTTGCTCATAACTTCCTAGAGGCTAATAAAGAAACTGGCGAAGGTCACATTCGTGGTGGAAAATCTGCCCAGTTCTACTATAACGTTGGTTCAAACAGCGAAAAGAAAAATTCACTGCCATCTTCTGGAACTACGGTTTTATTCAGAGAAAAAGATATCCATTTCTGGAATAAGAAAGAGTTTGGAAAAGGCTATAAGAACGACCTTGCTCTTGTAGAAGCTCCTATTCCTCTTCCGATTGCTAGTCCAAACAAAGCAGCAACCTTTGCACCTTTAGCGGAGCACAAGACGCATCAGCCGGGAGAAGCCATCAGTACGATTGGCTACCCAACTGACTCGAGCTCAAAAGAACTGAAACAACCTATCCTAGCTGGTCAGCTTTACAAGGCAGATGGGACCATCCGATCTGTTGAGTCCTATGATGATAAGGGAACGACTGGTATTACCTACAAAACCACTTCTGTATCTGGTTTGTCTGGTGGCGGGATTGTCGATAGCCAAGGAAAAGTTCTGGGGGTTCACCAACACGGAACCGTTGACAATGGTGTCGCTGAAAAGGATCGCTTTGGTGGCGGACTCGTCCTTTCACCTGAACAACTGAAATGGGTGAAGGACATGATTGCCAAGTATGGTGTGAAAGGCTGGTACCAAGGTGATAACGGAAATCGTTACTATTTTACTGATGAGGGGCGTATGCTTCGGAATGAGAAAGCTGTTATCGGAAGCAACGAATATTCCTTCAACCAAGATGGGATCGCTACCTTGACTAAGGGAGTTGAATACGGTCGTGTGGTTATCCAACACGAAGACGAAGAAGGAAATCCTGTCAAAGATAATGACACCTTTATCGAACAGACAGCTGTTGATTCGCCATTTGACTATAATTTCAAAAAAGAAATCGAGAAAACGGACTTCTATCAGAAGAATAAAGACAAATACGAAATTGTATCCATTGATGGCGTAGCAGTCAATAAACAGCTAAAAGATACTTGGACTGAAGATCACAATGTTGTCAGCAAAGCGCCTGCCGGTACACGTATCATCAAGGTAGTCTATAAAGTCAACAAAGGCACCTTCAAAGTTTACTACCGTCAAAAAGGAACCACTACTGAACTAGCGGAAGCGACAGTTGATAACAATGACGGCCAAGAGTATGACGTTTCCTTTGTCAACACCTTCCATGCAAAAGACATTGCTGGTTACCGTCCAGTCAAGACTAGCCTGGAAGCAACCATCCAGCATAAAGGTGTGAATGAGGTCGTCTTTGAATACGAGCCAATCGCTGATACAGCCAATCCAACGACACCGACTCCACCAGTGGCTCATCCAGAAGATAAAGAAACTGAGATTGGCAATCATGGACCTCTTCCAAGCAAGGCCCAACTCGATTACCACAAGGAAGAATTGGCAGCTTTCATCCACTACGGAATGAACACCTATACCAATTCTGAATGGGGAAATGGGAAAGAAGACCCTCGATACTTCAATCCAACCAACTTGGATACTGACCAGTGGATTCGCACTCTGAAGGAAACGGGCTTCAAACGAACCATTATGGTTGTTAAACACCACGACGGATTCGTTGCTTATCCTTCTAAGTACACCAACCATACCGTAGCTGCTAGCCCATGGAAAGATGGAAAGGGTGACCTTCTCGAAGAAATTTCCAAGTCTGCTAGCAAGTACGACATGAACATGGGTGTTTACCTATCCCCATGGGATGCCAACCATCCTAAATACCATGTCGCAACCGAAAAAGAATACAACCAATACTATCTCAACCAGCTGAAAGAAATCCTTGGTAATCCGAAATACGGTAACAAAGGGAAATTTATCGAGGTTTGGATGGACGGTGCGCGTGGTAGCGGTGCCCAAAAAGTAACCTATACCTTTGATGAATGGTTCAAATACATCAAAGAAGCCGAAGGAGATATTGCTATCTTCTCTGCTCAACCGACAAGCGTTCGCTGGATCGGAAATGAACGAGGGATTGCAGGTGACCCTGTATGGCATAAAGTCAAAAGAGCCAACATCACAGACGATGTGAAAAACGAATACCTCAACCATGGTGACCCTGATGGTGATATGTACTCTGTAGGGGAAGCTGACGTTTCGATCCGTTCAGGCTGGTTCTACCATGACAATCAACAGCCGAAATCACTCAAAGAGTTGATGGATATCTACTTCAAGTCCGTTGGTCGTGGAACCCCACTCCTTCTCAACATTCCACCAAATAAAGAAGGAAAATTCGCAGATGCAGATGTGGCTCGCTTGAAGGAATTCAAAGCAACCCTAGACCAAATGTATGCGACTGACTTTGCCAAAGGTGCCACTGTAACAGCAAGTTCTACTCGTCAGAACCACCTCTACAAGGAAAGCCACCTCACAGACGGTAAAGATGACACCAGCTGGGCCCTCTCAAATGATGCCACAACCGGTAGCTTTACAGTCGATTTGGGACAAAAGAGACGCTTTGACGTCGTTGAACTCAAGGAAGATATCGCCAAAGGTCAACGTATCTCTGGTTTCAAGATTGAAGTTGAAATCAACGGACGTTGGGTAACATACGGCGAAGGTTCGACCGTTGGTTACCGTCGCTTGGTTCAAGGAAAACCTGTAGAGGCACAAAAAATTCGTGTAACCATCACTGGTGCTCAAGCAACTCCAATCTTGACCAACTTCTCAGTCTACAAGACACCAAGCAGCATTGAAAAGACAGATGGCTATCCTCTTGGACTGGAATACCACTCAAACACAACAGCAGATACAGCCGGAACAACTTGGTACAATGAATCTGAAGGTGTTCGTGGCACTTCTATGTGGACCAATCAAAAAGATGCTAAAGTAAGCTATACCTTCACAGGAACCAAAGCCTATGTCGTCTCTACAGTCGACCCAGGTCATGGAGAAATGTCCGTCTACGTTGATGGTCAAAAAGTTGCGGATGTGCAAACTAAGAACGCTAGCCGTAAACGTAGCCAAAAAGTCTTTGAGACAGGCGATTTAGCACCAGGCCAACACACTATTACCCTTGTAAACAAAACAGGTGAACCAATTGCTACAGAAGGAATCTACACCCTAAACAATGATAGTAAAGGGATGTTTGAACTCGAGTCTACTAACTACGAAGTCGAAAAAGGAAAACCAGTCACTGTTAAGATTAAACGTGTTGGTGGAAGCAAGGGGGCTGCTACTGTTCGCTTCATCACAGAACCTGGAACTGGGGTTCACGGTAAAGTTTACCAAGATACAACTCAAGATGTGACTTTTGAAGATGGAGAAACAGAAAAGACTGTGACCATCCCAACGATTGACTTTACAGAACAAGCCGACTCTATCTTTGACTTCAAAGCCAAGCTCACTTCTGTTTCTGATGGTGCCTTGCTCGGTTTTGCTACCGATGCAACCATCCAAGTGATGAAAGCTGAATTGCTGGTCAAGGACCAAACAAGTTATGATGACCAAGCTAGTCAGTTGGATTACAGTCCTGGCTGGCACCATGAAACCAATTCGGCAGACAAGTACCAAAAAACGGAGTCTTGGGCTTCCTTTGGCCGCTTAACTGACGAGCAAAAGAAAAAGACAACTGTCACAGCTTACTTCTACGGTACTGGACTTGATATCAAGGGCTATGTTGATCCAAATCATGGTATCTACAAAGTCTTCCTAGATGGCAAAGAAGTTCCTTACCAAGAGGGCATGGGAAATGCTTCAACCATTGATGGTAAGAAATACTTTAGCGGTCGTGCAGCCCAACGTCAAGGCAATCAAACTCTAGTTAGCCTAAAAGGTCTGGACGAAAACTTGCACGCAGTCACCCTTCAACTAGATCCTGATCGAAACGATTTATCTCAAAATATCGGTATTCAGGTGGACCAATTTATCACTCGTGGCGAAGGCAGTGAACTCTACAGCAAAGCAGATATCATCCAGTCTATCTCTAAATGGAAAGATGATCTGTCCAACTTTGATCCAGCAGGCTTGAAAAATACGGCTACTGCACGCCAAGCTTTCCAAGCAAATCTAGAAAAATTGAGAAACCAACTCAGTGCTGATGCAGTGGATGTTCAGGATGTCATGTTGACAGTCAGTGCCCTACAAGATATCCTATCCAAGGATGAGAACTATCAAAGAGGCCAAGAGGAACCTAGTCCAGAGCAACCGGAACAGCCTGAAGAACCTTCTAAACCTGAGCAACCAGCTGAACCAAAACAACCGGAAATTGAGTATGATAAGGCTATGGACAGCTTGACAAAAGCTATCGAGAAAAAAGTCGCTGAGCTTGGATCCAACAAGGAAGCTAAGAAGAAATTATTAGAAATTGCTGACCAAGCCATTGCTGCCATCCAAGAAGCTAAAACTCAGGAAGCAGTCAATCAAGCGCTAGAAACTGCTCTCGAACAAATCAGCAAGCTCGAAGCAGCTCAGCCTGAGAAACCTGCTGAACCTGAAAAACCAGTTCAGCCTGAAAAGCCGACTCAACCTGAGAATCCAGTTCAACCGGAAAAACCGGCTCAGCCTGAAAAGCCAGCGCAACCGGAAAAGCCAGCTCAACCTGAGAATCCAGTTCAACCGGAAAAACCTGCTCAGCCTGAAAAACCGGCGCAACCTGAGAAACCTGCTCAACCGGAAAAACCGGCTCAGCCTGAAACTCCGGCTCAGCCTGAAAAGCCAGTTCAACCGGAAAAACCGGCGCAACCGGAAAAACCAACTCAACCTGAGAATCCAGTTCAACCGGAAAAACCTGCTCAACCTGAAAAACCAGCGCAACCGGAAAAACCAACTCAACCTGAGAATCCAGTTCAACCGGAAAAACCGGCTCAGCCTGAAAAACCAGCGCAACCGGAAACTCCAGCGCAACCGGAAAAACCTGCTCAGCCTGAAAAGCCGACTCAACCGGAAACTCCAGCGCAACCTGAGAAACCAATTACTTCTTCAAGTCCTGAGGAAGGGGTTAAAGACCTTGTCTTTACACTTCCAAGCTTGGAAATCGTCAATAAGGTCGTACCGTTTAAGACGATTCGTCGCGAAAACCCACAATTAGACAAAGGAAAAGAGCAAGTTCTATCAGAAGGGAAAGACGGTCTCTTAGTCGAGTATGTTGAAGTGAACGGTAACAATCGCAAGGTTCTCCAAACAGAAGCAACTCCAGCACAAGATCGAGTGATTGAGGTAGGTAGCAAACAAAGCTCAGTTGGAACAGAAGCGCCACCAGTTGTGACTCTTCCTGAGTATATTCTCCCAAGAGAGACTGAAAAACCTGCTCCAGTCGTAACAGACAATTCACCAGCAAAAGATGAAAAAGCTCCTGTTACAACTACAGTCAAAGAAGACAAGGAAAGACTACTCCCTGCAACTGGGGAACAAGAAGCAAGTGCCTTCCTCTACTTGGCAGCAATCACTTCTATCTTGTCTCTCCTTATCTTCCAAAAGAATTTCAAAGACTAATAACCCTCTTTGATTGATTCTTTTCCATTATTTCAGTTCCCCCGTTGAGAAGGCCATCTGGTCTTCTCTTTTTCTATCTCTAGAAAATAAAAAACATCCATAAATTTATATGGATATTTTGGTATGAAATTCTAAAATAAGGTTATCATTGAGGATCAGTATTCTCAAAGTCAACTACGATTTCAAGCAAACGGTCATCTAAAAAAGATAGTGCTTCTTGTCTAATGTCTTCAGGAATGCCATAGTAAGCTTCGGCAATCCCACCGCAGATGTAGGATGGTGTTTCGAATTCCTATACCATGAAATCTTCTGACGCTCACAAGCCACCTTACCTAGGTCAGACTTCATTCTACCACACCTAGTCTACTGACTACTATTTTTGAGTCCAGCGTAGGCATAGGTTCTCGTCCGTGAACAAACTTTTTCCATCTCCACCCTAAAATAAAAGCGATGCTCCCGCCCATCCTTGGCATTTTCCTTGTTCAAGACGAAGTAGTTCTTCTGATTCATTGCCATGGTTCGTAGGATATCATCGATCAAAAAAGTCAAGGGAACATTCATGGCAGAGTATTTTTGGAAATCCTCTTCAAAGCGGATGTAACTATCTGAAAAATAATCCATCTGTAGTTTGTTTTCATACAGCTCTTTTCTAGTCATAAACTTCCTCCTCCCACAGTCGAATTTCGAGGATATCTACAATCTCTACCAGCCTATATCCCTCATTTGTCCTAATAGATAGAGTTTGAGGTGATAATTCGCTCACTTTACCGATGATCGTCATTTTTTGCTTTCTTTCCTTGACAACAAAACATCCCTTCATTTGCCCAACATAAAGCTGAGAAAGCAGGCGTAGCTTCTCAACTAAATTCAAATTCGTCGAAAAATCAACACGATTTTTTTCTTCACCAAGCGAGCTAGTATGCTCTGAGAGGAAAAAGCCCATCCACTTCTGCATCCCTGGATCTTGATAGTCTCGCGCAGATTGAAAAGGTAAGTAAGAACGATCAATCATTGTAATCCATCTAATCCTCCAGCAGAATGCCCACCAATCAGCTTGCTTCTGGCAAGACTCCTAGAGGCTTCTTCCAGTGCATTGGCCTTTAAGAGAGAAGTGAAGCCAAATTGTTCCCGAATGGAGTCAATAGCCGTCTGGAGCCTTTCTTCTTTTTCTAACTTGTCAACATCATCAAAAAGAGAGATCAAACCAAAGGACTCGTCCACAAATCCTGAATAGTTGACTCCGACACTTCTGACCGCTCCAGAAGTGTATTTATTATGAAATAGCTTCAAAACATAATCCGTTAAGACAGCTGTATTATTGGTAGGTTCGACCTTCATTTGTGTGTGAATAGACGGCCTAACCTCCTGTTTAGAGAAACCGACATAGATAGAGACAAGGGTTGTTTTCTTTCCCGCCCTTCTCAATCTAATAGCCACCTGCTCTGCCATTTCTCGGAGAATAATTTCAATATCCCGTAGCTTCACGTAGTCTCTCGGCAAGATTTGAGAATTTCCTAACCCTTGAGACTTGGCTTTATAGGGCTTATGAACATTGCTCTCATCAATCCCGTTAGCATGAAACCACAAACGCAGGCCAGCCTGACCAAGTGTTTTCTGTAGCTGGTCTGGATTACTGGTGGCCAATTCTCTGATGGAAAAAATCCCCAGAGCATGCAAGCGTTTCTCCATCCGCCTGCCAATCCCCCAAAAGTCCGTCATCTTGGGAATGGCCCAAACCTTCTCTTCCACATCCTGGTAAGACCAGTTGGCCCTCATGGTCGGAGTGTGCTTGGCCTCATTATCCAGAGCCAACTTGGCCAGTAAGGGGTTGGCATTGGACATACCCACTGTAGAGTAGATCCCTGTCTGCCTCCAAATATCCCTCTGGATGCGAGCAGAAAGCATATCTAGCTTGTCTTTGCGAGAGATACTCTTGTCTGGGATGAAATAGTTGAGCGAACTAGTCAGATCGATAAAGCCCTCATCGATAGAGTAGGGATAAATATCATCTGGACTACCATAGTTTTGAAAGATTCGCTGGATTTCCATATTGACTGCGATGTACTCGTCCATCCGAGGAGGGACAATCAAGGTAACTTGGGCCCAATCTTCAATATAGCGCACATAGTCTGAATCTGTAGGCAACCCTTGCTTTCTGGCATTGTAATAGGAAAATTTGCGGGTCTTGATATCAAAGGGCAAATCATAGGCACGCCCCACATTTGACTTGCCAAAAATCTTCTTAAACATAGGAGAGGAGGCTAGTATCAGGCCAGTCGAATTATCTGCGCGACTCATGACACAAAGCGAGGTCTTCAGCGGATGCAAGCCCCTTTTCACACACTCGACACTGGCATAAAAGGATTTCATATCGACAAAGGCAATATCACTTTTGGGCTCTCTGGAATAATCAAAGTAGCCCATGAGCTAGCCCTCCATTGGCACAAAGTTCCCAACGATAATCCCCACAATCCGAGGATCTTCCTCATAGGAGATGAAAATATCCTTGTATTTGGGATTGATAGAGACCAGACGCAAACCATCTTCCTCACGATAGACCCGTTTGATATAGGTCTGGTTGTTGCAGACCACTGCATAAACAGCCCCATCATAATCAAATCCTGTTTCCCGAATTAGAGCCACAGAACCATTTTGATATTTAGGTTCCATGGAATCCCCAGCCACCCAGGACGCAAAATCATGGGCTAGTTCTTCATTAAAGTAAACCGTATCAAAATTTCTGTCATCGTAGACCGAAGCCCCAATCCCTGCTGACATGCGTTCATAGACACGGTACTCGTAGAGACGCTCTGGCATGGTTGTCACTTTCTGAACCTGTTCCTCTTGAGCCAGATTACGAGCATAGAGAACAACCTTTTCCTTCCCTTGCTTGGAGAGGCTATTGTAGAGACGGACAATCTCTATCTGGGTGAAATAGCCTTTTGCGACTTTTAAAATCTTCTCTAGCTGAGCAACCTTCTCCTTGGATGGTTCCTTGACCCCACGTTCCCAAGCCGAATAAGCCTGAAAACTAATCCCCAACTCCTCTGCAATTTCCTTCTGTGTCAATTTTAACTCTTTTCTCCTAGCCTTGAGTTTTTCTGGTTGGTACATGATTCACCTCCTAGTGTGTGCTTTAATGGACATTATCTCCCTTAGAAAGACAAACCGACGGTTGAATTCACACTCTCAAAACTCAACCGTTTTGGTTTAGTTTTATTATATAAAAAAAGTGGACGATTGTCCACTGGGAAAATCAAGTTTAAACAGCACCACTTATCTATTCTGAACAAAAAAAGACATCCAAGAGTAAATTCTTGAATGTCTGGAAAGATTATAACTCCATTAACCTTGTCAATAGACCGGAAATGATGATATTATGGTCTCCTTATCTCAAATACTGCTGTATGAACCCACTCATTATGAATTTGTAAGTCATTTTCTATCACCCTACTAAAGGTGAAGCCATTTTTTAAAAGCACCCTCTGAGAGGCTAGATTACCTGTTGCCGTTCCTGCAATGATTCTATTGAAACCATAAGTCGTGAAGGCTTTTTCTAAAACGAGTTTAACCGCTTCGCTAGCATAACCTAAATTGCTAACATTTTCCCCAATCCTATACCCAAGTTCTGCTGTTTTCCGATCACCATCTAAGACACATAAATTGATTCTCCCGACCATAACACCTTGCGAATCTCTAATAAGATGCATATAGACATCACGATTCCTTTGCTCCGTTAACAATTCCCTTGTAATTTCTTTAAAACCTTCTAAATCAAAATAGTCAGCTGGTCTAGGAGGTAAATTTCGTTCAAAATACTCTCGATTTTCTTTTTCAAAAGAATAGACATCTAGACTATTTTCTTCAGACAACAACTCTAAACTGATCATTTCAAATCCTCTCCCATCATTATCTCCATTCAACATTCTCTCATGTTTACACAAAGTGAAATTTACAGAATTTAAAGAGATTCTTTTATTTTCTGTATAGTTTCTACATTATAACACAAAATACTATGAATAAGCATAATATTCAAGGCACCACACCAGCCAAACAGGCTAGAATATCTATCAAAGCTATTTCAGAGGCACTTACGCATAGCGATACCCTTACAACAAAGACTTATCCTCTTTCTTGAGGATTTTTACTTGAAAATAGCGAATAATACTCCATTTTTAGCTCTTCGATTTTTTAAAGCTGTTGTTGCTTGGTTTGAATTTTTTTCTCTTGTTTTAAACGATGATAGGAATTATTCGATGTTTCATTAGTCTTATCTCGTTGAATATTACCTAGCAATCGCTTATTAACTTTGCTATCATATCGTGTCCGAGGAACATCATACTCTTCAAAATACTGAAGATAATCAGATACCAATATTTCTCCAAAATCCCCTGACATTGTTGAAAGACCAATATCACTATCCGATGGTAATTTATAATTTTTTAAATACTCATTAGACGAAATATTTATTTCATTAGTCATTTCTTGAAGTTCATCATCTGAGCAGTAATTGCGTCTAAATTGTTTTGCCCATTCTTCAAAAATTTCTGGATCATCCTGGATATCTAAATGGAAAACTTCTATTTTTTTACCTTCATCAGTATATATTGGATTTTCTGAAATTAGATAATTCATATATCTATGTGTTGCTTCCATACCTATCCCCCAGCTCTCTCAACCGTTCCTGCCCTATCTTCAACATCTCTTTTTCCACCTTGTTCCATTTTCCAAATAGGCATTCGTGTAGAACTTCTGCTGCTGAGATTTGATGTACTTCCGAATCGTAAACACACGATTGATCTCTTTGATAAATTTGAATTTGATTAAAAATTTTGTCATTTTCTAACTCTCGTAAGTTATCAACTAAATGTTCTACAATTCCATCATGGTGCTCTTTGGGAGTCGCTCTCGCTTGACTAGGGTCTATAGCATGGAGCTCCTCATAACGTATCAAGGTACCGAGATAAGACAATTCTGGCTTGGTCGCAATCAGTGCAAGTGAGACTTGATATCCTCTAGTTGCCAATAATTGGGCCGTTTTTCGGGGAACTTCTGTTGTTCTCAAGGTACCCTCGATTAATAAATGATAACCTTTTTTACTCAACTCATCTACAAGATATTCAACCATTTTTCCCGCGAATACTTTGGTATAATCCACACTATCTCTGCCATACTTTTCCTGTATGCCAAGGTAGTTCGGATGAAAAGAGCGATAACTATCTCCATCAATGATAATGATATTTCCTTGAAATTCCCTTTGTTTAATACGATGAATCGTTGTTTTCCCAGCACCACTCTGTCCACCGAGCAAAATAGCCTTAGGATGAGATGAGGTTGCTTTTCCACGAGTTAAAGAACGAACGAGTCGTTTGGAGGCCTGTTCAAAATTATCTTGACTAAATTCTTCTAGTTTCATTAAGCCACCACCAGATGAGTAGCTTGTTCTAGCATACGTTCAATACCATCTAAATAGCCATTAAATCGCTCAATATCCTCAAAAGTTGCAACAAGATAAATCCTCGTGTTAATCAAATCAGAAAGATCATCGCTCATTAGAACCCAAGGATTAGAAGTATCATCAAGTGCAATTCCTTGTTCATCTTGAAAATGATAAAGTTGCGCTAAGATATTCGCCCCTCGTTCTTTAATCACTTCAATTTTCAGAGTTAACTGATAATCTTCTACTGGTGTGAGCATTTTTTCCTCCCCTACGATATCGATATAAGAAACATTAAATTTCTTGCAGATACGATCTATTAATTCTGTTGAAATTGAACTTGTCCCATTTTCATAACGACTCAGGCTATTTCGAGAGATACCAATAATCTTTGCAAACTCAGGTTGGGTGAGATCATGTGTTTTACGTAATATTTTTATATTTTCTCCAATCATAAGAACACTCCTTTTATTTATTTCTATTATAGCACAAAAAAGAGTAATGCACCATTTTTGGTACATTACTGTCAATGGATAAAATACCATACATTCAATTCAAGGAAATATTATACAAAAAACTATTCTATTTCTTATTTCACATCGCTATTTTTTTCTAAACAAAAGTGAGAACTTCTTATAAGGACATCTGATTTCAGCAGTAAGGCTGTGTAAAAAGTTTTTGAAATTAAAAAACGCATAATATCAGGTATTCAAAAAACTGATATTATACATTTTATTATAGCCTGGCTTAGGGAATTACTTCCAGATAAAGTTTTTAACCCGCCTATTATCTATTAAAGGACATCTTCCTATATCTTTGTTAACTACAACTATCTTTGTAAAACATATTACTTAAAGCATCGACTATCTAAAACCTCATCAAATAGTTCAAGGACCTTAGATTCTGTATTATGGCTGATATAGATAACACCAATATCCTGTAATCCTAACATCGTCTCTTCAATGGCCAGTCTATTTTCTTTATCGAGCTGTGAAGTTGTTTCATCAATGATAATAAAGTCAACATCCTTAACAATCGCCCGTGCTAGAGCAATTCTCTGTTTTTCTCCACCTGATAAAGCAGAACCATTCGATACAAGTTCTCTATCTAAACCAGATAAATTTTCACCAACAAAAGAACTCAATTGAGTTTTTTTAACTACTTCAGCCAGTTCCTGATCTGAAATTGACTTACCTAAAGTAATATTTTCTCTAATTGAACCATTTATTAAATAAATAGATTGGTCAATATAGGCCATACGCTTGTAGTAACTTTTTAGATTAATTGCATTAAGATCATAACCGTTGATAAAGATACTCCCTGATTTGGCCTGTTTCAATCCTAATAATAACTGTAAAAGAGTTGATTTCCCGCTTCCGGACTCCCCAACAATGGCATATTTTCTCCCTTTAATAAAGGTCTGAGAAAAATCGTCAAAAATCATATGATTATCATACTGAAAAGAAATATTAGCCAAGGAAATATTATTTACTCTCGAGTCAATTTCAATAGTTTCATTAACTGTTTTCGTCTGAAATTTCTGTAATAAAACATCTGATGACTTAAAGATTGTAATGGAAGAAGTCAAACCCTGAATACCGTTAAATAAATTACCAGATAAAGAAGCTATACTAAATACACTACCAATTGTCGCTAACCCTATACTAGAAATATAAAGAGTAAAAATGATTAAGCCTATTTGTGAAAAAAGCGAAACCAACAATACTACACTCCCAACCTTTGCTTGCGTCATAGAAAATCTAAATTGATGTTCTTCTTTTGTTGTTGAAGCACTGTTCATCCTTGAAATAAAACTTGCTAACGCATCTCCGAGGAAAAACAGGCTCAGTCCCTCCATATTGTCTCTCACTGCCTCTGTATACTCTTCATTTGCTCTCGTATACTTTTCTTGTGCTATTACAACATATTTTTGTGATAAATTGGGAATAACAAGTGATATTAAAAGAAATGCTACTGATACCAATGCAATTGACCAATGTAATATGAAAATTGAAATAAAAGCACTAATTACAAGAGATAACATATAAATAAAAGTCAATATATTTTCAAAAGCCTGAGTTTCTATCTGTTTTGCATCGTTAATGAACCAAGAAATAGCTTTTCCTGTATCGCGTTCCGCAATTAAATCAGATGAATTTCCCACGATATTATCTGTGATTTGTGTTTTCAACAAGATATTTGAACTTTTTAAATATCTTGCTTTAAAGTAATCGGAGAGAAATGAGAGAAGCACTGTTAGTGAAATAATGAAACCAAGAATACATATAGCACGGAAGAATCTATCTTGACCGAGCTTATAACTATCAAACAGAAATGTTAATGAATAAGACATAATTGTGATAGATATCGCAAATAATATTTTAAAAGTAATAGCAATAAGAGTATCTTTCCAATTTTTCTTTAAGATGCTAAAGAGTAGGATATTACTCAATTTTTTCACCTCCTAATTGAAGCAAGAAACTTCCTATCTGATTGATTTCTGATTGGTTCACTCTATAATAGATTCTTTTCCCTTTCATTTCTGATTGAATCAAATTTACTTTTAACAAATGAGATAAGTGGTGACTAATGGTTCCTGTTGAGATAGATAATTCTTCTGAAATTTCGCGTCCATACATAGATTTTTTTGATAACATTAAAATAATATTAAAACGAGTAGGGTCCGAAATAAGAGATATTTTTTGGATCATATCCTCTTTTTTTCCTCAATTGATTTTGGTTGTCCCTCTAATAAACAGGGCACCAGACCAAAGTAACAAAATCCTTTTGTTAATTCATCCTCCAAAAATAAACTAAGTCCAAAAAGTTGAGGGAATTGAATAAACAACGTATATTCAACATCAACAATAGTATGATTTTTACTTAGAGAATCTATTGTAGACTCTAATTCTTCACTTATGAGTTTCTCAGGTCCTGTCTCATTGTAAATTTCATCAATCCTACTAAGTATTAAATGCTCCTGATTCTTAATTATTTGTTCCATTAATAAAATGAATTGATATAACTGATCAGACGTATGATTTATATTATGTAATAGTTTATAGATTAGATACCTTTGCTGTTCATTAAATAATTTTAAATTATCAATTTCATGAAAGTGAAACTCTGGAGAAAGTTCGTATCCTAAAGATTGCATATTCTTAATAAACTCTGATTTTATAACAGCAAACAAATCACTAGTAGAATAGTATTTAATAGTTTTCTGCAATCTGGAATATGTCAAGAAATAAAGAATTTCAGGAGTTTTCTCATTTCTATAATTTTTAAAGAAGATTTCTATTTCAGGAAATTCGTTTAAAACGCTTCTACCTTCCCGCCTAATATTGTTATAGAAAGAAATCAGATCTTGATGTTCAAGATCAATCTGTTCTTTTGACAGTCCATATTTTTGATAATTTATCGGTAAATCTGAATCTGTTTTTTCTCCCCAATTACAAATTCTCGTAGCTAATAGCAATGCCTCATTAAAATAATTAATTTCTTTTTTCATACAACATCTCATTTCGTGAACTATAAAATAAATTGGAAAATTTTCTTATCATCTACATCCTTGTTGACAACATCAATGATAGTAAATACCCCTTCTCTTCCTCCTTTCTTTATTTTCTATATTCTACCACTATGTTTTATAGTTGTAAATCATTATATTTTATGTTTGTAAAACATTTTTCGAGATTTCTTTATATTCCAATATTTATAGTAAGTTTTCTACTAAAAATTTTTCAAAATTCAGTATACATATAAACTAAATAGTGAAAGCTTTTGTTTACCACCCAAATTTACCCTCTTAGCACTAATACTCTTTATCAATCTACCTTGGTTGTTAAAAAACAATAAAAAAGATTTAAAATCACGTTAACAATAACTTAAATAGGCTCCATAATTTCTGTAGTGGGTAAAACTACTGTAGAAATTATGGAGCCTATTTTGTTGTAGAAAAAAGTCCCATAAGAACTTATAATGAAAAGTGACCAAAGCATCATTAAAAAGAATCTCATAGAACAATTAAATTTTATCACCAACTTACTCGAGATTAAAGACAAAAACATCATAATCTTGGATTATCGAGATTCCGGAACATATAAAGAAATTATCGCTAAGCTAGATTATCCTTCACCTAAGTGTCACAACTGTCACGGACAAATGGCTAAATATGACTTCCTTAATCAAGAAAAATTACCAAATCTCATGTCTTAGGATGAGTACAGTTTCAAGAAAAACAAGATAAGTTTCATTGCGCAAGATTCAGATTCAAAAAAATCGTAGCTATCCTAGATAGACGCACTCAAGCGACTATTTGGAATCATTTTCTTCTTTATGATAGACAAGTCAGAAATCACATAACAATCATTGCAATGGATATATTTAGACTTTATTATAAATTAGCTAAACAGCTTTTTCCCCTGTCCTAAAATCCTTTTTAATTGAGAAAAATCCCTAGATGTTTCCTGGTCTAGATAGTCACAATGTGCAATTCCTTTCCCTTATTTCGCTACATATTTATCTGATTCCATGAAGTCTTTCGTAATGATAGATTTCATAAATAGAAATGTGATTCCAATGTCTGTCGGAAAGATTGCATATCGTAATCTTAAAAAGTAATGGTGTGAATTTTGCTAAAAATCATCAAAAAAACACCCCATGGTGTGAACCATGAAGTGTTTCGAAACGTTGATAGTATCGTATTGATTAACGTTTTGAGGCAACTGACTTTGTCAGATTGCAGCCACATTTGTAAGCGACTAAAGTCGCAACAACTGTGTCAATTGCACCAATTTAGTATGGAAGCATAAAAAAGAACACCCCAAAAGGTGCTCTTTGTAAGTATAGTAATTCTTCCGAATTAACGTTTTGAGAATTGTGATGCTTTACGAGCTTTCTTAAGACCTGGTTTTTTCTACATTATGATATTTATGGTAAATTATCACTAAAATCAAGTAATTTTAAGAGATAAATCCTCAATATTTACATATATAATCCTTTTGAAAATCGAGAGGTTATCAAAGGGTTATCACATTTTAGTTTTCGGAGCTTATGTAGTTGAGAAATACGAAATACCGTATCATAAAGATGATGTACAGTTTAGCAACAAATATACAGTTTCTTCGTGCCTGGACAATTTCTTTTTCTATCCTGAAGATATTTAAACAGTTCTATATATTATTTCTTGTGAGTAATTTTCATCAAAAAATTTCGGGTATTCGGATTTTATGGTGGAAAAGGGCTTATAAATCACCCTTCTCCAAATTCTTAATAAGTGTGGAAAAATCGACACCTAAGTTGTCTGTAATGTCGTGATCATTCACTTCATACCAATTGAAAGTATCGTATAACATAGCTTTATTGAAAGCACTTGAATTAAATCGTGGCTTACGCTTTTTATGGAGCTTCTCATTGAAAAGGATTTTGGCTCGTAAGGCATCAAACGAGTAACCTCTACCCATTCGCTCTACCTGCCTAATAATGCTGTTAATTGACTCCGTATAAGCATTAGTGAGCCTTTTATCAAAGTAGTTGAATATTTCAACATGCCAGTTGTCTACGGCTCTCACGAGGTCTTTATATGCGTCTTTAGAGTTGCTGGACATACAACGGTGTCTCCATTGACTATAACGAAGATGACCTTCATCTGGATCAGGAGTATCCCATATCCAGTAAAACTCTTCTTTGAGTTCATAGGCTTCTTTTAAAGCAGGAAGATTACCTAACCAAGTATCTAAGAGGAATGATTCACGTTCATTTAGATCGTGTTTACGCTTTAGAAGGATAAACCTTTCACGCATAAGGTACGTCTTTCTTTTTGGCTCATATGGGCTTTCAAAGACTTTCTGACGTTATCTAAGGCTTGATTAGCCATTCTAACTACATGAAACTTATCTACGACAACTTTAGCGTGTGGAAGGATAGTGTTCACTGCGTCTTTGTAGGGCTTCCACATATCCATTGTGACGTACTCAATGTAAGTCCTGTCACTGATTTCTGAAAGACGTTGGATGACTGTTTCCTTGTTACGGTTAGGCTTGATGTCATAAATAGTCCTGCGTTCAATATTAGTCAATACAAGCCGAGGTCTACGGATAATATGTATCTCGTCTATCCCAAGCCACTTAGGAGTTTCAAACTGGTATTCACGTTCTTTGAGTGCCACATAGTCCTTAAAAACGTTCCTAATGGTTTTTTCGTCAACACCAACGCTTTCTGCGACTTCTACAAAGGTCTTAGACATGGATTGCTCTTGAATGGACTTTAAAAGCCTTTTGGTCATACTACGCTTTTCATCTACAGATATTAGGCGTTCCCAGAAGGTAGATCTGCATTCACGACACTTGTATCGTCTACGGTTCAATTGTAAGCCCACTCGCTTTAAACGAATGGGCAAATCCATAATTAGTTGATTTCTTGAACTGTGTTTGTACAACTTGTCAAAACCACATTCAGGACAACATTCAGGTGGTCCGACTGCTTCAACTTTAAACATCATATCGGTTTCATTTTCTTGTGGCGGTTCTATTGTTTTAATGTCTGGTAAGGATAATAAGTCTGACATATTATTCATCCTTTATTACTCTGCGGTGTTAAGGTATCAATTATAGATTTGATGTCGAAATCATCAGTGTTAAATTATTTTTGTGACCACAAATGCACTTAGAAAATCCCTTAAAGCATTAGCTGGTTCACTTGAATAGGGAGTTGTAAAAAAGTTCCCTTAGCCTGCACAGCAAGATAATTTCGAAACATCTTTATCAAAAGTTAGGACAGCCAGCTTCAATCCTTCTGCCATTGTTAGATATGGAGCCATCGTTTCTCTCAGATCTCCAACAGTTAAACCGAATTTCACAGCTAATGTTGCTGCATAAATTACGTCTCCTGCGTTTTCTGCCACTACATGCGCCCCTAACACTTTCAATGTTTTCGCGTCTGCCACTAATTTGAAAACACCTGTTGTTTCCCGATTAACGAGCGCTCTTGGAACAGCATCCAACGGCAATACCGATGTTTTCACTTCATATCCTTTTTCTTTTGCCTGTTGCTCCGTTAAACCAACCGTTGCAATCGATGGAGAAGTAAACGTAACGCCTGGAACCACTTCTAAATTGACCTTTTGATTTAGTCCTCCGATTGCATTACGAGCAGCAAGTCCACCTTCATAAGCAGCTACATAAACAAATTGGGGACCGAGAGTGACATCTCCAGCTGAATAAATTCGGGAATTGGTCGTTTTAAGATAATCATCAATGACAATTTCACCACGGGAACCAACTTCAACGCCTGCTGCATGTAAGTTTAATGATTCTGTATTTGGTTTTCTTCCAGTGGCAATTAGCAATTGTTCTGCTTCAATAATTCGCTTTTTACCATTTATCTCAACATGAACTTTTTTAATGTCTCCATCTTGCTCAACTCGTTCATAGGTTGCACCTGTTACTAAATTAATTCCCTGTTCTGTTAAGGCCTTAGTAATGGCTTCTGAAATTTCAGGATCGTATTCTTTTAATAGACGCTCGCTTCTTTGAATCAAAGTGACTTCTGACCCGAGGTTATGAAATAGTTGTCCTAATTCCATGCCGATATATCCTGAACCAATTACGGTAAGACGATTTGGAACCTTCTTTAATTCCAATAAGCTAGTGCTTGTTAAATAATCTACTTCATCTAATCCGGGAATATTAGGTGCAGTTGAAGAAGCACCTGTAGCTATTAAAAATCTTTTGGCTGTGATTTGATTGCCATTTACTTCAACTGTATTTTCATTTACGAATTTTGCTTCACCTTTTATTAATTCAAAACCATAATCATCAATTAAATTCACATATTTTTCATTTCGCATCTCGGTTACTAAATCATTCTTTTGTTTTACTAATGGCGCTAAATCAACATTTGAAGCCGAAGTGTGTAATCCCACAAATGGATTATTTTTTGCTAGATGATTGATTTCCCCTGCTCTTAATAAGGTCTTAGAAGGAACGCATCCGACATTAACGCAAGTTCCACCCACCGTTCCACGCTCAATCATAGCCACTTTTGCGTTCAAAGTAACGGCTTCAATGGCAGATGAAAAGGCAGCTCCACCAGAACCGATGATGATGTAATCATAATCATAGTTACCTTCATCATTTAAACTTACATCTGTCCTTTTTTCCGATTGCACTTGTATTTCTTCTGCTTCGCCCGGGTGATAATTTGCGTCAGCAATCGCCTTTATTGCACTTTCAACCTCAATATCATCGGACAGTTCAAATACTGCTTCACCACGACGATAACTAGACTCAATATTTTTAGCACCTATCTTTTCAAGTGCTGATTCTACGTGTTTTTCACAACCCGTACAAGTCATTCCTGAAATGTTTACCTTAAATTTATTCATAAAAAAGCTCCTTTCGTTAATTAATCTCTCATGTTAATGTTTCTATTATTGGACACGAATGTAATTGCTTTTCATCTGGACATCGTTGTTTTAAGTCGTCTAACATAGTTTCAATTCGTTTTAAATCCTCTATTTGTTTTTGCACTTCCTTTTGTTTTTTAGAAACAAATTCGAACATATCTTGACAACGAACTTCATCTTTATCTACAACACCAAGTAATTTATAAATCTCGCTTAAAGAGAAACCAAGTTCCTGTATTCGTTTAATAAGCCCAACACGCTTAACGTCATCATATGAATATATCCGATAACCAGCTTCCGTTCGGTGAGGTTCTTGTAATAAATTTTTTCGCTCGTAATATCTGATCGTTTCTTTATTAACTCCACATTTATCTGCAAACTCACTAATGCGATAAATCATCTTATTTCACCCCCTGAATATTATAAACCATGTACCATAGTACACGGTCAAGTAAATTGGACTATTTTATTTTTTTCCCAAAGTATCACTCGTATGTGATTGATACTTTTATATAATACTATTGATTATCCTAACATCCCACCAGAAAATCCGATTTAAACACCAGTTGTTTTTAAACTATTAAGAAAGTAATTCCACTATATATTCCGAAGACCCGAAATTTCATAGAGTAGCTCCCTAGAATCATGGAAAAGTAGTAAAAATAGTTGTTATCCTAGTTGATTAAAAAAATCCCTGATTTCCTCATCTTTTATAAAATAATATATAATTTTCCCCTCTCTTCTAGTGCCCAAGATGTTTTGATTGGCTAGTTTACGAAGATGGTGGGAAGTAGATGCCATACTGAGATCTAGTAAACAGGCTATATCACAGACACAGAGTTCTTCAACAGCAAGAAGATAGAAGATGATATTTATCTGTTTATTATCGGTAAATTTTGTTAAAATGCGAAGTGATTTTTGGACTTTTTCCTTTTCAAGGTAGTTCGTTGCGGTTGTAACATTTTGTTGATTTATAATATTCACTTGGCATATACTATCTTTTTTCATAATATTTTCTCCTAGCCTAATATAGTCCATAGTATGTCAAAACTGTTATTTTCAATCAGGATATATATCCCCAATCCTAAATAAACAACGGCAATAAACCATCTGCTATATTTTTCCAAAATTTCTCCAACAGAAGAGACTTGTGCCAATTTTTGGGCAGAAAAAACCAAGAGATAAATCATGACTAGAAAGGTAAGTAAAGCTACTATCAAATTTGCTAAATTTAAGGTAGTAAAATATGGAACAAAGACACCAATATTGTCAGCACCACAACTTGCAAAAGTAATCATAGCGACTAGAAATATCAGGTTTTTATTATCTTTGCGCAAACCTTCTTTGGCAATAGCTTCTCCATCAGAATCTCCTAAAAGCAAAACTTTGAGACCTAGGAAAATTGGAATCAAACCGAGTAAACCTAAAATCTCTTTACTAGGAATATAATTTAAGACAAATGCAAAAAGCAAACTTAGCAATATTAGACTAACAGAGCCTAGAAATTGTCCTAAATAGATGTTAATGATGTCTTTTCTGCTTTTTCTTTTGGCAAAAAATAACATTAGGATAATAAGTAAGTCTACGGCTGTCCCAGAATACAGGATTATTGAAGTAACAACATTTTGAATCATAAAACACCTCATTCAAATATATTTTTGAATGTATTCTAACATTAAACTTTGTAGATGTCAACTTAAAATCCACCAATTAATAATTGCATGTCAATATTTGTATTGTGAAACTAGTTTCAGAAATATATAGTCTTAAAGTATGTCCACTGCCAATGGTTTTTTCAATATTTAAGAGGAGATTTATAATGGTTCATTTCTATAAATTTATAAACGAGTTATATATTTTGTTTAACCAATTATTAACTATTTTTATCAATAATCTCTTCATTAATTTGTACTTTTTAATTTTGATTTATTTTTCGTGCATATTTTATATGAATTTAATTCTAATACATTTTAAATAAAAAATACGCAATTTTAATTGGCACTGACCCCCGTAAATGAGAATTAAATAAAAACACCTCCAAGTTGGATTTGCTACAATATAATCAAATGCTCATGGAGGTGTCTTTTTATGGTTAAAAAACGTGTGGAGACGGTGGTATTATTGTCAAGAAAATAGAATAACAAGCTATAAAACTGTCGAAATAGGTGGCTTTTAGGATTTTAACAGAAATCAGTTCTATAATAAATTAAAAATCGTGTTGGTAGAAAAATCGTCTACTTCTACCAACACGATTTTACAAAGAGCCATTACTTACATCTCTTTTTCTCCTCTAAAACTATTGTATCTTGATACTTTAAGGAGTTTCAATCATTCGATCTGTTAACCGTTATTTTTTGGATCTAAACGTAATAACATAGCATTAATGGCGACGATGACTGTTGACACAGACATTAGGATTGCTCCTAATGCAGGGCTTAATGTGATACCAATAGGTGCCAAAATTCCTGCAGCTAGAGGGATAGCTATAAAGTTATAACCAGCTCCCCAAAATAGGTTTTGTTTCATTTTACGAGTTGTTTTGTGTGCTAATTCAATGAATGATCCAATATCTCCTGGATTGGATTGAGTCAATATGACATCAGCTGAATCCAACGCAACTTGAGTTCCAGCACCTATAGCTATACCAACATCTGCTAAGGCAAGAGAAGGAGCATCATTTACACCATCACCTACCATGATAACTTTCTTTCCTTCATCTTTAAGTGTTTTAACTAACTCATATTTGTCTTGTGGAGATTGATTTGATCTATATTCAATCCCTAAATCTACTGCCGCGCCTTGAGCCGCTTTTTCATTATCACCTGTTGCCATAATTGGTTGCATATTGTTCTTTTTAAGAGCTTTAATTAACTCTTTACTTGTTGGTTTTAATTCGTCCCCTAAAGCTACAATCATAGATACCGTAAGGGATTTTATTCTTTATTTAAAACTTTGCAACAGAACCAAATTACTCATTATTTTTGTCATATTCCATCTCATCTTCAGTTACCCACATATGATTCTTAACTTCTTTTTGACCATCGGTTGGAGTGTAATTAACAACGTAAACAGTTCCTGTAATAGATTTATCTACTTTTGCTTCAGCTCCCATCATCCCATCCATGTGATCGGCATTCAAGATAACAGTATCGCCCTCATTTGCTACAGTCTTAGTATCTTTTAACTCTTCTTGTACTACCCATCGATGATTCTTAACCATTGGTCCCCCAGTTTTTGGCTTATAGCTTACTTCATAAATTGTAGTATCAAAGGCTCCTACAACTTGAGCTTTTGCACCTCTCATCCCTTTCATATGATCGCCTAGCAGTATAACATTACTTCCCACCGGGAATTTAGGGTTCGCAGCATCTTTCATTGAAGAAGGAACCATACCTTCATGATTCATTCCCTCCATACTATTCATTTCACTAGACGCTATAGAAGTCGATTCCTCATTTGTACTTTTAGAATTATTCGATTCACTTTGATTGCTACATGCTCCTAAAAATACAATAATTCCAAGACTTGCAAATACTAATTTTATCATCTTTTTCACTGTGTTCATCCTCCTTTAATTAATCACATTTAAGTCATCTCATAAATTTGTAATCCAAAAACTTCTTTTTTAATTGTAGCTATTGATAAGTCCTTCTTAGAAAAGATTACTACAGAATTTGATAAGATATCTAAATGAACTTTTTCGACACTATCTATTGAAATCAGTTGAAAAAATATTTTTTGACCAACATTCACATATTAGTTTAGCAATTTTTATCTATTTTTGAAATAAATAACTCTCCTCCTTTATTGAAATGGTAACTTTATAACAAATTTAGTTCTTAGACCTAATTTACTTTTTACAGTTATACTACCTTTATGCGCTTCAACAAAGCTCTTTACAATAGCTAATCCGATACCTTGCCCCCCCTAACTGGGAGTGTTTTAGAGAAAAATAGCAAGATTACCTAAATTTAATTATTTAGCATCATCTTTATGAAGCATGTTTTTAACACCTTCTACAGCATCTTCAGCGACTTCTTTAACTTTAGAAACAACTTTTTCAGCAGCTCCTTCGTTTTCAAGTTCTTTATCGCCTATCAATTTGCCAACTCCTTCTTTAACAGTTCCTGTTGCTTGGTTTAATTTTTCTTCTGTAAAACTATTGTATATTGATACTTTAAGGAGTTTTCATCATTCAATCTGTTAACCGTTATTTTTTTAGATCTAAACGTAATAACATAGCATTAATGGCGACGATGACTGTTGACACAGACATTAGGATTGCTCCTAATGCAGGGCTTAATGTGATACCAATAGGTGCCAAAATTCCTGCAGCTAGAGGGATAGCTATAAAGTTATAACCAGCTCCCCAAAATAGGTTTTGTTTCATTTTACGAGTTGTTTTGTGTGCTAATTCAATGAATGATCCAATATCTCCTGGATTGGATTGAGTCAATATGACATCAGCTGAATCCAACGCAACTTGAGTTCCAGCACCTATAGCTATACCAACATCTGCTAAGGCAAGAGAAGGAGCATCATTTACACCATCACCTACCATGATAACTTTCTTTCCTTCATCTTTAAGTGTTTTAACTAACTCATATTTGTCTTGTGGAGATTGATTTGATCTATATTCAATCCCTAAATCTACTGCCGCGCCTTGAGCCGCTTTTTCATTATCACCTGTTGCCATAATTGGTTGCATATTGTTCTTTTTAAGAGCTTTAATTAACTCTTTACTTGTTGGTTTTAATTCGTCCCCTAAAGCTACAATCATAGATACCGTAAGGGATTTTATTCTTTATTTAAAACTTTGCAACAGAACCAAATTACTCATTATTTTTGTCATATTCCATCTCATCTTCAGTTACCCACATATGATTCTTAACTTCTTTTTGACCATCGGTTGGAGTGTAATTAACAACGTAAACAGTTCCTGTAATAGATTTATCTACTTTTGCTTCAGCTCCCATCATCCCATCCATGTGATCGGCATTCAAGATAACAGTATCGCCCTCATTTGCTACAGTCTTAGTATCTTTTAACTCTTCTTGTACTACCCATCGATGATTCTTAACCATTGGTCCCCCAGTTTTTGGCTTATAGCTTACTTCATAAATTGTAGTATCAAAGGCTCCTACAACTTGAGCTTTTGCACCTCTCATCCCTTTCATATGATCGCCTAGCAGTATAACATTACTTCCCACCGGGAATTTAGGGTTCGCAGCATCTTTCATTGAAGAAGGAACCATACCTTCATGATTCATTCCCTCCATACTATTCATTTCACTAGACGCTATAGAAGTCGATTCCTCATTTGTACTTTTAGAATTATTCGATTCACTTTGATTGCTACATGCTCCTAAAAATACAATAATTCCAAGACTTGCAAATACTAATTTTATCATCTTTTTCACTGTGTTCATCCTCCTTTAATTAATCACATTTAAGTCATCTCATAAATTTGTAATCCAAAAACTTCTTTTTTAATTGTAGCTATTGATAAGTCCTTCTTAGAAAAGATTACTACAGAATTTGATAAGATATCTAAATGAACTTTTTCGACACTATCTATTGAAATCAGTTGAAAAAATATTTTTTGACCAACATTCACATATTAGTTTAGCAATTTTTATCTATTTTTGAAATAAATAACTCTCCTCCTTTATTGAAATGGTAACTTTATAACAAATTTAGTTCTTAGACCTAATTTACTTTTTACAGTTATACTACCTTTATGCGCTTCAACAAAGCTCTTTACAATAGCTAATCCGATACCTTGCCCCCCCTAACTGGGAGTGTTTTAGAGAAAAATAGCAAGATTACCTAAATTTAATTATTTAGCATCATCTTTATGAAGCATGTTTTTAACACCTTCTACAGCATCTTCAGCGACTTCTTTAACTTTAGAAACAACTTTTTCAGCAGCTCCTTCGTTTTCAAGTTCTTTATCGCCTATCAATTTGCCAACTCCTTCTTTAACAGTTCCTGTTGCTTGGTTTAATTTTTCTTCTGTAAAACTATTGTATATTGATACTTTAAGGAGTTTTCATCATTCAATCTGTTAACCGTTATTTTTTTAGATCTAAACGTAATAACATAGCATTAATGGCGACGATGACTGTTGACACAGACATTAGGATTGCTCCTAATGCAGGGCTTAATGTGATACCAATAGGTGCCAAAATTCCTGCAGCTAGAGGGATAGCTATAAAGTTATAACCAGCTCCCCAAAATAGGTTTTGTTTCATTTTACGAGTTGTTTTGTGTGCTAATTCAATGAATGATCCAATATCTCCTGGATTGGATTGAGTCAATATGACATCAGCTGAATCCAACGCAACTTGAGTTCCAGCACCTATAGCTATACCAACATCTGCTAAGGCAAGAGAAGGAGCATCATTTACACCATCACCTACCATGATAACTTTCTTTCCTTCATCTTTAAGTGTTTTAACTAACTCATATTTGTCTTGTGGAGATTGATTTGATCTATATTCAATCCCTAAATCTACTGCCGCGCCTTGAGCCGCTTTTTCATTATCACCTGTTGCCATAATTGGTTGCATATTGTTCTTTTTAAGAGCTTTAATTAACTCTTTACTTGTTGGTTTTAATTCGTCCCCTAAAGCTACAATCATAGATACCGTAAGGGATTTTATTCTTTATTTAAAACTTTGCAACAGAACCAAATTACTCATTATTTTTGTCATATTCCATCTCATCTTCAGTTACCCACATATGATTCTTAACTTCTTTTTGACCATCGGTTGGAGTGTAATTAACAACGTAAACAGTTCCTGTAATAGATTTATCTACTTTTGCTTCAGCTCCCATCATCCCATCCATGTGATCGGCATTCAAGATAACAGTATCGCCCTCATTTGCTACAGTCTTAGTATCTTTTAACTCTTCTTGTACTACCCATCGATGATTCTTAACCATTGGTCCCCCAGTTTTTGGCTTATAGCTTACTTCATAAATTGTAGTATCAAAGGCTCCTACAACTTGAGCTTTTGCACCTCTCATCCCTTTCATATGATCGCCTAGCAGTATAACATTACTTCCCACCGGGAATTTAGGGTTCGCAGCATCTTTCATTGAAGAAGGAACCATACCTTCATGATTCATTCCCTCCATACTATTCATTTCACTAGACGCTATAGAAGTCGATTCCTCATTTGTACTTTTAGAATTATTCGATTCACTTTGATTGCTACATGCTCCTAAAAATACAATAATTCCAAGACTTGCAAATACTAATTTTATCATCTTTTTCACTGTGTTCATCCTCCTTTAATTAATCACATTTAAGTCATCTCATAAATTTGTAATCCAAAAACTTCTTTTTTAATTGTAGCTATTGATAAGTCCTTCTTAGAAAAGATTACTACAGAATTTGATAAGATATCTAAATGAACTTTTTCGACACTATCTATTGAAATCAGTTGAAAAAATATTTTTTGACCAACATTCACATATTAGTTTAGCAATTTTTATCTATTTTTGAAATAAATAACTCTCCTCCTTTATTGAAATGGTAACTTTATAACAAATTTAGTTCTTAGACCTAATTTACTTTTTACAGTTATACTACCTTTATGCGCTTCAACAAAGCTCTTTACAATAGCTAATCCGATACCTTGCCCCCCCTAACTGGGAGTGTTTTAGAGAAAAATAGCAAGATTACCTAAATTTAATTATTTAGCATCATCTTTATGAAGCATGTTTTTAACACCTTCTACAGCATCTTCAGCGACTTCTTTAACTTTAGAAACAACTTTTTCAGCAGCTCCTTCGTTTTCAAGTTCTTTATCGCCTATCAATTTGCCAACTCCTTCTTTAACAGTTCCTGTTGCTTGGTTTAATTTTTCTTCTGTAAAACTATTGTATATTGATACTTTAAGGAGTTTTCATCATTCAATCTGTTAACCGTTATTTTTTTAGATCTAAACGTAATAACATAGCATTAATGGCGACGATGACTGTTGACACAGACATTAGGATTGCTCCTAATGCAGGGCTTAATGTGATACCAATAGGTGCCAAAATTCCTGCAGCTAGAGGGATAGCTATAAAGTTATAACCAGCTCCCCAAAATAGGTTTTGTTTCATTTTACGAGTTGTTTTGTGTGCTAATTCAATGAATGATCCAATATCTCCTGGATTGGATTGAGTCAATATGATATCAGCTGAATCCAATGCAACTTGAGTTCCAGCACCTATAGCTATACCAACATCTGCTAAGGCAAGAGAAGGAGCATCATTTACACCATCACCTACCATGATAACTTTCTTTCCTTCATCTTTAAGTATTTTAACTAACTCATATTTGTCTTGTGGAGATTGATTTGATCTATATTCAATCCCTAAATCTACTGCCGCGCCTTGAGCCGCTTTTTCATTATCACCTGTTGCCATAATTGGTTGAATATTGTTCTTTTTAAGAGCTTTAATTAACTCTTTACTCGTTGGTTTTAATTCGTCCCCTAAAGCTACAGCACCAATGGCATCATCGTTTTCTACTAAGACACTAAGAGTTGCTCCTTTTGGAGTATCCATATCAAGATTACGTCCATAGGCTTTTTGACTGATTAATTGGTAACGGTGCCCACCTGCTTTACCCTCTACTCCAGAACCGGAAATCACATCAATCGAATCAAAAGATGCTGGACGTATATTTTGCTGCTCGGCGAAACTTATAATTGATTGAGCAATTGGGTGGCTAGATCCTCCTTCAATACCTGCCAATAAGGCAATGATTTCCTCTTTTGTATATTTGTCATTAAGAAGTTTTACATCTAATACTTTAAATTCACCAGTTGTTAAAGTACCCGTTTTATCTAAAATCATCACATCTGCATCTTGAGCTATTTCTAAGGCTTGGCGGTCTTTTACTAGTAAGCCACGGCTAGCTCCTAAGCTTGTACTACGGGCGGTTACCAATGGAATAGCCAGACCCAATGCGTGCGGACAAGCAATAACTAATGTAGTAATAGTAAATATAACTGCCGTTGGTACATCTTCTATAACCATCCACACTACAAAAGCAATTAGAGCGATAATAACAGCAATATAGAATAGCCACCCTGCAACCTTTTGAGCAATATTTTCTGATCTGGAAGGCTGACTTTGAGCTTGGCTGATTAAATTCTGAACTTGAGAGATGAAGGATTGATCACCTGTCTCATTCACTTTAATATAAAGAACCCCTTCTCCATTTGTTGAGCCTCCGATTACTTCATCGCCAGGGCCTTTTTTTACTGCTTTTGACTCCCCAGTTAGAAGAGCTTCATTTAAACGTGATTCGCCACGCTCGATAATCCCGTCTGCTGGCACATTTTCTCCGGCTTGAACACGAATTAAATCACCTACCTTTAAGTCAGCAACTGGTCGTGTTTCAATTGAATCGTCTTCTAATACAACGTGAGCATCTTTCGGCACTAACTTAGCCAATTCTGCTTGTGCGTCTCCTGCTTCTCCAATAGCTTTCATCTCAATCCAGTGACCTAATAGCATGATCAATAGTAATGAAGCAAATTCAAAGAAAAAGTCCATCACGTGTTCACCCGTTACGTAGGTAATGATCACAGCATAAATACTGTATAAATATGAAACACTTAAACCTAAAGAAACGAGTGCCATCATTCCAGGTTTTTTTTGTTTAAATTCGTCAACTGCACCTTGATAGAATGGACGTCCCCCATAAATAATTAATATAGTAGATAAAATAGCTACTACAATATCAGAATATGGAAAAGTAAACTGGAATGGTAGTTTAAATCCATGCAAAGGGGAAAAGAACATAATAATGATTCCTAGTGGCAATGATTTTAAGAAAAGTTCCTTAAAGCTTCCGTGATGATGGTGGGCATGCCCACTATGCCCGCTGTGATCATGTCCACTGTGCCCGCTGTGATTATGCTCACTGTGCCCGCTGTGATCATGTCCACTGTGCCCGCTGTGATTATGCTCACTGTGCCCGCTGTGATCATGCCCACAGTGCCCGCAGTGATTATGGGACGAATATTTGTTGTCATTATTCATTTTAAATTCCTCCTTATGCTTAATGATGATGTAAATGACATTCGCATTGTCCTTCTGGACAATTGCAATCCACTTCTTCTACTGCGAAAGATTTTTTCATCTCTAATATTTTTTCTAGTCGATCTATATCATCGAAGCTTAAAACATGATCTTCAATGATGCTTCCTATTACATTTCCGACATTCTTATTGCAAATACGGTTAAAAATATCTTCTGCATAATCCCTTACGGCTTCTTTCTCTTCAATATTGGCAGTGTAAATAAACTTTCTACCTTCATGCTCTGTATTTAGTACGCCTTTTCCAACTAATCGACCTAAGATCGTTTTGATAGTGGATTGTGTCCAGTCCATTTTTTCTTGCAATACGGAAATGACTTTTTTACTAGTTACTCGATCATTTGCCCAAACTACACGCATGACCTCCCATTCTGCATCTGTGATATAAGTATTACATTCTATTGTACTCATTCTCCTTCCCTCCTAGTCGTCTACAGATGTAAACAAATATGTTTAAAATAAGTTTACCATTGTAAACGAATTATGTCAAGTCTTTTTATTAAATTCTCACTTTTTGGGATCAGTACACACCCGCATAGCGGGTGTTTTTTTCTAGCATCTAGCGGAGTGAGACATACTAATAGTCACATAATAAAAAATTTACTTAAAGTCAGATTTTAAATACTGTAGAATAGTTCTTTCTAAAACTTACTCCCAAATTTTTTTGCTCGTATAATTCATCAGGGGTTTGGGGATTCCCCAAAATTCAAATCATCCCAAAAAGTACATACACTTTGTGTATACAAATTTTGGGATGATTTTGGGAGTGTGTGTATACAGACTCTGAGCTCGCAAAGTCATATTATGATAAATCTTTCCTTCTCGATAAAATAATTCCAAAAATCGATTTGACTGTCATTTGTGTGTACAAATATTTTAAGAAGATATATAAAAAACGCTGCAAAATTTTTAACAGCGTTTCCTTATTTTAAAATTCTCATATGTCTTTCTTTTTTATGGTTAGCATCGTAGTATTCCAGCATCGCATGATACAAACGAGCCTTCGTTTTATCTTGTTGTTTAATCCCATGAAGAAATAATTCTGCTCGCTTTAATTTCAATATGTATTCGCATATCTGATCAAAATCCTTATCCATATTACTTTTGAAAATAAACATCTTTTTCCTCCATCACATCAACTATTTTTTGCATCAAAATAGACATATCCATTTTGTTTTCATAGCTTATTCTCCCAACTACAGTTGCAAGACGGGCTATAGAATTGATATTCTTTCCGACTTGTTCCAATTCTTCTGTTAAAGGAACTAAACCTTCAAAAGAGACTTTTTGGATGTTCAAATCTGTTCGTATTAATTTTTGTCTAGCAAACTCAGAAAAATTACGAATATTTTCCTTCCTCATACAATCATTTAATTTTTTATTTTCTTCTTCCGTCAAAAACACCTGTTTCAATACAGATTTTATTCTCATGGTCCTATCACCTCGTTTTCTTATTTAGTCGTTTTACAAGTTCTTTCACTTGTTTACTTGTCTTCTTTTCATATTCTATCATCAGCTCAACGCAGTAGTGAAATATCCTTACATTATCCAAATCTTCACTTTGTTCTGCTATTCTTTCTAACTGACGTAAGTTATTGATAATTCTTCTAACTTGAAATATAAAGTCATGATAAAATTCAAAATCAAATTGAAGATAAATAGGCGAGCTCTTAAATAACATTTTTCTGGCATAAGAGGAAAAACTTAGATGATTTGTCATTTCAATCAAGTTATTCACTATTTCATTTTGCTCCTCAGTGATGTAACATTTCTTTAGAACAGTCCTATATCTACTCATTTATCATATACTTCTTTCTGGCATTTTCATGAGCAATTGCTTTGCACTCTAGCATCCGTTCCTGCTTTAAATTCTCCATAGACTTAAATAAATACGCCAAAGGAGACGTCGCATCCTCAGGAATCCGTTCAATCATGCTAATGACTTCATCACTAGTTACATACCCACTAGCCAAATACTCGCCTATCTTCATCTTCTGAGCATGTGTTAAAGTGTAATTGTTAGGATACAAAAATCTATCATTGTACTTATAAGAAATGGATTCTAACAAAGAATAATATTTGGGTGGAATATAAGTTTCAGGCTTTCTAGAACTATTATCCAGTATATTCTCAATCTCTTTCTTATTCTTACTCTTGTTCTTAATCTCTTGCGTTACATTATCATTTTCATCCGTTACTGTAACGTTACAGTCTAAAACGAGTTGTGGCTCGCCTGTAATTAGTGCTTTTTGTTTTTGTCTATGACGAGCAACACGTTCCCTAGTTTGTTTTCTAATCTTTTCTAGTCCATCTATATTCTGATGTTTCTCCCATTTTGGAATGGTAATAGCGCCATCTATGATTTCTATCATGCCAAATTCTTCAAACATGCTGAGAGCTAATTTTACAGATGTAGCCTTTCGCCTAAACACTGTTGAAAGCATCTCTTCTGTGTAATAAACCTTGTTCCCTAGACTTAATATGCCACTATTATTTTGCTTTCCTGCAAGCACCAGAATTTTAAACCATATTACAATAAGAGTATCTCCTTCTGGCATTGATTCTATTAGCTGAATTTTTTCATCATCAAATATATCTGTTGTTATCTTGATCCACTGAACACCATTCATACGAGTACCTATCTTTCATATTGCTTCAACCATCGTGTTACTGCTCTTTTATCGTATAAAGTCACTCCATCAATCACCATGGTTGGCATTCCTTCTTTCGTCCATTTTTGGATTGTTGTCGTAGATACATCTAACCACCTAGACAAACCTGACATACGAACCATAGGTTTATAAAGTTCTTTATCTTCAAATACTCTTGCTACAGCATTTGAAATCATCTCATCATAGTGAGCACGTAATTGCTTCTCTAATTCTTTAGGAAGCTGGACAACTAAAGTAGTTTCCGACATAAATTCACACCTCATTTCTAAATTAAATAAGCTCCGAAACCATTTAATTTGTTATTCATTTTGAATTATATATCCTTTTTGAATTTTTGTCAAGCTTTTTTATTCAAAAAGAATAAAATGTGTTATAATGATAAAAAGGAGGTTCTTATGACGAATCATATTACTAAACTGATAGAAAATAGCGGAAAAAAATTGACAGAAATTAGCGAAGCTACAAATATAGCCTATCCTACACTTTCTGGATACAATCAAGGAATCCGCAAACCTAAAAAAGATAATGCTGAAAAATTGGCAAAATACTTTAATGTTTCCGTCGCTTACATTATGGGACTTGATAGCAACCCACACGCTCCATCAAATCTTAAAATTGTTACAGATAGTTTCAAAACATCTAAAATTGGTTCTGTGACACCTTTTAAAAGCGATATGGAGAAGTTAAATAAGAGTATCGAATTTGGCGAAAGGGCATTAACACTACCACTTGATGATAGTTTTTCAGATGAATTTCGTCATATATTCTCAGAATACCTAGCTGAGAAAAACAAACGTTTTATGTCTGAGTTTATAGATTATATGAATCACCAAAATAAAGATTCTAAAGTTTGGCAGAGCTGGATTAAAACAGACGAATACGCTATCCGCCAAGAAGATAGAAAAAATAGATAGACACTCATTTCTCAATTACATAAGCTCCGAAAACTTAGATACGGAGAAAAAATGTCTATACACAAATACAAAACAAAAAAAGGAATCCTATACTATGTCAGCTTTTACATTGGCTTAGATGCTTATGGAAAGAAAAAAAGGCACTTAAAGAGAGGGTTCAAAACCAAAAAAGAGGCAAAATTGTACGAAGCTCGTTTAGAAGCTGGTGTCGTTGCCCCCACAGTAAGTACCGACAAACCTAACCCCAAAGTCACTTATAAAGAACTTTATCAAGAATGGTTTAATGCCTATGTTGGTACCGTTGAAGAAACAACTTCTTCCCAAACTAAGAATATCTATCGAATACATATTCTACCAATATTTGGCGATAAATTTATTGAGCAAATCAGTCCTTTAGACTGTCAAAACTTTATTACACAAAAATCTCAGACTTTCAAAAATATCAAACAGATAAAATCCTATACCTCAAAAATTTTTGATTTTGCAATCAACATGAACTACATTGATCGAAATCCAATGAAGAATGTTATCATGCCTAAAATCAAAAAAACTAGATCAGATAATTTTTGGTCTCTGGAGGAATTACATCATTTCCTTGATATAGTGAAAGAAACTGAGCCATTTAAACATTTTGCTTTATTTAGACTGCTTGCATTTAGTGGACTACGAAAAGGGGAGTTATACGCTTTAAAATGGGCTGATATTAACTTTGACAGCAATCTATTGAACATAGATAAAAGTCTAGGAAGAATTGACGGTAAAGCGATTGAAAAGAGCACAAAGAATGAATCTTCAGTTCGTACAATCTATCTTGATGATGAGACAATCGATATTATTAAGCAATGGAGAAATTTCTATCTGAAAGAACAATCTCAGCTTCCTCTTACAAAGCTGAATATTAGTGATGAATATATGTTCTCTTACATATCAAGTAATGACAAAATTGAACCTTTGCATGCTGATTACATTAATAACGTACTGAATCGAATTATTAAAAAGCATAAATTAAAACCAATTAGCCCACATGGGTTTAGACATACACATGCAACACTTATGTCTGAAATTGGAATCGATCCTTCTAATACATCAAAACGTCTCGGTCATGCAAGCAGTCAGGTGACATTAGATGTCTATACTCACACCACAAAAACTGGTGAGAAAAACTCTATTGACAAATTTGCAGACTATCTCAATAAAGCAAAATAAATCATGATTTTAAAAATTTAGAAGAGGTTATCAGAAGGTTATCACAAAGCTATTTGAGCTCAAAAATCGACAAAAAAGCACTTTGCAAAATTTTTGCAAAGTGCTTTGAAACGTTGATATAATCGTATTGATTAACGTTTTGAGAATTGTGATGCTTTACGAGCTTTCTTAAGACCTGGTTTCTTACGTTCAACTTTACGTGAGTCACGTGTAAGAAGACCTGCGCGTTTCAATGAATCGCGGAAGTCTGGGTCTACTTGAAGAAGGGCACGAGCGATACCGTGACGGATAGCTCCTGCTTGACCAGCGTAACCACCACCTACAACGTTAACGAAAACGTCGTATGAACCTGCAGTTGAAGTAACTGCGAATGGTTGGTTGATTACAAGACGAAGGTCAGCGTGTGGGATGTACTCTTCAACATCTTTTTTGTTAACAGTGATTTTACCAGTTCCTGGAACAAGGCGAACGCGTGCAACAGCGTTTTTACGACGTCCAGTACCTGCATATTGTGCTTGTGACATACTTTATTGTTCCTTTCCTTAGATAAGCCCTGAAATATCAAGAACTTCTGGTTGTTGTGCAGCGTGAGTGTGCTCAGCTCCAACGAATACTTTCAATTTCATACCTTGAGCGCGGCCAAGAGTATTGTGTGGAAGCATACCTTTAACTGATTTTTCAATCAAACGTACTGCATTTTTAGAACGAAGTTCACCAGCAGAGATTTGTTTCAATCCACCTGGGTGGTTTGAGTGAGTGTAGTAGATCTTATCAGTTGCTTTTTTACCAGTCAATTTAACTTTTTCAGCATTGATAACGATTACGAAGTCACCTGTATCAGTGTGTGGTGTGAATGTTGGTTTGTTTTTTCCGCGAAGTACGCTAGCAACAACTGCTGAAAGGCGTCCAAGAGGTACATCAGTTGCGTCAACAACGTACCATTTGCGTTCTACTTGGCCTGGTTTAGCCATGAATGTAGTTTTGTTCATGATTTCTCCTATATGAATATCGTTTTTGTTTACAGGGCGGATGTTCCGGTCCGCGGGGTATTTGAAAGGTTCCGGGGCCTTACAAATGGGGTAAACAATACCGTCTACTATCATACCAAATTTTACTACTAAAAGTCAATAGATATAAAAAATAATTTTCCCTATTTGACCTTTAAAATATTACAAAAACCTCGTGAAAACGAGGTTTCTATTGCTATTTATAAGCTAAGGCACGTTTAAAGGTTTTCCAGATTCCCAAATCATCCGTTTGAAGGACTAGACTAGCATACATGCGTCCGATAAAGGCAGTTGCAGTGACTGCAAAAACAACCGTTATGGCAAGCGAAATCCAGGCTTCCAGACCACTTGCATACCCATTTATAGCTCTAAATGGCATAAAGAAGGTCGAAATGAAAGGAATATAAGAACCAATTTTCAGAACTAAATTGTCCCCAGCAGCACCTAGAGCGGTCACTCCAACGAATCCTGCGATAATCAAGATCATCAATGGCGACAAGGCCTTTCCTGAATCCTCAGGGCGAGAAACCATAGAACCTAGGAAGGCTGCCAAAACAACATACATAAAGAGGCTAACCAAGACAAACAATAAGGTATTGAGTGAGAAGGCCTCTCCTATATGGTTTAAAATACCAGATTGTGCCAAGATAGGGATATCTTTAAAGAGCAGAATCGCAGCCAGACCACCCACGACGTAAATCCCAATATGAGTCAAAATCACAAGGAGCAGAGCCAGCATACGAGCGTAGAAATAATGACTAGCTCGGATACTAGAGAAGACCACCTCCATGATTTTGGTCCCTTTTTCACTAGCCACTTCCTGAGCAGTGACGCTAGCATAGGTAATCAAGATCATATAAAGGAAAAATCCTAAGCCCAATGCCGCCATGTTCTGCACTGTTTTTTTATTTTCTTTAGCTTCATCAATCTTCTCTGTATAGTCAACAGTTTGACTCAAGTATTTTTCCTGCTCTTGAGACAAATTAGCTGCCGAACGATTGAGTTGGTATTGAAGCTCATTGAGTTTATTGGTTACTGCTAGCTTGATGCCTGTTTCAAGAGAAGTTTCACCGTGATAGACGGCCTTGAGAACACTGTCCTCTTGGTCAATGGTTAGGTAACCCTTGATTTTCTCATCCTTGATAGCAGCTTGAGCACTGGCTTCATCCTTATAATCAAAATTGATACCATTGGTACCCTTGAGTCCCTCAGCTACAGATGGCACTGTTGTTACTACTGCTACCTTGCTATTTTTAGCCATCGAAGAATTTTGGAGATAGCCGATTCCTACAGATAATCCTAAAAAGAGGAACGGCGAAATCACCATAAAGAAGAAACTCCACGACTTGACATGTCGAAGATAGGTTTCCTTCATTACAACCCACATATTTCTCATACTTCCACCCCTGATTCTAGTTTAAAGATTTCATCGATTGTTGGAGCTTGTTGGTCAAAGGTCGCGATGTATTGACCTTGAGTGAGGATGGGGAAGAGTTCCCTTCCAGCGCTCTCATCATCTAGGATCAATTTCCAACTACCTTGCTTGGTCAAGCTCACCTGTTTGACATGAGGAAGACTTTCCAGTTCTTCCTTGCTTCGTTCACTTGAAACAAAGAGACGTGTTTTCCCGTATTGATTGCGAACATCCTGAACAGGTCCATGCAAGACCACACGCCCATCTCGAATCATCAGGATATCATCGCAAAGCTCCTCGACATTGGTCATGACATGGTCAGAAAAGATAATGATTGCACCACGCTCTTTCTCTTTCAAGATGACTTGTTTGAGCAACTCGGTATTGACTGGGTCCAAACCACTAAAAGGCTCATCCAGGATAATCAAGTCTGGCTCATGGATCAGGGTGATAATGAGCTGAATTTTCTGCTGATTCCCTTTGGAGAGGCTCTTGATTTTATCAGTCAATTTGCCCTTTACTTCGAGTTTTTCCATCCATTGAGGGAGTTTTTCCTTGACCTCCTTAGCATCCATGCCCTTTAGAGTCGCCAAATAGCGAACTTGTTCAAGGACTGTCAGCTTGGGCATGAGGCTGCGTTCCTCAGGAAGATAACCAATCCGAGCGTAGGTTTCTTGACGTATCTCCTGTCCATCCAGACTGATTTCTCCTTGATACTCTAAAAATTTTAACATACTGTGGAAAATCGTTGTTTTCCCAGCACCATTTTTTCCTACCAAGCCCAGAATCCGTCCTGGACTTGCCTGAAAATCGACACCAAACAAGACTTGCTTGGAACCGAAACTTTTCTCTAGATTTCTTACTTCTAGCATCTTCCACCTCCGAGATATGTTGCACTTATTATACTCCTTTTTGATAGCCTTTACAACGATTTATGTCCATTTTTATCGATATTATTTATAGTAAAAATCTACCAAATCTAAGTTTTTTAAGCGCTCTAGTAATAACTTAAGTATAGTTCATTAAAGGATTTCTGAGATAGTTTCCTCCTCAACTGTCGCTTTTCTCTTCTGAACTGTTCTCCTAAAACTAAAAATCCACCCCGAAGGATGGATTGATGAGTTAACGCACTTCTGCATTGACTTTTTCTTCGAGTGATGCTTGGATTTTTTCCATATAGCGTGCGACTTCTTCGTCTGTCAAGCTGTCTTCTGGATTTTGGAAGGTCAAGCTATAGGCCATTGACTTCATACCAAATCCCAATTTTTCGCCTGAGAAGACATCAAAGAGTTTGATATCTGTCAAACGTTTCACGCCTGCAGCTCGGATAGCATCTACAACTTCTTGGTGAGTGACTTCTGCCTTGAGAAGTAGAGCAATATCACGACTAACCGCTGGGAATTTGGTGATTTCCACAAATGGAGTAGCTGGTTGAAGGGCAGCTTCGATGGCTGAAAGGTTGAGCTCCGCTATATACGTTTCTGGAATATCATAAGCCTTAGCTGTCACAGGGTGGACTTGTCCGAGGAAACCAAGAACTTGGTCACCGAGTGAGATCAAGGCTGTACGTCCTGGGTGAAGACTAGCAATTTCAGAAGTTGCTGTATAAGTCGCTTCAAGACCCAAGCGAGTAAATAATGCTTCTAGGATTCCCTTAGCATAGAAGAAATCAACTGGAACTGCTGCTGTTTGGAAGTCTTTTTCCGCAATCAAGCCAGTCAAGGCAAAGGCAAAGCTGTTGATCTCGTTTGGTAGATCTTCTTTTGGATTGCCTGTTTGTTCAAAGACTTTTCCAATCTCGTAAAGTGCCAAGTTTTTGTTCTTACGAGCCACGTTGTAGGCCACCGTATCAAGGATACCTGAGATCATATTTTGACGGAGGACTGAACGGTCCACTGTCATTGGCCACATGAGTTCTGTAAGGTTACTTGGTTGAGCTGTGAACTCAACTGCTTTTTCAGGAGTTGTTAGAGCGTAGGTAATGATTTCTGTCAAACCTGCCCCTTCAGCGATCGTACGAACTTGGCGACGCAATTTTTGTGTCGCAGTCAATTCACCAGCTGTACCATCGTCTTTTGGAAGACTGGCTGGCAAGCGGTCATATCCATAGATACGGGCGATTTCTTCAAAGAGGTCAGCTTCGATAGTGATATCCCAACGACGACGGGGTACGCTGACTGTAAAGCTTTCAGCATTGCCAGAAAGGCCAAAGCCAAGACGACGGAAGACATCTTCTACATCAGCATAAGAAAGCTCCGTGCCAAGAACACGGTTGACATCCGCAAGAGTTGATGAAACTTCTACGTCTGATGTGTCAAGTTCCCCAGCTGAAACGATGCCTTTACGCACCGTCGCACCCGCAAGTTCCGCAATCAGGCTCGCCGCCGCATCTAGGGCTTCGTTAACAGTTGCCACATTAATACCTTTTTCAAAGCGAGAAGACGATTCAGAACGAAGGTTAAGGCGTCCGCTAGTCTTACGAATGGATGTGCCATTGAAAACAGCTGCTTCTAACACAACGCGACTAGAATTTTCAGAGATTTCGGTAGCCTCTCCACCCATGACACCTGCAAGGGCTACTGGTTTGTCAGCCACAGTGATGACTAAGTCATTTGTTTCCAACTCACGTTCTTCACCGTCCAAGGTCACCAACTTTTCACCAGCACGCGCTTCACGCACACGGATGTCAGTCCCTTCAAAGGTATCCAAGTCAAAGGCATGCATAGGCTGACCAAAGTAAAGCAGGATGTAGTTGGTTACGTCCACTACGTTATTGATGGGACGGATGCCTTCGTTCATGAGAAGGTTTTGCAACCATTGTGGACTTGGTGCGATAGTCACATTGTCCAAGATACGGGCTGCATAGTAAGGCGCCTTGTCTGTCTCAATGCCTACAGAAAGGGCATCTGCTGCAGCTTCATTTGTTTCTGTCAGAGTAAATTCTTTAAAGTTAACTGCCTTGTCATAGATGGCTGCTACTTCGTGCGCTACTCCACGCATAGAAAGAGCGTCTGCACGGTTTGGAGTGATGGAAAGTTCGATGATTTCATCATCCAAGTCTAGGTAAGAGAAGACTTCCTCACCTGGTACTGCATCTTGAGGCAAGATTTGAATACCATCTGCAAATTCCTTTGGTACAACTGAGTCAGAAATACCCAATTCACCAAGTGAACAGATCATTCCGAGAGACTCTAAACCACGGATTTTCCCTTTTTTGATTTTGTAATTGTCCGCGATACGAGCTCCTGGAAGAGCCACCATGACCTTGATACCAGTACGCACATTTGGGGCACCACAAACGATCTGACGGGCTTCTTCTTCACCAACGTTAACCTGACAGACATGCAAGTGTGTTTCTGGCACATCTTCGCAAGACAAGACTTCACCGACGACAATTTTTGAGAGACCGGCAGCCGGTGATTCGACACCTTCGACCTCGATCCCTGTAGTTGACATTTTTTCAGCCAACTCTTGTGATGGCACATCAATGTCCACCAATTCTTTTAACCATTTATAAGATACAAGCATAATTCTGATTGTAAGATCTCACCAAGTAAGACCTTTTCAATTCCTTTCTTTTTCTTCGAGTCAGTCCTCACCGTTCTCATCAAGAGAAAATGACTAGGACTGTATAGGACTGTGTTTCAGGTTTCAATCTTATTTAAACTGTTCTGAGAAGCGGACATCGCCTTGATAGAACCCACGGATATCGTTGATTCCGTAGCGAAGCATAGCTACACGCTCTTGTCCAAGACCAAAGGCAAATCCAGAGTAAACAGTCGCATCGATACCACTCATTTCAAGGACACGTGGGTGGACCATACCAGCACCCATGATTTCGATCCAACCTGTTTTCTTACATACGTTACAGCCTTCTCCACCACACTTGAAGCAGGAAACATCCACTTCAACAGATGGCTCTGTGAATGGGAAATAAGATGGACGCAGACGAATCTGACGCTCTTCACCGAACATCTTTTGGACAATCAACTGAAGCGTTCCTTGAAGGTCTGCCATAGAGATGTTTTTCCCAACAACCAAACCTTCGATTTGATGGAATTGGTGACTGTGAGTCGCATCGTCCGTATCACGACGGAATACGCGCCCCGGTGAGATCATTTTCAAAGGACCTTTTGAAAAATCATGAGCATCCATAGCACGCGCCTGAACTGGAGACGTGTGAGTACGAAGCAAGATTTCTTCTGTGATATAGAAAGTATCCTGCATGTCGCGAGCTGGGTGATCTTTTGGAAGGTTCATACGCTCGAAGTTATAGTAGTCTTGCTCCACTTCAAAACCATCCACGACTTGGTAACCCATCCCGATAAAAATATCTTCGATTTCTTCACTGGTTTGTGTAAGAACATGACGGTGACCAACCGCAACAGGACGACCTGGAAGCGTTACATCGATGCTCTCGCTAGCCAGTTGAGCTGCGACTTTCTTTTCTTCCAAGAGTTTCGCTGTTTCCTCAAAGGCCGCTGTCAAGACATCGCGAGCTTCATTGACGTGTTTCCCGATAACAGGGCGCATTTCAGCCGATACATCCTTCATCCCTTTAAGGATTTCAGTCAGTGAACCTTTTTTCCCAAGGACAGAGACACGCAAGTCTTGCATCTCTTTTTCATTTTCAGCAGTAATCTGCTTCAAGCTAGCCAGCGTTTCTTCGCGAAGCGCTTTTAATTGTTCTTCAATAGTTGACATAATTCCTCCATCAGTCTCTCGTAGATAAAAAGAAAACCACATGTCAAAAACTCCACTCGGAGCGTTGACACGCGGTACCATCCGTTTCATCTGACAAGTCAGACCTTCATTTCTAAATCCATGCGCAAGTGAATTCACTCAGCTTTCATATAGAGAGCTTGCAGTCATGGCTCTCCTCCCTGATATACTTCCCTTGAGTTACTAGTCTTGCGGATTTCTATTCGATTACTACATAGTTTATCAGATTTTTAGTAAAAAAACAAGTTAGATTAGACTAATTTCAATATAAAAAGGAACAAGACGCAATACATTATCTATTTGTAGGGCCTGTTTCATCTGCTTTCCTTTTCAATAAAAGAGTTGCTGCTTGATTAAAACCATCACACCAGTTATACCATTTTGCTTCATAGTCATCTTGAGTTAAGATACAGTCTTTTAAATCCAAAACAGAGTAAATCTTTCTTTCTTCGCAAGCTTGCGCATAGAGATAATACAGTTCATCGCCACCATCTCTATCTCACTCAGCAGAAATCATATTTCTACCCGCCAATAAAGCCTGATAAGCTCTGTGATGCCCGTCTGTAATCAACAAGCAATCTCCGAAGGTAAGAACACTGATTGGAGCAACATTGATTATTTCTGCCGACTGATAAAGTGTCTGGATGCCTTCTAGTTTCTTTTCTGATAAGTATAGTTGAGTCGGATGGAGAGCTTTTATGTCGACTTTCATTTCTTTCTCCTCAAGGGAATTCGATACTCACTTCTGCTTGCCCTTAAATCGCCATTGGAAGCGAAGCTTGTCATAGAAAGGAAATTCGATAAACAAGACTCCCAAGCCCACACAGAGACTGGCAAGGACATCTGATGGATAGTGAACTCCCAGATAGACTCTTGACACCAGGACACTGACTAGGTAGAGACCTAGTACGATTTGTACGATTTTTCTCCAGACTGGATCTTTAATTCGTTGACTGAGAATGACAATCAAAGTCCCTACCATCAGCGTCACTGCCAGAGAATGCCCACTTGGGAAGGAAAATCCCTTCTCCTCGACTAGATGTAAGATAGCTGGTCGTGGTCGCTGGTAGATATTTTTAAAGGTCACAATCAAAAGACCGGCTAAGGCTAGATTGCCTGCCATGAAGTAGCTTTCTATCTTCCACTGCTTACGATAAAAGATAACGGCTGCAATGGCAACCCAAGTGATAATCACTGGGATATCAATCAGGCGTGTGAGGGCTCGGAACAGGACTGTCAAATAATCTGGTAAATCCCCACGAATAGCAGTCTGAATCGGTTGGTCAAAACCGACCAGCATTTCGGGGTAAAACTTGACCATATAGCCAAGAAGGACGAAAAGTAAAAGGGCAAAACTGCCCTTCATTAAAAATGTTTGTTTATCTCTCATAATGTTTTAAGGTTGGTTTCAAGAGGACGTATAACAGCCAGAATGAAACGGCAAAGATGATACCCTCAATCAAGTTAAAAGGCAAGACCATAGTCATTAAGTAGTTGGAAAGTCCCAAAATTTTTCCAATATCAAAGTTGGCAAACTGCGCGTACAAAGGAACAGCATAAACATAGTTGAGAACCAACATAGCCGCAGTCAAGCCGACAGTTCCCACTAGAGACGCAAGTAGGAAACGAAGGGGGCTGCGTTCCTTTTTCCAAATCAAACCAAAGGCGATAACAAAAACTCCCAAGGCTACAATATTCATTGGCAACCCAATGTAAGTATTCACTCCCTGGCTATTGAGAAGCAACTTCAAGAGTGATCGCAGCAAGAGAATCCCTAGAGCAGCAGGCAAATCCATCACCACCAAGCCCACAAGGACTGGCAAGATACTAAACTCGATCTTGAGGAAGGTCGCCGCTGGCAAGAGCGGAAAGTCAAAGTACATCAGCACAAATGAAATGGCTGATAAAATCGCAATGGTCGAAAGTCGACGTGTGTTTGTCATAACAGGTTCCTCCAATTTTCTATAAAATCAGAAGAAGTTGGAAAGGATCCCTCTATCTATTCTCACTTTTTATATCCCAAAAGTTCCCCCTCACTCTTTTGAGCAAGCGGTTGCAATTTATCTATAAACTCATCAGAACAGACAAAGCTATTCTTTCGTCTTCTCCCATCCAGACTATACTGTCGGTTGTGGAATCGCACCACATCAGCTTGCGCTCGCGGACTTATTTGGCCAAGATATTTTAGATTTATCTAGGCGTCGCAGTCGAAGATAATACTTAAAGTATATCGAGACAAGACAACGACGAGAAAGCTAAAATAGCTAGTCAAATTTACCGCCGGTCGGGAATCTCACCCTGCCCTGAAGACCCTTTAATCATAACAAAAAACGCTTGCAAGTGCAAGCATTTTGTTTACTTCAATTTATCCGCTTCATAGGTGTGAACGAGCTCTAAACCAGCAAAATTTTGCTGACGAAGAGCCTCATAGACAATCATGCAGACCGTATTGGAAACATTGAGGCTACGGACATGTTCATCATTCATCGGGACACGGAGAGCTTTCTCAGGATGTTCTCTCATAAAGTCCTCAGGCAAGCCCTTGTCTTCACGCCCAAAGAGAAAATAATGATCTCCACCACTTGCCAAAGTCGCCTCAGAATAGACCTTTTCTGCAAATTTCGAAATCAGGTAGACTTGCCCTTTCATCTGAGACATGAAATCTTCCAAACTGTCATAAAAATAAATCTCTAACTTATCCCAGTAATCCAAACCTGCTCGCTTCATCTTGCGATCATCAATGGGAAAGCCCATTGGTTTAATGATATGGAGGGGAGAATTGGTCGCGGCGCAAGTGCGCGCGATATTGCCAGTATTTTGTGGAATCTGAGGTTCAAATAAAACAATGTGATTTGTCATAATTGGCTTCCTTTTATCATTGCAAAAAAATAGCCACACTGCCCGGAGTCAAGCTCAGCAGACAGCGTGGTTAAGGCGTCGTTAACTTACCTCACAACAGGTTTGAAGTAAATCAGCGAAACTACTTCCTTAGTATAACACTTTCAGAATCATTGTCAATAGAAATGACTTGATTTTTTTACTTTTTTGATAATATTTCCATACTTAGTCATTCTTTTTCTGAGAAAGGATATTAAATGAGCGAAATCATTTCATATAATAGACATTTCTATGAAAGGTGAGCAATTTTATCTTTGAAAACTTAAAAAAAGCTTTTCTTATCCTCTAAAATGGCTTGACAAGTGCATTTTTTGCGAAAAAAGGGTATGATAGTTACATCATGAAAAAGTAGGGTTTTTATATGAAAATTGTCCTTGTTGGTGGAGGGAAAGTCGGTTTCGCCCTCTGTCGTTCATTGGTTGCAGAAAAACACGACGTTGTCCTCATCGAACAAGATGAGGCTGTTCTCGATCATATTGTCAGTCGCTTTGATATCATGGGACTCCTTGGAAATGGAGCAGACTTTGCTATCTTAGAGCAAGCCGGAGTTCAAGAGTGTGATATCTTTATCGCTCTAACGGAACACGATGAAGTGAATATGATTTCAGCAGTACTTGCTAAAAAAATGGGCGCTAAAGAAACCATCGTTCGAGTGCGAAATCCTGAATACTCCAATGCCTATTTCAAAGAGAAAAATATTCTTGGATTCTCACTTATCGTTAACCCAGAACTCCTAGCCGCCCGTGCTATCTCAAATATCATTGATTTTCCGAATGCACTCTCAGTTGAGCGGTTCTCAGGGGGACGGGTCAACCTGATGGAGTTTGTTGTCAAAGATTCCAGTGGTCTCTGTCAAATGCCAATCTCAGATTTTCGTAAAAAATTTGGCAATATCATTGTCTGCGCTATGGAACGAGACCATCAACTTATGATTCCGAGCGGTGATATCACCATTCAGGACAGAGATAGGATTTTTGTTACTGGGAATCGTGTGGATATGATGCTCTTCCATAACTATTTCAAATCACGTGCAGTGAAAAGCTTACTCATCGTTGGTGCTGGAAAAATCGCTTATTACCTACTTGGCATTTTAAAAGATAGCCGTATTGACACTAAAGTTATCGAGATTAATCCTGATAGAGCTCGTCTCTTCAGTGAAAAATTTCCAAATCTCTATATCGTACAGGGAGATGGAACTGCCAAAGATATCTTGCTTGAGGAAAGTGCTCCCAACTATGATGCAGTTGCAACTTTGACTGGAGTTGATGAGGAAAACATCATTACCTCTATGTTCTTAGACCGTGTTGGTGTCCATAAGAATATCACCAAGGTGAATCGCACTAGCCTTTTAGAGATTATCCATGCACCTGATTTTTCAAGTATCATCACACCAAAAAGCATCGCAGTGGATACCATTATGCACTTTATCCGTGGTCGAGTGAACGCTCAGTACTCAGACCTTCAAGCCATGCACCATCTCGCAAACGGTCAAATTGAAACTCTTCAATTCCAAATCAAGGAAGCTAATAAAATGACTGCCAAACCTCTTTCACAGTTGAAATTGAAAAAAGGGGTCCTCATCGCAGCCATTATCCGAAAAGGAAAAACAATCTTCCCTACTGGAGAGGACAGGCTTGAGGTAGGAAATCAGTTGCTCGTGACGACTTTACTACCAAATATCACCAAGATTTATGATCTGATTGAGAGGTAAAAGATGAATAAAAGTATGATTCGTTACCTCCTCTCAAAACTTCTCTTGATTGAGGCGGTTCTCCTCCTAGTACCCGTTAGCGTAGCAACCTATTATCAAGAATCCAGCCAAGTATTTACAGCACTCTTTACAACAATTGGAATTTTAATACTTCTTGGTAGCTTGGGAATTTTACGGAAACCCAAAAATCAGCGAATTTATACTAAGGAGGGAGTCTTAATCGTCGCCCTCTGTTGGATTCTATGGTCTTTCTTCGGAGCGCTTCCCTTTGTCTTTTCAGGACAAATCCCAAGTGTCATCGATGCCTTCTTTGAAATCAGTTCTGGATTTACAACTACAGGAGCAACTATCCTGAACGATGTTTCCGTTCTCACTCGTCCCCTCCTCTTCTGGCGAAGTTTCACCCACTTAATCGGAGGGATGGGGGTACTCGTCTTTGCGCTTGCCATTATGGACAATGCCAAGAATAGTCACTTGGAGGTGATGAAGGCTGAGGTCCCTGGACCTGTCTTTGGCAAGGTCGTATCCAAGCTAAAAAACACTGCCCAGATTCTCTATCTGCTTTATCTGGCTCTCTTCTCCCTTTTTGTGGTTATCTACTATCTAGCAGGCATGCCTCTCTATGATAGTTTTGTCATCGCTATGGGAACGGCAGGAACTGGGGGCTTTACCGTCTATAACGACGGAATTGCCCACTATGGTAGCTCACTCATCACCTATCTAGTTAGTATCGGAGTTCTGGTTTTTGGAGTTAACTTCAATCTCTACTACTACCTCATGCTCCGTCGGGTTAAGGCTTTCTTTGGAGATAAAGAACTACGAGCATATATCATCATTGTCCTAGTTTCTACCGGCTTGATTACGCTTAATACACTCCACCTCTATCAAGGTGTCTCTAAGAGTGTTGAAATGGCCTTCTTCCAGGTTTCCAATATCATCACGACAACAGGTTTTGGTTACGGAGATATTACCAACTGGCCCCTCTTCTCCAAATTTATCCTCCTCTTCCTCATGGGAATCGGTGGATCAGCAGGCTCAACTGCAGGTGGTCTTAAGGTGATCAGAGGACTTATCCTCTCTAAAATCGCAAAAAATCAGATTTTGTCCACCTTATCTCCTCACCGTGTTTTGACCCTACACGTCAATAAAACTGTGATTGATAAGGATACCCAGCACAAAATTCTTAAATATTTTGCTATCTATATGATGATCATTCTTTCTCTCATCTTTATCGTCAGTCTTGATAGCAATGATTTTCTAGTCGTGACCAGTGCGGTCTTCAGCTGTTTTAACAATATCGGACCTATTCTAGGTACAACCTCTAGTTTTTCCATCTTTAGCCCCATCTCTAAAATCCTCCTCTCCTTTGCAATGATTGCAGGTCGCTTAGAGATATACCCAATTTTGCTACTCTTTATGAAACGTACCTGGTCTAAACGCTAATGATATTACAATCCCCCTTTTACAAGTTCGTAGAAGGGGAATTTTTCTATTAAAAAATGAGAAGACCTTTCGGTCCTCTCCTAGTCTGTTTATTTTTTAAGAGCTTCTTTGTATCGAGCAAGTTCTGCTTGGTTAGCCCAAACATAGTGACCTGGACGAATTTCTACCATAGATGGCTTATCTGTCTCATAGTCATGTTGGTCAGGATCGTAAACTTTCAAGACCTTCTTGCGTTCCAAGATTGGATCTGGAATCGGTACAGCAGATAGAAGTGCTTGAGTGTATGGGTGGACAGGATTGTTAAACAACTCCTCTGTCTCCGCCACCTCGACGATAACTCCCTTATAGATAACCGCGATACGATCTGAGATAAAGCGAACAACTGACAAGTCATGCGCGATAAAGAGATAGGTCAAGCCCAACTCTTTTTGGAACTTCTTGAGCAAGTTCAAGACTTGCGCACGAACAGACACGTCCAAGGCTGAAATCGGCTCATCCGCAATAACGAAATCAGGTTCCATCACAAGAGCACGGGCAATCCCGATACGCTGACGTTGACCACCAGAAAACTCGTGTGGGTAACGGGTCAAATGTTCTTTCAAAAGCCCAACTTCATGAATCATCTTTTGAACTTTTTCTTTTCGATCTTCTTCATCTTTAAACAAGTGATAGTTGTAAAGACCTTCAGAGATGATATAGTCAACTGTCGCACGCTCATTCAAGCTAGCTGCAGGGTCCTGGAAAATCATCTGGATACGACGGATCAAATCCGATGATTCCTTATGAGATTTTTTCCCATTAATTTTATGACCATCAAAGATGATTTCACCTTTACTAGTATTATTTAGACCAATAATGGCACGACCAATCGTTGTTTTCCCACTACCAGACTCACCAACAAGAGAGAAAGTTTCTCCCTTGTTGATAAAGAAGTTGGCGTTTTTAACCGCGACAAACTTCTTACTTCCTTCACCGAAGGAAATTTCTAAATCTTTAATTTCTACTAATTTTTCAGACATTTCCTTCCTCCTAGTCTTCTAGATGAGCAAAGCCCATTTTATCACGAATCTTGTCATGCAAATCTGCAATAACTCCAGGTTTTTCAACTTTAGGAGCATTCTCATGAAGCAACCAAGTCTTAGCCCAGTGGGTATCAGTGACTGAAAACTGAGGTGCCTTCTCTTCAAAGTCAATTTGCATCGCATAATCTGAACGAAGGGCAAAGGCATCACCTTTCAACTCAGTATAAAGAGACGGTGGTGTTCCTGGGATAGAGTACAATTCCCCTTTATCATCAGCAAGCTGTGGCAAGCTAGACAAGAGACTCCAAGTGTATGGATGACGTGGGTCGTAGAAAACTTCCTCAACAGTACCGTATTCTACAATTTCACCAGCATACATAACCGCTACCTTATCAGCAATACTTGCTACCACACCAAGGTCATGGGTGATAAAGATAATGGTAAAGTGGTACTCATTTTGCAAAGTTTTAAGCAAATCAATGATTTGCGCTTGAATGGTTACATCAAGAGCCGTTGTTGGCTCGTCACAGATCAAGATATCTGGACGACAGGCAAGGGCAATCGCAATAACGATACGTTGGCGCATCCCTCCAGAATATTGGAAAGGATACTCTTCAAAACGTTTTTCAGCATCTGGGATTCCGACCTTGTTCATATAGTCGATTGCCATCTCTTTGGCTTCCTTAGCTGTTTTCCCTTGGTGTTTAATGATCACTTCAGTGATTTGGCTACCGATTGTATTGATTGGATCCAAACTTGTCATAGGGTCTTGGAAGATGGTCGCAATTTTAGCACCACGAATCTTCTCCCATTCCTTGTTAGAAGTAAGAGCAGTCAAGTCTTGTCCACGATAGTCGATGCTTCCTTGGGCAATACGTCCATTGTCTTCTAACATCCCTGTAAAGGTTTTTGTTAAAACAGATTTACCAGAACCAGACTCACCTACCAAGGCAAGAACTTCTCCTTCAATCAGGTCCAGAGAAACTCCTCGGATAGCCGTCAGAACTTTGTCACGAACGTCAAATTCCACGACAATATCACGAGCAGTCAAAATTACATTACTTTCTTTTGTCATGTCTACTCCTATCTATGTGTACGTGGATCACTAGCATCCGCTAGGTTTTGACCAACAACGAAAAGAGATAGGGATACCAAGATCAAGGTTGTCAATGGAATCCAGAATAAGTAAGCGTTGGTCGTAACGTTTTGTGAGTAATCTGAGATCAAACGTCCCAAACTTGGTACTGTTACAGGCAATCCCAATCCAAAGAAGGAAAGGAAGGCTTCATAAGAGATGAAGCTTGGCAACATCAAGGTCATTGTAGAAACAATAACAGATACCAATTGCGGCATGATGTTTTTAACAATGATTTTAAAGGTTGGTGTTCCAAGCGTTTGAGAAGCAAGGTTGTATTCTAAGTCACGGTAACGCATGATTTGGATACGAATCATATATGCAATCCCAATCCAAGTTGTCACACTCATGGCAAAAATCAAATTCCAGAAACCAGCACCAATTGAGTAAGTCAAGACAATGACAATCAAGAGAGATGGAATGTTTGAAATAATGTTATAAACTTCCATCATGACACGGTCTACAGATTTTGAAATTCCCCAGATTCCACCAACAATAACCCCGATCACAAGGTTGATAAAAGTTGCAATTACAGAGATGAGGATAGAGTTACGCGCACCAAACCAAACCCCGTCAAACAAGGATTTACCATTGCTATCTGTACCAAACCAATGTTCAGCATTGGGCTTGATAAAACGAGCACTAAAGTCATTGACCTTACTTACATCGTTGAAATCAAAATCTGAGAACATTGGGTAAATAAAGCTCATCAAGATAATGGCAACCAAAATCCCCAACATAATGACTGTTGATTTTTTCTTTAGAAATTGTCTAAATACAGAACCCCAGTATGAATAGGCAGGAGCATCAATTGTTTCAGAGGCAAAATCGTCACGTTTTACGAACTGAAATTTTTCTTTATCGATTGTTGACATTATTTGCCTCCTTTCTCTGTCAATTTAATACGTGGGTCAAGCATGGTCATCCAGATGTCTCCTACAAAGAGTGAGAAGATAGAAATACATGTGAAGATGAAGACAAGACCAACTACCATTGAGTTGTTTGATGCCTTAACAGAGTCAATCAACATTTTACCCATACCTGGGAAAGCAAAGACTGTTTCTGTCAATGTTGCACCACCAATAACTCCGATTACGGCACCAGGAATACCTGAAACCAAAGGAACCATGGCATTTTTAAAGATGTGTTTATTTGAAATTTCTTTTTCAGACAAACCTTTGGCACGAGCAAAACGTACAAAGTCCTGAGATTGCAAGTCGATCATGTAACGACGAATCCAGATAGCTGTACTTGGCGCACCCAACAAACCTAGAATGACTGCTGGTAAGACATAAGAACGCCAATCTCCAGCCCCCAAGATAGGGAATGAGTCAGGCAGACCAATAGATGAGCCAATCAAACGCACGATATAAACCAAGGCAATCGTTGGAAGGGCAAGCAAGAAGGTTAGAGCACCTGTCGAGAAGCTGTCAATCCAAGTATTCTTGTGGCGAGCCATAGCAGATCCAAGTGGAATCGCAATCGCATACGAAATAATCAAACCAATCAAACCAGCGACCGCTGAGCTTGCGATCATTGAAGGATATTGATAATTGCTTTCTGTAGCTGTATATGGATCGTCTTTACCATAGTTGGCTACCTCACGCGCGTCTGCTTGACTTGGAGATTTGTAGGTACGAGAGTAAATATCTACAGATGAAGTCTTTTTACCTGTAGGGAATTGAACTTCTGATGTCTTAGTTTGTCCCTGACCTTGTGTGATAACTTGAAGCACTGGTGTGTTTGCATAAGTTGGGTAAGAGTCTCCCAAGTTAATGTTCACAAAGTTTTGGTGTACAAATGGGAATTGATTGTTGAAATACAAAAGGTATTTATGTTTTGTACCTGAACCAACCAATGACCAACCGATAGCAGGGTCATTTTCAAAACGAAGATAACGCTGCAAGTTTGGATTTTCAGGGTCTTGAATCTTGTTTGGATGATCAATATCAATCAAGTTGGAATAGAATTTGAAAACACGTTCAAAAATTGGAATTTCACGCGTAGCATAGAATTGACCACTTTCTGAGAACACACCGAGTGTCCAACCATTTCCTAGTTGGTTGATGTATTTTTCGTAGATTGCCTTATTGGTATCATTGGCATCCACTGTTACAGACGAGTCCATCGTGCTCGCTCTTTCTTGCAACTCTTTGGTATCGTAGTACTCGATATAGCCCATCCGTTCATAAACGGTATTTTCATAATTATCCCGCTTGTCCGGTGTCGTTGCAATCTTGTTATAGTTGGTATCCTGCTTGAAAATCAATTTTCGAGGAACCATCGTATAAATAATTGTGTAAGTCAAAGTTGTCACCAAGAAAATGGACAACAATGAACGCAATACACGCATAAAAATATATTTCTTCATATCGTTTCCTTTTAAAATCCCAAAAGAACCTTCTCCTCATGGAGAGAAAGTTCTCTTGAGAGTTATTTATTTAACGTGGTTAGCCAATTCTTTTTGAACTTTTTCGTTTGATTCTTTTTTCTCTTTGAGCCATTTTTCACGAGCTTGTTCATAATCAGCTTTTGTTACAACCTTATCTTGTAACTGAATATACTTGAAGTATACGTCTGAGCCTTTATCTCCAGATTGACTGAATGAAGCTGAGAATGGTACAACACGAGAAATGATAGGTGCAGCACCACTTGATGCCATAGCTGGCAAGAAGAGTGAACTGTCTGTCAACCAAGCTTGGGCAGCAGCATATTTTTCATAACGAACATTCAAGTCGCTAGTTTCTTTTCCTGCTTCATCAACTAACTTATCGTATTCTTTCAAACCTACTTGGGCAGCTGCAGCATTATCTGCGCCTTCGTAACCCATGTATGTTTTTGTTTGTTCAGCATTCGTTGTTTTCAAGATATCAAGGTAAGTTGATGGATCCTCGTAGTCTGGGTTCCATCCAACTGCTCCTGAGAGGTCCCAATCTTCCGCTGCTGCGCTAGCTGCGTAGTAAGTAATATTCTGTAGTTCATCTGCAGTGATTTGTTGAATATCGATGACTACATTGTCTTCTCCAAGCACTGTTTCAACGGATTGTTTGAAGGATTGGATACGTGCAATGTAGTTCTTAGCTGTTTGATCTACTGGAATATCCAAGTGAATAGGGAATTTCACACCTTCTGCTTCCAAAGTAGTTTTAGCTTTCGCAAATTCGGCTTTAGCTTTATCAGCATTGAAAAGACCATCTTGACCATCAGCAAAGTTTACGTTCTTCCACTCATCACCGTAAGCAGCCATCTTTTCAGTCACCAAGTCACCGAAAGTTTTTTCACCTGCAGAGACAAACCCTGGTTTCACAAAGAGGTTACGAACAGCAAGGGGAGCTCCTTCTTTACCATTTATTTGTGCTGAATAAGAAGTACGGTCAAAGGCAAAGTTCAAGGCTTGACGGAAGTCCTTGTTAAGAAGGGCTTTCTTAGTAGAAGTCTTCTCTTCGTCCGTTGTCTTAGAAGTGTATTTGTAACCTTGACGGTCAATATTGACACCCAAACCACCAATACCAGGTCCTGATGGATTGTAGTAGATATTGTCCTTGTAGGTCTCTTCAACTTTAGAGTAGTTTGAACTTGTAGGGAAAAGGCGAGCATAGCTATAAGCTCCACTTGTAAAGTTACGTTCAATTGACTCTTGGTCTGACCCATCATAGAAAGCAAGGGTTACTTTATCAATATGAACATTGTCTTTGTCCCAGTAGTTTTCATTCTTAACGAACTCGATAGAAGACTTAGCAGTCAAACCTTTGAGCAAGAATGGTCCATTGTAAAGCAAGGATGTAGGGTCAGTCGCTTTACCAAAGTCAGCCCCTTTTGATTTTTCAAATTCTTCGTTCAATGGCCAGAAGATTGAGTAGGCCAGCTTAGAGTTCCAGTATGGTTCTGGTTTGTTCAAAGTGTATTCAAGGGTGTAATCATCAACTGCTTTTACACCGACTGAAGCAAAATCTTTATTGTTTCCAGCTATATAGTCAGCTAGACCTTTAACTGAATCTTCTGCTAGATACTTAGCTGCTGATTTATTGTCAGCTGCGTGTTTCAAACCATTTACAAAGTCTTTGGCTGTTACTTCAGCATACTCTTCGCCATCAGATGTCATCCATTTGACACCTTTACGAATCTTGTAGGTATAAGTCAAACCATCTTTTGAAACTGACCAGTCTTCTGCAACTGCAGGAACTAAATTCCCATACTTGTCGTTTGTGAAAAGACCGTCGATACCATTTGAAGTGGCAACCTTAGTACTTTGTTTTCCTGAAATGAGGTAATCCAACGTTTCTGGGTCAGCTGTATAAACATAGCCATAATTTTTTGGCGCTGTTGAATCAGATGATTTTGAAGAACCACAAGCAGCTAGTACTCCTGCTGCTAATAAAGCAACACCTGCTGCAACAAATACTCTACTTTTTTTCATGTTTTTAACTCCTCTTGAAAAATTTAGGCTTATTGGAAATTATAACATATATTTTTTAAAAAGTAAACGAATTTTCAGAATATTTAGGCGCATTTCCTCAAAAAACTTCTATTTGTCAAAATTCTTGCATTCTTTGTTTGTATCTGCAAGAAATACTTTCTAGTCTGATCTTCTTTAGAAGGGGATTTTTAAAAGCTTTTTCTCACTTCTTCGATCATCATCTGTTTTCCTAAATTGGATTTTAGAATAAGAAACTATTGACGGGAAATGATTTTCAAGGTATAATAATAAACGTTGAGGCGGTATAGCCAAGTGGTAAGGCACGGCTCTGCAAAAGCTTGATCGTCGGTTCAAATCCGTCTACCGCCTTTCAATACCTGAATGAACAGGAATTAACCAAATGAAAAGCCCAAAAAATTGGGCTTTTTTGTTATTCCTAATAAGTGGGGATAACTGTACCTACCATATAGATTTACAAAAAGCAGTGACTCAAGTCACTGCTTTATTCTGTTTCTTCTTCAGGTTCTAGTTCTGTGATTTGAACTTTTACCTTGGTAACACGTCCATTTTTCACCTTATCGTTAGTCAGGACGATTTGCTTATTTTGACTGACCAGTTGGTAACTGATTTTTTCAGTTGTTGGAATCGTACCAACACCCGTCAAATAATAACCGGCGATGGTATCCACATCATCGCTTTCTAGTTCGACACCAAAGTAGTCATTGAAGTCGTTAAGATTCATGGTTCCCTGTGCAATATAGGTGTCTTCACCAATTTGATGGACTTCGATTTCTGCCCTATCCGTCTCGTCATCGATCTCACCGACAATCTCTTCTAAAAGATCTTCTAGAGTTACCAAACCAGCCATACCACCGTATTCGTCTAGTAAGATGGCCATTTGGTTTTGGGTATTTCGAAGCTCTTTAAGGAGGTCGTCCACAAAGATGGTCTCAGGCACAAATAGTGGTGTTTGGAGGATTCGTTTCCAGACAATATTTTCAAAGCCATCTGCATAGGCGGCGTTTAGCAAACGCTTGGTATGAATCAAACCAATCACATTGTCCTTATCCCCATCATAAACAGGGATACGTGAGAAATTTTGCTTTAGAATACTTTGGATAATCGTTTGACTGTCATCCTGAATATCTACCATAAAGGCATCTGTACGAGGCACCATTAGCTCACGAGCCATTAGTTCATCTAGAGAAAAGATCCCCTGTAGCATTTCAATTTCATCTGCATCCAGTGTTTCTTCGCTCTTAGTCAACATGTACTCAATTTCATCTCGAGTCATTTTTTCATCCGCATCATCAAAGGTCATTGGCGTTAAACGACTCAAGAGATTGGTTGAAGCAGATAACAACCAGACAAAGGGACTTACAATCTTTCCAAGACCAATAATAATTGGTGCTGTTCGAATTGCCAAAGCATCTTTGAGATTGAGGGCAATCCGTTTAGGATAGAGTTCACCAAAAACAATAGAGATGTAGGTCAAGAATGCCAAAGAGAGGAGGCTTGCAATGGCATAAGCTGTTTCTCCATTCCCCATCCAAGATGCAATTACTTGTCCAAGTGTATCTGCCAATTTTGCCCCTGATAAGATCGTGATTAAGGTGATACCGACTTGAATGGTTGATAAAAAGTGGTTAGGATTTTCAAGTACCTTTAACAAACGAATGTAACGTTTGTCTCCCTCTTCTGCCTTTTGCTCCACTCGGGAACGGTTTAGTGACACCATCGCCATTTCAGTGGCTGAGAAAAAAGCATTTAACAGGGTCAAGATAAATAACAATACAAACTGTAGCAACAAATTCTGACTGCTCGGGTCTTCCATAGTCCTTCTCCTAAAATAGTATCTTGTGTTCCATTATATCATAAATTGGCTTAGGAATCACATTATTTTCTAATTTATACAATCACTCCCTTATCAATGACTGACAAGGGAGCAATTTTTATTCCTTTTTTCTAGTTTGTCACCGTGACCTGACCTGTTCGGTAATCAAGTTGGATACCCTTTTGAACATTGGGGATTAGGACATTGAATTCCAATTCGCCATCCGAAGACTTGGCTTCAATTTGTGAAGCAGATGGAACCAAATCCTCATTCGTAGCATAGTGGAGAGTTACCCGATAACGGACTCTCTTATTCTGGTCCAAGGCTTTCCTAACCAAACTCTCATAGTAGTTCTGCCCTGTCGAATCTTCAGCCTGAGCCTGGTTGGCCCAAGCTGTCTGAACTGCAATGTTCTTGGGATTACTGGTTGAAGCATCAAAGCCATCTAATCCACCTATCAAGGCATAACCCAACAAGTGCCCCCTATCTACTGCATGCGTATAGGTTCCCTTTAAATTTTTAACCTGATGCCATCCCGGCGGAGTCCAAGAGGTTGAGCCATTGCCTGTTTCTTCACGATTTTTATACTGTCGAGTCGCTTTGGATAATAGAGCATTGGCAACAGTTGGGACTGTCTCTTTCCCGACTGGTTTTGTTTTATTATCTGCGTAAGGTTTGCTAGAAACCTTGGCATCTAGATTGGTTTTATTCCCATTGACAATGAAGGCCCCTGCTCCATTCCACTCGAGCCCCCCCTTGATTTGGTTTTTGATTGACTCAGTTAAGACACTTTCAGCAAGCTCCTGACTGGGAGCTTCTGAAGCTTGTTTTTTCTGACTAACCTTGGTTCTAGGGGTGTTTGGCGCTGTCTGCATCTGCTTGATGTAATAGCTTCCAGCAGCCAAGAGTAAGAATAGAAGTAACCCTATCAGAGCTTGTCTTGTTTTTTTGTCCATTTTTCTCCTTATTTCTTTAGAAAAAGACTGGTCTCCCAGTCTAATTTCCTGTAAATTTGCTAATCAATTCCTGCCACTTTGCTGGAGACAAGATTGCCCATGGATCCTGTCCCTTTCCTAGGATGCCATAACCAACCATCAAGCCGATTCCTAATGCCAGGAAGCCTAGCAATAGTACGATAAAAATCAACAGTAAACGACGGAGTACATAGCGTAAGTTTTTATTCTTCTTCATCATTTGCCTCGATTCGCTGAATCTTCGCTCCTAACTGAGCCAATTTCTCATGGAAACGGTAGTAACCTCTATCAAGGTGGACTAACTTACCGACAACTGTTTCTCCTTGCGCCACCAGACCTGTCAAAATCAAAGCAGCACTAGCGCGAAGGTCCGTTGATAGAACTTCTGCCCCTTGCAAAGCCTGTCCCCCAACAATACGAGCTGTGTCACGGATAATCTCTGAGTGCAAGCCCATACGGCGCATTTCTTCCAAGTGTTGGAAGCGATTCTCAAATACAGTTTCCACCATGGTGGACTCCCCTTTTGCGACAGTCATTAAGGCTGTAAATTGAGCCTGCATATCTGTTGGAAATCCTGGATGTGGCAAGGTTTTTACATGAACAGCTTTAAGATTTTCCAGTTGAGAACGGACACGAATGCCTTCCGACTCCTCCGTCACCTCAACTCCCATTTCAAGGAGTTTAGCAATCAAGGGGCGATTATGCTCCCAGACTGCATCTCGAATGAGGACATCACCACCAGTCATGGCTGCCGCCACCATAAAGGTTCCAGCTTCAATACGGTCCTGTACCACATTATGAGTTGTTCCATGGAGTTCCTCGACACCAGTTACTGTAATTGTTTCAGTACCAGCTCCCTTGACCTTGGCTCCCATTTCATTAAGAAGGATAGCTAAGTCAACAATTTCCGGCTCACGCGCAGCATTTTCAATGACAGTCACACCGTCAGCTAACGTCGCTGCCATCATCAGGTTTTGTGTTGCACCGACACTAGGGAAGTCCATATAGATATGAGCGCCATGCAAGCGTTCTGCCTTGGCTTCGATGTAACCAGCTGTCTGGCTAATCTTAGCTCCCATAGCTTCCAAGCCCTTGAGGTGGAGATCGATCGGACAACTCCCAATGGTGCAACCACCTGGCATGGATACCTTGGCATGTCCTACACGAGCAAGGATTGGCCCCAAGACAACGATGGATGCACGCATCTTGCTGACATACTTGTATGGAGCTTCCTCAGTGATATCACCAGTCGCATCAACCTCGACAACATGAGCTTCCTCATCAAAGTCCACCTTGGCATTCAGACCTCGAACCACTTGATTCATGGTGAAAACATCTGACAAGATTGGGACGTTCTGCAAGACTGTCTTACCCTTGCTTGCTAGAATAGTCGCTGCCAACAAGGGCAAGACTGCATTCTTTGCTCCCTCGATCGTCACACTCCCGACCAGACGATTATCCCCGCCTTGAACCACAATTTTTTCCATAGTTGTTTCCTTTACTTTTGATTTTATAATAGTCCTCTAAGTGCTTCTTGCCACAGTTGGTACAAACTGATAAAGAATGAACTCAAGATGTAGCCCATCACAATACTAAAGAAGCCGACCAACAAACGAACCTTTTTTGTGTTAGTAGCGTTCACTTTTAAAACCTTCTCCCATCTAACAAGATCCTTCAAAAGGTAAAAACTCAAATAAATAAAGAGTATATGACTACTTAGAGTGAATAATAATTGAACCATTTGACTATTATACCATCTTATCCGCTTGCGCGCTAGTTTTCTATTTTTCTACGAATTAGGGATTGTTTTTAAGGTAATCAATCGCATCCTGCAAGGTTTTAACCGGAACGATTTTCATCTCTGTTTTGATCGTTTTAGCAGCTTCTAGGGCTGTTTCATAGTTGCTTTTCGCATTGGGATCTGCTTTTTTTGCTTCCTCAGTGACTGGATTGTCAGGAGCAAAAAAGATGTTGGCTCCCTGGCGAGAGGCTGCAACTACTTTTTTGTCAATTCCACCAATGTCACCAACATTCCCATCACGATCAATAGTTCCCGTTCCCGCAACGATGCGGCCATTACGAAGTCCTGGATCTGCTATCTGGGTGTAGATAGCGAGGCTAAACATGAGACCTGCACTTGGCCCACCGATACCAGCTGTGGAGAAGCGAATTGGAACATCACTGGTTACTTCCGTACGGTCAATCAAACCAATCCCAATCCCGTTTTTTCCGTTTTCGAGAGTGATAATTTTACCTTCAGCAGACTTTACTTTTCCGTCTTCTTCATAGGTTACCTTGACCGTATCCCCTAATTGTTGAGAATTGACATAGTCGACCAAGTCTTTTGAACTGTCAAACGTTTTGTCATTAACAGCCGTCACGGTATCTGCAATGTTCAGAATGCCCTTAAAAGTTGAATTGTCCGTCACGGTCAAGACATAGACACCCAGGTACTTGAGTTCGATATCCTTTCCAGCCGTCTTCAGTCCTTGATACTTGGCCATGTTTTGGGATGTTTGCATGTAGAACTGATTGATCCGCATAAACTCCGCATCAGTAGAGCCACCCGTAGTCTCCTTGGCACTTCTAATATCCGTGAAAGGTGTTAACCAAGCATAGACAAGATGCGATAGAGTTGCATGCCGAATACCGACTGTTACAAACTGGTAAGCTCCTGCTTCTGTATCTTCTGTTTCATTGACTTTTAAAACTTGACGAATATCTTCCGCTCCACCTGGAACTTCTATGTAGTAGGGTAAAGGTACTACAAAGGCTAAAAAAGTCACTACTAGTGCTAGGATGACATATAAGGGCCATCTAGTTTTTTTCTTCATGTTCTAATTCCTCCACAACACTGTTTGGTACATATTGCTGAATCTCCTGACCAAACTTCAGAAGTTCTCTCATGGCTGAAGAGCTAATATAAAGATGCTCTGAGCGACTATATAGGTAAATGGTTTCGATTTCTGGAGCCAGTTGATGATTGTAGTAATCAAAACTAGACTCGTATTGCAAGTCGGTGGCATTCCGCAAGCCACGGACAAGGGTCTTAGCACCCAATCTTCTTGCAACATCGACGACTAGTTGGTCATGAGAAGCCAGCACCTCTACATTATCTAAATGCGCTACCGCTTTTTCGACTGCCCGTTTGCGATTTTCAACAGGGAGAAAGCCTTGTTTGTGGGGATTGTAGAACACCCCGACATAAAGCTTATCAAAGAGTTTGCTGGCACGTTCAATGATATCCAGATGTCCATTTGTCATTGGATCAAATGAACCGGTAAATAATCCAATTTTATCTGACATAGACAGTCACCTTACTAATCCCATATATTTTTTCCTTCCATATGCCGAGGCAGGCAATTTCTTCTGGAAGTTCTACAGACTTATCGGTTTCGCAGACAACCATGATTTCTTCGGAAAATAGGTTTCTTTCTGCCATTTTTTCGATATCTGCAACGATTTGTTCCTTGGCATAGGGAGGGTCTAAAAAGACCAGGTCAAAGGGACCTGTCACCTGCTCCAAGGCCCGTTCAGCCTCCATCTTTAAGAGCTGAAATTTGGAAACTTCCTTGGTCATTTGGATATTTGCAGCGATGACAGCTTGGGCCTTTCGATCCCGTTCCACTAAGACAGCACTGGACACCCCTCTTGACACAGCTTCAATAGACAGACCGCCACTGCCAGCATAGAGATCCAAGACACGACCACCCTCAAAATAAGGACCAATCATGTTAAAGATAGCCCCTCTCACCTTATCAGATGTCGGCCTAGTCGTCTTGCCTTCTAGCGTCTTGAGGGGACGCCCTCCGTAGATTCCTGATACGATTTTCATACCGTTTATTATACCAAATTATAGGCAAAAAGAGAAAGAAAACCGAACCTTGCGGTTCGATTCTCTACAAGATATTTTCATACGTATTGCGGACTTCCTGAGGCCAAACACTGGTCTGAACTTCTCCAATGTGTTTCTTACGAAGAAGGAACATGGCCATCCGAGACTGTCCGATACCTCCACCGATTGTCAATGGGAAAAGACCGTTAAGCAGGGCTTTATGCCATTCCAGCTCAAGCCGATCTTCGTCTCCCGTAAGAGCCACCTGGCGACGAAGTGTATCCTCATCTACCCGAATCCCCATTGAGGAAAGTTCAAAGGCACAACCAAGAGATTCGTTCCAAACTAGAATATCCCCATTTAACCCTTTGTAGCCATTTTCAGACTCTGTTGTCCAGTCATCATAGTCAGGTGCGCGGCCGTCATGAGGTTTGCCATCAGGCAACTCGCCACCAATACCAATCAAGAAGACAGCACCGAACTCTTTACAGATCGCATTTTCACGCTCTTTCGGTGTTAGGTCTGGATAGCGTTCCACCAACTCTTCTGTATGGATAAAGGTGATTTGTTTTGGCAAGATGGATTCAATATCGTAGCGTGCTTCTACGGCTAGCTCTGTCAGACGAATAGCCTTGTAAATCTTCTCTACGGTTTCTTTGAGATAAGCAATATTGCGTTGACCATTTGGAATAACCTTCTCCCAGTCCCACTGGTCTACATATACAGAGTGAGTCGCATCAAGCGAATCTTCGTCTGGACGAAGGGCCTTCATGTGGACAAAAAGACCTTCACCCTCACCGAAACCAAACCGAGCCAAGGTGTGGCGCTTCCATTTGGCTAGTGAGTGAACGACTTCATAAGTTTCATCTGGAATCTGCAAGACCTTTACGGATACTGGATGTTCGACACCGGACAGGTTGTCCTGCATCCCATCACCAACCTTGCTCAAGATAGGACCTTGAACTTCAACAACTTCTAACTTATCTTTCAAATACTGGGTAAAGGTGTTTTTGACAAAGGAAATCTCTTCTTGCTGATGAATAAAACTTTTCTTCATAAACGGCTCCTCAAAAATTAGTTAAAAGCATTATACACCTATTTCCAAGAAAAGAAAAGAGTAAATGAGAAAAAGTCAGTGCTCTTTCGAACACTGACTCTGTCATTCATTAATCGTTTCGACCAAAGATTCGTAAGATGCTAAGGAAGAGGTTGATAAAGTCTAGGTAGATGCTGAGTGCCATTGAGATGATCCAACCTGTCGCTACTTGTCCTCGTGACTGCTCATAAACATAGCGAATCTTTTGGTTGTCCCAAGCAATCAAACCTGAGAAAACCAAAACCATAGCAATACTAATCATGTAGTCAAAAAAGCTATTAGCTAAAAATAGATTCACAACCATGGCAATGATGAGGCCAACAAGCGCCGCCATCAAAGCTCGTCCCATGCCACTCAAATCTTTCTTGGTGAAAATTCCGATTACCGCCATGACAAAGAAGAGAAGGGCACTAGATACAAAGGCTGATAAGACGGTCCCAGGTGTATAGAAGGCTACGACAAAACTAAGAGTAAATCCATTTAAAACAGAATAAACTAAAAATACTGGCAGAGCTGCTGGGCTGTTCTTCGCAGCCATACTACTTGCAACAAAGACCAGAGCAAGTTCTGCAAAAGTTGCAATCATCAGCCAGAGACGGCCATGCATTAAAAAGTAGACCAATTGGGACTGAAAGACTGTCAACATCAAAGCTGACACGAGAGCTGATAGACTAATCCCAAGTCCCACAAAGGCATAAACCTTGGCGTAAAATTGATTGAGACCTGAACGTTCTTGAATAATCGTTTGATTCATTCTGATTCTCCTTTTCTCTATAAATATGTCTTGATTATAACAAAGATTTTATAAATCAGCTAAAATAAAACATCAATATACCTGCGGCAACTGCCACGTTGAGACTTTCTGCTCGACCTTTCATGCCAATATGAACCAGTTGATCAGCACTCTCAGCCATGACAGAACTAATCCCCTGTCCTTCATTTCCCATGACTAAAACAAAGTTCTCTAGTGAAGAAAGCTCATGATAATCCTTTGAATCTCTCGATAAGGTCGTTGCCAAAATGGGCAAGTTGCTCTTCTTTGCCCCTTCTACAAAAGCGGCAACTGGCATACGATAGATGGGCAAGTGAAAATGACTTCCTTGCATGGAACGCAGGGTCTTAAGACTGTAGATATCTGCTGACTTGTCTGAAACAATAACCCCTGTAAAACCTGTGGCATCCGCCGTCCGAATCATGGTGCCCACATTCCCTGGATCTTGGACTTCCTCTAAAAATAGAAACTTACCCTGACGAAAATCAGGCAGTCCCACTTCTTCTTTTTGGATCACTGCAACAATCCCTTGAGGAGTTTGCGTATCTGCCAAGTCCCGCAAAATCTCCTCTGAAACCCAGACAGTTTGAGGAAAAGCAGCTAACTGATCTCGATAACTTTCTAAGGCAAAAATCTTTTCAATCGTCACTCCTGCTTGAACAGCTTCTTCAAACAAGTGCCAGCCTTCAATCAAATAAGCAGACTTTCGATATTTTTTTTGATGTAATTTCTTGGCATTTTTTACCACAGAATTGGCTTTTGAGGTTATAATAGTCATAGAAATATTATAACACAATCAAAGGGGTTTGGTATGCAAAAGGTTAGAATGATTGCCCAAGGCAGGGTGCAAGGTGTTGGTTTTCGCTGGGGTGTTTATACTTTAGCTCTTGAAATTGGTGGCATCACTGGTCGTGTCTGGAATAACGACGATGGCACAGTGGAAATTCTTGCTCAGGCAGACTCCTCTGCCACTATGGCAAAATTTATCCAAGAAATCCGAAAAGGTCCGACACCCTTTTCAAAAGTTACCTACCTGGATGTGCAAATGAGCAACTTTTCATCCTATCCAGACTTCAAAGTCGCAAATTAGGTCTCTAGAACTATTGTATATTTTACAAAAAAACAGTAGAATAGAAAGGTATAATTTTTAAAGAAGGAATGAAAACATTGAAATCTATTAAACGTTTTGCCCTCTCTGCTATGGGAGTGGCTATGCTACTCGTCTTGACAGGCTGTGTCCAAGTAGACAAAGCAACAGGACAACCTACTGGTTTTATCTGGAACACTATCGGATCGCCTATGGCAGAGGCTATCAAGTACTTCGCTACTGATAAAGGTCTAGGCTTTGGTGTGGCTATCATTATCGTAACCATTATCGTGCGCTTAATTATCTTGCCACTTGGTATCTACCAATCATGGAAGGCAACGCTTCACTCTGAAAAGATGAATGCTCTCAAACATGTGCTCGAACCACATCAAACACGCCTTAAAGAGGCAACAACTCAGGAAGAAAAACTAGAAGCACAACAGGCTCTCTTTGCTGCACAAAAAGAAAACGGCATCAGCATGTTCGGTGGTGTAGGATGCTTCCCTATCCTCATTCAGATGCCTTTCTTCTCTGCTATCTACTTTGCAGCCCAGTATACTGATGGAGTATCTAGCTCTACCTTCTTGGGTATCAATCTCGGTTCACCAAGTATGATCCTTGTCGCCTTCGCTGGTATCCTCTACTATCTCCAATCACTCCTTTCACTTCACGGAGTAGAAGACGAGATGCAAAGAGATCAACTCAAGAAAATGATTTACATGAGCCCACTCATGATTGTCGTCTTCTCCCTCTTCGCACCAGCCAGTGTGACACTTTACTGGGTTGTCGGTGGTTTCATGATGATTCTCCAACAGTTCATCGTTAACTATGTTGTTCGTCCAAAACTTCGTCAAAAAGTACGTGAAGAATTTGCCAAAAATCCACCAAAAGCAAGTTCAGCATCAACTACAGGCGGGCGAAAAGATATCACTCCTAACCAAGCAACTGCAATTACGACTACTAAAAAACATAAAAAACGTAATGCTGGTAAACAACATTCTAGAAAATAAAGTAACGGCTTAGCTGAAAGGCTAGGCCTTTTTTGCATCACAAAAGCCTGATGTTCCCCATCAGGCTTCTTTTTTATCCATGTACACGTTTCATATAGTCTTGGTAACTTTCGGTATCCATGAGTTTTTTGGCATTCTTGACACGATCTGCTGTTGGTGGTTTAACCCCTTCGAGCGAATAAGGAATTCCCAATTCACGCCACTTGAACTCACCCATCGTGTGATAAGGTAGGATTTCAAACTTGTCAACGTTTTTAAGGGTCTTGACGAATTTGCCGAGTTCAATCAAGTCCTCATCTCTGTCTGTCAAGCCTGGAACCAGCACATGGCGAATCCACACAGGCTTCCCAATATCTGATAGATATTTTGCACAGGCCAAGATGTTTTTATTGGTTTGGCTGGTAACAATCCTGTGTTGTTCGTCGTTGATCTCCTTGATATCCAAGAGAACCAAATCTGTCACAGCCATGAGTTTATTAAACTTTTCGAGATAACGTGGTTTATTACGGAACGGAAGGGCACAAGTATCCAAGGTACAGTGGATTCCTTTTTCCTTGGCCTTGGTAAAAAGGGCAATCAAGAAATCAATCTGCAAGAGGGCTTCTCCTCCACTGACAGTGATTCCTCCTTTGTCTCCCCAGAATCCACGGTAGCGAAGGGCTTCTGACAAAACATCGTCTACTGTCCGTCTTCGTGATTTATTGGTCTCCATAGCCCATGTATCGGGGTTATGGCAGTACTGGCAACGCATCTGACAGCCCTGCAAAAAGACAATAAACCGAATCCCAGGGCCATCTACCGCCCCAAAACTCTCTGTCGAATGCACCATTCCTGTCACTTGTCCATAGTCAATTGTTTCTTCAGACATATCGTCACCTTCCTTGAAACCGTTTTATAGTTTTATTATATCACGAGTAAGGTGAAAAACAAGGTTTTTTTGTCTATTTTTTAGAAAGCAATCTGTTTTTCACTTTCATTTTCAATTTCTTTTAATGATCCGATTCAAAATCAAAACCATACAAGGTTGCGAAATAGTCCTCAGGACGCTCTGCACGGCGGATTTGGCGAGCTTTCCTTTCCTCGGTATAGAGGATTTCTGCAGAACGCAGTTTGGCATTGTACTGGTAACCCATGGAGAATCCATGTGCACCTGTATCATGAATCACCAGCAAATCACCTATTTCTGTATGAGGTAGTTCGCGATTGATGGCAAATTTATCATTGTTCTCACAGAGCGATCCAACCACATCTACGACCTCAACAGGGCCGTCTGGATGAGTGAGGTTGGTGATATGGTGGTAGGCACCGTACATGGCTGGGCGCATGAGATTGACTGCTGAGGCATCCACACCCAGATAGGTACGGTAGGTTTTCTTTTTATGGGTGACTTTGGTAACGAGAACCCCGTGAGGTGCCAGCATAAAGCGGCCTAATTCAGTAAAAATCTTGACCTGACCAAGCCCTGCCGGCGTGAGGACTTCTTCATAAACCTTACGCACACCCTCACCAATCATTGCAATATCATTTGGCTCCTGGTCTGGGCGGTAGTTGACTCCGATCCCACCTGAAAGATTGATAAAGTCTAGTGAAATGCCCAATTTTTCTTTAATTTCCACAGCTAATTCAAAGAGCTGACGGGCCAACTCTGGATAGTAGAAATGGGTCACGGTATTGGATGCTAGGAAAGAGTGAATCCCAAAAGTCTTGGCTCCTTTTTCCTTCAAGATAGCAAAGGCTTCAAAGAGTTGATCCTTGGTCATACCAAACTTGGCTTCCCCAGGATTGTCCATAATGTCTGTTCCTAATTCAAAGACTCCGCCTGGATTGTAACGACAAGAGATGATTTCTGGAATGCCTGCCGCTCGCTCCAGATGCTCAATGTCTTCAAAGGCATCCAAGTTAATGGTCGCACCTAATTCATGGGCATAAGCGTACTCTTGGTCTGGCGTATTGTTTGATGAGAACATGATCTCAGAACCGGGGAAATCCAGTTTATGGCTCATCAAAAGCTCCACGTAACTAGAACAGTCCACACCGCAACCTTCCTCTTGGAGGATTTTCAAGATGGCTGGGGTTGGAGTGGCCTTGACTGCAAAATATTCCTTAAAGCCCTTGTTCCAGGAAAAGGCCTTGTTGACGGCTCTTGCTTTTTCACGAATCCCCTTCTCATCATACAAGTGGAAGGGAGTCGGGAACTCGGAAACAATCGTTTCTAAATCTTCACGGCTGATAAATGGTGTTTTCATAAGCATCCTTCTATTCTGTTTGCAAAGAAAGGCTGGGACAATCGTTCCAACCTTTAGTTCTATCTCTTATTTGTCTTCGTCAAAGATATTTCCAATCTCAACATCGATGGATTGGTTCTTAACATCAATATTGGTTACTTTCAAGAGTGACTTGTAATCAAACTGCTTCTCACGTTCTTCTTGGGCATTGTCTGCAAAGACTGCAACACCAGCTAGTTCAGAGTCGAACTCACGCAAGAGACTAATCATCCCGTTGACAGTTCCGCCGCCTTTCAAGAAGTCATCCACGATCAAGACACGACTGCCTGCCTTGAGGCTGCGTTTTGAAAGGAACATCTTCTCGATACGGTCACCGCTGGAACCTGAAACATAGTTGACGCTGACAGTTGAACCTTCGGTAATTTTCAAGTCACGGCGCACAATGACAAAAGGAACATTGAGGACATTGGCAACTGCATTTGCGAGTGGCACACCTTTTGTTGCTACTGTCATAACGGCATCGATTTTTTGGTCCATAAAGCTCTTGGCAATGATACGCCCAATATTTTTCAAAATAGCAGGTGTACTAAGCAAATCAGACAGGTAGATGTAGCCACCTGGCAAGATACGGTCACTTTCTGAAAGTTTGTCACGCAAGTCTGCGATCATTTCTTTGGCTTCATGACTCGAGATTGATGGTGTAAAGATAACGCCACCACCTGCTCCCGTCACAGTCTGAATATGACCGATTTCAATTTCCTCAAAGGCACGCTTGATAATCACGATGTCCTCTGAGATAGATGATTTAGCAGATTCGTACTTTTCTGCAAAGGTGTTGAGACTTGTTAGTTTGTATGGATTATTAATCAAATAGTTGGAAATGACAACCATCCGATCACTTCTTCTTAATTTCATTTTTATTTACCATTCCATTTAATTTTGATATTTTATCCATTATACCATATTCACATAAAAAAACGAACATTATTGCGTAAAAAATGCTCGTTTTTCTTAAATTATTAATCTAAATCTGGTTTATAGAAGGAACGATTGTCCATAGCGAAGATTTTATTGGTCATCTCTCCTTTGTCCACCAAAGCTAGAGCTGTTGACATCATCATCATGCTGGCATCTAGATTGTCAATCATATGGATAATCTCTGCCTCCATGATACGTGGACGAACTGGACTTCCATACTCTAGTAAGCCATGATGACTGAGGATGACATGGCGTAGTAGCACCACTTCTTCCCTAGTATCATCGATGCCGAGTTCCATGACTGTCTTGGTAATTTCACTATCGATCAGGGCGATATGCCCAAGGAGATTGCCTCGAACTGTGTACTCCGTCTGGTCTGGTCCCGTCAACTCAATGACTTTGGCCAAATCATGCAGCATAATCCCAGCATAGAGCAGGCTCTTATTGAGCTGAGGATAGATCTCACTAATGGCATCTGCCAAGCGCACCATGGTCGCCGTATGATAGGCTAAACCTGTTTCAAAGGCATGGTGGTTGGTCTTGGCAGCTGGATAGGAGTAGAATTCCTTATCATACTTGGTGTAGAGACTACGAACGATACGCTGCCAGACAGGATTTTCAATCTTGAAAATCATTTGCGACATGTAGTCACGGATTTCCTTGACATCGACTGGTGACTTGACCTTGAAGTCAGCTGGATCGTTGGGTTCCCCAGGCTGAGGCAAGCGAAGCGTGATTTGATTGACTTGAGGAGTATTATTATAAACTTCTCTGCGCCCTTTCATATGGACAACTTTCCCAGCGGTAAAGGCCTCAACGTTATGCGGTTGGGCATCCCAGAGTTTCCCTTCAATCTCGCCACTATCGTCTTGGAAGGTAAAGGCTAGGTAATTTTTCCCAGCACGCGTCTGTCTCAGGTCAGCTGACTTAATCAGGTAAAAACCTTCAAACAGCTCATCTTTTTTCATGTGACTAATCTTCATATTCTTCCTCATCTTCTTGGAAATGGAGTAGATCAAGCGCAGGCTCACCTTCTGATAACTCAATGTGACGGAGCGTCCGCTCGATAGCTGTGGTACGACGGTTTAATAATTCATCAATATTGCCAGAGGCATGTTGGAGATGCTTTTGCGCCTTGACCAGAATGCCTCCGAACTTGCCAAACTCAGTCTTGACGCTGGCAAGAGTCTTGCTGATATGGTCAGCACTCTTTTGGATATTGAGAGTTTTAAAGCCAACTGATAGAGAGTTAAGCAGGGCTGATAGGGTACTTGGACCTGCGACAATAATCTGCTCCTTCCGCCTCAAATCATCAAAGAAGACCGGATTGCGAACAATTTCTGAATAAAGACCTTCTGTCGGAACAAACAAGACTCCAAAATTGGTCGTCCGAGGCGGCGCTATGTACTTGCTCTTGATATCCTTGGCAAAACGTTTGACGCTTGCTAAAAGTGACTTGCGACAACGTTCAATCTCGTCCTTATCGCCTGCTTCATAAGCTTCTTCTAAGCGGTAATAATCCGCCAGTGGAAACTTGGAGTCAATCGGCAAATAGACATATTCCTGGCCACCCTGTCCGGGCAGTTTGATGGCATACTCTACTCGCTCGCTGGAGTTTTCAACCGTTGCAAATTCTCGTTCGTACTGGGCAGGCGTCATGATGTCTTCGATGATTTGCCCCAGTTGCAATTCTCCCAGAATCCCTCGCGTCTTGGTCCCAGAGAGAACCTTGTTAAGAGCGCCAACATCGCGGGCAACTGTCTGCATCTCTCCAAGACCACGGTTGACCGACTCCAGTTGCTTAGAAACTGTCTCGAAGGAAGCCTGCAAGCGCGTCTGCAAGGTCTTTTCTAGTTTTTCCTCGACTGTTTGGCGCATTTGTTCTAGGCGTTGCTCATTTGATTCCTGCAGGGCTTGAAGGCGTTGGTCGGTCTTGTCTCTGGTTTGAAGGAGATTCTCGTTCATCTCCTGTCTAACTTGAGTCAGGCCTTGGTGCAACTCCATTCGCACCTCTTGCAAACGGTCGCTGACAGCCACTTCTAAGTCTTTTTGGTCTAACTGGCTCGCTTGTCTGGCTTGTTCAAAGCGGTAATCCAGTTGATCTGAAAGATTGTCTGCCTGATCCTCCAAGCTCTTGGCTAGGTACTTGTCTTGCTTATCCTGCCTTTGCCAAATGAGAAAGTGTCCAGCTAGGTTGGCAATTAATAATAGTAGTAATACAGTCTCCATCCTACCTCCTGTCCTTGCTATGCAGCACGACGACATAGCCATCTGGGCAAGTTATCGAAACTTCCCTATCTATATATTCGTTAGAAGCGTACACTTTTTTAAAGAAAAAATTTTCCTCAGTCAATTCGTACTTGGCTCCGATAATGGTCAACTGACTATCCCGAACTGGCATAAAGGCTAGATAATCGTAGTCTGAATGGGGCTCTAGCTGACTGGTCCCTTCTGGACAATAGGCAATCAAGTTTTGCCCATCCTCAATCGCTATCTGACGCATATAGGGTGCCAACTTGGGATTGCTAGGCAGAAAGACATTAGCCAGCATATGGTCAATACGACCACCCAAAGCCCCAAAAATAGTCACCTGAGCCTGAGAATTTTGCTCAAAGATGGTCAAGAGAGCCAATTCCAGATCTGTATCATCCTTTTCTGGCTGGGCTTGAACAAAATGTTGGGCACGTTTTTGAATCACCTGACGTTCGTCTGCAGTCACCGAATCAAAATCTCCAACTGCTAGAGCGAGAGGCAGATCTTGTTCCAAGACCCAGAGCGAACCGCGATCCACACCGACAAAGCAATCAAAATCCGTCCGATAATGACCGCGATCTCCGCCTGCAAAAACAGCAACCCTAGTCCAATTGTTTTCTGAGAGTTTGCACTCGTTCATTGACATCTCCCTTAAAGATATAGGATCCTGCTACAAAAACGGTTGCTCCAGCTTCTTTGGCTTGAGCAATAGTTTGGTCATCAATACCGCCATCGACTTCAATCTCAAAGCTCAAACCTTTTTCCTCACGAAGGGCAACCAACTCACGAATCTTATCCATGGTTTCAGGTAGAAATGCTTGCCCACCGAAGCCAGGGTTAACTGTCATAACCAAGACTTGATCAACTAGATGAAGGACGTGCTTAATCGCCTCGACAGGCGTACCAGGATTGATAACAACCGAAGGTTTAACACCGAGAGAGCGAATTTTTTGGAGGGCGCCATGGATATGAGGCGTTGCTTCCACATGGATACTGATGATATCCGCTCCTGCACGCGCAAAATCTTCTAGATGATGCTCAGGATTTGATACCATCAAGTGGCAGTCAAAGACCATCTTGCTATGGGGGCGAAGAGCTTCAACCACACCTGCACCAAAACTGATTTGTGGTACAAAGTGACCATCCATGATATCGATATGGGCATATTCTGCACCAGTTGCTTCTAGGCGTTTGATTTCACGTTCAAAGTTGGCATAATCTGCTGCCAGAATTGACGGAGCAATCTTGTATTGAGACATAGGTTTCTCCTTATTTTGGAATTTTTTTACTGACTTTTTTATAAGTCTCTCTGCGATTTTCAATCTCACTGAGAAATTGTAAGTAGTTGTCAAAACGGAAGGTTGCAATGATTCCCTCTTCGACAGCTGGTTTGACCGCACAAGACGGCTCATGGGTATGAGTACAAGTACGGAACTTGCAGTCTCGACTAACATTAGCAATCTCTGGAAAGGCCTGATTGAGGTCTTCAGCCGTTGACACTTCATAATCCAGTGATGAAAAGCCTGGTGTGTCTGCGATTTTACCACCATTAAGATTGTAAAAACTAACAGCACGAGTGGTGTGGCGACCACGACCCAGACTGTCTGAGATCTCTCCTGTTTCAAGATTGAGGTCCGGTGCGATTTTATTGAGGAGTGTTGATTTTCCAACACCTGTCTGCCCCATAAAGACCGTCACTTTTCCTGTCAACAGGGGCAGGAGTTCCTCTTTACTGGTCACAAAGTCATAGCCGATGTCACCATAAGTCTGTTCATAAAAATCCAGTTCTCCTCTATCTTCTAGCAAATCCATTTTAGAAATATAAACGATAGGATGGATGCCCTTGTGTTCCAAAAGAACCAAGAAACGATCCAACAAGTTGCTGTTGAAGTCCGGTTCCTTGACGGACATGATCACCACAGCTTGGTCAATATTGACAATAGGTGGACGAACCAGACTGTTTTTCCGTTCGTGAATTTTGAGGATATAACCTTCTGAATTTTCCTCGGCAGAAAAGTCTACCCAGTCTCCGACATAAGGTGTATGACCTTTTTTGCGGAAATTTCCACGCGCGCGTGTCTGATAGACTTGGCCATCACTCTCCACATAATAGAAGCCCGCCAAGGCTTTAATGATTTGCCCCTGCATCTTAGAGTCCTTGTCCTTTAAGCGCATCTGCCAGACTGGCAAACTCTTCCAAGCTGAGAGCTTCCCCACGCACAGATGGAGATAAGCCTGCCTGGTCCAAAGCCTTGGTCAGTTTGTCCTTGATTTCTTCGGTCTTTCCAAAATAACCTGTCAAATTGTTCCACAAGGTCTTACGACGATGAGTGAAACTAGCCTTGGAAACCTTAAAGAAGAAGTTCTCATCTTCCACTGCTACAGCAGGCTCTGGACGGCGCACCATTTTTAAAATGGCTGAGTCCACGTTTGGGGCTGGCACAAAGACCGTACGAGGCACGATGAAGGCAACCTTGGCTGTCATGTAATATTGAACAGCAATCGACAAACTACCGTAAGCTTTGGTATTGGGCTGTGCTGAGATGCGATCCGCCACTTCTTTTTGCATCATGACGACAAACTCACTAAAAGGAATGCCACTCTCGATTAAATGCATGAGAATAGGCGTTGTGATATAGTAGGGCAAATTGGCAACTACCTTAATCGGCAATTCAGGATTTTTGAAATTCTGGATATGCTGCGCCAAGTCAACTTTGAGAATGTCCTCGTTGACTACTGTTACATTGTCAAAATCACGCAGGGTATCCGCCAAAATCGGTACCAAACGGTGGTCGATCTCAAATGCCATGACTTGAGCTGCACGCTCAGCCAAAAATTCTGTCAAGGCACCAATCCCTGGTCCGATTTCGATGACATTAACCTGGTCATCAATTTCAGCCGTATCCACGATTTTTTGAAGGATATTGGTATCCGTCAGGAAATTTTGCCCGAAGGACTTTTTAAAGGTAAAACCGTGACGCTCCAGCACTGCCTTGGTCACGCTATAATCTGCAATTCTCATTTATTCTCTTTTCTATTTATTAGCTAAAAATAATATATAAAACCCACATGATTACTAGTGCTAACAAAATCCAAAACACTAAAAGAACACGAGACTTGTTCCCTTTTGAATCAGCTCCAGTCGTATCTAGCACTTTCTTATCTTCTTGGGGGTTCATTTTCTTCAGTTCATCCTGATAGGCAACCGAATCTACAATATTGTCCTCTGGCAATAATTCTGAAGCATAATAATCAGGAAAGCCCATAGCAAGACCAATTAAGTTCTTTTCTGTCACAGAAAAATCTAAATCTTTGGGTTGATTTTCCCGAATAGCTCGTATATTTTTTAACAGTTTATCAGAAACAACAGACACTTGGTCCATAAAAACAACATCTAAAAGATCAAATCCGAGCACATCACCGTCTTTGACATTTGCAAGAATATAACGGACAAAGTCATCATATAGTTGCACGGATTGTGGGGCATTCTCTTCTAAAAAAGATCGGTTTTTGAGGGCATTCTGCTGGAATTTTTCAATAGAAAGCAAGATATCTACATTCTGCTCTTGGTAAAATCTTTCTGCTTGCTCTTCATCTTCTTCCAGTTTTTCTGCTGTTTCCCAGAGAGCAATCGGAGCTTTTAAATCTTCTTCATCCCAAAACAATTGCCAAAAATAGGGTATTGTGTAAATTCCCTCTGTTAGAATACGGGCTTCATCTCCGTTTTTTAAGTAAATATAACTTCTATTTGCCATATCATTTCCTTTCACAATCTTTGAAAAAGGTTAGTGGTTCAAGTAGGATGTAGATAAAACTATAAAGTTTCCAATTTTTCATGCCCAATCGAAAACCTAGACTTCATTTAAAAAGATGTTTCATAAAAGCACCAAGGGACGATAACAATACATGACCAGTTCAACCTCGGTCAGGACATCATCTGCAATTCTCATCTATTCTCTTTTCTAATATAATATGCTTCCGGAGTATAATGATAGAGTAAAACAAATAAGGGAGTCTCAATAATTCCTTCCAACATTTCTTTTAAGACCGCATCTGGATGAATAATCTCTCGTGTTTTGGTGAAATAAACACCCTGTTCCCCATTTCGATTACGGAGTTCCCAAGCGACATTGTTTCCTTGAACAGACGGCAAATAACGTTCCTTTTCTAGAAAGTCAAAAAATTCTTTCACCGTCATATCTTCAGGAATCTCAAATTCTGTCTCATGAGGCAATACATCGTCCCCCATACATACAGAATCTCTATCCACTCGAATTTTCATTTCGCACTGTCCTTATAAGTTTCTATTTTAACGCTATCAAAATAAATCTAAGTACCTCTATTGTAACACATTCCCTTTGTATTATCGGGTTATCTGGTTATTGTTATCACTTTTCAGGACTCTGTAAACAGATTTCGATATCTAAATTTCTTTCCACTATTGACGTAAGCATAAAATTTATTTTTCTAATCCTTTATGAATTGTCTCTTGAAAAAGTCAGGTGCTCAAGCAGAGAATAGAGTTTTTCTTGCTCCTCTTCTTCGTAAGCAGATTTGTTTGCTTTTACTTCCCTGCATTTCTCGTCATACAAAAAACCGTCATGGCCATCTTCTGTAGATAAGGCTGTGTAGACTTTGGCCATTTCTTCCGGGCTAATCGAAAATCTTGACTTGATTTTATACAAATTTTTCATAAAAGCGCTGAGGTGATCATAGCGGCGCATATCAACTTTGACATTGGTCACACGAATTGCCTGAACCTTGATGCCTTCCCAATGTTCTCGCATATAAAGTGACAACATCAACAAGGCCAGTTTATTTTGATAATAAGTCTTAGCAGGACTGTAACGTTTTTGACCAGATAAATTTTCAAAATCAAGCTTCATGAAGGGATAAAGCATCAGCCCTTGGGAAGAAATATTAATAATCCGACCACTTTTTGACTTTTCCAACAAGCCCTTCAACAAGATAGAAAGTAAAAAGGGAGCAACCACATTGGTCGCAAATTGCTTTTCTAAACCATCCTTAGTCAGGATGGGCTTTTTGACTGACAAATCAAAGTCAGCTGCATTGTTAATTAGAACGTCTAGAACGTCTTCTTTTTGGATATACTGCTCCGCTGCTTTCCTGACACTCTTCATATCAGATAGATCAACCAAGATATAATCTACTTGTCGATTTCCTGTCTGTTGACGAATTTCCTCACAAGCTTGCTCGGCAGCTTCTGCTCGTCTACAAAAGAGAGTTACCGACCAGCCCTTTTCAGCTAACTGTTTAGCAGCCTGGTAGCCAATACCACTATTGCCACCCGTAATAATTACTTTTTTCATTTCTTACTCCTTTAGATTGAATACTTGCGCATGGCTTCTTCCACTTCTGCCAAGGTTACGCCAAACAACTCTAAGCGCTTGAGGAGTTGCTTACCGTTGGAATAGCCGATGCGGAGCTGTTCGCCTAGATACTCTCTGCGCCTACGACTGTCTGCTCCCGCTAAGAAACCTAGGCGAATCAAGTCACCACGACTGATGTCAAACTCGTTCTCGTTTTCAAATTTCTCTGTCACCTGAGTCAGCGCTGTTTTTAGATCTTCATAGCTGGCGTGTTCAATTCCCAGAGAACGTCCCTTGGACTTAGATTTGGGAACAGCCTCATCTCGCTTGAGAAAGGCATGCTGCACCGTTGGAATGGCCGTCATAATCATGTGCCGGATACGCTCCCCATTAAAATCTGGATCTGTAAAGACAATGACTCCATGCAATTCCTGCAGGCGACGAATGCGTTCTATATCCTGGTCATTTATTGCGGAACCTCGTGTCTCATAGGTTTCCACGTCAAAGTAACGTTTGAGATTGGCCGTGTCATCACGCCCTTCGACCACGATGACTTGGGAAATTTTTTCTTTCATTACTTGCTGTCCAATCCAAAGATACGCTCTGCATTTGCAGTCGTTGCTGCTGCTAATTCCTCGGTCGTCATCCCACGCAAGTCGGCAATAAAGTCCACCACATAGCGTGTGTAAGCTGTTTTATTCTCACGGCCACGTTTAGGAACAGGAGCCAGGTAAGGGGCATCCGTCTCTACCAAAATCTTGTCCAAAGGAAGTTCCCTAGCAACCTCTTGGATATCCGTCGCTTTTTTAAAGGTCACCACACCTGAGAAAGAAATAGTCATTCCAAGCTCGACAAACTTCTCAGCCCACTCCAAAGAACCTGAAAATGAGTGCATAATTCCACCACGAGGACCAACGCCTTCGCTCCTGATAATCTCATAAGTATCTTCTAGCGCATCACGAGTGTGGACCACAAAAGGCAAGTTCAAATCCTTAGACAGCTGAATCTGACGACGAAAAACCTTCTCCTGAACTTCCTTAGGTGCTGTCATCCAATGGTAGTCCAGACCAATCTCACCTAAAGCGACAACCTTGGGATGCTTTAGCTTTTTAAGCAAGTAAGCTTCGACCTCGTCTGTGTATGTCCCTGCTTCCGTTGGATGCCAGCCAATAGTTGCGTAGAGTTGCTCATACTCATCTACCAACTCTAGGGCACGTTCAATAGTCGGTTTATCAAAACCAACAATATTCATCTGTGTCACACCCATCTCAGCAGCCAAGGCGATTTCTTCTACCTCACGTCCTGCAAATTCCTCTACATTTAAATGTGTATGCGTATCAAAAATCATTTCTCTTAACCTCATTCTTCCATCTATTATACCAAAAATAGCATCCCTCGGCTTGGAAAAATATCCAAAAACCAGTCATTCTCCCTTGACTGCCCTTTTTCAAAGCAGTATAATAACACTTATTGAAATTTTCATCAAAGGAAAAGAAAATGTTTAGAAAATTAAAATATACCTTTATCGGTCGACCACTCAAGTCTCTCACAGACGGCGAAGGGGGATTACTTGGAAAAATGCAGGCACTTGCAATGTTATCCAGTGATGCCCTGTCTTCTATTGCCTATGGACCTGAACAAGTCATTCTCGTTTTAGTCAGTCTCTCTCCTCTCGCTATTTGGTGGAGCCTCCCTATCGGTATTTTTGTCCTCTTACTGCTCGCTAGTTTGACCATTTCCTATCGTCAAATCATCCACGCCTATCCCCAAGGTGGAGGAGCTTATATGGTCACTCGGGAAAATCTCTCTCCTGAACTAGGCTTGATTGCAGGGGGCAGCCTCCTTGTTGACTATATGCTGACAGTAGCCGTATCCGTTGCTTCTGGAGCTGATGCTATTACTGCAGCCATCCCTGCCCTCCATCCCTATAATCTTCATATCTCTATTTTCCTAGTCTGCCTGCTCATGCTCTTGAATTTAAGAGGATTAAAAGAATCTGCCAGCTCTCTGATGATTCCCGTCTACCTCTTTATCTTCAGTACCGTCTTTCTCTTGCTTTATGGGTTCTTTCAACTATTTACAGGTTCCCTAAACTATCAGGCGACTTCAACCATTGGACAAACTGTTCCGAGCCTTTCCATCGTTCTCCTACTAAGAGCCTTTACCAGTGGCTCTGCCTCTCTGACAGGGGTTGAAGCTATTTCAAATGCGGTACCATTTTTTAAAACTCCGAAAGAAAAGAATGCTGCTCAGACTTTGACCATCATGTCGCTGATTTTAGGATTTCTTTTTGCAGGCATTACCTTCCTAAACTACTGGATGGGTATCACGCCTCAACACGGAGAAACCATCCTCTCGCAAATGGCCAAGGGTATTCTTGGTGATTCATTCTTTGGTCATGCTAGCTACTATCTCTTCCAGTTCTCAACAGCCTTGATTCTAGCTGTAGCTGCAAATACTGGCTTTTCAGCCTTCCCTATGCTGTCCTACAATATGGCCAAAAACAAGTACATGCCTCATCTCTTTATGGAAAAAGGGGATCGCCTTGGCTACTCCAACGGTATCTTAACTCTGGCCTTTGGGGCTATGATCCTTCTTCTCATTTTTAATGGGAATACTGAACGCTTGATTCCTCTTTATACTATCGGGGTCTTCGTTCCCTTTGCCCTTTCTCAGACTGGGATGATTCGCCATTGGAAAAAGGAAAAAGGAGTAAACTTCTTAAAATCTGCCTTCGCTAATATCCTTGGGGCCATCATTTGTTATGCCATTGTCCTCATTTTACTCCTCTTCAGACTGGGTGATATCTGGCCATTCTTCCCAATTATTCTAGTCTTAACCTTCCTCTTTTTGTCCATCCACAACCATTACCAAAAGGTGGCTAAACAACTACGACTCTACGAAGGAATTGAAAAGCGCACTTATGACGGTAACCTTGTCCTTGTCCTAGTAGGAAATGTTACTCGAGTAAGTGTCGGAGCCATTAACTACGCTCAAAGTATCGGTGATGAAGTGTTGGCCATGCACATTTCTACTAAAGAAACTGCCGAAAAAGACCAAGAAATTCTTCAGGAATTTGCCGATTACTTCCCAAGTATCACTCTGAAGAATATCAACACCAGCTACCGCGACATCATCACCCCTAGCGTCAAGTATGTCAAACGAATCGCCCAAGAAGCTAAGCAAAAAAACTACACCGTTACAGTCCTTGTACCGCAGTTTATACCTAACAAGCCTTGGCAAAATATCCTGCACAATCAAATGAGCCTCAAACTAAAATACGCTCTCAGATGGCACGAAGACGTCGTTGTCGCTAGCTACTCTTATCACTTAAAAGAATAAACAAAAACTCAAAATCAGTAACTTATATCTGGTTTTGAGTTTTTTGCATGTGACCTTTTAAATGAGCATTCCATGAATTCCATCTGAAATGACCGATTTCGTGGACAATGCACCCTTTAAGATAAAAACAAAAGCCAGTAGACTCGAGTTCCTACTGGCTTCTTTGCTGAATTTGTTTGGATTATGCAGCCAAAACTTTGCGTCCTTTACGACGACGAGCTGCCAATACGCGACGACCGTTTTTAGTTGACATACGGTTACGGAATCCGTGTTTGCGCGCACGACGAAGTTTACTTGGTTGATAAGTACGTTTCACGATGAATACCTCCTCATAGATTTTGTATTCGTTTAGCCGGCTATAAAGTGATCAGTTACTAAACATACTTTACTATTCTATCTGATTCTCACCTATTTGTCAATAGCTCTAAGTAAATGTTTCCTGCTTTTCCCTATGAAAGCCTTATCTACGATACTGACTCAAGAAACGTGTCATCTTTTCTTGGATTTGCGCTAATTCGTCCACACGTGGGAGGTAAACGATACGGAAATGGTCTGGTTCTTTCCAGTTAAAACCGCGACCATGAACCAAAAGAACCTTTTCTTGCTTCAAGAAATCGAGGACAAACTGTTCGTCATCATCGATGCAGTACATATTGCGGTCAATTTTAGGGAAGATGTAAAGACCTGCCTTAGGCTTGACCGCAGACAAACCTGGAATATCTTGAATGGCATTGTAGATAAAGTTTCTTTGCTCGTAGATCCGTCCACCTGGAAGAAGCAATTCGTCCACCGACTGGTGACCTCCTAGCGAGGTTTGTACGACTTGCTGGGCCAAAACGTTGGAGCAGAGGCGCATATTGGACAGCATATTGAGCCCTTCGATATAGCCTTTAACATGGGTCTTAGGTCCAGATAAGACCATCCAACCTACACGAAAACCAGCGATACGGTGGGATTTCGAAAGACCATTCATGCTGACACAGAAGACATCTGGAGCCAGACTAGCTACTGAGACATGCTCATGACCATCCATGACCATACGGTCGTAAATTTCATCCGCAAAGATGATCAAGTCGTTTTGACGTGCAATCTCGATAATCTCTAACAAGAGTTCCTTGGGATAAAGAGCTCCTGTCGGATTATTTGGATTGATGAGAATAATAGCCTTGGTATTTGAAGTGATTTTTGACTTGATATCGTCAATATCAGGGTACCATTCTGCAGCTTCATCACAGATATAGTGAACGGCATTTCCTCCAGCTAGGCTGACAGCTGCTGTCCAGAGAGGATAGTCTGGCATCGGTACCAAGACCTCATCACCATTGTCCAAAAGCCCCTGCATGGACATGACAATCAGCTCACTGACACCATTTCCAAGGTAAATATCATCAATATCCACATTTGGGAATTTCTTCAGTTGGCAATACTGCATGATAGCCTTACGGGCTGAGAAAATTCCTTTAGAATCAGAGTACCCTTCGCTATCACGTGCGTTCATAATCAAATCATGAATGACCTCATCCGGCGCTGTAAAGCCAAATTCTGCTGGATTCCCTGTATTCAGGCGTAAAATCTTTTCTCCATTTGCTCGCATACGCATGGCTTCTTCTAAAACAGGGCCACGGATATCATAAGCCACATGCTCTAGCTTGCTAGATTTGTTAAATTCTTTCATCTTTTTTCCTCAATTCGTCAGGATAGTAACATTATACCACTAGAAAGTCGCTGCGACAAGCTTCCATAAACAAGGAAGCAAAAGAAAAAGTATTGACAATAAGAATCCTCACCAATTCTCTTTTCTTTTATTTCTATATACGCACTAAGTCTATGACCAACAATATGGTTTAAAATATGATTTTTACTTTACTTCTTTAGTGAAAAGGGTTACAATAAAAGTAAGAAAATTTCAGGAGGTTTCATTATGGCACAACGTTACCAAAATGTTATGGTCGCAATTGATGGTTCTAAAGAAGCGGACTTGGCTTTCGTCAAAGGTGTTTACACTGCTCTACGCAATGAATCCAAGCTCACCATTGTCCATGTTATTGACACACGCGCTCTTCAAAGCGTATCTACCTTTGATGCTGAAGTTTACGAAGAACTCCAAGCCGATGCTGAAAGTATGATGAAAGAGTATGAAAAGCGTGCAAAAGATGCTGGTTTAACGGATATCCACATCGTCATCGAAATGGGAAATCCCAAAACTCTCCTCGCTCGGACGATTCCGGACGCAGAAAATGTTGACTTGATTTTAGTTGGTGCTACAGGTCTCAATGCCTTTGAACGCCTCTTAGTCGGTTCTTCATCTGAATATATTCTCCGCCATGCAAAAGTCGATTTGCTGGTCGTGAGAGAAAGTGAAAAAACATTGTAAATAGTAAGAAAAGGAGCCTAGAACTCCTTTTTGTTTGCCCTGATTAATCTACACAAAAAGGCTTTAAACAATTATTTAAAGCCTTTGTCTTATTTAGAAAGTAATCAATTCCAAAAGATCGAATTATTTGTAACTGTAGGCCCAGTAGTATACACCGTTTCCGTCAACGACTGTGGCTACAGCCCCTTCTGTGACATTTGGATCAAGAAGCAATTCTCTCAAACCACTGTTTGCCCATTTTTTAACAACAGTAGCTGCATCTTCGTCACGACGTCCGACAAAGCCTGCGCTATCATACTGACGTGAGATTTCATTTACTTTTGGAAGTGCTTGATTTTGATAAATATCTTCCGACCAAGTCAATTCTTTCAACCCTTGAGCTTTACGAGTCTCATTGATTTTAACGAAAGCTTCTTTCGCTTTTGAAACATAGTCATAGTTTGTATCGTTTGTCGCTTCAACGCGGTAAATAAACTTCACATAACCAAATTCTACATCACTGTATTTCTTGTCCTCAACACCACTCTTGAGGTTTGCGACCAAGACATAGTCTTTAGCATATGGGTTTTCTTTGGTCTTCTCAAAGATTTCTGGATCTTCGATTTCCCACTCAACTTTAGCATCCCAACCAGAGTTATCAAGGAACTTAGGATTCATTTTTTCGATGACATAGTTTTTAAATTCTTCAACATTTTTGAATGGTAATGGTTGACCTGCTTTGGCAGTTGTTACTAGGTTAGTTGAATAGAGTTTCACGCTTGAGTTCTTGTCACTGTACATGTACTCGTCATCAGCAGTGTTTTCGTGAAGTTTTGGATCACGAGCTGGATCGTTTGGATCAGTCATCCCTTGAAGTTTCCATTTTCCTCCAAGCCACTTCCAGTATGCTGAGTAACCTGTACGCTCTGAGTTAGATGGTACATAGTAGTAATGTACACTACCGTCGAAGTAGTAGTTTTTATCATTCTTGAGGACTGCATCACCTGGTTTACCTGGTGGGTAAACCAATTTTGGAGTTTGTCCATTTGGTGCCCAAGCCAAGTGTTCCAATCCTTCAGCTGGTTTTTCAACATAATCAGGGATTTGGTTTTCACTTGGTTCATCAGTCGTTACCAAACCTGGTGTTGTTGGGATAGCTGGAGTTGCTGGTGTTTCTGGTTTTGGTTCTGCTGGTTGCTCTGGCTTCGGAGCAAATGGATCAAACTCACCTTCTGCACCGCCAATTGGAGGATTTTCTGGCAAATCAAGACTTGGAGTGGTTGGTTGTTCCGGTTTTGGTTCAGCAGGTGTAGTAGGCTCATCAGGCTTATCTCCAGGCGCAGGTGTTGGAGTCTCTGGTTCTGCTGGAGTCGGAGTTGGAACTTCTGGTTGACTTGGTTGCGCTGGTTCAGCTGGTGTTGTTTCAACAGAAGCTTTTACTAGAACCCATTTACCATTTTGGTAATAGTAATAATCTCCATTATCCAAGACATAGTAATGATAACCATTTTCGTAACGGTAATGTGGATCATTCTCCAAGTTATTTGTAGAAGAATTGTTAGTGTTTGTCAATGGCTTCCATTCACCATCACGGTAAATGCGGTAGCTACCATCGTTCATACGGTAATAATGATTTCCATTCCAATAAAGGTAATTCTCATCTTTAGTTAAGTTAAAGTAATTATTCCAATAGTTATCCCAATTATGCCAATAGGTATATCTTGGGTAATATCCTGTAGTCCAGTTGTTATAGTTATTGAACCCCCAATTGTTGTATGAAGGATAATAGCTTTCATACCCATAATTATAGCTTGGAGAGTAGTTGTTATACCCATAATTATAGCTTGGAGAGTAGTTGTTATACCCATAATTACTTAAAGTATAGTAATATCTACGATTGCGATTGCTAGTACTACGATTAGTATTACGAGAAGATGAACGACGACTAGATGATGTATAGTATCTATTGTTACTATATCCGTTAGAAGCAGCGTGAGCTTCACTTGGCGTAAAGGCTGGAAGCATTGTTGCCACTGCTAAAATTGAACCTGCTAAATAGGTGTATTTTTTATTCATTTTAAACCTCTTAAGTCTTTAAATTGAAAAATAAAGAAAACATAAAATCTGGAGAGCAATTGTGCACAAATTATATAACAGAATCTCAATCCAACTTCAAAACAATAACCAACTTTTTAAATGCAACTTACCTATAGGCCTAAAATAGATATGTTAACTTCTTGTCTCCTTACAATAAAAGTTACCAAAAAGTTTTAAAGTAGTCTAAATCTGTTTATATTTATTCGCCCTCTAAATTGATTCTAACACACTAAGTTTCAAATATCAAATAATTTGACTCACCTTTTTTGATAAAAATCTACAAAAAATTATATATCATACTAAAATATATAATTTTTAGTCTTTTTTTGTAAATGAAATAATTGCTTATTCTCTTTCCGAAAATATTCAAAACGTTTTCATTTCGTTTTATTGTATAAAAAAGCTAATAATAATTAGTGATATATTCACAAAAGTTCGTTTTCTATTAATGTGGATTCAATAAAAACCTTTCTTGGTTTTTATCCCAAGAAAGGCTTCATGACTTATTTCTATTTCTTTCCTTATGTCGCTCATAAGCCTTAAGCTGACGTTGTAGCTCCTGTTTAATAGCAGGTTCTGGAGCATATTTTTCTTCCCAGTCATCTGGTTTTAAAATCTTGTGTGTAACTGGATCAAAATGAGCTTTTCCATCAGGGAAGACCTTCCCCATATTCGCTTCATGGACAATATCAAAAATACGTTCTGGATCCACTCCCATCAAAACAAAACTACCGTATGTGAAATACAGTGTGTCAATCAAAGCATCCACTTGACCGACCAGATTTTGCTTAGCAGGTGTCTTTTTCGCCACTTTCTCTGCCGCCTTATCAAGTGCCTCATGCATGCTTGCAAGGGAGTTTTGAAATTCTTCCTCCGAAGAACTTGCTGCACGAACAAACTCCACTAATTCTTCAATTTTAAAGTCTGCGCGGTGGGTTGCACCTTCAGCATCCCATGCCTGTGGCTCTTCTTGAGTTCGTTCATCCATCATGTGGTGGAAGGTCTTGACCTTATTAAAGTGGTAGTCTCGACTGACAAACACTTTTTCTGAAGCCAAAACACCAAAGTGCTCGAGCGCCTTGTGGATACCATCTTGTTGATTACTTGCCGTAATATGCTTGGCAACTTCTTTGACACTGCTACTGCCATTCCCCATAGCGACCGACATACCAACACCCGCCAACATTTCCAGATCGTTGTCTGAATCACCAAAGGCCATGACTTGGTTGAGATCAAAGCCATATTCTTTCCCGACTCGGCGAATGCCTTCTAATTTGGAATTTCCTTGGTTAATGATATCTGCTGCAAAAGGATTGCTTCGAGTTAATTTCAAATCTTCAAAATCAGCTGCTGCCTTCTCAGATTCCTCTGGCGTCATCAGCATCAAAACTTGATAAATGGGTTGATTAATCAAGTTAAGCAGGTCGTCTTCCTTTTGAGGAACTGCCTTGCTGACCATTCGATTAAAGGAACGGCTAACGGTTCTTGTCAGAACAGTCGGAATAAAACGACTAACCAGTTGAGAAAAGGATCCGAGACCAAATGACATAATTTTCGAACCAACAACGGCATGCTCGGTTCCAAGAGCGATTTCTTTACGCTCCTTTTTAGCATAAGCAATCAGTTGACGCAGGCTTGACTTAGCAATCGGACTTGCAAAGAGTACCTTTTCTTTATTAAAAATGTATTGGCCATTGTAGGTAACCGCAAAATCCAAGTCCAAGTCTTCCATCAATTCCTTGACAAAAAACGGCCCTCGTCCTGTCGCTACTCCAACAAGTACCCCTTGCTCTTTGACAATCTTAATCGCGTCCTTAGTGGATTTCAAAACACTCTTACGATCGTTGACTAGCGTTCCATCGATATCAAAAAAAACAGCTTTGACTTCCATCCTATTCCATTCTCCCCTTTTGTGTTACAATGATTATACCACATTTCAGAAAGAGTGACTAAATCATGCCTAAGAAAATCCTTGTTTTACATACAGGTGGGACTATTTCCATGCAAGCAGACGCCACTGGTGCCGTTGTAACTAGTCAGGACAATCCCATGAACCATGTTTCCAATCCACTTGAAGGGATTGAGGTTCATGCCCTAGACTTTTTTAATCTGCCAAGCCCTCATATCAAACCCAAGCATATGCTTGCACTCTATCATAAGATTAAAGAGGAAGCTGATAACTACGATGGAGTTGTCATCACACATGGTACAGATACCTTAGAAGAAACAGCATACTTCCTTGATACCATGAAAATTCCTCCCATCCCCATCGTTCTAACAGGGGCCATGCGTAGTTCAAACGAACTTGGTAGCGATGGTGTTTACAACTATCTGAGCGCTTTGCGAGTTGCCAGCGATGATAAAGCAGCCGACAAGGGCGTTTTGGTCGTCATGAACGATGAGATCCACGCAGCCAAGTATGTTACCAAAACTCATACGACCAACGTCAGCACCTTTCAAACCCCAACACATGGACCACTTGGCCTCATCATGAAGCAAGAAATCCTCTACTTCAAAACGGCCGAACCTCGTGTCCGTTTTGATCTCGAGCATATTCAAGGTCTGGTTCCCATCATCTCAACCTATGTAGGTATGACAGACGAGCTGATCGATATGTTAGACTTGGAACAACTGGATGGCCTAGTCATTCAGGCCTTTGGAGCAGGCAATGTTCCCAAAGAAACAGCTCAAAAGTTGGAAAATCTCCTCCAAAAAGGAATTCCAGTCGCCTTGGTCTCACGATGTTTTAATGGTATTGCTGAACCTGTCTACGCCTACCAAGGTGGAGGAGTGCAGTTGCAACGAGCTGGTGTTTTCTTTGTCAAAGAACTCAACGCTCAAAAAGCGCGCCTCAAATTATTAATTGCCCTTAATGCTGGACTAAAAGGACAAGCTTTGAAAGACTATATGGAAGGCTAATCCTCTTCTCTAGAACACAAAATCAGGAAATCTCACGATTTCCTGATTTTTTCTATTTACGTTTTCGTGTAGAGCGACGTTCTGTCAAACCATGAGGCAAGAGAACTTCACGTTCTTCCAACTCTTCCTTATGCATAATCTTCGTCAACATACGCATGCTGATAGCACCTAAGTCATAAAGAGGTTGGGCAATAGTTGTCAAGTTTGGACGAGTGAATCGTGCAATCTGAGAGTCATCTGTCGTAATGATTTCAAACTCTTCTGGCACAGACACACCGTGTTCAGCCAAACCATTCAACACACCCGCAGCCAATTCATCACCTGTTACAACTGCGGCTGTAGCTTGTGATGAAATCAAGCGTTCTGCCAAGGCATAGCCATCGTCATAGCTGTATTTTGATTCGAAGACCAAGCCCTCGCTATAAGAATGTCCAGCTTTTTTCAAGGCTTCCTTGTAACCGATCAAACGAACCTTGCCATTGATATCATCAACAAGTGGTCCACTCACAAAAGCAATCTTTTCGTTTTCTTTGAGAAGGTAACTTACAGCATCAATCGTTGCTTGTTTGTAGTCGATATTGACACTTGGAAGTTGGTGTTCTACATCCACAGTACCAGCAAGAACAACCGGTGTCCGTGAACGAGAAAACTCTGAACGAATCTTTTCAGTCAAGTGATAGCCCATAAAGATAATCCCATCGACTTGTTTTGAAAAGAGAGTGTTGACCACTGAAACTTCCTTTTCATCATCCTCATCACTATTTGCTAGGACAATGTTATACTTGTACATTTCAGCAATGTCGTCAATCCCCTTAGCAAGTGTTGAGAAATAACCATTGGTAATGTTCGGAATCACAACTCCGACTGTCGTTGTTTTCTTGCTAGCTAAACCACGGGCTACCGCATTTGGTCGATAGTCCAAGCAATCAATCACTTCTAGGACTTTTTTTCGAGTGTTCTCTTTAACATTCTTGTTGCCATTAACGACACGGCTAACTGTTGCCATCGAAACTCCTGCTTCACGGGCGACGTCATAAATCGTTACTGTATCATCTGTGTTCATTCCGTTTCCTTTCTATAATGAAAATTTCGCTTTCACGCATCTACTTACTCCATTTTATCACTTATTGTAAACACTTTCAAGTATTTTTTAGAGAAACTTTGAAAAAATTTCACAGTTTATTCCCATTTTGAAAAAGCGATTACGATTTCTTGATTTTTAAGACATTTTGCTGTATGATAAGGAAAATAAAAGGGGGAGGAAAACATGGCTTTTACAAATACACAGAGACGTTCCGCTAGTTTTGGTGTCGTGACCAGCTTGCCTGACGATGTCATTGACTCTTTATGGTTCATTATCGATCATTTTTTGAAAAACGTCTTTGAATTAGAAGAAGAACTTGAATTTCAGCTTCTCAACAACGAGGGGACAATTACCTTCCATTTCTCTAGTCAGAACCTTCCGACTAGCATTGATTTTGATTTCAATCATCCTTTTGATCCGCTTTACCCTCCTAGGGTCCTTGTTTTAGACCTAGACGGCAGAGAAACCATCCTCCTTCCAGAAGAAAATGACCTATTTTAAAAACTCTAGCTTCTCGGCGTAAATTGCTGAGGAACTAGAGTTTTCTTTTTCTAATAAATGGATCGACTGACAACTAGACCGTTGGGTTTTGTATACTCTAAGTCAAGATAATCCTGATAAGTCCCTGGTACAATGAAACCTTGGGGACTCAATATATCTGTCCCGGCCTTTCCCACGATAGAGTCTGCTAGCAGAACACAATTGGTACTGAGAACAAAGTAGGTCTTAAACTCGGATGAACTGAATTTATAGAGGGTCGCATCTGCTTCCTCTTTTAGTTGGTAGGAGTAGGTATGCTTGACCTCTCCCTCTCTTCTTTTCATCAACTGCGAACTTGGTTCCCAAGGAATTAACAGGTCTTCTATCTCCGCTAGGCGAGCTTGGATAGCTGTTTTCTGTTGGTCCGTCAAACTCAGACCATAAGCAAACAAGGTCTTCTGACTTTCTCTCTTACAGAGCTCGATGTATTTTTCCCGATTGGCCTTAAACAAAACACCGTCTCCAACCATGCCGAATAAACGCTCCGAGTGAGGATCATACGAACCATAGGAAATAACCTGCCCTTGATAACAAATATCCACATGTCCCATGGCGAGGAAGAAAGAGGTTTCTGAGGTATGGATAAAAATTTCCAGATCAACCGTCTGGTCGTTTTTTCTTTCCGAATGAACTTCCCCTTCTTGGCTTTCATGATTTGCCAGCCACTCATTTAGTTTTCGCAAGGTGCTGATAGGAATCAGAGCCGTCACAAAGATAGGCAGGGTCATTCGCATTCGTCGTTTTAGCTTGGGATTGTTTTCTATCTTTTCAAAAAAGAAACCATCCCGAAGGCTACTAACTCCTAGCATGAGCAAGTAAAATCCAAGCAAGAGCAATTCAAAATTCGCTGCATCGTGAAAAGGAGAGATGCTATAAAGACCGAATCCTATCATCCATACAGCATCGACGAGATGATGGAGCCGAGGATGAATGGCATTTTTTCGATAGAGAGACCAGGTCACAAGACTAATGCCGCCCGTAAACAGCTGGTAGCTCGCAATGACAAAGACTAGGAGATAGAGGGCAAGGTCTTGCAAAATGATAGAGTCAAACACGAGAGCCGCAACCACCAGCTTGGCCAAGGTTACAAAGATGTTTTCCCGACGTTTTTTATCCTGAAACCAGCGAGTCAACAAGTGCCAAACTGCTGACAAGGAAAAGTAGCCCATCAGCAACTGGTACCCCACCCGCGGAATAACTTGTCCAAAACAAATCAGGAGAAGCCCTAAAACAATAGCAAGCAGTCCCTCCCCAATGCTCTTCCACTTGCTATAGGTATCAGAAAGTTTAGGCATTTCCTTGCTCCAACTGGTCAACTAAGTATCGAATTGGTTGTTTTAGGATTGGATGGATAAAATGGGGAGCTATTTCCACTAACGGCTCAAGAACAAAGAGGCGTTCTGCTATATAAGGATGAGGCAAGATGAGGTCGTCTGTGTAGATTACTTGGTCTTCTACAAAAAGCAGGTCCAAATCAATCAAACGAGGCCCCCAATGCACTTCTCTCACCCGCCCCATTTCTGACTCGATGGCTAATAATGTTTCTAACAAGACTGGTGCTGGTAGCCAGGTTTCTACTTCAATCACCTGATTGGCAAAGCTATCCTGCTCCACACCACCCCAAGGGTCCGTCGTCAAGACACTGGACTCTTTGAGAATATGGATGCCACGAGCTCGCAGGTCGCCAATGGCTTGTTCCAAGTTTGCTTGCTTGTCCCCCATATTGCTTCCTAGAGCGATAAAGGCCCGTTGCTTACGACGGTGAATGGTCACCGAGCAGGTATCTAGCGGTAAATGCACTGGAGCCCAAGGTTTTTTGAGTTCCAGTTCAATCTCTTGGACCAGAGGATAGGTCTCAAAGGTACGTTCAACGAGTTTGTAGGCTACCGTTTCAATCAAATCCTCAGTGCTTTCCTGAAACCAAGTCGTCCACTGCTGACACAGTTCTCCGTAATGGACAGAAGCTGTCAAATCCAAGTCTGTAGCCGCCTTGGTCATATCATAGGATAAGCTTGCGGAAATAACAAACTTCTGCCCTAATTCTTTCTCACTAGGAAAAAGACCATGATAGGCAAAAATTTCCAAATCTTTAATCTGCAGTTGATCCATAACTTGTCCTTTCTAGAAAAATCCGCCCAAAGCGGATTCTTTTTATACTCAATGAAAATCAAAGTGCAAACTAGGAAGCTAGCCGCAGGCTTGCTCAAAACACTGTTTTGAGGTTGCAGATGGAAGCTGACGTGGTTTGAATTTGATTTTCGAAGGGTATTATAGTCCCATTAAACGATAAGCCTGGTCTCGGAGGTCCTTATCTGTTTCAAATAGACCACGAGCGACTGTTGTCAAAGTCGCAGTGCCTGGTTTTCTGACACCACGCATGCTCATACACATATGTTCCGCCTCAATAACAACAAAGGCTCCCTTAGCCCCTAGATAGTCCATCAAGGCATCAGCCACTTCGATATTCAAACGTTCTTGAATCTGTGGTTTCTTAGAGTAGACTTCAACCGTACGAGCTAGCTTGGACAAACCTGCCACACGACCATCTGGAATATAGGCAATGTGCGCTCTCCCATAAAAGGGCAAGAAGTGGTGCTCACACATGGTGTGGAAAAAGATATCCTTCTCCACCACCATATTATCGTCGATAATCTCAAAGGATTTTGACAAGTGTTCCTCAGCAGTTTGGCCAAGACCTGAAAAAATTTCTTGGTACATACGGGCTACACGAGCAGGTGTCTCCTGCAAGCCCTCGCGGTTAGCGTCCTCACCAACAGCCTCGATAATCATTTTTACAGCTGCTTCAATCTTTTGTGTATCCATTCTCTAGTTATTCCTCTCCATTAGGTAGGCTCTCACTTGGCTCAAAAAATACAAGGAACCCGTGACAATCCTAACTGTTTGTTTCTCTTCATTTTTATCTGTCAATTTTTGCTCTAGAAAATCCTGCCAACTTTGGTAATTGAGTTTTCGAGAAGCTGCAACTTCTTGCATCACTTTCTCATCCGTCGCCCGACTATCATCAAAATAAGTCAGAGTCAGTTGACTATCCGGCACCGTCTCTAGCAAATCCAACATATCCTCCAAAGCCTTGGTTTTGATACAAGTAAAGAGGATTTCCTTATGATAATCCGCAAAGCGTTCTTGTAAAGTAGTTAACAAAGCCTTGATAGCATGGGGATTATGAGCCCCATCCAAAATCATCATAGGTTCGCTAAACAGAACCTCCAAACGCCCTGGCCATCTTGTTTCTTCCAAGGCTTGAGCAAGCAAGTCATTGCTAGCTAATTCTTGCCCAATCTCTTGGCAATAAATGTCTAGAAGAGCAAGTGCCATCCCTGCATTCTCGATCTGATGCAAACCAAGCAGACCTGTTTGAAAGCGACCTTGTCTGACAGGACTTGTATAGTCAAAGACCTCGCCCGTCACCACACTTTCTTGATAACCAACCTGATAATCTGTCCCATAGGCAATTCTCGGCGCATCTTTCCCTTCCGCAATGCGGCCAATAACAGCCAAGGCTTCTGGAGCAATGCGACCTGTCACCAAAGGAATGCCTTGTTTGATAATACCAGCCTTCTGTTCTGCTATGGCCTCTACAGTATCACCAAGCAGGGCTACATGGTCCAAGCCAATAGTCGTAATTCCTGTCAGAATGGGCTGACAGACATTGGTGCTATCCAGAAGTCCACCCATGCCGACTTCCATGATGGCCACATCAACTTTTTCAGTGGCAAAATAATCATAAGCTAGGGCAGTGATAATCTCAAACTCGGTTGTTCCCTGCAAATTGTCAGCAGATTCTCTCTCAAGCAAAGACTGATAGTCTGCCATGAGAGCTTCTAGTTTCGCTTTGGGGATGGATTCCCCATTGATGCTAATCTGGTCTGTGTAATGAATGAGATAGGGCGAGCTGAACACCCCAACTCTCAGTCCTAGCTTTTCCAGCATCTTTTTCAAAAAAGCAATGGTAGACCCCTTGCCGTTGGTCCCTCCGATATGGATGACCTTGAGTTTGAGATGGGGATTGCCTCGCAGAGCTAGGAGTTCTACCATGCGTTCCAAGCCAAAATGCGGTTGGTCCGTCCGGTAGTGGGCAATCCATTGATTGTTTTGAATTTCGTTCATCTTATTTATATTGTTTTAAATCTAGATTTTCTGCATCATCTGCCAATCGAATAGCTGACGCAATTTCAACCGCCATCCTATGACTGGCTACATCGTGCACGCGCACCACTTCCACACCCTGTCTCGCAGCGATACTGGTTACATGAGCCGAAGCTGTGTCCCGATTGCGGAAACCGACTTCCGTTTCAGGATTAACTTCAAAGCCATTTTCCTCCAGGATATTAATGACAAACCGCTTACGCGAAACTCCAAGAAAGATCGGATATCCTTGCTGGTGTAATTTATCAAGGTCCCGTAGAAGGAGTAGATTTTCCTTCTTGGTGAGACCAAAGCCAATCCCTGGATCCAGCAAAATGTTTTCTCTTGCAATTCCAGCTTCCTCCGCTCTCGCTAGAGCTCGTTCAAAGAAAGCCTCCATCAAGTTTCCGATTGGCATTTTTTCAAAGTCAGCTAACTCTTCCTCTGTAAAAGCTTGTCCAAAGCCAAAATGCGGAAATATGAGCGAACTAGGGTGCTGAGGTCGAGCCATGACTGGATTAAACATGATAACCACATTTGCTCCAGCCTTCGCAACCACATCCGCCATTTTCTCATCTCCCATGAGACCCGTGATATCATTGACCAGATTGGCACCAGCAGCCAAAGCAGCCTCTGCCACCTGATTTTTCCAAGTATCAATGGAAATGAGAACATCACTTTCCTCACGGATAGCTTTAATCACTGGAACAACACGCTGGATTTCCTCTTCTATCTCAACATAGCTACTGCCCGGCCGAGTCGATTCTCCACCGATATCTAGCATGCTCGCTCCTTCTGCTATCAATTTATGAGCCTGCTGGAGTGCCTGCTCAAGAGCAAAAAACCGCCCACCATCCGAAAAGGAATCTGGTGTCACATTGATAATTCCACAAATAGCTGTTTTTCCGTGTTTGACTTTATTGGACATAACGGTTACTCCCTTAAGATTCTCTACCATATTATCCCTCTATTTTACCATAAAAAGAAAAAGATGGACACGCTAGTATTCATCTTTTCCAAGTAGGTCAATGGCTTAGAATGATAGACCTAGATTTCTACTAATCAATACCAATAAGGCCAACAAACAAAATGCAATACCATTGAGAATCATATGAAGCAAAATGGACATCTCCAAACGCTCAGTCTTATAGGCTGTCCAAGTCAAAACCGTTGACATTCCTCCATAAATAATCACAGAAGGTAAATTGGTTGGCATATGAAGCAAGGCAAAGACGATTGCACCAACAACAAAGCCAAGTTTTTCTTTTCCACGGAAAATCTTTTTAGGAATAATTCCACGACACAAAATTTCTTCACAAATCGGCGCAATCAAGACTAGTAGGAAGAAAGTTGAAATCAAGGAGCTATTCTGAACTATACCATTCAGTATTGATTGGTTACTGGTTGTTACCTCATTTGTTAGTCGAAGCAGGAGTGAACCCAAGAGATTTGTCGCAAAAATCACTAGATAACTCAGTACCAAGCGAGCCAAGTCTTTTGCCTTAAAAAAGGATAGATTAAAAGTAGCAAGTTGTGTTTTTCGTGCACCAATAATGAATACAATCAAAACGACTATGGATAGGGCACCAACTAAGAGTCCTGACTGTAAAATCGGAAACTGTTTGTTTGCTAAAAACAAAGCAAGTCCTATGGGAAATTGAGATAGAACAAAAGCTACCAAAAGGATGAGCACCCATTTCCCTCTGTTCAAAACCTCTTGCCAAATCGTCTTATCTTTCATGATGTACCTCCTTATAATTAAAAAGGGGAGACTCCCCTTTTTCTATTATACCATTTATAGCGCCATACTGATATAGTTAAGGATAAACAAGGCATCCAAAATCCAAATCATCACGTGCACATCCTTTGCTTGACCTTTGACAACTTTTGTCAAGGTGTATGTCAAGAAACCAACAGCAATCCCTTGTGTGATAGAGTAGCTGAATCCCATAAAGATAGATGTGAAGAAGGCAGGAACCGCTTCAGCCATATCATCCCAAGGGATATTTTTCAAGTTAGAAAGCATCATGATTCCGACGATGATCAAAATTGGTGCTGTTGCAGCTGTCGGAACAATCGCTAGAAGTGGGCTAAAGAAGCTAGATAGAGCAAAACAGATCGCAACCACTAGGGCTGTCAAACCAGTACGTCCACCAGCACCGATACCAGCCGCAGATTCAACATAGGTCGTAACGTTTGAAGTACCTGCAATGGCACCTACCGAAGTTGCCACCAAGTCAGAGTATAGAGCCTTGTCCAATTTAGCGGACTCATGGTTTTCCCCACTTGTCGCTACGATACCGACTTTTTCACCTGTACCAATCAAGGTACCAATTGTGTCAAAAATATCTGTCAACGAGAAGGCCAGAATAGCCATAAGTGTTTCCGGTAGACGAGCAGTGTCTGAGATTAAAGCACCCAATCCTTGTGAGCCAAGTGCTGCACCAAAGATTGTCTTCAAATCTTCAAAGGCTGCACCTACATGGTTATTAGAAAAATCAATGCTTGATACATCAACCAAACCAACAGCGATAGCAAGAACTGTCGTTGTTAAGATAGAAAGAATGATTCCTCCCTTGATACCCTTAATAACAAAGAAAATCGTAATCGCCAAACCTGCAATAGCCACTAAAACAGCCGGATTATTAAAGCTAACCAAGCCTGGAACTGCTGAAGAATTTGCTGTAATGGCTGCTTGCGCCTTATCAGCACCTTCACCGGCAACTGTATAATTTCCTGGATCGATAGAGAATTTCAAAAGGCCAGCATTCTTAATCCCTACATAAGCAAGAAAGACACCGATACCTGCTGAAATCGCAGAACGAAGAGCGTTTGGAATTGACTCAATGATCATTTTCCGAACATTTGTTAAGGTAATGATTAGTGAAATAATCCCACAGATAAAGACCATAGCCAAGGCCTCTTGCCATGAATAACCAAGTCCAAATACGACTGTAAAGGTAAAGAAGGCATTGAGTCCCATACCTGGTGCTTGAGCGTATGGCAGGTTCGCATAGAAAGCCATCATCAGAGTACCAGCTACCGCACCAATAATCGTTGCTAGGAAGACACCTTGAGCAGGCATCCCTGTCTGCGCAAGCATTTGTGGGTTTACAAAGAGAATGTAACTCATTGCAAAGAAAGTTGTTAAACCAGCGAGAACCTCCGTACGAACGTCTGTTCCGTTCTCTTTTAGTTTAAATAGTTTGTCCATCATAAATCTCCTTTTGTTTTTTACGAACAATATGAGTATTATATCATTTATCATTCACCTTTTCAATATGTTTGTTTGAATTATTTAACAAAATGAAATTTTTATTTTTTGTTTTGAGTCTGTTTTTCTTCTTTCTTTTTGATATAATAGTAGACATCTTATCTGGAATCTACTAGGAAGGTTTATATGACAAAAAAAATTATTGCAGTCGATTTGGACGGAACCTTGCTCAATAGCGAAAGCAAGCTCTCCGATTTTACCAAAGAGACAATCAAAAAAATTTCAGAAAAAGGGCACCATGTTATCATCACGACGGGGCGTCCGTATCGCATGGCAAAAGACTTCTACCGCGAACTAGAGCTACATACTCCTATGATTAACTTTAATGGTTCCCTTACCCATCTACCAGGACAGGCTTGGGAGCACGAAAGATGCTTAACCTTGGACAAAAAATATCTCCTAGATATGGTCAAACGTAAAGAGGATATCCAGGCCGACTTTATTGCAGGAGAATACCGTAAGAAATTTTACATTACAGCTCCGAATGAAGAAATTGCGGACCCTAAACTATTTGGCGTAGAGAACTTCCAACCAGAAAATCAATTCAAACCCGAACGAGTAACCAAGAATCCTAACTGCATTCTCTTGCAAACAAGGGTTGAGGACAAATACGCTCTAGCGGACGAGATGAATCGTTTTTATCAGCACCAACTAGCTATCAACACCTGGGGTGGGCCACTCAACATCCTCGAGTGTACTCCCAAGGGTGTAAACAAAGCCTTTGCTCTAGAGTACTTGCTCAATGTTATGAATCGTGATAAAAAAGACTTAATCGCCTTTGGTGATGAACATAATGATACGGAAATGTTGGCATTTGCAGGCAAGGGATATGCTATGAAAAACGCCAATCCTTCTCTCATTCCATATGCAGACGAACAACTTCCTCTAACCAATGAAGAAGACGGGGTAGCCCACGCTTTACAAAATTTATTCCTATAAAAAGGAAGATTGCTATCCTGCAATCTTTCCTTTTTATTTTCATTCTATTTTCATAAAGGTCACTCATTTTCAGTATTTTTATATTAAATTTTCTATTGCTATTTTCATATATTTCTTGAACTTATTTATATATTAACATTTTGTAAGACTGTTTTCATTGAAAACTTTTACAATTTTCGAAAAAGTAGTTGATTTTTATATGAAAACGATTTATACTAGGTACGTCTGAGGTTTTTAGGAAACCTATAAGTCAAACATTTTAAAAGGAGGAATGACAATAATGAGTATCGGAATCATTATTGCGAGCCACGGCGAATTTGCTGCGGGTATTCATCAGTCAGGATCTATGATCTTTGGTGAACAAGAAAAGGTTCAAGTTGTAACCTTTATGCCAAATGAAGGTCCAGATGATCTTTACGCTAAATTCAACAACGCTGTGGCTGCATTTGACGCAGAAGATGAGGTTCTAGTATTGGCTGACCTTTGGAGTGGATCTCCGTTCAACCAAGCTAGCCGCGTGATGGGAGAAAACCCTGAGCGTAAATTTGCCATCATCACAGGGCTTAACTTGCCGATGTTGATCCAAGCCTACACAGAGCGCCTTATGGACGCGAATGCAGGTGTGGATAAAGTCGCTGCGAATATCATTACAGAAGCCAAAGATGGCATCAAGGCTCTTCCAGAAGAGCTTAACCCAGTTGAGGAAGTTGCAACTGCTGCAGCTGCTCCAGTTACCCAAGCTGCTATCCCAGAAGGAACTGTTATCGGAGACGGTAAATTGAAAATCAATCTTGCCCGTCTTGACACACGTCTTCTTCACGGACAAGTCGCAACTGCTTGGACACCAGATTCAAAAGCAGACCGTATCATCGTTGCATCAGATAACGTTGCAAACGACGAATTGCGTAAAGAATTGATCAAACAAGCAGCTCCTAACGGAGTAAAAGCCAACGTTGTCCCAATCAAAAAATTGATTGAGGTTGCAAAAGACCCTCGTTTTGGTAACACACATGCTCTTATCTTGTTTGAAACACCTCAAGATGCCCTTCGTGCCATCGAAGGTGGCGTGCCAATCAAGACCCTTAACGTTGGTTCTATGGCCCACTCAACAGGTAAAACAATGATCAATAACGTCTTGTCTATGGACAAAGATGATGTTGCAACATTTGAAAAAATGCGTGACCTCGGTGTTGAATTTGACGTACGTAAAGTACCAAATGACACGAAAAAAGATTTGTTTGACTTGATTAACAAAGCGAACGTTCAATAATTTAGAATCTTCTCTCGAACTCTTAGAAGAAAGATTTTACACTTTATATAATTAAATAGAAAAGGAATAAAACCATGTCAGATATTTCAATCATTTCTGCTATCTTGGTTGTAGTTGTTGCCTTCCTTGCAGGTCTTGAAGGTATCCTCGACCAATTCCAATTCCATCAACCAATCGTCGCATGTACCCTTATCGGACTTGTAACAGGTAACCTCGAAGCAGGTGTTATGCTTGGTGGATCTCTTCAAATGATCGCCCTTGGTTGGGCTAACATCGGAGCTGCCGTAGCTCCTGACGCTGCTCTTGCATCTGTTGCCGCAGCGATCATCTTGATCAAAGGTGGTAACTTTACTACCGAAGGTATCGCCGTCGCAACAGCTACAGCTATCCCTCTTGCCGTAGCCGGACTTTTCTTGACAATGATTGTTCGTACAATCTCAGTTGCCTTAGTTCACTCAGCTGACGCAGCTGCAAAAGAAGGAAACATTGCGGCTGTTGAACGCGCTCACTACTTTGCCCTTGTTCTTCAAGGTCTTCGTATCGCTATCCCTGCAGCCTTCCTTATCGCTATCCCTGCTTCTGCTGTTCAAGACGCTCTTGGCCTAATGCCAGAATGGTTGAATGGTGGTATGGCTGTCGGTGGTGCTATGGTCGTTGCCGTTGGTTACGCTATGGTTATCAATATGATGGCAACTCGTGAAGTATGGCCATTCTTCGCTATCGGTTTTGCTCTTGCAGCAATCTCTCAATTGACTTTGATTGCCCTTGGTGTCATCGGTGTTGCCCTTGCCTTCATCTACCTTAACCTTTCAAAACAAGGTGGTAACGGTGGCGGCGGAGCTGCGACTTCTAACGACCCAATCGGTGATATCCTAGAAGACTACTAGAAAGGGGAACAATCATGGCTGAAAAAATTCAATTATCAAAATCAGATCGTCAAAAAGTTTGGTGGCGTTCACAATTCCTTCAAGGTTCTTGGAACTACGAGCGTATGCAAAACTTGGGTTGGGCTTACTCATTGATCCCAGCTATCAAAAAATTGTACACTAAAAAAGAAGACCAAGCGGCTGCTCTTGAGCGTCACCTTGAGTTCTTCAACACTCACCCATACGTAGCTGCTCCAATCATGGGGGTTACTCTTGCACTTGAAGAAGAACGTGCTAACGGTGTTGAAATCGATGACGCAGCTATCCAAGGGGTTAAAATCGGTATGATGGGACCTCTTGCTGGTATCGGTGACCCAGTCTTCTGGTTTACAGTTCGTCCGATCCTTGGAGCTCTTGGTGCATCACTTGCTACAACTGGTAACATCGTTGGTCCTCTTCTCTTCTTCTTCGGATGGAATGCTATCCGTATGGCCTTCCTATGGTACACACAAGAATTCGGTTACAAAGCTGGATCTGAAATCACTAAAGATATGTCAGGTGGTATCTTGAAAGACATCACTAAAGGTGCTTCTATCCTTGGTATGTTCATCCTTGCCGTTCTTGTACAACGTTGGGTATCGATCAACTTTACTGTAAACCTTCCAGGTAAACAATTGGCAGAAGGTGCCTACATCAACTTCCCAGAAGGTCCTGTATCAGGTGCTGAATTGAAAGGTATCCTTGGTCAAGCACTTGGTGGATTGAGCCTAGATAAGATTCAACCACAAACCCTTCAAGGTCAGTTGAACGCATTGATTCCAGGATTGATGGGACTTCTCCTTACTTTCCTCTGCATGTGGTTGCTTAAGAAAAAAGTATCACCAATCGCAATCATCCTTGCCCTCTTTGCAGTAGGTATCGCAGCTCGTTACTTCGGTATCATGTAATCCAAGCAATTGAAAATATAGATAAAAAAAGAATCAGGATTAAACCTGATTCTTTTTGTGTATCAACTTTTTCTCCGAGTAAGATAATGAAAGTTTCCAATCACTACTGCTAGAATGGCAACATAGAGCATCTGATTTGCTGCTAAAGGCACCAAAGCTCCTCGCAGGATAAATGTATTGACAAGCATTCCAACAAGGGCTGCAAGGCTCAAAAATGCGAGCAAGACTAGTTTGTATCGATTAAATGGCAGACTGACCTTGGCAACTAGACACAGACCATTGATCAAAGCAAGGAGGAAGCAAATAAATTTGACCTGATCTGGGACAGTGATAAAGAAATTGGTCAAGAGAACACTAGCAACCAGAACGCCTCCACCAATTGTTGCGTTGATTAGGATATCTCTCATAAAGTGAGTGCTAACCTTTTCTTTATTGGACTCAAAAGTCAGGAAGAAGGATGGAATCCCAATCGTAATGGCTGAAATGATTGTAAACTGAATGGGGATAAAGGCAAATTCCAATCCAAAAATCACACTCAAAATCGCAAAAACAATCGAGAAGAAGGTCTTTGTTAGAAAGAGAGAAGCCACCTTTTGGATGTTATTAATGACACGGCGACCTTCCATCAAGATATCATAAAATACTGCAAAGTCATCAGTGAGAAAAACAATATTGGATACACTTTTAGCTGCACTCGTAGCCCCCTTCATGGCAAAACTAATATCTGCTTTCTTGAGAGCCAGAACATCATTGACCCCGTCACCGCTCATGGCAACTGTTTTACCAGCCTTTTGCAAAATAGATACCATCTTTTGCTTCTGTTCAGGTGTCACACGACCAAATATTTCGTGTTCCAAGACCACTCTCTCAAAGTCATCATCGCTCACCTTGGTCATATCAATCGCACGGGCTTCTTCCTTAAAACCTGCCTTACGAGCCACCCCATATACAGCCACATGATTATCACCACTGATAATCTTCACTTCAACACCTTGAGATTCGAAATAGTCAAAGGTTTCCTTGGTATTGTCCTTAATCTCATCTGACAAAACGACGTGGCCTAGTAGTTCCATATTGGCTGGACTCGTAATCTGGTCCTTGCTATGAGCGAGTGTTAAGATCCGAAAACCTTGCTGTTTTAGATGTTCATAGTAGGCATCCATCGGCTGGGTAAAGCCTAGAAACTCACAGGCTCCGAAGAAATAGGTCCCACCCTCTTTTACTTGGACAAAAGAATACTTGTTTTTGCTTGAAAAGGCACCGACTTCTTGAACTTCCCACTTTTTCTCACAGGTTAAGTAAGTCTTCAGAGCGCGCGAAGTTGCATTTTCATCGTCAAAATAGGCTAGATAAGTCGAGAGTTTCTCTGCCACATTAGCATCCATTTCTTGGACCTTCATATTCCCCGTAGTGATGGTACCTGTCTTATCAAAACAAAGAACATCTACCCGCGCCAAGGTCTCTACACAGTATAGCTCTTGCACCAGAACCTTCTTTTGGGCCAGCTTCATGGCCGCTACCGCTAGGGAGACGCTAACCAAGAGAATCAAGCCCTCTGGAATCATACCGACCAAGGCACCAGAACTTCCTAAAACAATCTCAACATAAGACCGTCCTAGACTAAAACCTCTGACATAGAGCAGAATCGCAACTGGCACCAGTAAGATCGAGACGATTTTTAAAATCTTATCCATGTAATCGCGTAGTTGAGAAGGGTATTTTTTGAATTCCTTGCTGGATTTTGCGAGTTTGTTGATATAACTATCGGGTCCGACCGCCGTTGCCGTAACCAGACAAGTACCGCTAACGACATTGCTTCCGCTCATCAGCTGGTCACCAACCGTTTTAAAGACAGAATCACTCTCACCCGTCAGCAAGGACTCATCCACCTCAATATTCCCTTCAAGGACTTCCGCATCGACAGGCACCTGATCACCCAGATTGAGATGCAGATACTCCCCTAGTACGATGTCCTCTGGATCAATCTCAATCGTTTGACCATCTCGATTGACTTTGTACTTACTTTTACCAAGCAAACTTAGTTTTTCTAAAGCATTTTTTGAACGCACTTCTTGGAAAATCCCGATGCCTGTATTGATAGCAATCACACCTAAAAAGAGCATATTTTCAAATCGCAAGGTTGTGGCTACCAGAACTGCCAGAGCCAAGTTCATGGCATTAAAGAAGGTAAAGATATTTGAAACGACGATTTCCTTGGTTGTTTTATAGGGTTTAATGTCGCTGATATTTCGTTGACGATCCTTGATGTCTTGACTGCTTAAATACTTCATTTCTACTCCAATATCCTTTTGTACTACTATAGTAACACATATCTTTTTCTCTGTCACTTAAAGACTCAAAATAAGAAGAACTCCCTTGGCAAGCATCATTTATCCCCACTTTAAGAAGGACTAAAAAAAGAAGCTAGGATTTCCCTAACCTCTTTTCTTTATGCTTTATTCTGCCAAGGCTCCCATTGGATCCCATGGTGCTAACACGATTGGTTCTGCTTCATAAGCAGCTTGTTCTTCTGCTGTCAGCAATTCCTTACGGACAACGATTTGATAGGTGTATTCATCCATCCAAGCGTCTGAGGCAACAAAGTAACCATCTGCACCGACCTTGTCTCCCCATGAGTTTTCAACCTTCCACTTGGTTGACTTGCCATTTTCATCCAAATCAACACCTGTCAAGACCATGGCGTGGGTCATCAAGCTTTCGCTGTAGTCCAAACGTCCAGCCTTGTCTTGAGTAAGTTGGATATCCATGCTTGATTCAAAGTCATAAACATCAGTCGCAAGGATTCCAGCTTTGCGGTTGCTGAGCTGGCCGACATCTGAACCAAACCAAACAGTCTCACCTGTTTGCATTTGGGCAATCGCCAATTCTTTCAAGCGCTCCATTGGAACGTTGATGTAGCGAACTGCACGGCTACCAACCACATTCCCCAACATCTCAACTGTATAAGATTTGCCGTAAGGCTTGTCAGCAGTCGGAGCATTGATAACCGAAACATAATCTTCCAGAGGAAGATTGACATATTTCTTGTAAAACTCTTGTGGAGTAATCCCCTTTTCACTTTGGTAGTTATCATCCTTATCGCGATAAGCAAAGTCAAATTTACGTGGTGGAAGTCCTAGTGACATAGCAAGGAAGTTAAAGATTTCTTGCAAGAGGTCTTCTTTCTTAGCTTGAACAGTCGCTTGGTCTGCACCAGAAGCGAGCAAGTCACGCAAGATTTGGGCATCTTGACGAAGCAATTTTTTGAGGATGGCATTGAGCTCACGGCTATTGCTAGATGAGATAGACTCAGGATAAACTGACTTGGGAACGACACCGTATTTCTCAAAGAGGGCAACGACCATATCCCACTGACCACCGTCTTGTTGGGGTGTTTGGAGTAGGAAGCTAACCTTGCGGCTCGTCAAGTCTTGGTCTGCAGTTGCAATGACTTGCTCCAAGAACCAGTTGGATTTCTCGTACTTGTCCCAGAAGAAAGTGTGGGCTTGTGACAACTCAAAGTTTTCCAGTTTGTATTGAGAGATGAGTTTGTGGCGGAAGGTGTTGAGAGCTGCAAACATCCAGCAACGACCAGAGGCTTTCTGGTTAGTAACCTTGTCCTTGGTCAAATCCAATGAGAAAACAGGTGTATTGTCTACATGGCTTTGGCGACGTTCTAGGGCTGCAAAAATTCCGTTGTGGCTGGCAGCATTTTCAATCGCTTGGTATTTGACATTTGCTTCATAGTTAGCAAATAGTTTATCTGTAAATGATTCTTGAATCGCGTTCATAGATTCCTCCTTTTATTCTACTGTCTATTATAACTCTTTTCACAAAGGAAGCAACTGAAAAACGAAAAAGGCAAGGACATTCTCCTCACCTTTTCTAACATAATCCAAACTAAGCAATACTAGCAAGGAGATTCTCTAACTCCTCCCTGGTCAGGCGACGCCATTCTCCTCGTTCTAAGTTCTCATCCAAAACTAGAGTCCCCATCGTCAAACGTTGTAGGTCCACCACTTCCTTGCCACAGTATGCCACCATGCGTTTGACCTGATGAAACTTACCTTCAGCAATGGTCACACGAACCAGACTTTGATTTTTTTCTGGATCTACCGATACAAGCTCCAGTCTAGCAGGCTGACAGGTAAAGTCTTTGAGCGGAATGTCCTTGGCAAATGTCTCCACATCTTCTTGGGTCATAATACCTTTGACTTGAGCTAGATAAGTCTTATCCACATGACGTTTAGGCGAAAGAAGAGAATGGGCAAGCTGGCCGTCATTGGTCAAGAGCAGAAGACCATGCGTATCAATATCCAAGCGCCCTACTGGAAAAACTTCCTTGGTCCGAGCAATATCATCCAACAAGTCCAACACTGTTCTGTGTTTAGAATCCTCAGTCGCTGAAATGACTCCTTGGGGCTTGTTCATCATGTAGTAGACAAACTCCTCGTACTCTAGCACTTGACCATCAAAGCGAATTTCGTCTTTTTCTTCATTTATTTGCAATTTTGCTGATTTTTCTTTCTTGCCATTGACCGTCACGCGTCCAGCCTTGAGCAAGTTTTTTACCTCCGTCCGACTCCCTACAGCGCAGGCAACTAAAAATTTATCTAATCTCATAGAACTATTATATCATACTCAAAAGGAGGCTGGTACAATGACCAACCTCCTTTTCGTTTCATACTCTTCAAAAATCTCTTCAAACCGCGTCAACGTCCATCTGCAACCTCAAAACAGTGTTTTGAGCTGACTTCGTCAGTTCTATCTACAACCGCAAAGCAGTGCTTTGAGCAGCCTGCGGCTAGTTTCCTAGTTTGCTCTTTGATTTTCATTGAGTATCAGATTTAAGAAATTAACTTCCTCGTCTCCAGAAAATAGCTAAGACAACCATAGCACCTAAAACAGCTGGAACAATAGCTATCCCCGCTAGGTTTGGACCCCAAGTTCCAAAGAGCAGGTGCCCCAAAGAAGCACCAATCCAGCCGAGAAACATTTTCCCAAAGCATCCCATGCTTTCTCCACGATTGGTGATAGCCCCTGCTAGTAGTCCAATTAAAAGACCGACAAACATGCTTCCAATCATAGCTTCTCCTTAATTTGCCCAGTCTCCATTACGAAAGAGCGGTACGCGCGTTCCATCCTCACGGATACCGTCTATATCCATTTGATTCGAACCAATCATAAAGTCCACGTGAACATCTGAACGGTTCAGTCCAGCAGCTTCAAGTTCTTCTTCGCTCATCTCTGCACCACCAACAACGCTGGTCGCATAGGCTGCACCGATAGCCAAGTGGTTTGAAGCATTCTCATCAAAAAGGGTGTTAAAGAAGGTAATGCCTGACTGAGAAATTGGACTTGGATCTGGTACCAAGGCACATTCACCCAAGGCACGCGCACCCGCATTTTCAAAGACAAGGTCTTTCATGACCTGATCACCCTTCTCAGCAGTGATATCTACGATTTGACCATCCTTGAAGGTTACTTTAATTCCCTCAATGATATTTCCGTTATAGCTAAGTGGTTTTGTAGAGGTTACATAACCATCTGCACGACGGAAGTCAGGCGCCGTAAAGACTTCTTCTGTTGGCATATTTGGTAAGAACCCTTCTCCCTGTGCATTGATAGCACCAGCTGATTCCCAAACGTGGTTCTTTGGCAAACCAAGTGTCAAATCTGTCCCTGGCGCTGTGTAGTGAAGGGCTGAAAATTGCTCCTTATTAAGCATATCTGCCTTGCTCTTGAGGATGGCTGCATGTTCTTCCCAAGCCTTAACAGGATCTTCTTCGTAGACACGGCAAGTTTTGAAAATTTGGTCCCAAAGGAGATCAACTGCTTCTTCATCGCTCGCAGCATTTGGAAAGACTTTCTTAGCCCATTCAAGTCCAGCAGCGGCTGCTACAGTCCAGCTAACCTTGTTGGATTGCGTTGCGATACGCATTGGCTTCATAGCCAGTCCCATCGCTTTTGCAGAAGCTGAAAGTTTGTCAGCGTCCACACCGTTCAAGGCACCTGGGTCAGAAGAACGAACCCCAAGACGGCTAGCCTTGTTCTCCAAGAGATAGTTCATCTCAGCAATCTTGTATTCTGGCACATTGTCCAGACGCTCCATCGGTGCATGGAGGAATTTCTCACGGTTAATCACATCATCTGTCCACTGAACGATGACCTCATGAGCACCCAAGGCATAGGCTTCCTTCACGATCAGATGAGCCAACTCGCGTTGCTCCACATCAATAGAAAGAGCCAAGGTGTGACCAGGTTGTACATTAATTCCGTTCGCAACCAATAATTTCGCATATTTTTCTAGATTTTCTTTAAAATTTGGTAAAACCATTCTATTCTTCCTTTTCTATTTTTCTTTTAAAGCAGAAAACAATCCTGCTAAAGCAATGGCACCCGACAGAAGCACTGTCGATAGGATAATTGTTTCATCTGCCAGCTCTAGCTGATAGTCAAAAACCTTTTCAGCTGGTTTGTCTTCCGCAAAGATTCTAAGTTTCATGAAATGTCCTCCGCTACTAGTATATCACATATGATGTAAATTTAAAAACAAGCCTAATTAAGCTTGCTTTTAATTAACTATCACAAAAGTCGTGTACATATCTTTCCACTTCTTTTTCCATAGATTTAATCTCACAAATACCCCATTTATCATTCTTTTTCGTTATGGCAGCCATCATCTGTAATTTTAAACTCTGACGAGGAAAGATACCTTCTTCTTCCCATTGTTTTAATTTAGCTTCCGGATAGGAATTGCCAAACCTAGAGTTCTGACTATCGGTAATGATACAAAGATTCCCAAAGGAATGTAAAAACTCAGCAGATAATTTGCTCTCTCCATCATGTCCATTTGGATTCTGAGGATACCAATGTTCTATGGAGCGACGATAAGCAAATTTGAAATTATCAAAATTAATATCCTTGTACTCTTTCTCTAATTCGGCACGATTTTTCCATAAAACATAATCTACAAAGTTAAAAGCATAAACGGGAATTGCCCCATATTTCTTAATTCTTCTATCCTCAGTAAACAATCTTTCTTCTGCGTACGTCACTGCCATTTTTTCAAGAAATTTTTTAAAATAATCACCAAATTTTTGATCATTTAGTTCTTCAATATGTCTGTAGAGAAATTGTAAAATTTCATATAACCAACGACTATCACGATTGGCAGTGAAAGTCACAGCAAACATCGATTGCAAAAGAATGATGTTTTTGTTAATTTCCAAATCTGAAAATGTATTTTTAGTAAAGCGTTCCTCAACTATGTAATGCTCTTTTGCTTTTCCATTTGGTTGGTATTCATAATAAGTACCCTTCTGCAAAAACCACTCATCCTTATTTCTGCTTGAAGAATCCATATTTGAATTTCTAACGATGTAATTATCAAAAATATGTTTTATTTTAAGAAGAAATTCACTGAATTCAATAATCCAAGTCTTATTTTTATTTTTTATATCAAATAAAGTTAAAAGTTTCTTATCGTCTAACTGAATCTCACTGGTATCCTTACCTTCCCAAATTGCCAATACATGGAGTAGGAAGGTTGGAAAATCGATAACTTGGGTATAATCACCAAAATCTTTTTCTACTTCTATATTTTTTTCATTTATCTTTTTTCCTAATATATCTGATAACTTTCTTCTTTCGTTTTGATAAAAATCTATATCATCATAAATATTATGGAATGAGTAATTTGAAAAGTGCCATCCAAAAATACGTTCACGTTCTTGAAAATTATCTGCTCTCTTCCGTCGCATCTTAAATTGACTTGATACCGGCTTATCAAACTCTGCACAGGCATCCCAAATTCTTGCAAACTTTTGAGCCATTTCTTGATCTGTACCGAATTTAGCCATCATTTGCGCCTTGAGAATCTCATGAGCCTCTAGTTGTTCTCCACGAGAGTTGAAACGTTCGAAATAAAGATTTAAGTCTAAATCTTCAGAAAGTATACTCCTAAAAATAATAACTTTATCAAAAAGATAATCAACGAAAGACTGAGGATTAAGGTGACGCTCCTCTAGCACTTTTTTCAATGCGTCTTTAGCATGTCCGTAACCTCTAGTTAATTCATTTTCATCGTCCTCAGAGATTTTTTCCTTAGTAAATAGTTTTTGAATATTCTCATTTGATTTCTTCCTAGCTGGAAAGGTAAGATTGACAGCTTTCAATAGATCAAAACCAAACTCATGCTTCAAAGCTAAGGCAATCAAATTAAGGGCTGTTGTCCGTTGTTGCCCATCTATGATTTTGAAAATGTCATTCTCTTTATTAACGACTAATGTTCCAATATAGTAATTGTCTCTATTTTCTTGAAAAGCATCTGCTACGTCGTTCAATAACTGCTCAATTTCATCATAAGTCCAGGCAAAATTTCTCTGATAAAGAGGAATAGCATAGGTATCTTCATTTAACAGACGATTAACAGATAAGCTTATATGCGTTTCTACCATTTATCTTTTTCCTCTTCTATAATCTTGTCCACAGTATAATTTTCAAATAACTCTCTATCTATCTTTATCATGAAATCATTCGGAGTGACGGCATGAGATAAAAGTTGAAATAGCTTTTGAACCTCTTTTTGTCTAAACCTTCCACCAGCAGCATAGTTCCCAACCGTCGCATCATATATGGCTTTAGATTTAACTCGAGGGTAGTAAGACCAAATAAACAAGGTCTCTACTATCTCCTTTGATAGCTCCTCTTTTCCAAATCTATCTGCGAAAAGCGAGCAAATATTTAGGAATATATTGTGACACTTGAGGTAGCGTCCTTTTGAGCTATTGTAAATATTCAACATACCTTCTGGGTAAGCTAGATTTTTTTCTTCTCCCTCTGACTCATTGGAGACTCGTAACTTTTTATTTAAAACTTTTTTATGCTCTTTAATGGTAAAATGGACCGATTCAATATACTCAAAAAATTTACTTCCATCAATGATTGGCATAGTAATGGACATGGGGAGTTTTTCAATATGACGATACAATTCTAGGTATGGAAAGTTCTGATTCAAATCAACGCCTTTAAAGTCGTCAATAAAATCCTCTGTAAAACGGAGATAAGAGCCATAACGCTTGTTTGTTAATCCTGTCTCTCCTCGCGACCAACGTCTCATACGAAAAAGATGTTTATCAAACAACTCTTTGAGACTTAACTCTTTATCCTCTACAAATTGCTCCCACTTTTCAACAATTCTTTCATCTTCGGAATCTTGCTTGCGAAGATGATAGGCCTTGAGCAAATCATGAGGTTCTAAAGATTTTCCACGATTATTCTGAGAATCAAATAGCTGAAAGGCCTCTGATAATCGTTCTTGGGGCATAGTAATCACAGAGACAGCACAATTCTCTAATAAAAAGTTGCAAATGTCTTTTGCCTCATTTTCGCCAACTAATTGAGTTAAATTTTTCCACTCATTATAATTTTCACTCGCATGATAGCAAGATAGCTCTCCAAATTCTTCAGCACTCAACAGTTGATTAGCACCCTTATAATTCTCTAAGTCATCTAACGAATGAAGAAACAAAGAAATTGAAATTAGCCGTTGCTGTCCATCGACAATATCTAAGTGTCCATCATTCTTATGCAGGATAACGGAACCAATCTGATATTCCTTTTTCCCCATAGCATCTCGTAAATCATAAAAAAGATTACGGATATGTTTTCTGTTCCATTTATATGGTCTTTGATAAGAAGGAATCCGCAAATTCCCTTTTTTCAATAGTTCTCCAACCTTTTTAGAAGTAAATTGAATACTCATTTTATCCTCATTTATATTTATCTATCATTTCTTGAACTGTTCGCTTCATATCCTCTACTAAAATCCGAGGAGACAAAACAGTAACTGCTTCCCCTTGTCCCAGTAACCAGCGTTTAAGACCCGGTGTATACTGACTTTTAAACTTAAAATGAGTCCAGGCACCATTTTTACCAACTATTTTTGCATTTGGAAATTGATCCATCACAATAGTAGGATCATACAAATACCCAATCTCAATACTGATTTTCTTCCCGATAAAAGCATCAACTCTCTCATTACGAATATCACCATCTCTAAATTTATCTCGATAAGAAATAGAGGGTTTCTCTATACCACTAAGAGACCATGATTGGATACGGTCTACTCTTAAAGTAATATAAGTAGCGTGTTTTAACTGATAAACAACCAGATAAAAATAATGACTATCATAGTAAAGAGATACAGGCAAAACCGTCTGCTTCTTAGAAGATTCAGAATAAGGTTTTTGATAGATAATGTCTAAGACCTGTTCATGTAGAATAGACTCCGATAAATTCCAAATTTTCTCTATTCTATCTTGTTGATCCGTTAAGGGAGCATAGTTAAGCTTTTCACTGCCAATAATCTGCTCAATTTCTTTCTGATCATCACGGGGAACTAAGACCAGTAAATTATTTAGTAAGGTAGCAATTTCTTGTCTATTCAGGGCTCGATTTTCCAATAAAATCTTTGAAATAACGAGTATATCCTTTTTATTAAAAACTGACTTACTCGCTAAACAATACTTATTCGTTTTACGGTTATAAAACAAATCTCCACTATAACTGGTGTTACTAGATAAAATATCACGGAGTAGCGAAAAATCTCTCTGTATCGTCTTTTCACTAACTTCAAATTCCTGAGCCAATTGCTTTTTTCCTAACGGAGTCCCAAACTGTAAACGTAAAAAAATCGTTAGCAGTCTCTCTTGATCATTCATTTGCAATTTCCTTCTACATATTATTCAAACAATATTATTTCCAGTACATTATTATCACTTCTATAGTCTAACTAGCACTTTATATCCAAAACGATTAAAGCAAAATAAACTAGCCCTTAGATGATTTCAACTGTACCACTATGCCAGATTCGAAGAACTCAACTACGGATTCAGCCATATTTTTTAAGTCTTCGGGTAAGCAGTCTGAATATACAATGAAGAGTTTGCTTCTTTTCTTATTCTCTTTGAATTGCTGCATCCAGTATTCCTGTACCCTTTGATCAGCCTCTCCCAAAATTGAACTCCATCCAGAAAAATCAAATCATACTCTGTATACCCCATTTGCAGTTTCATCCATTGACTATGTTTAGAAAAAATCAAATTATCTCTCACTCGATAATATGCAAGTGATGCTATTGGAGTAACAGGTTTTATTTTAGTTAACGTATAATAAAACAAATGCCATCTGTCAGTCTCTGAAATACCGCAAATGTAAATACATTGAGAATCTTCTTTTAAGTCTATTTGTGGGAATCCGGTCCAATCACTCCCATCATCTTTCAAGCCTTTTTCAAAATTATAAATTTCCTCTTCAATTGACACATTAGAATTTAAAATTTCTTGATTCACCATATTATACTCTCTTTTCTTTTATTTTTAAGAGAATTATAACAAATCAAGTGGACATATTTTGTCCACTTGATCAAAATAAGCAATTTTTTAAAACAACTCATCAAACAAACTCAACTGGTTGTCCTCTGGCATATTGCCGAGAATCCCCATTTCATCCATCTTTTCAACCAAGGTTGATGAAAGTCCACCACGCTTGCGCAGTTCTGTCTTAGAGAGGAACTCACCCTCTTCACGCGCACGCACCAACTGCTTAGCAACGTTCTCTCCCAGACCATCCATTGCTACAAATGGTGGGATAAGAGTGTCTCCGTCAATGATGAATTCAGTCGCATCACTACGATAGAGGTCTAACTTGCCAAACTTAAAGCCACGTTCCCACATCTCATTGACAATCTCAAGAGTGGTATAGAGGTCAATTTCCACATTAGAGGCTTCATTGTTCTTCCGTTTTTCAGCGATTTCTTCCATTCTGCGCTTGATGGCGTCCAAGCCCGCACCCATGGTCTTGATATCAAAAGCCTTAGCGCGGATTGAAAAGTAAGCACAGTAGTAATAAATGGGATGGTGAACCTTGAAGTAGGCTACGCGCAAGGCCATCATAACGTAGGCTGCCGCATGGGCCTTAGGGAACATATACTTGATTTTTCCACAGGATTCGATATACCACTCTGGTACCTTATTAGCCTTCATAGCCTCGATGTAGCCATTTCGTTCTTCTTCGGAAATCTTCAACCACAAGCCCTTACGTACCCGTTCCATGATGGTAAAGGCCATCTTAGGCTCGAGACCCGCATGCATGAGGTAAACCATGATGTCGTCCCGACAACCGATAACAGTCGATAGGTCCGCAATTCCTTGCTTGATCAAATCCTGGGCATTTCCCAACCACACATCGGTACCGTGGGATAATCCAGACAACTGAAGCAATTCCGCAAAGGTCGTCGGATGCGTTTCATCGACCATCCCACGTACAAAGTTGGTTCCAAATTCTGGAATCCCCAGCATACCTGTCGGCGTTCCGATTTGCTCCGGCGTCACCCCAAGTACATCAGTCCCAGAAAAGAGGGCCATGACACCTTCATCATCCATAGGAATTTCATTAGGGTCAATCCCAGACAAGTCCTGCAATTTTCGAATCATAGTCGGATCATCATGCCCCAGTACATCGAGTTTGAGGACATTCTCATCGATATCATGGAAGTTAAAGTGAGTCGTCTGCCATTCAGCTGTTACGTCATCCGCTGGATACTGAACAGGCGTAAAGTCGTAGACATCCATGTAGTTCGGAATAACAACGATTCCTCCTGGGTGTTGTCCTGTAGTCCGCTTGACACCGGCAGCACCTTGGGCAAGACGTTCCACCTCTGCATCACGATAAAATTTCCCATAGTCTCTCTCATAGCCCTTGACAAATCCATATGCAGTCTTAGCAGCTACCGTACCAACCGTTCCTGCACGGAAGGCATATTCTTCACCAAAGATATCACGTACATCCAAGTGAGCACTAGGCTGGTCTTCTCCCGAGAAGTTCAAGTCAATATCGGGAACCTTGTCCCCATCAAAACCAAGGAAGGTCTCGAAAGGAATATCCTGTCCATTTTTGCTGAGTTTGTGACCACAGTTTGGACAATCCTTATTGGGCATATCAAACCCTGAACCGTAAGAACCATCCGTGATAAACTCACTGTACTGACACTGACCACAGACATAGTGAGGAGAGAGAGGATTAACCTCCGTAATCCCAATCATGGTCGCAACAAAACTGGACCCAACAGACCCACGAGAACCAACCAAGTAGCCCCGTTCATTGGAACGTTGCACCAGCATCTGCGATGCCAGATAAATCACGGCAAATCCATTCCCCAGAATGGAAGTTAATTCTTTTTCAATCCGCAAATCAACGATATCTGGCAGCGGATTGCCATAAATCTCAAAAGCTTTCTTATAGGTCAACTCAGCGACCGTTTCTTCAGCCTTATCGATAAAAGGCGTATACAAGTCACCCTTAACGACCTCAACGGGTTCAAAGATATCTGCTAAGGCATTGGGATTTTCAATAACCAACTTGCGTGCTAAATCTTCTCCCAAGAAAGCAAATTCATCCAACATTTCATTGGTCGTTCTAAAATGAGCCTTCGGTAGCGGTGCTGGTTGGGCATGTTCACCATGACCGATGGTTCGGTTAATCATAGCCCCCTGGCCCAAACTACGGACGATAATTTCACGGTAAATCTCTTCTTCCGGTTCAATATAGTGAACATTGCCCGTAGCCAAAACAGGCTTGCCAAGGCGGTCTCCCGCTTCTATCAAGCTTTTGATAATGGTCTGGAGTTCCTCCATATCCTTGACCTGCTCCTTAGCAATCAAGGGAGCATAGATAGCTGGTGGCATAACCTCGATAAAGTCATAATACTTGGCCACCTCAACCGCCGCATCCACACCTTGGGAAACAACTGCGTCAAAAACTTCGCCCTCGGAGCAAGCTGACCCCAAAATCAAGCCCTCCCGATGGGCATCTAGAACCGTTCTCGGAATCCGTGGTACTCCTTCAAAGTACTTGGTATTCGACAAAGAAACCAGTTTAAAGATATTTTTTAGACCTACCTGATTCTTGACATAAATAGTCGCATGCTTGATCCGAGCTTTTTTATAAGAATCTGGACTAATCAAATCAATGTTTAGTCTAGCTAGGTTGGTCACACCATGTTTTTCTGCTACCTCTTTGATAAAGATGAAAAGCAAACGACCAGTAGCTTCCGCATCGTAGTTGGCCATGTGGTGGTGTTCAAGTGCTACACCAAAACGCTTAGTCAAAGGCCCCAAACCATGACGTTTATACTCAGGATAGAGATTTCTAGCAAACTCCAGCGTATCGATGACTGGCTGGCTAATCTTAGGCAGACCATGGCGCTCATAGTTGGCATTCATAAAGCCAACGTCAAAGGTGGCATTGTGAGCAACTAAGACCGTATCCTTGCAAAATTCTTGGAATTCTTGCAAAACTTGTTCCAGTGGTTTAGCATTTTTGACATGATCATCTGTAATTCCAGTCAACTCGGTAGTAAAGGCTGACAAGGGATATCCTGGATTGATAAATTCATCAAATTCGGCAATAACATTTCCCTTGTACATCTTAGAAGCCGCAACTTGAATCAAGTCATTATAGATAGCTGAAAGTCCCGTCGTTTCCACGTCAAAAACCACGTAGGTCGCTTCTGACAAGTCCATCTCCACTTCGTTATAGACGATAGGGACACGGTCTTCCACAATATTGGCTTCCATTCCATAGATTAGCTGAATTCCTGCTTTCTTAGCTGCCTTGTAGCCATGTGGAAAGGACTGAACATTCCCATGGTCCGTGATGGCAACCGCCTTGTGTCCCCACTTAGCAGCTGTCGCAACGATTTCTTCGACCTCAGGCAGAGCATCCATGGTCGACATATTAGTATGAGCATGAAACTCAACCCGGCGCTCACCTTCTGGCATCAAATCCTTCCGCTCATAGTGAACAACTTCCTGCACATCCTGCACGTTCATGGTCAAATCGCGTGTGAAGTTATTCATCTCTACATTCCCACGAACACGAAGCCAGGAATTTTTCTTAATGATGTCAAACTTCTGAGCCTCTTCTTCATTCTTAACCCATTTTTGCATTGAAAAACTTGAACTATAGTCCGTCATTTTAAAGTTGATCAAAACGCGACCAGTTCTGGTTACCTTATGCTCCACATCAAAAACGACCCCTTCAAAAACCAAACGATTTTCCTCAGTCGTCACATCAATCATCTGGGTAACTTCAGCCTTATCTAACTTTGGCTTAGCGGCAGCCTTTTTAGCCTGAAAATCAAAGGCTGGTTTCTCTTCTACTGGAGGAGGAGCCATCTGTTCCAGTTGTTCCATAGCACGCAAAGCCTCCTCATTAGCAGCCTGAACGATTTGTTCATTCTCAGCATGGAAGGCTTCTTCCTGCTCCTGTGTAAGAGCATCATTCTTTTCAATTTGGCAGACAAAAGCTGGAAAACCAAACTTTTCAAGTTGCTTTGTTAAATTAGGAAGATGATTTTTCTTAAAGTGTTCCTTATCAATCACCTCTGAACCTTCAATAAAGAGCTGATTTCCCACTGCACGAACTTGCAAATTCTGATAAAGAGATTTAAAACCTTGACTAGCACATGGGCCTTCAGAAAAAGCCTCCTTATAGTAGGCCTGCAAGAGTTCATTTGAAAATTCTTGAGAGAGAGCCTTGATTTCGAAAACAGCTCGATTTCCTGTCTTAGAAAATTCTTCACTAAGCCCTTTCTTTAATTCTAAAAAGATTTCAATCGGTAAAATATTAGAAAATACAAAATGAAATTCCCAAATCTTACTAATTTTATGAACCACAACACCCTCAATACTTGCATTAACAAGAGCAGGATACTGTCTCAATTGATCAGAGACTCCTATTTGATTCATTAAAATTTCAAACTTACTTGACATTCAATTTCCTCACATTATTCTCATACTATTTTACCATAATTAAAGAAAAAATATAGCTACTACCATTCCTTAAGTAATGCTAGTTTTCACAAAAAAATTCCCATAAAAGAAAAAAGAAGATTCTCAGAATCCCCTTGATAAACAAAAAAAGATACCCTAAAGTACCCTCGTGATTGATCGGGAAGACAGGATTCGAACCTGCGACACCTTGGTCCCAAACCAAGTACTCTACCAAGCTGAGCTACTTCCCGCGTTAAATAAAAAAATGCACCCTAGAGGAGTCGAACCTCTAACCGCCTGATTCGTAGTCAGGTACTCTATCCAGTTGAGCTAAGGGTGCTCATCATTATATGCCGAGGACCGGAATCGAACCGGTACGATCGTTACCAATCGCAGGATTTTAAGTCCTGTGCGTCTGCCAGTTCCGCCACCCCGGCCTCTCTAAGCGAACGACGGGATTCGAACCCGCGACCCCCACCTTGGCAAGGTGGTGTTCTACCACTGAACTACGTTCGCATCGACCTCTTATATAAAAAAATGCCGGCTACATGACTTGAACACGCGACCCTCTGATTACAAATCAGATGCTCTACCAACTGAGCTAAGCCGGCTGCTTTCTATTATGCGGGTTAAGGGACTTGAACCCCCACGCCGTTAAGCGCCAGATCCTAAATCTGGTGCGTCTGCCAATTCCGCCAAACCCGCAAATATGACCCGTACTGGGCTCGAACCAGTGACCCATTGATTAAAAGTCAATTGCTCTACCAACTGAGCTAACGAGTCTAAAATAACTTCCGTTACCTTAAACGGTCCCGACGGGAATCGAACCCGCGATCTTCGCCGTGACAGGGCGACGTGATAACCGCTACACTACGGGACCTATATGGGAGTTAACGGGATCGAACCGCTGACCCTCTGCTTGTAAGGCAGATGCTCTCCCAGCTGAGCTAAACTCCCAAAGGGTGGAGTCTAGCTCAGCCAACGGTAAGAAACTTCGTTTCTCTCATCCGCCGATTGTAATTTCGATTTCCTCTCAATTACAACTAAGCTAAACTCCCTCGAGCTAAGCGACTTCCATATCTCACAGGGGGCAACCCCCAACTACTTCCGGCGTTCTAGGGCTTAACTGCTGTGTTCGGCATGGGTACAGGTGTATCTCCTAGGCTATCGTCACTTAACTCTGAGTAATACCTACTCAAAATTGAATATCTATCAAATAATTAGAAAACCTCACACTTCGTATTCTCAGTTACTTTGGATAAGTCCTCGAGCTATTAGTATTAGTCCGCTACATGTGTCGCCACACTTCCACTTCTAACCTATCTACCTGATCATCTCTCAGGGCTCTTACTGATATATAATCATGGGAAATCTCATCTTGAGGTGGGTTTCACACTTAGATGCTTTCAGCGTTTATCCCTTCCCTACATAGCTACCCAGCGATGCCTTTGGCAAGACAACTGGTACACCAGCGGTAAGTCCACTCTGGTCCTCTCGTACTAGGAGCAGATCCTCTCAAATTTCCTACGCCCGCGACGGATAGGGACCGAACTGTCTCACGACGTTCTGAACCCAGCTCGCGTGCCGCTTTAATGGGCGAACAGCCCAACCCTTGGGACCGACTACAGCCCCAGGATGCGACGAGCCGACATCGAGGTGCCAAACCTCCCCGTCGATGTGAACTCTTGGGGGAGATAAGCCTGTTATCCCCAGGGTAGCTTTTATCCGTTGAGCGATGGCCCTTCCATACGGAACCACCGGATCACTAAGCCCGACTTTCGTCCCTGCTCGAGTTGTTGCTCTCGCAGTCAAGCTCCCTTATACCTTTACACTCTGCGAATGATTTCCAACCATTCTGAGGGAACCTTTGGGCGCCTCCGTTACCTTTTAGGAGGCGACCGCCCCAGTCAAACTGCCCGTCAGACACTGTCTCCGATAGGGATAACCTATCCGGGTTAGAGTGGCCATAACACAAGGGTAGTATCCCAACAACGTCTCCTTCGAAACTGGCGTCCCGATCTCTTAGACTCCTACCTATCCTGTACATGTGGTACAGACACTCAATATCAAACTGCAGTAAAGCTCCATGGGGTCTTTCCGTCCTGTCGCGGGTAACCTGCATCTTCACAGGTACTAAAATTTCACCGAGTCTCTCGTTGAGACAGTGCCCAAATCATTACGCCTTTCGTGCGGGTCGGAACTTACCCGACAAGGAATTTCGCTACCTTAGGACCGTTATAGTTACGGCCGCCGTTTACTGGGGCTTCAATTCATACCTTCGGATTACTCCTAAGCACTCCTCTTAACCTTCCAGCACCGGGCAGGCGTCACCCCCTATACATCATCTTACGATTTAGCAGAGAGCTGTGTTTTTGATAAACAGTTGCTTGGGCCTATTCACTGCGGCTGACATATGTCAGCACCCCTTCTCCCGAAGTTACGGGGTCATTTTGCCGAGTTCCTTAACGAGAGTTCTCTCGCTCACCTGAGGCTACTCGCCTCGACTACCTGTGTCGGTTTGCGGTACGGGTAGAGTATGTTTAAACGCTAGAAGCTTTTCTTGGCAGTGTGACGTCACTAACTTCGCTACTAAACTTCGCTCCCCATCACAGCTCAATGTTACAGATATAAGCATTTGACTCATATCACACCTCACTGCTTAGACAGACTCTTCCATTCGTCTGCTTTAGTTAGCCTACTGCGTCCCTCCATCACTACATACTCTAGTACAGGAATATCAACCTGTTGTCCATCGGATACACCTTTCGGTCTCTCCTTAGGTCCCGACTAACCCAGGGCGGACGAGCCTTCCCCTGGAAACCTTAGTCTTACGGTGGACAGGATTCTCACCTGTCTTTCGCTACTCATACCGGCATTCTCACTTCTATGCGTTCCAGCGCTCCTCACGGTACACCTTCTCCACACATAGAACGCTCTCCTACCATACCTATAAAGGTATCCACAGCTTCGGTAAATTGTTTTAGCCCCGGTACATTTTCGGCGCAGGGTCACTCGACTAGTGAGCTATTACGCACTCTTTGAATGAATAGCTGCTTCTAAGCTAACATCCTAGTTGTCTGTGCAACCCCACATCCTTTTCCACTTAACAATTATTTTGGGACCTTAGCTGGTGGTCTGGGCTGTTTCCCTTTCGACTACGGATCTTAGCACTCGCAGTCTGACTGCCGACCATAATTCTTTGGCATTCGGAGTTTATCTGAGATTGGTAATCCGGGATGGACCCCTCACCCAAACAGTGCTCTACCTCCAAGAATCTTTATGTCGACGCTAGCCCTAAAGCTATTTCGGAGAGAACCAGCTATCTCCAAGTTCGTTTGGAATTTCTCCGCTACCCACAAGTCATCCAAGCACTTTTCAACGTGCCCTGGTTCGGTCCTCCAGTGCGTCTTACCGCACCTTCAACCTGCTCATGGGTAGGTCACATGGTTTCGGGTCTACGACATGATACTAATACGCCCTATTCAGACTCGGTTTCCCTACGGCTCCGTCTCTTCAACTTAACCTCGCATCATATCGTAACTCGCCGGTTCATTCTACAAAAGGCACGCTCTCACCCATTAACGGGCTCGAACTTGTTGTAGGCACACGGTTTCAGGTTCTATTTCACTCCCCTCCCGGGGTGCTTTTCACCTTTCCCTCACGGTACTGGTTCACTATCGGTCACTAGGGAGTATTTAGGGTTGGGAGATGGTCCTCCCAGATTCCGACGGGATTTCTCGTGTCCCGCCGTACTCAGGATACTGCTAGGTACAAAGACTATTTTAAATACGAGGCTCTTACTCTCTTTGGCTGATCTTCCCAAATCATTCTTCTATAATCTTTGAGTCCACATTGCAGTCCTACAACCCCGAAGAGTAAACTCTTCGGTTTGCCCTTCTGCCGTTTCGCTCGCCGCTACTAAGGCAATCGCTTTTGCTTTCTCTTCCTGCAGCTACTTAGATGTTTCAGTTCACTGCGTCTTCCTCCTCATATCCTTAACAGATATGGGTAACAGGTAGCACCTGTTGGGTTCCCCCATTCGGAAATCCCTGGATCATCGCTTACTTACAGCTACCCAAGGCATATCGTCGTTTGTCACGTCCTTCTTCGGCTCCTAGTGCCAAGGCATCCACCGTGCGCCCTTATTAACTTAACCTTATTTTTTGACCTTTCAGTCATAAACTCTTTTAATACTACAGCGTTTCGGTTTATTTTCTTGTTACTATTTGATATAGATATTCAATTTTCAATGTGCATTACTTGGTGATCTCTCACCAATGGAGCCTAGCGGGATCGAACCGCTGACCTCCTGCGTGCAAAGCAGGCGCTCTCCCAGCTGAGCTAAGGCCCCACAAGACCTCTCAAGACTAAACAAGACCAATGTGCAGTTCCTTATCCTTAGAAAGGAGGTGATCCAGCCGCACCTTCCGATACGGCTACCTTGTTACGACTTCACCCCAATCATCTATCCCACCTTAGGCGGCTGGCTCCTAAAAGGTTACCTCACCGACTTCGGGTGTTACAAACTCTCGTGGTGTGACGGGCGGTGTGTACAAGGCCCGGGAACGTATTCACCGCGGCGTGCTGATCCGCGATTACTAGCGATTCCGACTTCATGTAGGCGAGTTGCAGCCTACAATCCGAACTGAGACTGGCTTTAAGAGATTAGCTTGCCGTCACCGGCTTGCGACTCGTTGTACCAGCCATTGTAGCACGTGTGTAGCCCAGGTCATAAGGGGCATGATGATTTGACGTCATCCCCACCTTCCTCCGGTTTATTACCGGCAGTCTCGCTAGAGTGCCCAACTGAATGATGGCAACTAACAATAGGGGTTGCGCTCGTTGCGGGACTTAACCCAACATCTCACGACACGAGCTGACGACAACCATGCACCACCTGTCACCTCTGTCCCGAAGGAAAACTCTATCTCTAGAGCGGTCAGAGGGATGTCAAGACCTGGTAAGGTTCTTCGCGTTGCTTCGAATTAAACCACATGCTCCACCGCTTGTGCGGGCCCCCGTCAATTCCTTTGAGTTTCAACCTTGCGGTCGTACTCCCCAGGCGGAGTGCTTAATGCGTTAGCTGCGGCACTAAACCCCGGAAAGGGTCTAACACCTAGCACTCATCGTTTACGGCGTGGACTACCAGGGTATCTAATCCTGTTTGCTCCCCACGCTTTCGAGCCTCAGCGTCAGTTACAAGCCAGAGAGCCGCTTTCGCCACCGGTGTTCCTCCATATATCTACGCATTTCACCGCTACACATGGAATTCCACTCTCCCCTCTTGCACTCAAGTTAAACAGTTTCCAAAGCGTACTATGGTTAAGCCACAGCCTTTAACTTCAGACTTATCTAACCGCCTGCGCTCGCTTTACGCCCAATAAATCCGGACAACGCTCGGGACCTACGTATTACCGCGGCTGCTGGCACGTAGTTAGCCGTCCCTTTCTGGTAAGATACCGTCACAGTGTGAACTTTCCACTCTCACACTCGTTCTTCTCTTACAACAGAGCTTTACGATCCGAAAACCTTCTTCACTCACGCGGCGTTGCTCGGTCAGACTTCCGTCCATTGCCGAAGATTCCCTACTGCTGCCTCCCGTAGGAGTCTGGGCCGTGTCTCAGTCCCAGTGTGGCCGATCACCCTCTCAGGTCGGCTATGTATCGTTGCCTTGGTGAGCCGTTACCTCACCAACTAGCTAATACAACGCAGGTCCATCTGGTAGTGATGCAATTGCACCTTTTAATTGACTATCATGCAATAATCAATATCATGCGGTATTAGCTATCGTTTCCAATAGTTATCCCCCGCTACCAGGCAGGTTACCTACGCGTTACTCACCCGTTCGCAACTCTTCCGCTCGGTGCAAGCACCAAGCTTCAGCGTTCTACTTGCATGTATTAGGCACGCCGCCAGCGTTCGTCCTGAGCCAGGATCAAACTCTCATTAAAAGTTTGAGTTCTCACTCATTTCTGTCACTGACAGATTTATTGTTTTTTTCATTGTTCAGTACTATAACATCAGTTATAGTGCCCTGCACATTGGTTCGTCTTGTTCAGTTTTCAAAGGTCTTTGTCACTCAATCTCTCTCAAGCGACAACTATATTAGTATATCACAGCTAGCTGTACCTGTCAACAAGTTTTTTAAACTTTTTTCAAGTTTTTTTAACCGCAATACACCATAGTCCGTACGGGATTCGAACCCGTGTTACCGCCGTGAAAAGGCGGTGTCTTAACCCCTTGACCAACGGACCTGAGCTTTTCAACTCTTTCTATTATACCTACTTTTCCTACTTTGTCAAGAACTTTTTTCTCTTTATCGAAATTCTGAAAAGATAAGGGAAAGTTCTCTCAGGAGAGCTTTACGTCCTCTAAAGACTTCTCCTCCCATGAGACGATCTATTAATTCTTGTTTTTCCATACTCTGCTTTGATTTGTAATTCTTTAGAAGTTCGTGAAAGAGATAATAATCGTCCAGCCTGAGTCCTTTTTCTCCTAGACGATGGCTAATCTCACTCACCTCTTCATAGGGTTCTTTGTCAAAACGGCGCTTGTGGCTTTCCTGTTTACGGATGTAATCTAGAATACGATTTCTAAATTTTGTTTTAAAGCAAACATATAGTTGATGGCGCTCGCCCTCTAGCAACTCTGGATTGCGACTCACCAGCTCATACAGACATAACATGCCTTCCTGGTCCCAGTCCTCTTTCTCCCACAGATGCAAATGATAATCTTTGCGACACTTATGGACGATTCCCTTACTTTCTTCATATAAGTCTTTTAGCTTCATAGACCTCTCCTTTCTGCATTTAGTTTAGCAAAATGCACGATCCCATGAGCCCATTTCCTCTATTCTATACTTCTTCCTCCCTCAACGGCACATAAAAAGAGAGGCAAGGCCTCTCTGGGGTTATAATTCTGCAATTTGGTTTAGGTTTACTTCTGCAATCGTATCATTACCAAACATAGAGATAATCATCTTCACTTTATTGTTATCAATTTCAGTAATTTTACCTGTGTAGTCTGCAAAAGCGCCATCAATGATGCGGACAGTCTGACCAACTTCAACGTCAATATCAAACTCTTGAACAGTTTGTCCCATTGAAACCAGAATATCACGGATTTCTTGTTCCAATAGCGGAGTTGGTTTTGATCTGTTACCGTGTGAGCCGACGAATCCTGTTACGTTCGGTGTATTTCGAACGACGAACCATGCTTCATCGGTCATGACCATTTCTACAAGGACATAACCTGGAAAGCGATTCTCTTCAATTTCTTTTTTCTTTCCATTTTTCTCAACTTGCACGGTTTGTGTTGGAATCTCAACGCGTAGAATATTATCCAACATGTTATACGTTTGTGCACGTTGCAATAGATTTTCTTTTACCTTATTTTCATAGCCAGAATAAGTTTGTAGAACAAACCATCCTTTGTCAAAACTATCCATGATATTTCCTTTCATAATAGAAGAAACTAGCAGAAGTTCTCCGCCTTTCTTCTAAAAAATGTTAATAAATCGAATCAAACCTGAAACAATCAACTGGTCAAAAATGTAAATGATGACCACAAAGAAGGCTGTGTATTCCATAATAGATCGAAAATCTCTCCAGCTTTCCTTGCGAGTTGGCCACGTTGTTTCTTTAAGAAGTTTAAAAATATCCTTAATAAAACCCATCGTTCTCTCCTATCTCGTTTCTCTATGTGTCGTATATTTCCCACAATGTTTACAAAATTTATTTACTTCTAGTCGTGTTGGCTTGGGGTTCCCACTAGTTTTGATTGAGTAATTCCTTGAACCGCAAACTGCACAAGCTAGGCTTGCTTTTTTTAATGCCATAACGCCTCCATCTTATCTATTATAACAAGAAACCTAGGCTTTGACAAGCCTCTTAACGAAATAGATTAAGGAATGAGTCCCATATTGTCTGGGCTTTTTCTTTTATCTTAGCTTCTGAAATCGCACGTCCCGCTTCATCTACAAGATTTTGTGCACGACTACGAATATCCGCTATCGGATCCTCAGACTGGTTTGTCTCATTTTCAACAACCTGCTTTTTCGTATTTTCTGGTTCAATACCATTTTGTTTATAAGCATTCTCAACTGTAAAGGTGCTACCTGGAGTGTATGGCAAAATGGTATTAGCCATACTTCTAAAGACATGGGCTGCTCCATTTGATGTCGAACCTGCTAGATAATGGTTCTCATCCGTCGTCGGGAAGCCGAGCCAGTGGGTAATTACCACATCTGGAGTATAACCAATCACCCACTGGTCACTAGTATATACTGAATTAAAAGCAGCCTCAGTAGTACCTGTCTTTCCAGCCATAACATAATCTGTTGGCGATGAACTAATTCCTGTACCATTGGTAAATGTCCCTAGCATCATGCTGGTCATTTTATCGGCTACCGACTTATCAATCACTCGTTTTTGGGAATTTTTATAACTCTTGATGACCTGACCACTGGCATTTTCAATACGAGTGATAAAATGCGCTTCAGGCATCAAACCTTCATTAGCAAAGGTTGCATAAGCTTGTGCCATCTGGAGGGGATTCGTCTCTATACCTCCACCGAGAGCGACTCCAAGAACTCGATCAACATTTTCCATATTCAGGCCAAATCTCTCCCCAGCGTCAAAAGCTTTGTCAATACCTAATGCATTTACAGTCGCAACTGCCGGTAAATTGAGTGATTCCGCCAAAGCCTGATACATAGGTACTTCAGGAGAAGTCTTAATCCCTGCATAATTGTCTACTTGATAACTATCGTACTGCATCGTATGATTATCCAGTTGCTTGTTTAAGGCCCATCCTGCTTCTACTGCAGGCGTATAAACCACTAAAGGTTTGATAGTTGAGCCTGGGCTACGCTTAGACTGAGTGGCATAGTTAAAATTGCGGAAGCCTGGTTTGTCATCGCCAGCTACGCTACCAACAACGCTACGCACCCCACCTGTTTTAGGCTCTAAAGCAACACTACCTGATTCAGCATGTGTTCCGTCTTCTGCTGTTGGAAATAGCGAAGTATTTTCGTAAACAACCTGCATGTTGGCTTGGTAGTTTTGGTCAAGTTCTGTATAGATTCGATAGCCGTTGTTGACAATTTCCTCTTCTGTGAGATTGTACTTGGAAACTGCTTCGTTGACAACTGCATCAAAATAGGACGGGTAACGATAATCTAAAACCCTCCCTTCATACTTATCTTGCAGTTGAGAAGCCATATCTGTTCCAACTGCTTCGGTCTCTTGATTTTTATCAATATAACCCGCTGCAACCATATTTTGCAAAACAGTATCCCTACGATTGGTTGAAGTTTCAACAGAATTTAATGGATTATACAATTCTGGTCCCTTGAGCATCCCTGCTAGAGTGGCCGCCTGATCAAGCGTTAGTTGTGAAGCCGATACACCGAAATATTTCTTACTTGCATCTTCAATACCCCATACCCCATTTCCAAAATAAGCGTTATTGAGGTACATAGTAAGGATTTGCTCCTTGCTGTATTTCTTTGTCAACTCTAAGGCGAGGAAAAACTCCTTGGCCTTCCGTTCAACGGTCTGGTCCTGAGAAAGATAGGCATTTTTTGCCAACTGTTGGGTGATGGTAGAACCACCTCCAGAACGACCTGCTGTAAGGATGGCTAGAAAGAAACGACCGTAGTTTATCCCATCATTTTTATAGAAGGAACGATCCTCTGTCGCGACGACAGCATTCTGCAAGTCTTTACTGATAGCTGTCAGCTCAACATAGGTTCCCTTTTGACCAGACAGAGCCCCTGCTTCTTTTTCTTCGCGGTCAAAAATCAAAGTTCTTGTTTTCAAGGCATTCTGCAAGTCATTAACATTGGTAGACTTGGCTATCGCAAATAGGTAGGTTCCTACAAGCAATCCAGCGCTTAACCCTAAAATGATGACAATCTTTGTCAGATGATAACGACGCCAGAATTTTCGAATCGGACCTACATGGCCTATTTTTTTTCTATCGCTCCGAGAACGACGCATACTAGTAGAATCAGACTCCGCCGATTCACTCGTTTCTTTTTTAAAGAGAGAAAGGAACCTCTCAAATAATTTATCTAATTTCATGCGTTTATTTTATCATCTTCACCATGGGAACTCAAGAATTTAGCCACTCCCTATCCAAATAGGTCTTTTTTTGTTACAATATCTGTATGCAATTCACATTTACATTACCCGAATCCCTGCCTCAAATGACGGTCAAACAATTCCTAGAGGAACAACTCCTCATCCCCAGAAAAATCCGGCATTTTTTGAGAACCAAGAAGAACATCTTAATTAATCACGAAGAAGTTCACTGGAACGAGATGGTGAAGCCAGGGGACATTTGCCAGTTGACTTTTGACGAGGAAGATTATCCCCCAAAAGAAATCCTTTGGGGCAATCCAAACCTCGTTCAAGAGGTTTATCAAGACCAACATCTCATTATCGTCAACAAGCCAGAGGGAATGAAAACTCACGGAAATCAACCTGGTGAAATTGCCCTTCTCAACCATGTCTCTGCCTACGTTGGCCAAACCTGCTATGTCGTTCATCGCCTGGATATGGAAACAAGCGGGCTAGTGCTTTTTGCTAAAAATCCTTTTATCTTACCCATCCTCAATCGTTTGTTGGAGAAAAAGGACATTGCTCGCGAGTACTGGGCACTCGTAGAGGGGCAAGTAGGGAGTAAAGAACTTGTCTTTCGAGATAAAATTGGTCGTGATCGACACGATCGTAGAAAAAGAATAGTTGATGCAAAAAATGGACAATATGCTGAAACACATATCAGTCGATTAAAGCAATTTCCAAATAAGACTTCTCTAGTTCGTTGCAAACTAAAGACCGGTCGAACGCATCAAATCCGTGTTCACCTCTCTCATCACAAGCATCCTATCCTGGGCGATCCTCTCTATAACTCTAGATCAAAAACGAGCCGGCTCATGCTCCACGCCTTTCGACTCTCCTTTACTCATCCACTCACCTTAGAAAAATTGAGTTTCACTGCCCTCTCGGATACTTTCGAAATAGAATTAAAACAAAATGGATGACACTATCATTTATTCTTATATATACAAAAAAGCAAGGCCAGAAAGCCTTGCTTTTTTATCGACTCAAGAATTATTTAGCGATTTTTGCAAAGTATTCAAGAGTACGAACAAGTTGTGAAGTGTAAGACATTTCGTTGTCATACCATGAAACAACTTTAACCAATTGTTTACCGTCAACGTCAAGAACTTTAGTTTGAGTTGCGTCAAACAATGAACCGAATGACATACCTAGGATATCAGAAGATACGATTGGATCTTCAGTGTATCCATATGATTCGTTAGAAGCTGCTTTCATAGCTGCATTTACTTCATCAACAGTAACGTTCTTGTCAAGAACTGCTACCAATTCAGTTACTGAACCAGCTGGAACAGGAACACGTTGAGCAGCTCCATCCAATTTACCGTTCAATTCAGGAATAACCAAACCGATTGCTTTAGCAGCACCAGTTGAGTTAGGAACGATGTTAACTGCAGCAGCACGAGCACGGCGAAGGTCACCTTTACGGTGTGGTCCGTCAAGAATCATTTGGTCACCAGTGTAAGCGTGGATAGTAGTCATCAAACCTTCAACGATACCGAAGTTGTCATGAAGAGCTTTAGCCATTGGAGCCAAACAGTTTGTAGTACATGAAGCACCTGAGATAACTGTTTCAGTACCATCAAGTGTATCGTGGTTAGTGTTGAATACGATTGTTTTAACATCGCTTCCACCAGGAGCAGTGATAACAACTTTCTTAGCACCACCTTTAAGGTGTTTTTCAGCCGCTGCTTTAGTAGCAAAGAAACCAGTTGCTTCAAGAACGATTTCTACACCATCGTTAGCCCAGTCGATTTGCTCTGGATCACGTTCAGCAGAAACTTTAACGAATTTACCGTTAACTTCGAATCCACCTTCTTTAACTTCTACAGTACCGTCGAAACGACCTTGAGTTGTGTCGTATTTCAACAAGTGTGCAAGCATCACTGGATCTGTAAGGTCGTTGATACGAGTAACTTCAACACCTTCTACATTTTGGATACGGCGGAAAGCAAGACGACCGATACGTCCGAAACCGTTAATACCAACTTTAACTACCATTAGTGATTTCCTCCTTATGAAAATCATGAAAATTTTATTGTGAAAAGAGTAACTTGAATCACTACAAATCACCTTTCAACAAACCTATTATATAACTATTTGAGTTGAATTGCAAGTACGGGCGTTGATTTTCTCTCTTGCTTTTCTACTTTTCCACTCTTTTTCATTCACTTATTCTTTAATTTTTAAATATATCCCTACAATCTTTTATAATGTTCGTATATTATCTCCAGTTCCACACTCAACCTTAATTCCAGGTCTATCTGAGTTCACAAAAAAGAGACAGGATTTCTCCTGCCTCTAGGCTGATAAACGATTATTTACGACGTCCTGGTCGTTCTGCATAGCCATAGTAAGCATCTGCCATGATTTCTTCCATGTCAGCTACCATTGGCAAGCGTGGGTTAGCAGGTGAACATTGATCTTCGTAAGCAAGTAAGGCAATCTCATGCAAGCTGTCTTTCCAAGTTTTTTCATCGATACCAAAGCCTTTGAAGTTCATTGTGATTCCAACTGCTTCACCAAGATCGTAAACTGCTTTGGCATAAGCTTCAACCGCTTCTTCTGGTGTTGAGCAAGGAAGACCTAGCATACGAGCGATATCTTGGAATTTTTCATCAGCTTTCCAGTAATTGTACTTAGGCCATGTTGTAGTTTTAGATGGACGAGTTCCATTATAACGGATAACATAAGGAAGTAAAATAGCATTTGTACGTCCGTGAATGGTGTGGTGAACAGCACCAATCTTATGCGCCATTGAGTGACTCATTCCAAGGAAGGCATTGGCGAAGGCCATACCAGCCATTGTAGAGGCATTATGCATCTTTTCACGGGCTTCTGGGTCAGCTGTTTTTACAGATTTTTCCAAGTATTTGAAGACTAACTTGATGGTTTGAAGAGCAATACCATCTGTATAGTCATTGGCAAAGTTAGAAGTATAAGCTTCAGTTGCGTGTGTCAAGACATCCATACCTGTGTCAGCAGCAATAAATGCTGGAACAGATTCTACCAAAGCAGGGTCAACAATTGCAATGGTTGGTGTCAAAGCGTAGTCAGTGATTGGGTATTTCCGGTTGTTTGCCTTGTCAGAGATAACTGCAAACGGTGTTACTTCTGAACCTGTACCAGATGTTGTTGGAATACCAATATACTGTGCTTTCTTACCAAGTGATGGGAATTTGAAGGCACGTTTGCGGATATCCATGAATTTTTGAACGAGGTCACCGAAGTCAACGTCTGGCTGTTCATAGAACATCCACATACCTTTAGCTGCATCCATTGGTGAACCACCACCAAGGGCAATGATAGTGTCTGGTTCAAACGAACGCATTACTTCAACACCACGACGAACTGTTGTGATATCTGGATCTGGTTCAACATCTGAGAAGACTTGAATCGTGACTTTGTTTTTACGAAGATTCAATTGGTCAATCACACGTTGTACAAAACCGAGTTTTTCAATTGATTTATCGGTAACAATCATGACACGTTCGATACCTTCGCAAGTTTGAAGGTATTGGATTGAGTTACGTTCGAAGTAGATTTTTGAAGGAACTTTAAACCATTGCATATTATTTCTACGTTTTCCTACTTTCTTGATGTTAAGAAGGTTGATAGCGGATACGTTATCACCAACTGAGTTGTGTCCATATGAACCACATCCAAGTGTTAATGATGGAATGAAGGCGTTGTATACATCACCGATACCACCAAAGGTAGATGGAGAGTTCCAGATAATACGCATTGCCTTTATTTCCGTACCGAAACGTTTTGCAAGAGCTTCGTCTTTTGTATGGATAGCAGCTGAGTGTCCTAGACCATTAAATTCAACCATTTGACGAGCTTTTTTAAGTCCATCTTCAGTATCTTCAGCTTTCAAAACTGCAATAACAGGTGATAATTTTTCACGAGTCAATGGTTCTTTAATTCCAACTTCTGCACATTCAGCAGCCAAGATATTTGTACCTTCTGGTACTTTGAATCCTGCTTGCTCAGCAATCCATGCTGCTGGTTTACCAACAATATTTGGGTTCAATTTTGCACCAGCGCAGTTCTTGCTGTTAGCTTTTGCACCAAAACAGAATTCTTCCAAAAGCGCTTTTTCTTTCTTGTTGACAAAGTAAGTATGGTATGATTTGAATTCTTCTACAAATTCGTCATACACTTCTTTATCAATGATAACCGCTTGTTCTGATGCACAGACCATCCCATTATCAAATGATTTAGACATAACGATGTCATGAGCAGCTTGACGAAGGTCAGCAGATTTTTCTACATAGGCAGGAACGTTTCCGGCACCTACCCCAAGAGCTGGTTTCCCACATGAGTATGCAGCTTTAACCATAGCATTCCCACCAGTTGCGAGGATAGTCGCAACACCTTCGTGGTTCATAAGTGCCCCAGTTGCTTCCATAGATGGCTCTGTAATCCATTGAACACAGTTTTCAGGTGCACCGGCTGCGATGGCTGCATCACGAACGATTTGTGCAGCATGAGCAGAAGATTCTTGAGCTGATGGGTGGAAGGCGAAAACAATTGGGTTACGTGTCTTCAAAGCAATCAAGGATTTGAAAATAGCTGTTGAAGTTGGGTTTGTTGTTGGAGTGATACCACAAATAACTCCGACCGGCTCCGCAATCTTCGTCAAACCTGTAATTGGATCATCTTCGATAACTCCAGCTGTTTTAACCCCACGCATATTGTTCACTACGTGTTCACAGGCAAATAGATTTTTTGTTGCCTTATCTTCAAATACACCACGACCAGTTTCTTCAACTGCGTGTTGTGCAAGGATACCATGCGCGTCAAGTGCTGCAACAGACGCTTTTGCTACGATGTAGTCAACTTGCTCTTGGTTCAACTTGCGCATTTCATCAAGCGCAACCAAGGCTTTTTTCACAAGACCATCGACATGCTTTTCAGCAGCAAGTTGTTTTTCCTCTGGTGTTACTGTTTTTTTATCAGCCATATTATCCTCCATAGCCTTTAAGGATGTTATCCTTTGTTAATTTTTTCACAAGTTTATTATAACTCTTTTTTTATGCTTTGTAAACAGTTTCATAAGCATTTCACAAAGAAATTTCTCAAATTTGTGAACTTTTTCTCAATACACCTGTACAATAGAGTTTTATCTGGATGATTGTGAAATTATGAAAAATATTTTTTTATTTCACAAAGTTTTTCTAGTTGACAGCTATTTATCGAATTCAAGTGCAGAAAACGCTTTCTTTCATGCTTTTAAAAATAGCCTCCTCATCTGGAGACTACTGTTTTTGTTGGAAAACGCCTTGTTTAAAGGTTCCTTCATAGACAACTTCTTGCTCTGTCGTCAACTTTCCTTGACCTTCAGCCTGGCCATTTACAAAATCACCTTCGTATTTCCAGCCATCTTTTGATTGGAAAGTTCCTTTTCCATTAAAGGCTCCATTACTGAAATCACCTGTATATTGATCCCCATTTTCAAAGGTCATAGTCCCCTGACCATTCATTTTCCCTCGTACCAGGGTACCATCATAAACAAGTGCACCACCATCAAGTGTCAAGACACCCTTTTTAGGTGTATTTAGTAGAAATACTGAAAGGGCACAGAGTGCAATTACGACTACTGCAATGAACTCTAACCTAGGGCGAGTTAGGTAAACTCTATACTTCTCATAGATTTGTTTAAGCTTTTCCATTGTCACTCTCATTTTCTAATCGATCTAGCCAGCTTTGACATCCACTTGTGATGCGAGCATAGGTTTCCTCAAAATCTCCTGTATACCAAGGATCTGGAACACTTTCAGGTGCAAAAGGGTAGATCTTATGCTGTAGTTCCTGAGGACACATTTGACGCAGATCTGAAACGTTTGAAGCATCCATCCCGATAATGTAATCAAATGACTCAAAATCTTCTCTACGAATCTGGAGTGATGTTTTGTCTTTGTCATACGCGATCCGATATTGCTGGAAAATTCCTTGCGTTCCCTTATGAATTGGATTGCCATGTTCCCATGATGACGTTGCCCGACTCTCAATCTGGTAATCGCTCGTCATGGATTTCATCACAAATTCTGCCATGGGGCTACGGCAGATATTTCCTAGGCAAACAAATACTATTTTTTTCATCCCTTTTCCTCTCATTTCATAGAAAAACGGGAGTGACAGGTCCCGTTTTATTCTTCGATTGCTCCGCCTTCGTCAACAACTGTTCCTTCTGGTGTCACAGCCTCTTTGAGCGGCAAAACGGTCTTGATAGCAGCCAATTCAAAAGTCAAATAAACGCCATCTACATCAAGTACGATTGTTCTCTTCTCAGTATCTACTTCATCCACTGTTCCGTAAAGGCCGCCAATTGTAATAACCTCATAGCCTTTTTGAAGCTTGTTCAAGCTTTCCATACGCTTTTGCGCTTGTTTCTTTTGAGAACGTTGCATAAAGAACATCAAGGCAAACATACCTACAAGCATGATTAAAAAAGTAATATTTGGATTCATTGTTTTCTCCTTTGTATTTTACATAGGACTACTATATCAAATTTCAGCTACTTTTACAAGATTGTACCTTGTTTTTATGGTTATAAAAAATCAGAGTTTTCACTCTGATTTTTGTGATTATTTCAAGTTTTGAACGACTTTGACTAGATTTTCTACCGTAAATCCGTACTCTGCCAATACTTTTGGTGCTGGGGCAGATGCTCCGAAAGTATCAATACCGAGAACGGCACCATCAAGGCCAACATATTTGTACCAGTTTTGAGTTGCAGCCATTTCGACTGCAACACGACGGCGAACTGCATTTGGAAGGATTTCTTCCTTGTATGCTGCATCTTGTTTATCAAAGACATCTGTAGATGGCATGCTGACTACACGGACTTTTTCGCCTTGACTAGCTAATTCTTTGGCAGCTGCGACAGCTAGATTGACCTCTGAACCTGTCGCAATCAAGATTGTATCAAAGTCTGCTGCATTTTCATAGACAACATAGGCACCTTTCGCAACCTTGTCGAAGTCTGTTCCCTCTTCGACAGTCAAGTTTTGGCGTGTCAAGACAAGGGCAGTTGGTGTTTTCTCGCTTGTCACTGCAAGGTACCAAGCCGCTTGAGTTTCACGCGCATCTGCTGGGCGGAAAACATTCAGATTTGGCATAGCACGGAGACCTGCTAAGTGTTCAACTGGTTCGTGAGTTGGACCATCTTCACCAACTGCGATTGAATCGTGAGTAAAGACATAAGTCACAGGAAGTCCTTGCAAGGCTGACAAGCGAACAGCTGCTTTCACATAGTCAGAAAAGACGAAGAAAGTACCACCGTATACACGAAGTCCACCATGAAGGGCCATCCCGTTCAAGATCGTTCCCATTGCAAATTCACGAACACCAAACTGAATGTTACGGTTCAAGCGATTAGCATCGTCTTGAAGGCCATCCGTTTTGATGTAAGTCATGTTTGAGTGAGCGAGGTCAGCTGATCCACCTAGGAAAGTTGGCAACTTGGCAGCGACAACGTTCAAAGCATCTTGACTGGAATTACGAGTTGCTTGAGAGAAGCCATTTTCTAAGGCTGGGAAGTCTGCTGGAGTCACCTCAACTGGATCACGGCCGTCGATAATAGCTTCTACTTCTGCAGCCAGTTCTGGATGAGCCTCTTTATAATCAGCAACTAATTTAGTCCAAGCTTGATAAGCTGATGCGCCACGGTCTGCAACATTTTCCTTGAAATCAGCATAAACTTCAGCTGGGATTTCAAATGGTTCATAGTCCCAACCGAGGGCTTGACGAGTTGCTGCAGTTTCGTCTGCACCAAGAGGAGCACCGTGTACAGCATTGGTTCCTTGTTTGTTTGGAGAGCCATATCCAATCACAGTCTTCACTTCAATCAAAGATGGTTTGCCTGAAGCTTTGGCTGTTTCGATAGCAACATGGATTGCTTCCAAGTCTGTTCCATCTTCAACCAAGGCTGTATGCCAACCGTAGGCATTGTAACGGTCACGAACACTTTCAGTAAAGGAATCCTTTGTTTCACCATCCAAGTTGATGTCGTTTGAATCATAAAGAACCACCAACTTGTCTAGTTTTTGCAAACCTGCGTATGAAGCCGCCTCACTTGAGACACCTTCCATCAAATCTCCATCTCCACAGATAACGTAAGTATAGTGATCAAAGATATTGTAGCCTTCGCGATTGTATTTTGCTGCTAGGAAACGTTCTGCTTGGGCAAAACCAGTGGCAGTAGAAATCCCTTGTCCTAGAGGACCGGTTGTAGCGTCAACCCCTGCAGTGTGGCCAAATTCTGGGTGACCAGGTGTTTTGGAACCCCATTGGCGGAAGCTCTTGATTTCATCCATGCTGACATCTTCAAAACCAGAAAGGTGAAGAAGGGCATAGAGAAGCATAGATCCGTGTCCTGCTGAAAGAATAAAGCGGTCGCGGTTAATCCAGTTTGGTTGGGCTGGATTGATACGAAGTTGTTTTGTAAAGAGGCTATAAGCCATTGGAGCAGCCCCCATAACCACCCCTGGGTGACCTGAGTTTGCTTTGTTGATGGCGTCAATACCTAGAAAACGAATTGCATTAACAGATAGATTTGACATAGAATTTCCTTTCTCTTTGAGGTGATTAATGAATCACACATCCTATTTTACTATTATATGAAAAAATGCATAGAATAGCAATAAAACAATTTGCGTTCATCTAACACATTTGATTTGTCTATTCCCTCGTCACCTCATAGTAAGGGAGCAAACGCGTATAAGCATCTTCTAGCTCCTCCAATATCGCTTCTACTGACTGATTTTCAATGAGGGAAACATCTGACTTGACTAAGACTTTTCGGGCTTCCTGACTTTTCACCTTCTCGCGTAAAGTGCGACGGTTCTCCTCAGTAGCCTCCACCTTATGACTTTCCCCATTTGAGTAGACTAGATAATAAATTCCTTCTACCACTGGAAGTTCTAAAACCTTGGCTTGCTTGTCTAAAGTCTGTTCGTCTTTCTTGCGCTCGATGAAACTGACTTCTAAGGAAATCCCAAAATCTGAGGGTTTCCCATACAAACGCAGCGCCAACATGGGTTCTGTTACCTGCCCCTCTCTCTGTAGATAGGCCCAGAAATGCGGTCGCAAGCGCTGCGCTTGATTCATCCACTGACTAGTCTGTTGAAGTTGCCATTCTGGATGACTTGCTTGGAAGTCCTTGGCCAGATTTGTAAAAGCCTTACGAGCCTCCTGGCCTTTGTGGCGCAATTCCAGCATCTTCTCTCGCTCATCTCCAGACTTATCTGGATTACGATACTGGATCCCTGCAAATGATAGGTATTCTCTAACTGCTTTCAGCATATCTGAATCTTTCCTTTCCTAGCAAAAAATCAGGATGAACCTGATTTTGCTTTGCTTATTCTGCATCTACGACAACATAGCGATTTGGCTCGTCACCTTCAGAGTAACTCGTCACGCCATCCATGCGTGAAATAATGCGATGGATAATCTTGCGTTCGCTATTTGACATTGGATCAGTTTGTTGGCTACGCCCTTCTTCTAAAACGCGAGTCGCCAATTTTTGAGCGTAGGTTTGCAAGACTTCTGCACGGTGTTCAACGTAATCATTGACATTGATTGTGATGTAGAAGGTTCTTGAATAGCGATTATAAAGGTAATTTTGCGCCAATAGTTGAAGAGCTTTCAAGACTTTTCCGTGATAGCCGATAATACGGCCTGGTTCATTCGTGTCAATTTGAAGATTGATGGTGCGGCGATTGTAGTCACTTGAAATCGTCCCTTCAACATCCATATCATCTACAATGGTTTGAACGTAGTTAGCTACTTCAGCTGCCACTTGTTCGATGTCATAACTTGGTTCTACTTTCAAGCCTAAATCTTCCAAAGATTGGCTTGTTGCTTCCTGCGTTTCAGTTTCTTTTTCTGGAGCAGATTCCACTTCCTCGGCAGTATCCTCTGGTTCCAAATCATTTAAAATTGAAATATGACCTGTTTCTTCCAAAATCGTGCTGGCATGCTTTTCATTTTTCAGGATTTCAGCCTTGACCTCTTCAGAGACACCTTGACCTTCTTCTTCAATCTTCTTGATGGCTTCCACTACATGCCCCAAATCAACAGTTGCTTCGCTGACGGTTTTCACTGGTTCATTTTTTTCATTAACTTCTTTTGGAACACCCTTGACGGCCTGCTGATTGGCTTTGATCACTGTCGTTTCACTAATCGCTTCGATATCAACTTGAGCTGGCTTCTTACCAAACAAGCCTAAGAATCCTTTTTTCTCTTTCGAAACAACCTTGATGTGGGCCTTCATTCTTGGAATGTCTAATTCTTTCAATCCTTTTTGGATTGCTTCTTCAACCGTTGAACCTGTAAATAATACCATTACAAGATTCCTCCTTATTTTTTCTTTTTCTGTGCTTTTTTCAAGGCTTTTCTCTTCTTACCTTCTAAATCTTTTTCTGCTTGCGCCACTGCTTCTCTTTCAGCAATAATCTTGAAAGGATTGTTCAAGAAATAGGTTTGCAGAACTTGGTAAGCATTGGACACAGCCCAGTACAAGGCTACACCACTTGGGGCGGAGATGGCAAAAATAAAAATCAATACAGGCATACCATACATCATCCCTGTCGTAGCTCCACTTTTTTCAGATAAAGCTTTATTCGATAACCAGCTACTCAAGAAAGTAAAGACTGCTGCCAAAATCGGAAGGACAAAACTTGTATCTACTCCTCCTAAATTAATCCATAAAAAGTGACCCGTTTTCAAAAAGTCTACTCGACTCAAGGCTTGAAAGAGTGCCAAGAGAACCGGCATTTGTATTAAAATCGGCCAGAGAGAGGATGAATGCTTGATCCCTAACTCTTTATAAACCTTGCGCATCTCCTGGTCTAGCTGGGTTCTACTTTCCATATCACGACCCGAATATTGCTCTCGCAAAGCCTTGATGCGTGGTTGAGCCTCTTGCATTTTTCTAGAGGCAACCATCTGTGTCTGAAAGACCGGTAATAGAATCGTCCGAATCAAGATTGTGAAGAGGATAATCCCCACTCCGATACTAATGTCAAAGGACAAAAAGCGGATAATTTCAGCAAAAAAATAGACGAATTTGCTCCAAAAGTCTGTCGAATCTGCTGTTATATCGCTAGCTGTACCATTTGTTGCACAGGCTGTCATGATAAACAAGGACAAGCCCAACAAACTAGTCAACTGTAGTTTCTTTTTCACTCCCATTTCCTTCCTGGTAAATCTTTGATAACTTTAATACGTGGAGTAGATTTTTCTCCATCTCTGCATAATCCAAGGTCTCCACCCCTTTTCGGGCAATCACGACAAAATCGACATGCTCTACTAAACTCCCTTTTACACTTTGTAGAATGTGTCGGATTCGTCTCTTGATTTGATTTCTGGTAACTGCATTCCCCAGCTTTTTGCTGACGGACAGTCCTACTCGAAAATGGTTTTGCTGGTTTTCCAATTGGTAGACAACAAATTTTCGGTTGGCAAAACTTGTTCCGTCCTTGAAAATCGCCTTAAAATCTTTCTCTCTTTTTACACGAAAGTTTTTCTTCAAAACTCAACTCCATCTATTAAATTACTACTATTATACCATATTTTTCCAAAAAGCCAATAACAGCAAGGTTTTAGACAATTTCATCAGAAAAAGAAGCTGGAAAAATCTCTTTCCCAACTCCTTGTACTGAATATTTTTTCTAGTTTTACTTATTTTTCAAGCGCTCAACATCGCGTGCAATCACCAATTCTTCATCTGTTGGAATAACTAAGACACGGATTTTCGCTGCGTCCGTTGAGATGTCTCCCGTTACGCCAAAGACGTTCTTTTCTGGATCCACATCACAACCAAACCAAGAGATCCCTGAAATCACATCTTCACGTACATCAGTTGCATTTTCTCCTACACCCGCTGTGAAGATAATAGCATCTGCACCGTTTAGGACTGCAAGGTATTGACCGATATGTTTTTGGATACGATCAACATACATTTCATAAGCCAAAGTCGCATCATGATCTCCTGCTTCTTTCGCAGCAATCACATCACGCATATCACTAGACTTGCCTGAAACACCCATAAGACCTGATTCACGATTGAGAACGCGACTAATATCTTCAGGCGTGTTAAAGTCCTCTGTATATTGCATGAGATACGGAATGATAGCTGGATCAATATCTCCTGTACGAGTACCCATCATCACACCGCCAAGTGGTGTGAAGCCCATAGAAGTATCCACAGACTTCCCGCCCTTAACAGCTGTGATAGAAGCCCCGTTACCAATATGGCAGGTAATCAATTTCAAATCTTCTAGAGGACGGCCCAAAAGTTTCGCTGCTTCTCCTGCGACAAACTGGTGGCTTGTCCCGTGGGCACCATATTTACGAACCTTGTTTTCTGTGTAGTATTTAGTTGGTAGAGGGTAGCGATAAGCCTTTTCTGGCATGGTTGTGTGGAATGAAGTATCGAATACAACAACACTGGTAATATCTGGAAGCAATTCCTTAAATGCGCGAATTCCAGCTGCGTTAGCCGGATTGTGAAGAGGAGCCAAGAGTCCCAATTCCTCAACTTTTTCTAACACGTCTCCCTCAACAACTGTTGATTCCTTGAAATATTCACCACCTGCAACGACGCGGTGGCCGACACCTGTAATTTCGTCGTACCCTTTGATAATGTCAAAACGAATCAAGTCATCCAATAAAATTTTAACGGCTTGTGTATGGTCTTCAATATCAAGAATTTGTTGCTCCGAACGACCGTCAAATTTTACTGTTGAAATTGAATCTTTCAATCCAATACGTTCAATCAAGCCTTTAGCCAAAACTTTTTCCTCAGGCATTTGATAAAGTTGCCATTTCAAGCTTGAACTTCCTGCATTGATTGCAATTGTTTTTGTCATAAGATGATACCTCTTTTTAAGCGTTTTCATCTATTATAACAAAATCTCTTTTATATTTCAGTACCTTTGCTCCAATTTTGAAAATTTTCTTTAAAGGTCAACAAAACTGACGGATCTTGCAAGCTAGTAAGAGGATAGACAAAGGGTTCTATTTCTTTATCTCTTTTCTTCTGTAAGACAAAAATACTTTTAGCTTGGCTTGCAGTTGAGAAAATATCCTCTGGCAGAGCGATGATAGCAGCCAGACTCACTTCGTCTTTGAGCCACCCTTTTAATAAGTCACTTTGAGGACTGGTCAATAAATCACTAGGAGCTAGAAAAATAGCATAACCATCTGACTTAAGGTACTTGAGGCCTTGCTCCATGAGCAGATGATGGGCATAGGTATGTTCTTGACTAGAAGCCACTTGATAGCGCGAAGCGATGGCATCGTCTGGGTAATAACCAACAGGCAAGTCGCTGATGACCACGTCGCTTTCTTTAAGCATTTGCGGACGAACGGCATCTCCTTGGACAAAACCAGCTTGTAAACCGATCACATCTGCCATACTAGCTGCCAAATCAATCAGCAAGTCATCCACTTCGATTCCCAAGTAATCTACTTTTTTAGAGAGGGAAGTCAAGAAAGTAGCCCCCAAAATCCCCATACCAGAACCTATTTCGAGGATGCTAATTTCCTCTTGTTCAAACAATTCTTCCACAACAAGTACCAAGAGGAGGGCAATGGCATCTGGAGTAAACTGGTGATTGGCCTGTAAAGGCTCCGTTTGTCCTGCCTTCATCAAGAGAAACTGGTAGGTCTTGAGCCACTCTTCCTTGCGAAGCGCTAAGCGTTTAAGGGCTTGATTGTTCTCTTTGACCTGCTCTAGTTCGGTCTCGCCATCTAGGTAGATACTATTTTGCTCTACCAAGGCATCATAAAAGTTGGTCGCCAAATCACTTTGGATGACTTGGACATTCTCTAGTAAATACGTATAAGCTTGTTCTATTTTTTCAAAATCCATATTCCTATCTTATCAAATTTCCCTCCTTTTTTCCATCTGAAGAGAAAAAATCACTGCTTTAGTCAGCGAGTGATTTTTGGGCTACAGTTAAAAAGAGCTCTGCGTAATTTTCTAGGAAAAGACCTTCAGCACTGTACAAAATCTGACTGTCAATGCTCGAAAAACTAAACTGGTCGAGTTTGGTTTCCAGTTCAGCTAAATCAAAACCATGGTGGTTGGTATCTGTCTTGACAAAATCAGCAATGAGAACCTGTCCATTCTCCCTAAGGTGATGGTGAAACATGGCAAGAGTCGCATCTAGATCAGGCATATGATGAAGAACCCGACTGACAACAATTATGTCAAATTGCTGCTCCAAGGGATTTGCCAGTAAATCCTGCTCCAAAAACTGGATATTCTTGATGTCTTGCTGCTCCGCTTTCAAACGAGCTTGCTCCAGCATTTTCTCAGAAATGTCTACAAGAGTGACAGACTTAGCCTGCTTGGCTAGGGGCAAGGCTAACAGACCCGTCCCACCACCGAAATCCAGAATTTCTTTGTCTGATAGAAGTTCCATCTGTGCTTCAACTGCTTGACAAACCAAGTTTGCAAGAAAGATATTTTTGGGCGAATCAAAGGTTTCTGCTTTGTGATTAAAATCGTGTTTCATGCTTTTAGTTTAACACAAAGTAGTTGAATTGACTAGGAATTGTCTTTCTTATCTGCCTTATTTTCTGTTTTTGTCTGATTTGGTTCTCGACTTGAATCAGTCACTACCTTTTCCTTTTTATCCGTTTTCTCTTCTTTGATTTTCCTTGAAGGTAAGAGAAATTCATAGTTGCTCTTACTCATACGAACACTTGTTGCAAAACCTGTTTTCGTATTTTGATACCTGACTTTTCCTAAGTTGAAGACTCGTTCCCCACTTTCTTGCTCAGCCTTATCTTTACTTCGCTTGGCCATGGCAAAAGCGACCAACTTTTCTTTATTTAAGGCAAAGTCCTTGTGATGAGCTACTTGCCGATTCAAATAAAACTGCAACAACAGACTAAAGATAGCTGCCATGGTGACTGCATATAAAAGAACGCCTGCCTTAACTTTTTGCTTTTTCCACACGATAGATGAACTCCCTTTCTAAGCCCTTTTGAAATTGGAAGCGAAAGCGAACCAATTGGTTTTCCTCTGTAATCTGTGCTGATTTGAGTCCATAAACCATAGGTTGGTAGCCCCTTCCGCTGGTATCCGTTTTTCGAAAATCATCCGATTTAGACTTCCCTATAGAGATATCCTTACCATCCTGTTTCATGTAGAGGCGATTGCCTTCCACCTTTTCAAACTGCGAACGCTCTAACTCTGCCTCCAGTTGATCCACAAACAAGAGCCACTCCTTTTGCTCGCTTTGCTGCTGGTAACGAACTTCTGAAATGAGGAGCTGACTCATAGCTTGAAAAAGGAGTAAGCCTCCGCTAACGACGATAAGGGCAATCAGAGATTCTAAAAGAGTGAACGCTCTTACCTTACTGCTCTTTAAGGTCGAGCAACTTCTCTGAACCATGGTAGACCTCCAATCCCTTTTCACTAGCAAATACCTGAATCTCAACTCCGTTTATGTTTACTTGATTTTGCCCTGTTTGCAGAGCCATCTTAGCTACACGCAAGGCTTCTTCTTTTTGCAAGATTTCTGCCTCTTCTTGTCTATTTTTCTGAATTTGCCCCAAGAGGAGGGTTGCAATACTGGCAAATATGGCTAGCGCTACTACTGCTTCTAGTAAGATCACTGCCCTAATTTTTTGTTTCCTTAATGCGTTTAATTTTTCCATTTCCTAGATATAATTGATAGCGAATCGCTCCTTTGCTAGTCTGAAATTCAACCTTAGCCAGGGACGAATTGCCCCCAGCTCGGTCAAATATAATGCTTTGTCCAGATGGTGCCTGAATCCCTTTTGGAACGGTCAAGTTTTGACTGCCATTGCTGATCGTCTGTCCATCTAAGTTCAGACTGGTTTTTTGCTGACTGGCAACACTGTGTTTTTGCGTTTCCCGATAGAGTTCTTCAAACTCCATAAAGAAAATCTGCTCCTCTACCGCCGCAAAACTGGACTGAACAGAACCGGACAAGCCCAAAGCAAGGATACTCACAAGTCCCAAAACTAAGAGACTTTCAAGCATAGTAAAGGCCTTAATCTGCAACAGTTTGACTGGTTTTTTGTTTTGCATGGTAGTCTTTATAAGCTTTGGCTTGCTCAGCTGTGATACGACCGTCCGCTTGTAATTTGCTAAGGCTAGCATCTTCATTCTTGTCCAGACTATAGAGCTCTGCCTGGCTTTCTACGACCTTGACAACAGCAGCTTTTCCTTTATCATCTACGGCATCCTTTTGCTTAGTCAAGTTGGGCACAAAGAGCAAGAGAAGAACACTGATGATTAAAAGGACGACTAGCATTTCTACCAAAGTGAAAGCTTTAACCTTAGCTTTTTTTAGTTTTGTCATGAATTTTTTCATTTTAAAAATTTACCTCCATATTTTGATACATGGGCATAAGCATTGCCGCATAAAGTAAAACGATAATCAGGGCCACAAAGATAAAAACCAGTGGCTGTACCAGATTCATGGTACGATTAACTCGGGTAAAAAAAGCTTCCCAAGTTTTTTCAGCATAGATTTCCAACTCACTCCCCAGCTTGGACTTGACTTCTCCATACTCGATGATGAGACTCAACTCCTTCTTAAAGAAAGGATAGGTCGCTATGGTTTGAGAAAATTCGCGGCCATTTTGCAGGGCTTGAGCTAGATCTTGACCGATTTCTTTAAAAACCTGAGAACCTTGTTTCTGCATGATCTGAAAAATCTGCGTCAGCTCCATTCCCTGTGAAACCATATTGCCCCATTCACGCGCATAATAAGCTGTCAGATAAGTCTGGACAAAGATTCCTAGAAAGGGAATCCGTGCCAAAATAGAAAAGACCCGCATCTTGGAACTTCTTTTATAGAAAGTGAGGGCTAAAAGTAAAGATAGAGAGCAAACCAACACTAGTCCAAGAAAAATTTGTGGCAGATTACCGATGATTTGGGTGGCAATATTGCTACTGTCCAGTTGGGGTAGTAGATAGTTTCTCAATCCCAGCATGATTAGCAGGAGAAATCCCAGCAAAATCAAAGGATAGGTCGCCACTTCGATTAACTTTTTCTTAACCTTGGCCAAATTATCCAAATATTCTTCTATCTTTCCCAAACTCAGATGAAGATTCCCATGAACTTCAGCTAGAGATAATTGGGTCACGATGGAACTTGAAAAGCCCAAACTTTCCATCATTTCTGAGAAAGATTTCCCCTGCGACAAACCTTTGTGCATCTGGGCCACATAGCCTTTTCCCAGCAGGGCGCTTCTGCTCAAGAAAGAAATAATTTCCATCAAATGAAAGCCACTGGAGAAGAGGTTGTTAAACAAAGTGATGATTTTCTTCTGCTTAGCTGTAGCTAATTTTTTCCGTTTCAGCCTGAAGACTTGTAATATGTCCATCTTTAAGAAGCTGATCAATCTGCTCATTCCAGCTAGTTGGCTGGTGTTCTTGATAGTCTTTGTTTGCAAAGTCAACGATTCCTCCTCCCCCGATTAATCTCTGGTAGCAGACTCCTTGCAGGACAACTGCTAGTTCCTCCTCCGTCACACCCAACTCCAGAAGGCGTTCATAAACACCTCGGATACTCTTGGCATGAATGGTTGAAAAGACCGTCGCACCTGTCAAACTAGCTCTGACCACTGCACGCGCCGTCTCGCTATCACGAATTTCACCGATAATCAAGAGGTCAGGACGATGTCGGAGAGACAGTTTGATCAGATTTTCATAGGTCAAGCCAATCGCCTCATTCAACTGCAATTGGAGCATGTCGTCCTGCTTGATTTCGACAGGATCTTCGATGGACATAACCTGTTGCCCCTTAAAAAGTGACTTAGCCAATTCGTGCATCAAGGTCGTCTTGCCACTTCCGACTGGACCTGCAAAGAGATAGAGTCCCCGTTGCCTGTACTGCTCACCCAGTTCGTTCGTATCCTGAAACCAGAAATGCAGGTCCTGCTCCTCATCGTGCAACAAACGAATGACCAAACTCTCATGTCCCCGATAATCTCCCACGGTAGACAAACGCAGAGAAAACACCTTCTCCCCATGCTGATAGTCGCAAGAGCCCAGCTGACTACGTCTCTTCTCTCCTACGTTCATACCCGCCACAAACTTAAAATGACTAATCACAGCAGCTAAAACATCAAACTCATAGGAGTCAACGAGACACCGCTCGTCTCCAACCCGCATGTGAAGCTCGTAGGACTTTTCCTTGGGGATAAAATAGATATCCTGGGCCTTCTTTTCTTTCGCAGTAGCAATAATTTTCTGTGCAATTTCTTGTACCATACCGCCCTCCTTATCTAACTATTCGCAAAAAAATAAAAAAAGCAACTTAAAAAGTTACTTTTTATCTCCATTTCATACGGCAAGAACGGTGTTTTTCTTGACCTGTTTGTTTTTCGTAGCCTGGACGTAGCTTTTCATCGGGGATAACTTGCTCATCCTGTAAAAGTGCCAAAGAATGGTACTGCTGCAAATACTCATCACACTCATCACACCAGCGTTGATCAGCAGGATCCCAAAAGATAGTCATCAAATCACTCCGACTCTTATAAAGAGGATTCTTCTTTTCCAGCTCAAACCAGCATGATTTATAATATTTTAGAGCATCATAATACTTGTCAAAAGATTGACTCATGATGACATCTTCTTCCCAACCTTCTATGAACCACCACGGTTCAAAATCCCCATACATTTCTATAACACGATACATTCTTACTACTTCCTTTGTATCGTATATTATATCTAATTTTTTATTACAAGAAAAGGATTTTGCTTGTTTCCCCCATTAGAAACTTCTTTAAGAAGCCTGTTATTTTCATCTGATAATAAAAATAGGAGTCCTTTATTGACCCCTATTTTTTATCTTCTTAGGCTTGATAACGTTTCACACCATCTAGGTAGGTTGCTACCAATTCCAAATCTTTATCCAGTACGATAAAGTCAGCGTCATAACCTTCACGGATTTGACCACAGACATCATCGATGTGAACAGATTTTGCTGGGTTGAGGCTGGCCATCATGACTGCTTCATGTGGATTCGCAATTCCCCATTCGACCACATTCTTCAAACCATCTTTGAGTTTAAGGATAGAACCTGCCAAATTGCCTGTAGATTTGAGGCGAGCAGTTCCATTGGCAACAACTACTGGGAATTCTCCCAACATGTAATCTCCATCTTCCAAGCCACCAGCTGTCATACAGTCTGTGATAAGGGCGATATTTTCAGTTCCTTTTTGCTTGAGCAAAATATCACAGGCCTTTGGATCTACGTGGTGACCATCACAAATCAATTCAGCGTAAGTATGTGGCAACTCATACATGGCTCCCACCATACCGAGCTCACGGTGAGTCAACCCACGCATTCCATTGTAGGCATGTACCCAAACACTCGCTCCAGCATCGACTGCTTTTTTAGCTTCATCAAAAGTCGCATTGGAGTGTCCAAGAGCAACAGTCACACCTTCGCCCGTAATCGTACGAACAAAGTCTTCTACACCTTCACGTTCTGGTGCAAGGGCGATTTTATTGAGCAAGCCATTTGCTGCTTTTTGCCAAGCACGAAACTCATCCATACGAGGATCTTTCATGTAAGCAGGGTTTTGAGCTCCCTTGTATTTCTCTGTGAAATAAGGCCCTTCAAAATAAATCCCACGAATTTTCGCTCCACTTGCTTCCTGGTAACGAGCACCGATATTTTCAGTTACTGCGAGCAACTGCTCGTAAGAGGAAGTCAACGTCGTTGGCAAGAAGCTGGTAACACCCGTGCTAAGTAGACCTTCACTCATGGTATGAAGGGTTCCTTCGATGTTATTGTCCATGACATCCACACCGCCAAATCCATGAATGTGGGTATCCACAAGTCCTGGGGCAATGCTATAACCTATATAGTCAATCACCTCAGCTCCTTCAGGAATCTGTTCCACATGCTTTCCAAACTTGCCATCCACAAGTTCCAAGTAACCGCCACGACGAACTCCGTGTGGGTAGAAAAACTGATCCGCTTTAATATAATTAGGCATAATGATAACCTCCTTGATAGATTGATTCTAGAATTTATTATGTCAATTACATTATAAACCTTTCTTTTTCATTTGTAAATGGTATAGACCTATTTTCTAGAGATATTTTAAAAGAGCTGGATTTCTCCAACTCTTTGATCTTATTTTGATTTTACAGGTAGCTCTTGAGCAGCCTTGACAGCAGCTGCAATCGTTTCTGCGTAAAGTTTAGCACCTTCTTCAATCATGTTGCTATCATTTCCAAAGTGGACTTGGTCAGTTCCAGCCCAGATTTCAGGGTGTTCCTTAGCGACCTTATTCCAGTCAGCAATGCTCACATATGGATTCTTTTCAGCTAATTCTCTCGTATAAGCCGCATACTGCTCCACTGATGCATAAGTGTCCTTGCTCTTGTCTCCCTCATAAGGTGTCACCAGTATCAGATGGTGCCCTTTCGGTAGATTGTTCACGATACTGTCCAAATCATTCTTATAACCTTCAGGATTGTTGACTCCCGTTGCAATGACAACTGTTTTTAAAAGCGCCTTGTTCTGGCTATTATTGAGCATGATGTCATTGGCTTGCTTGGTCGTCCGACTAACCTGAGCATTGATATTTGCATCAGGAAGTGCCTCTTTTAAGGCTGTATTGGCACGTAAAGTCACTGAATCCCCAATCAGACTCGTTCCCTCAGAAATTCCTAGGCGACTGACTTCAGCTTGTTCAGCCAGAGTCTTTGTTTGTCCTATATTGGTCTGAGCTTGCTTGAAACCATTGATCATCAAGTCTGTCTCAAAAGCTCCAACCTGAGGAGCTGCAGCTATGATAATCAAAGTAAGTAAAGAAAGGGCGCCCACAACACTAGCACTAATAGGTTTGATATGACGCAGTTTAGTGATTTTTCTAACTAAAGCGTTGGTCTTACCAGCAATCAATGGCTCAATAATATAGAAGGATAGGATAGCGAAGAAATAGGAAAAGATAACGGTTAAAATAACAGCTGGCAGATTGCTCATCAACTGCGAAAAGATAATATAAAAAGGCCAGTGGAAGAGATAAACCGCGTAGCTGGTATCCGCTAAAAATGTGATTATATGAGGCTCTCGTATCTCAGGCGTTTTCTCATGCAAGACACGCGCAGCAAAAATCATGGTCACGGCCGCTAAACTTGCCAGTAAGAAACCGAATAGATAAGCAAACAGGTAGGTGAACTTGACAAAGAAAGTCAAGAGCACTAATACCAAAAGACCTGCAGCAAACACCAGTAAATTCTGACGAAGATCCCACGTCCGGTCAAACTGCTTGACTAAATCGCTCGTCTGACGAACCCCTACAACTGTCGCTAAAATGCTTCCTAAAAAGAAGGGATAGACATGGGTTAAACTTGAAAAGTAGACAGATGAATGGGAACTAGCCATTAGACTACCAATAAACATGGAGAAAAAGCTAATGATAAAAGCTCCAGCAGAAAGGAGAAAGACCATCCCTCTCAATTGACTACTAGATTTTGAACGTTTCGATAAGAACCAAACCGCTAAGCCCCAAAGGATATAGTAGTGAACCTCAACAGCTAGGCTCCAGTTGTGAACAAAGAGATGCGGAATGAACTGGGATTCATAACTTCCTCCTGTTAACATTTCGTAGAAGTTGGTCATAAAACCGAGAACTCCAGCTATCTGGCCACCAATTCCAGCAACATAGTCTTGGCGAACTAGGAGGGTAAAGGGCATGGTCACCAAAACCATCAGAACCACAGGTGGTACGATGCGGTAAAACCGTCTCTTAAAAAAGCCTAGCAAATCAATCTGGCGTTTTTTCCCAAATTCTTCTAAAAGGAGGGCAGTGATCAAAAATCCTGAAAAAGTGAAAAAGACATCTACCCCAAAGAAGCCTCCAGGAAAGATTGTTTGAAAGAAGTGGTACAAGAGCACCAAAAGTAAACCTGTAATCCTAATCAAGGAAAACCATTTAATACGCATACGAGTTTATTCCCCACTCAATTAGATCGTAAAAACATCTAATTTTATTCCATAATACACCTTATTTTATCAAAAAAAGAAGAAAAATCCTAAGAGAAAACTTAGGATTTCAGTATTCTATTTTTACACTTTAGAAATTGCGTCCTGACTTGTTGTAGCCATATTTTTCCACAAAATATTCACGGAATTCCAAGAGATTGTCATCCACGATGGCTTGACGGACCTGCTTCATCAGGTTGAGTAAGAAGTAAAGATTATGGTAGCTAGTCAAGCGGATACCAAAGGTTTCGTCAGCCTTGAGCAGGTGGCGAAGGTAGGCGCGTGTATAGTTCTTACATGTATAGCAATCACACTCAGGATCCAGTGGCGTAAAGTCTTCAGCGAATTGGGCATTTTTGACAACCAAACGACCTTGACTGGTCATACAAGTTCCATTACGAGCGATACGAGTTGGCAAGACACAGTCAAACATATCTACACCACGAATAACTCCATCAATCAAGCTATCTGGCGCTCCCACACCCATCAGGTAGCGAGGTTTGTTTTCAGGAAGGAGTTGGGTTGTGAAGTCCAAGACTGCATTCATCTCTTCGTGCGTTTCTCCCACTGCCAAACCACCGATAGAGTAGCCTGGAAAGTCCATGCTGACAAGGTCGTGAGCTGACTGACGGCGAAGGTCTTCAAATCCTGCCCCCTGTACAATCCCAAACAAACCTTGATCCTCCGGACGACGGTGAGCCTTTAAGCCACGTTCGGCCCAACGACTGGTACGCTCGATGGATTTCTTAACGTAGTCGTAAGGTTGATAAAACTGAGGACATTCATCAAAAGACATCATGATGTCTGAGCCCAGATTATTCTGAATAGAAATAGCCTTTTCTGGCGACAGGAACATCTTGGAACCATTGAGATGGTTTTTAAAGGTTACGCCTTCTTCTGTGATATTTCGGCTATCTGCTAGGGAATAAACCTGAAAGCCACCACTATCCGTCAAGATTGGTTGGTCCCAGTTCATAAATTTGTGGAGACCACCTGCGCGTGCGATAAGTTCATCTCCAGGACGAAGCCAGAGATGATAGGTATTAGAGAGGATAATTCCTGATCCCATCTCCTTCAATTCCTCTGGCGACTGGGTTTTAACAGTGGCTTGGGTCCCAACTGGCATAAACATAGGTGTCGGGAAGGTACCGTGTGGGGTGATGATTTCTCCTAGACGAGCTCCTGTGTGTTTTTCTTTCTTAATCAAACGGTATTTGATTGGTGAATCTGACATTTTCTACCTCCGAAGCTGGGAAAGACAGTCCCAGTTCATACTTTGTGCCCAAAGGCATACTGTATGATTTTATCAAAAAAACCAGGAACTGTCACGAACTATGGTATAATGAAAGAATGAAATACCCAAAAATTGATTTAAAAACCATTCGTCTGCAGACGAGGCAATTTCAGACTGAAAATCCCCGCCTCTTTCTCGTCTATCTCTTACCTAGCATACTGGTCATCTTATCAGGCTTTCTCAACCCCTTGGCTCGTCTCCAAGAAAGTGTTTTAGAGCAATCCTTTTTCAGCATGCTGGCACAAGTGCTCCAAGCCTATCTCTTCCCGCTAGTGGTTTCTTTTGTGAGCACGATTTTTCTAGCAGGTGCTGCCTTTGCGACACTCCGACTCCTCAAGGATCCTGATACAGAACTCTCAGTAAAATCAAGTCTAGCCCTCTTTGCTGAAGAGCGCTTCTCGCAAACCTTCCTAACTCTGCTCCTCAAACGTTTCTACCTCTTTTTATGGAGCATTCCAAACTTAGTAGGCGTTTATTTTCTCTTTTATAGCAATCTCTTGGCTCGGAGATTTGTCGCCCTACATCCTGAATTTCCAAAATTAGACCTCTCATCAGTTGAAACCGAGCAATTCCTTCTGACCTTTGGACTCTACTTTTTCGCGAGTCTCATCTTGATGATTGTGGGCAATATCCTCTATATCCCGCAACATTATGCTTACTCGCAGGTAGAATTCCTCCTCTGCGACACTCTGGATTTAGGACAGGCTAAACCAAGCCAAATCCTCAAAACTAGCCGTTTCTTGATGAAGGGTTACAAGTTTCAACGCTTTGTCCTCGACCTACAACTACTCCCTTGGTACTTCCTCAACTGGATCACCTTTGGAATTGCTAGTTTTTCAATCCTTCCCTATATCCAAAACAATCACATCTTCTTTTACAGAGCCCTACTAGCCCGTAAACGTCGAAATGGATAAGAGCATACAAAAACCAGCGTCCTGAACGACGCTGGTTTTCTTATTTCAAAAGCAACATACTCAGCAGAGTCAAAATAGCAGGCCCACCTTGCTTTAGAATAATCTTCTTGTCTGCTGTCAGAGAACCGTAGGTCGCTGCACCAAGCACAAATAAAACAAAGGTTGTCACAATTTCCAAGCTTTGCGAAAAATAAATCCCGTACAAGAGAAAGACACCTATCAAAGCATTATAAATTCCTTGATTTTTAAATAATGAACTCACTGAAGGACGAGCCAGTTCTTCCTTATCCACATTAAATACGCGACTAGTAGTATCTGATTGCGTAGCCACACTTTCCAAATAAAAAATGTAAAAATGCTCCAAAGCAACGATAGTTGATAAAATAGTAGTAATGATTGACATCGTTTTCTCCTTAAAATTCTATTTTTTCTAGACCTGACACTAGTTTCGTCAGTAAAGTTGTTAACTCTTTCTGCTCGGCTGTCGATAAGATGCTCTCCATCTGTTCCTTCACTCGCAAATGATGTTTAGGCGGACTGACTAAGAGTTGATTTTTGGCTTCTTGGGTTAATTCAACTAAGACTTCTCGCTGATTGGCCGAATTACGCTTGCGACTGACATAGCCCTCTGACTCTAGTATCTTAAAATGACGGGTCAAGGCCGCCTGGTCGATTTGCAACTTCTCCTGAACGGCAATCTGGTTGCAGGGTGATTGCTGCAGTAAAAACTGCAAGATTTGATAGCGGGTCAAACTAATTCCCAATTGTTTCTCAAAAAGTTGAGTGATCATCCGATCTGTTAAATGGAGCTGGTACAGTAAGTCGTTAATTTTTTTCATTTCTACCTCCTTGCGTACACTTGATTTATCAACTATTGAGTTATCAAGTATATTACAGAAAGATTAAAAACGCAACTATTTTGCTTACTCACGAAAAATAGCCTCTTGGTTTCAATCCCAAAAGGCTATTATTTCTATATTCTAGATAAAATCCAGCACTAACCTACCAAATCTGCTCGAAGGATTTCTCCCTCTTTATCAATGACAACTTCGATGGCATGGCCTGCAAAAATTTCCTCGCTATCATCATAGTAGAGGGTCAATTCCCCGTCTTCGTTGATCGATAGTTCACTCAAGGAAAGAGAGTTGATAAAATACTCTTCTGTTAACTCCACATCATTTTCATCTGAATCTATCCAGTCTTGGGCTGTTTCCCACAGTTCTTTGACAATATAGTCTTTAATCCGAGTATCTTGAACTTGGAAAGTTCCCATAAATTTCTTTAGATCATCAAAAGAACTTGGAGGGAGACTTTCATCTGCACTCACAGCAAAGATAGCATGAATCTTACCACCCTCGTAAGTGATGAATCCTTCAAACCAAGAATAGGCTCTGTTTAAGGTGAATTCGCCAATATCGTCTTGAATGATGACCGGTTTTTGATAGGTTTCAATCAAGGTCTCTAACCTAGAGTCTGAGGATTGGTCATCTAGGTATTCCAGCAAGTGGTAGCAGTTATTAGCTACTTCTGACATATATGGCTCTAACTCCATGAAGGGGCGTTTTTGACATTTGATATGATGAATTTTGTAGGGTTCAAAACTAAAGCCCCATCTCTTTTCTTCAAATTCCTCAGGAGTCAATACCCATTCCAAACGTCCCTCACGTTCAGAGAATTCCTGGGTTGCAACATTGACACTAGCTTTAAAATGAACGGACGGCATTTTACAACCATCTTTTAAAGAAGCGGCCCCAGTTACATTTTGGAGGGTAAAAATCAAGAATTCGACAATTTCACCACAAAATTCCTCTTCAAAATCATCTCTTGTTTTCTCAAATGGAGTTTTTAATCGATTTGTCATTCACTTCATCCTTTCTCTCTATGCTTAAAAGCGTTAGTATAGTTTTGTATCCGCTTACATTTTAACATGTTTTAGATTTTATTTCACTTATCGACACTATTTTACACAAAAAGAAGCTACACTTTTAAATGTATAGCTTCTTATTATTCTTAATTCATTGATACGTGAACGTGGTCATAGTGGTTTTCGGTCACACTACCACGATCCGGCATTGGATTCCACGTGTAGGCTGGTCCATATTTACTATCATATGGAGCGTAGAAACGTTGCTTCCAGATGATATAGTTGATACCACGGCTAGCCATATTTTTGACTGCATATTCTGCAATTTGATCTCCGAGTGCTGAACTCACTGGGACCATAAAGTCGATGGCCAATCCTTTACCATGGTCCCCACTGTCACCAGGACGGTAGCCACTAAAGGATGTAATCCCAAACAAGTTGGCTACTTCTTCTTTAAAGGCTGCAGTTTGTGGTTGAAGACCAGCATTCTCAGACTTAGCTACAGCAAGTCCTGCATAGTCAGGAGCCGCTGGAGCTGAATACGTTCTTGAAGGAGTTTGGCTTTGCTCTGCTTGATAAGTCGAAGTTACAGTGTCAGAAGTTGCTGTTGATGCTGCTGTTTCTTCTGCTACACTTGTTCCTGTTGTATCAGCAGGCGTTTCAGTTGCCGGCGCAGCTGCTACTGGTGCTTCTGCTGGAGTTGTTGCTGCCGTTTCTTCGGTCGCTGGAGTCGCCACTTTTGGAGCTTCTTCAACTGGACTAGTTGTTTCTGCTACTGGTGTTTCTGCTACTGGTGCTGCCGCTGGAGTCGTTTCTGCTGTTTCTTCAGCTACTGGTGTTTCTGTAGATGGTTTCTCTTCAGCAACTGTCGCTGTCTCAGAAACTTCTGAACTTGACGCTACTTCTGCTGGTTTTTCAATCTCTGTTGCACTTGGTACTTTCTCAATTGGTTTAGAGAGGTCTTCTACTTGAACTGTTTGTTCATCGACTGTTACTTGATTCGTCGTCAAATCAGCTGTCGCAGTCGTCACTTCTTCACTAGCGTCTGCTTGAGGAGTTTGGATTTCAACTTCCGTTACCTCTTCTGCCTCATTGACAGTTGTAGTGAGGACAGTATCTGGGAAAATCAAGTCCATATTGGTAATTTTGTTCAAATTAGCAAGAACTGTGACATCTACACCCAAGGCTTCTGCAATGGTGCTCAAGGTATCACCATACTGTACTGTATAGCTTGTTTTGTTGTCCGTTTTAGTCAAATCGTTTTGAATTTGCTCAACACTACGTGCAGTCCAAAGGACTTCTTCTGCTTGGGTTGCCAATACTGGGGCAAATGACAAGGCTACTGTTGAGGCTAAAATCATTCTTTTCTTCATTCGTTCATATTCCTTTCAAATGAGTACCTGTCTATCATAACACAAAAAAAGCTGAAAAAAAGCCCTCTCGGGCCTATTTAATAGAACTGTCTATTCCTTGTAACAAACTCGATTACTTGAAATAGTTTGTTAGGTCTCTGTCACACAACTGACACAATCTTCTCGTTACTTACTCTCAAAAATATGAGGAATATCTGCTAGTGCTCGAATCATGTGATTGCCTTCAAAAGAAGACTCTAAAAAGTTGATGCTTTGAATGCCGCTATTCTGGGCGAATTCCACATCTAAAGTCCGGTCCCCTATATAATAGGTCTTCTCAGGATCCAGCTGATACTTGTCTAACAAATAGGTAGCCGCTTCTGGACTAGGCTTGCGCTCAAAGCCACTCTGACTGGTTAAAATCTCTGTAAAATAGGATTCCAATCCCAGATCCTTTAGAATAGTAAAAGCATTGTCCCCTTTATGAGTGTAAACAAAGTTCCGAATCCCTACTTGGTCTGCCCAATTCAACACCTCACGCGCACATGGCATCAAAACTACCTGAGCATTCTTCTCAGCCAGGCTCTGGGCACGTACCTGATTGAGCACTTCCGCATCCAGATTTCTATCTTCTGCCACCTGCACAAGCAAATCCTGCACAGAAAACTTGAGGATAAACTCTCTCACTTTCTCCTTATCATAAGGAATAGAAAACTGACCAAAAGTCTCCTCAATCCCTGACAAAATCGCTTCGTAAGAATCCAATAAAGTCCCGTCTAAATCCCAAATAAAAGCTGTTTTTTGCATTTTCTATCCTTTCAAGCTCATATAACGCTGGTAACGGTAGCGTAGAAATAACCAACGGAAACCATTATCCAAAAGAGTCCCTGCCCAAATACCAGGCAAGCCCCAACCAAGAACAATCCCCATCAGATATCCTGTTCCAATGCGAATACACCACATTCCTATACTTGTCGCATAAAAGGGGAGGCGAGCATCTCCCAAACCCTGCCAAACTGCCGTATAAATAACTGTCCCTGTCGCCATAGGGGTTCCTAGTAGAGAGAACAGTGCAACCAAAACGCTCGCTTCGACCGCTACAGGGTCGGTCGTATAGAGATGAGTCAATGGTGTCCCCAAGGCATAGATACTGAGAGTTAAGGGCAACATGAGAAGCAGGGAAAGCCAAAAGGTTTGCTTGCTCAAATCATCTACTCTTTCCCAGTTATCCTCTCCGACTGCTCGAGCTACCTGCATGACCGTCGCCGTAGCGACGCCAAAGGCAGGCATATAGTTAAACTGGGTCAAGACTTCTCCAACTGCATTTCCCGCTACTGCCTCCGTCCCAAAAGAAACGACCAAAGCAATGATCACTACATCCCCAGCCCGCATCATGAGACGTTCTCCTGCCGCTGGCAAAGCCAAAGTCAATAGTTCCTTATCTAAACCAAAAGTCGGTTTCTCAAAAGGCAACTTTAATTGCGACCACAAAATCACAAGACCGACTAAGCGAGACAAGATAGTCCCCCAAGCAACACCAGCTATGCCCATATCAAGGACAAAAATAGCTAGACTTGAAAAAAGAATATTCAAGGCATTGGATAAAAGACTAACATAGAGAGGCAGACGTGGATTATGCGTTGCACGAATCAAGGCACCTAGACTCGTCATCAAGCCCAAGAGAACAATTGATCCACCCACCAAAGATAGGTAAAGTCCACCACTCTCAGCCACCTCCTGCTCAGTTCCCAAAAGTCCTATCATCTCTTGCCCAGCAAAGATGGATAAAGCGCCTAAAAGTGCACTCAGCAATAGGGTTATCTTGAGAGCCTCTGTCACGTGATAAGCCAACTTGGACTGATCTTTCTGCCCCAAACTTTTTGAAATAACACTGGAGATAGCAGCTCCCAGAGCGATAAAAATCGCCTGGTAAATGGTGATAATATTGCCAGCCACTGAAACACCTGAAATGGCGATTAAGCCCAAGTGAGCGACCAAATAACTGTCCACCATTCCTATGAGCATCTGCAAAAAGTTTTCACCCATAGCTGGCAATGCAATATTAAGAATGTCTTTATTTTTCTTAAACAATCCTTCCTCCTGATGAAAAGAAACTCAGTTGGTTTCCCAACCGAGTTTACTCCCTCTGTCTTAAAGTCCTAGATAAGTCTCAACCGCTGCTTGCATGTCAGCAGCTGCCACTGTTGTTTTATGACGAACTGGAGCTGTTTCAAGGCCATCAACTGCTGGTGGCACTGCCACTCCTGAGATTTCATGTAATTGAGCCAAGGCTTCAAAATCTGTCAAACCTGCTTTTCCTGTTACAGCTTCTACTGCAACCACTGGGAACTTGTATGGACTAGCTGTTGAAGCAATCACGGTCTTGGTTACATCGCCAGTAGCCGCTTGGTATTTTTTATAAACTGCTGAGGCAACCGCCGTATGTGGATCCTCAATATAAGAATCTGACTCATAAACACGCTTGATTTCTGCTGCTGTTTCTTCCTCCGTCGCATACTCAGCTGCAAAGAGTTCCAGAATCGCTGCATCAAAGTCTGTCAATCCATATTGTCCTTGTGTACTCAAGGCGTTCATGAGTTCAGCTGTCTTAACCGCATCATTCCCCAAAAGATGGAAAATTAAGCGCTCCAAGTTTGAAGACACCAAGATATCCATAGATGGGCTAGTCGTCACCTTAAACTCACGCTTCTTGTCGTAAACACGTGTTTTAAAGAAGTCTGTCAAAACATTGTTGTCATTTGAAGCACAGATCAATTTACCAACTGGAAGACCGATTTGTTTGGCATAAAAGGCAGCCAAGATATTTCCAAAGTTTCCTGTTGGTACTGTGAAGTTGATCTTATCACCAGCCACAATTTCACCAGTCTTGACCAACTGAGCGTAGGCATAAACATAATAAACAATCTGTGGTACCAAACGACCAATGTTCATAGAGTTAGCTGATGAAAATTGCAGTTTATTGGCAACCAACTTTTCACGAAGAGCTACATCGTTAAACATATGTTTCACATTTGTTTGCGCATCATCAAAGTTTCCATCGATAGCGATAACATGAGTATTGTCGCCAGTCTGAGTAGTCATTTGCAACTCTTGTACCTTGCTGACACCATCCTTTGGATAAAAAACGATAATCTCAGTACCAGGTACATCCGCAAACCCTGCCATCGCAGCTTTTCCAGTATCACCAGATGTCGCTGTTAAAATGACGATTTTGTTCTCCAAACCATGCTTTTTAGCGGCTGTCGTCATAAAGTATGGCAAGATAGACAAGGCCATATCTTTAAAGGCAATCGTTGAACCATGGAACAATTCCAAATTATATTGCCCATCCAGTTTCACCAATGGTGCAATAGCTGGAGTATCAAACTTGCTATCGTAGGCATTGTTGATACAGTAGTCCAACTCCTCAGCTGTAAAGTCATCTAAAAATGCTGACAAAACTAATTTAGCCACTTCTTGGTAAGAAGCATCTTTTAATGTGTCAAAGTCCAAATCAACCTTTGGATAAGTAAGTGGTGTAAACAAACCACCATCCGTCGCCAAACCTTGCAAAATAGCTTGGCTGGCAGTTACTGTATTGTTGGCATCACGCGTTGATTGATAAACTAATGTCATTACTCTCTATCCTTTATCTATAGTCTCTTCCATTATATCATGATTTTTCAGAAAATTCTCGCTTTATAACAAAAATTATAACCCCAATTTGTCTCTCAAAGGCTGTAAATAAACCATTTCTTGCTTATCTCTTTTCTCCAGTCCTTGCTCAGCTAGAAGGAGTAAGCCTTTTGAAAACTCAATAATTGCAGTTTCTTCCTCATCTGTAAGCTTTTTCTTAGAAAATTGTCGCCTTAAAAACTTATAATTACGCCCAAACACTTTAAAGAAGGGTGCTGCTTCTAAGTAAGATTCCAGTTTGTCTAAATGAACCAACAAGCCCAAGTGAAAAGCTGCTGAAGTAAAAGTCCTATCAAGTGGCTGTGTACACACACTACGAAATTCAATAGTTCCTCGAGTCGTTAAGTCTTGGTACTGGTAACTACGATGAGTTTGGAAATCCTCCTCCTGAGGATGAATCAATACCTCATCCCCATTAAGGGTAAATGCTCGGATTTCAGGTGTAGTCAAATAGTCCCTTGCCTGAATAGGATAAAAATAATAGGTCTGTCCATCACGTTCCGCAGTAAAAATTGCAGAATGATTTAGGTAATCCAAAAAATCATCCTCATCTTTAAAGAGTCTAGTATTGACACCAATGTTCTCTGGATAAATACCATGCATGGATTCTTCCCAAAAAATATCTCTTGAAATCTTGGTATCCCAATCTGCCCCTGAAAACTCAGAATTGGCAAACAAATAAGCTTTGGCAGCTTCAATCTGAGTAAAAGCGTTGATAACACGCAGGTAGTTGGACCTTGAAACGTCCAGTTGAACCTGACTACCGCAGATAAAGGCTCCATACTCAGGAAAATCGTGTAAACCTCTACTAGTCTTACTTCTACTTAAGTTCAAGTAAGCCATCAACATCTGATAGCGTGGATAAGCTACTGGACAATTCTCATTTTTATCCCAGTTAGGATGAAGGCCACAGCCAACAATAGCATGATTAGCTTCACCTAACTTATTCTGAATCGTAGCCATATAGAAGTTAAAGCGTTCTTCTACCTCTTGGATAGATTCAGCTTTTCCGAATGCAAACTCAATTGTCGTATAAGCAACCTCAAACAAGATCGTATCTTGGCTGACTAGATCAAGTAACTGAATTGGATTCCCAAAATCATCCACTTTTTCGATAGTAAAGCCCAGTACTGATGGTAAATACCGAAAGAGATCCTTAACAACTTCACTATCTGTAGCTTTACCCTCTAAATTTACAATAGGAAATTCTAACTCAATCCCAATAAATAAATCTGGGTTCTCTTTTATATTCTTTAAGTAACGTTTCTTTAGTAATTCAACAGACCGAGACATCAAATACCAACACTTTCATAATCAAAATAAATTGTGAATAAATAATATTATACCAAAAATCTAAGCAAAAAAGATTAGAATGGCACTCAAAAATAAGGCTCTATAATATTTGTAGTGGGTAAATCCCCTATAGATATTATAGAGCCTATTTTTGTGTGATAAATTGTAAAATATAGTGCAACAAAAAACTCATAGTGTTTCATTGGTGTAAACTGTAAGTAACCACACAAACTATCATCCGAAATTACTTTCTTCGCTACGATAGAATCGTTCGCTGTCAGGTGAAAATCATTACGATGGATATGTTTAGTCCTTACTATGACTTAGCTAAACAGCTTCGCTTTCGAATTTCTAGGCTCAGGCTCATTGAGGAGAATCTAAAGCAGGTTCATCCTCTTTTTCAGACTGTCTTTTAAACCTTCCTCAAGGACAAAGAGAAAATCGTCAACGCTCTTCAGTTACCCTATTCTAATGCAAAATTAGAAGCGACTAATAATCTCATCAAACTTATCAAGCGAAATGCCATTAGTTTTAGGAACTTTGAAAAGTTCAAAAACGGATTTTCATCGCTCTTAACATCAAAAAAGAAAGGACAAAATTCGTCCTTTCTCGATCTTAGCTGACTTCAA